>NZ_JBHSIU010000028.1:0-424724 GCF_042653625.1 Dactylosporangium cerinum | reverse complement strand
GCTGGGCCTGGGAGGTCGCGCAGTCACTGGATCGGGACGGCGCCGGCTGCTGGGTGGCGGTGCGGGACGGTGAGATCCTGGGGTTCGCGGCGTACGGCGCCAACCGCCCCAGCTGGTTCGGCCCGATGGGCACCGCCCCGGCGGCGGAGGGGCTCGGGGTCGGCCGCGTGCTGCTGCGGCGCTGCCTCGCGGACCAGCGGGCCGACGGGCACAGCACGGCGCAGATCGGCTGGGCGGGGCCGGTCGCGTTCTACGCCAAGACGGTCGGCGCGCGACTCGAACGGATCTTCTGGATCTACACGAAACAGCTGTAGGAACGCATGAAGGGCAGGCCATGGGTTCGCCACAGTCCTGCCCCGCACACGTCGCATCGGCGCCCCGTGATCCCCCGTCGTGCCACGGGCGGCCGATGCCGTCTCAACAGCCGAACGACCAAGCAGATCGACCGGACCAGCAGCAGCCACAAACTCAGCGGTCGGGCTGGTTGGCGCGCTTGTCCTGCAGGCTGGTCTGCTCCTGCTGAAGCTTCTTCGCCTGCATCGTGGCCGTGCTCGCGGTCGCCGCCGACTGGCCCGCGATGTCCGTGTCCGGAGTGATGGTCATGTCGTCGGAGCGGTCCGGGTCCATGTAGCCGAGGTCGTCCTCGCTGCGGTGCATGCCGCGGCTGTCGAAGTTGCTGTTCTTCTTTGACTTACCCATGGCTTCCCCCTCGTGTAGGCCGCTCCCACCATATGAGGACCCTTCACGTGATGCGGGCAAAATCGGCATTTCACCCTTAGAGTCGTTGGGATGAGCGGTGCGATACCCGTCATCGACGGCCACAACGACCTGGCCTGGCGCCTGCGGATGCAAGGGCTGCCGGCCGAGATGAGCGCCACGGGCCTGCACACCGACATCCCCCGGCTCAGAAAGGGCGGCGTGCGGGCGCAGTTCTGGTCGGTGTACGTCCCGTGCGGCGGCCCCGAGTCCGCCGCGACCGTCAAGGTGCTGGAGCAGGTCGACCTGGTCCGGCGGCTGGTCGAGGCGCACCCCGAGGACCTGGCGATCGCGACGAACGCCGACGAGGTCGAACGGATCGCCGCCGGTGGACGGATCGCGTCGCTGCTGGGCGCCGAGGGCGGGCACTGCCTGGACGACTCGCTCGGCGTGCTGCGCAGCCTGCACCGGCTGGGCGTGCGGTACCTCACCCTCACCCACGGCAGGAACACGAACTGGGCCGACAGCGCCACCGACGCACCCGGGGTCGGCGGGCTGTCGGCGTTCGGCGTGGAGGTGGTCCGCGAGCTCAACCGGCTCGGCATGATGGCCGACCTGTCCCACGTCGCGACGAGCACGATGCACGCGGCGCTGGACGTCTCCACCGCGCCGGCGTTCTTCTCGCACTCCTCCGCCCGGGCGCTGTGCGACCATCCGCGCAACGTCCCCGACGACGTCCTGGCCCGCGTCCGCGACACCGGCGGGGTGGTGATGGTGACGTTCGTGCCGTTCTTCCTCAACGAGGCCTGCCGGCGGTGGGGCGACGAGTTGTACCGGGTGGAGGACGCCATCCCGGCCGAGTACGGCTCACCGGAGTTCGAGCGCCTCCAGCGGGAGTGGATCGCCGCCAACCCGTGCCCGCCGTCGAGTGTGCGGGACGTCGCCGATCACGTGGAGCACGTCCGCGACGTCGCGGGCGTCGAGGCGGTCGGCATCGGCGGTGACTTCGACGGCACGGAGGTGCTGCCCGACGGCCTGGCGGACGTCTCGGCGTATCCGGTGCTGTTCGACGAGTTGCGCGCCCGCGGCTGGTCCGACCCGGACCTGCGACGACTCGGCTGGGACAACACCCTGCGAGTCCTGCGCGACACCTGCGGATGACAAGACGCGGACACCCCATGGACAGCAAGAGACAGCAAGAAGGGCAGACCCGACCGGGCCTGCCCTTCTCGACGAGAAACCTGGACTCAGAAGTCCATGTCGCCGCCGCCGGGCGCACCCGCCGGCGCCGGGGTCTTCTCCGGCTTGTCCGCGACCACTGCCTCGGTGGTGAGGAAGAGCGCCGCGATGGAGGCGGCGTTCTGCAGGGCCGAGCGGGTGACCTTGGCCGGGTCGATGATGCCCTCGGCCAGGAGGTTCACGTAGTCGCCGGTGGCGGCGTTGAGGCCCCAGCCGGCTTCGAGGTTGCGGACCTTCTCCACCACGACGCCGCCTTCGAGGCCGGCGTTGACGGCGATCTGGCGCAGCGGCGCGTCAAGGGCGACCTTGACGATGTTCGCGCCGGTGGCCTCGTCGCCGACGAGGTCCAGCTTGTCGAACGCCGACTTGCCGGCCTGCACGAGCGCGACGCCACCGCCGGGGACGATGCCCTCTTCGACGGCCGCCTTCGCGTTGCGAACGGCGTCCTCGATGCGGTGCTTGCGCTCCTTGAGCTCGACCTCGGTGGCCGCGCCGACCTTGATGACCGCGACGCCGCCGGCGAGCTTCGCCAGCCGCTCCTGCAGCTTCTCCCGGTCGTAGTCCGAGTCCGACTTCTCGATCTCGGCCCGGATCTGCGCCACCCGGCCGTTGATGCCGTCGGCGTCGCCGGAGCCCTCAACGATCGTGGTCTCGTCCTTGGTGATGACGACCTTGCGGGCCTTGCCCAGCAGGTCGACGGTCGCGTTCTCCAGCTTGAGACCGACGGTCTCGGAGATGACCTGGCCACCGGTCAGGATCGCGATGTCAGTGAGCATCGCCTTGCGGCGGTCACCGAAGCCCGGGGCCTTGACGGCGACGGACTTGAACGTGCCACGGATCTTGTTCACGATCAGAGTCGCGAGGGCCTCGCCCTCGACGTCCTCGGAGATGATCGCGAGGGGCTTGCCGGACTGCATGACCTTCTCCAGCACCGGGAGGAGGTCCTTCACCGCGGAGATCTTCGACTCGACGATGAGGATGTAGGGGTCGTCGAGGACCGTCTCCATCCGCTCGGTGTCGGTCACGAAGTACGGCGAGATGTAGCCCTTGTCGAAGCGCATGCCCTCGGTGAGCTCCAGCTCGAGCCCGAAGGTGTTGCTCTCCTCGACCGTGATGACGCCTTCCTTGCCGACCTTGTCCATCGCCTCGGCGATGATCTCGCCGACCGTGGAGTCACCGGCGGAGATCGAGGCCGTGGAAGCGATCTGCTCCTTGGTCTCGACGTCCTTGGCAAGGTTGGCCAGCTCCGACGCGACAGACGCGACGGCGGCCTCGATGCCGCGCTTCAGCGCCATCGGGTTCGCACCCGCGGCGACGTTGCGCAGACCTTCACGAACCAGCGCCTGGGCGAGGACGGTCGCGGTCGTCGTGCCGTCACCGGCGACGTCGTCCGTCTTCTTCGCGACCTCCTTGACCAGCTCGGCGCCGATCTTCTCGTAGGGGTCCTCGAGCTCGATCTCCTTGGCGATGCTCACACCATCGTTGGTGATGGTGGGCGCGCCCCACTTCTTCTCGAGGACGACGTTGCGGCCCTTGGGGCCCAGCGTCACCTTGACGGCGTCGGCGAGGGTGTTCATGCCCCGCTCGAGGCCGCGGCGCGCTTCCTCGTCGAACGCGATAATCTTGGCCATTCGGCGTTGTCCTCCTGGACACTCCGGTTACGCCTCGACCCACGTGGGGCCGGCGGCTCACCGCCTGCTTTCGCACCTTCAAGGACCCAGTGGGATCCCCGGTGGTCGGGCCGGATGAGCCCGCGACGACCAGCTCCTCGACGCTCGCGCGCCCAGGCGCTGCACCGCCCCGACCGTTGGCACTCACCTGACGCGAGTGCCAACTCCTGTTTAGCACTCTGACCGTGCGAGTGCAAGCAAACCCGAGGTGACGGCCCGGGTGGTCGAAGCGCCCTAAACAGCTACAAACCAGGCATGAATGGCACGAACAATGCCGGAATAGACGCAGGGCACCGTTTCTCAGAAATGAGAACGGTGCCCCGGCGGGGTGGATCCAGACGATGTCTCAGGCGAGATGACGGACCTTCTCCGCCTGCGGGCCCTTCTGGCCCTGCGCGATCTCGAACTCGACGCGCTGTCCGTCTTCCAGCGATTTGTAGCCATCCATCTCAATCGCGGAGAAGTGGACGAAGACGTCCTGTCCCCCGTCGACCGCGATGAAGCCATAGCCCTTTTCGCTGTTGAACCACTTCACGGTGCCCTGTGCCACGGTGCACTTCCTCTACTTCGGTCCCTCTTGCTCAATCCGGCTGGCTGTGGGGACCAGCCTTGAGGTCCTCGGCCGGGCACGCCGGGCCTTGGGGTGGCACCGGCGCGAGGATCGACGACCGAAACGGACGGTACACGAGATAACCCGAGGCCCGACAGCCCCAAATCGGACAGCAAGGTCACGAATCATGCGCACGCAAAAGGTTCCCGATGGGACCTTTTCGAGTCGCCTTCTTGACGGTTTCCTGCCGGCGCAGACATCGCCAGTCGACTAAGCCCCGACTAAGCCCGGGACCGGGCCGCGGCCGCGCGCCGGCAGGGCCCCGACTAGGCGTGCCTGCGCGACTGCACCACGCGGAAGCGACTGGCCACGTAGGCACCGTCAGTGAGCGCGGCATTGGCGGCGGGATTAGCGCCGCTGGCGTGGAAGTCGGAAAACGCGGCCGACTGGTTCACGAAGACGCCGCCGGTAAGGTTGACTGACAGATGAACGCCGGCCTGGAGGGCGGCCTCTTCCATCGCGTCCAGCACATCGGTTGACGTCGAATACACCGAAGCCGTCAATGCGCCCTTCTTGCCGACCGTGTCGGCGAAGATCCGCAAACTGCCGGCGGTCGAATCGGTTGCGACAACGAACGAAATAGGACCGAACCACTCAGTGCCGTAGGTTGCCTCGGCAGCCGCGTCGAGTCGCACGATGAGAGGCGTGCGGACGGTCGCGTCTTGATATGCCGGATGCGTAACGTCTGACGATTCCAACAGCACGGTGCCGACCGTGCGGGCTTTCTCCAACCGGTGCAGGACGCCTTCATTGACGATGGCGCCGGAAAGCTCCACACCCTTGGCCGGGTCGCGGGTCAGTGCGGCGACCGCGGCGGTGATCCCGGCGGCGACGTCGTCGAACGAGCGATGACCGTCCTCGGTGTCGATGCCGCCCGAGGGCACCAGGACGTTCTGTGGCGTCGTGCACATCTGGCCGGAATACAGCAGCAGCGAGAAGCCGATGTTGCGGCACATCCCGGCGAAATCGCCGGTCGAGTCGACGACGATCGTGTTGACGCCGGCCTTCTCGGTGTACACGACGGCCTGGCGGGCGTTGTCCTCCAGCCAGTCGCCGAACTCGGTCGAGCCGGTGAAGTCGATGATGCGCACCTCGGGGCGCAGCGCGAGGGTCTTGGCGAGGCCCTCCCCCGGCGCCTCGGGCGCGAGGAGCACCAGGTTGGGGTCGAAGCCGGCGTCGGCCAGCACCTCGCGGGCGATCCTGACGGTGATCGCGAGCGGCAGCACCGCACCCGGGTGCGGCTTGACCACGACGGGGTTGCCGGTGGCGAGGGACGCGAACAGGCCGGGGAACGAGTTCCAGGTCGGGAACGTGTTGCAGCCGATCACCAGGGCGACGCCGCGGGGCACGATGTGGAAGGTCTTGCTCATCCGCAGCGGCTCGCCCTTGCCGGCCGGCTTCTCCCAGGTGGCGGTCGCCGGGGTGCGGATCATCTCGCGGTAGGCGTAGGCGATCGCCTCGAGCGCCCGGTCGAAGGCGTGCGGGGCACCGGCCTGGAACGCCATGACGAACGCCTGGCCGGTGGTCGCGTGGACGGCGTTGGCCAGCTCGAACGCCCTCGAGTGCAGCCGGGCGAGGATCTCCACGCAGACGCCGGCGCGGGTCTGTGGTCCGGCGTCGCGCCAGGCGGGCAGGCCCGCAGCGGCGGCGGCGAGCAGGCCGTCGACGTCGAGGTGCGGATACCGCACGTCGAGCGGGATGCCGAAGGGCGAGGACTCGGTCGCGACCCAGTCCGTGATCGACGGCTGGTCCTTGAGCGGGAAGTCGGCGCCGAGGTACGCGCGGAAGGCTGCCTCACCGTCGGCCGCGGCGTGCTCGCCGTAGACGCGGGGGCTGGGCGACTCCGGGTACGCCGACCAGTACGCACGCTCGGCGATCGCGGTCAGCGCCCGCTCGAGGGTGTCGGTGTGGGTGGTGAACATGGGGTGTGGGTTCTCCATGTCGCCATCCTGCCATTCGGGAAGCGCCGATCTTGCGGTTGTGACCGGAAGCCGCGACTGGAACCACGCAACCCGTCACAACCGCAAGATCGGCCTACTTCCGCACCACCTCCGTGCCCGCGGAGGGTGCGGACGTCAACTCGCGGAGCTTCCGCAAGGGTGACAGAACGAGGGGCAATACGGATAGCAGTGATCCGGCGCAACCGATCCACAGCGTCTCGGGAACCCCGAGCCAGTGGCCGAGCGCGCCGCCGACGAGCCCGCCGATCGGCATGGTGCCCCAGACGATGAACCGCATCGTGGCGTTCATCCGGCCGAGCAGGTCGTCAGGGGTGATGCCCTGCCGGAAGCTGACCTGGGTCACGTTGTAGACGACGACCCCGATCCCGAACACGACATATCCGGACGCGGCCAGCCACAGCCGCCAGTCGGCCTGCGCGAGCGGCACGAGCAGCAGGCCGAGCCCGGCGCCGAGCATCGAGATCCACATTGCCGGCCCCTGGCCGAACCAGCGCACGAACGGGTTCACCAGGAACGCGCCGGCGAGCGCGCCCAGGCCCGTGACGCTGAACCACAGGCCGATGACCGCCGGCGACAGGGCGAGGTTGCGGGCCAGATAGATGATGAGCATCGCGTTGATGATCGATCCGAAGAAGTTGCCGGTGCTCGTGCACATCGCAATCGCCCGCAGCAGGCGGTTGCTCAGGACGAACTTCAGGCCCTCCATGATCTCGCGGCCGAGGTGCGCGTCGGCCTTGCGGACCGGGCGCTCCTCGATCCTGCGGATCCGCCACAGGGCCAGCGCGGAGACGAGGTAGCTGGCCGCGTCGGCGGCGATCGCGAGCGGGCCGCCGAGCAGCTTGATCAGGCCGCCGGCGACGGTCGGGCCGCCGATCTGCGAGGTGGAGCGGACCAGTTCGAGCCGCGCGTTGCCCTCGACCAGGTGTTCCTTGCCGACCAGGAACGGCAGGTAGCTCTGATACGCGACGTCGAAGAAGACCGTGCACACGCCACAGAGCAGGCCCACCACGTACAGCTGCGGCATGTGGAGCTGGTCCATCCACCAGGCCAGTGGCACGGACGCGAGCAGGACGGCCCGCAGCACATCGGCCATGATCATCGTCCCGCGGCGGCGGAGCCGGTCGACCAGTGCGCCGGCGGGCAGGCCGACCAGCAGGAAGGCGGCGGTCTCACAAGCGGCGAGGACCCCGACCTCCAGGGCGGTGGCGTCCAGCGTGATCACCGCGACCAACGGCAGCGCCAGCAGCGTCACCTGCGTGCCGACCTGGCTGATGGTGTCGGCGGTGAACAGCAACCGGAAGTCGCGATCGCGGAGCAGTCCGAGTCTCACCAGCCCACTGTCAATGACCGATTGGGAAAAGTCAATCGGTAGAATCGAACGATGCAGCGACCAGCTACCGACGCGGAGGCCAAGGCACTCGCCTCCGGTGTCCGCCTGCGCATCATCCGGCTCTGCCTGGACCGGGCGCTCACCAACAAGGAGATCGCCGGGCGCCTCGACGCCAACCCGGCCACCGTGCTGCACCACGTCCGGACGCTGGTCGCGACGGGGTTCCTGGTGCCACAGGAGGAGCGCCGCGGGCCGCGCGGCGTCCGCGAGGTGCCCTACCTGTCGACGACCAAGTCGTGGAACCTCAGCCTCGGCGACCAGGAGGCGAACACCAACCGGGCCATGCTCGACGCGTTCGAGCAGGAGCTCGCGCTGCTGGGCAACCAGGTCGACGCGGTCAACTTCGCGCGCCTCGGCCTGCGGCTCACCCCGGAGGAATGGCAGGAGCTGCAGGACCGCTTCGAGACGCTGCTCGACGAGTACGCCCAACGCGACCGCACCCACGGCCGGCCCTACTCGATCTTCCTGGCCATGTACGAGGACCGCTCACGCGACTGAGGCCTGCCAGTTCGCCCAGCGGTCCATGGCGCGGAACCCCATCGCCTCGTTGATCGCGATCATGTGCGTGTTGACCTCGGCGTTGAAGGTGTCGACGATCCGCACCGCCGGCTCCTGCGCGCGCATCGTCCGCAGGTTCACCACCTTGCTGATCATGCCGAGCCGGTGCCCGCGGTGCGCGGGGTCGACCAGCGTGACGAGCTGCCACGCGTGCCAGTCGACGGACTTCGCGACCCGCAGCGCGCTCCAGGCGACGAGCCTGCCGGACGCGTCGTGGATGACACCGGTCTCGTACGCGCGGGCACCGTAGTGCGCCCGCGTCTCGTACGTGCGGCGCAGGCGATCGACGTCGACCTTCTCCGCCTCGAAGTCGAGATCACCCTTCGGCGCCTCGTCCAGGAACGAGCTGTCCAGCAGGGCCAGGTCCTCGAGCAGCTCCTCGGGTGGCCGGTTGCCCCACTGGACCGTGGAGTAGCCGGCCGCCTTCGGCCAGCTCCCGGCGAGGAGACGGTCCAGCTCGGCATCGTCTGCGGTCGACAGGTCGAGCCGGCGGCGGACGTCGATGAGCTTGTTCTCCAGACCCGTCGCCGCGGCGAACGGCGCGGACGAGCCGATCGGCGCGCCGCCCAGGTCGGTGATCACGCTGAAGCCCATCACCGAGGTGCGGCCCCTGGCCAGGCCGAAGTCGACGGCGTGCCGGTAGAGCGCGCGCCCGACACCCTGCCGGCGATGCTCCTTGAGGACCAGGATGTCGAGGAACGACTTGCCGAGATTGTCGTAGACCGGCAGGTCGGCCTGGACCAGCCCGACGGGCTCATCGCCGCGCCAGGCCAGGAAGATGTGCCGCTCGGCGCCCGGCATCGGCAGGCGGACCCGCACCTCGTGCTCCGCGCGACAGTTCGGCGGGAGGTCCGGCAGGTCCGCGAGGATCGCCTCGTTGCCGACGGTGAAGGCCGCTTCGACTGCCGTCGGGTCATCGACGTCCAGCTCTACGATGCGCAGGTCCTGGGTCATGCCGCCAGCGTGGCCCACCGGCGCGCGGCCCGACAACAGATATATGCCGGCCCGGAAATTGGTCGAGAGGACGCTCGCCAGCACCTCCGGTGCTGTGGTCGCGGGCCTGGACCAGGGTCCGGGCCTCGCGGCGACACGTCCTCCCGCATCGAGCATCCTGGCGCGCGGTCCTGAGGTCGTCAAGTCCCTCACAGGGTGGCTTCGAAACGCTCGGCTCGACCGCAATCACTATCCGTCGCGGTCAGGTCCGTCAATCGGCTGAGTCCGCCCTCGTCCGAGCGTGGAAGCGCTCTCTCAAACGCAGCCGGACCGACACCGAGCGTTACCGATGCCGGCCGGTTGCGCGAAAAAATCAGCCATCAGCTCAAAAGCCCAGCCTCGCGCACGGACTTCAGGGACGGCTTCACCCGGTGCGACGGACCGACCGTGCCGGCGACCGCGTCGAGGGTCTTCAGCCCGTCGCCGGTGTTGAAGATGACCGTCTCCTTCGCCGGGTCGAGCTTGCCGGACTCGACCAGCTTCTTCAGCACCGCGGCGGTGACCCCGCCGGCGGTCTCGGCGAAGACGCCGGTGGTGCGGGCGAGCAGTTCGATGCCGGCGCGGATCTCCTCGTCGTCCACGTATTCCATCCAGCCGCCGGTGCGCCGCACCGACTCCAGCGCGTAGACCCCCGCGGCCGGGTCGCCGATGTTGAGCGACTTGGCGATGCCCGTCGGCTTGACCGGGACGATCTCGTCGGTGCCCTTGTGCAGCGCCACCGCGATCGGGTTGCAGCCCGCGGACTGTGCGCCGAACACGGCCCACTCCGTGTCGGGCACCAGGCCGATCTCGACCAGCTCGCTGAACGCCTTGTCGATCTTGGTGAGCAGCTCGCCGCTGGCCATCGGGATGACCACCTGCGCCGGGATCCGCCAGCCGAGCTGCTCGGCGACCTCATAGCCCAGGGTCTTGGACCCCTCGGCGTAGAACGGCCGGACGTTGACGTTGACGAACGCGGTGTCCTCGAACTCGTCGGTCTCCGTCAGCTCCGAGCACAGCCGGTTGACGTCGTCGTAGGACCCCTCGATCGCCACGACGTCGCCACCGTAGACGGCGCTCATGACGACCTTGCCGGGCTCCAGGTCGGCCGGGATGAACACGGTCGACGGCACCCCGGCCCGCGCCGCGTGCGCGGCGACCGAGTTGGCCAGGTTGCCGGTGGAGGCGCACGAATAGCGGGTGAAGCCCAGCGCCTTCGCCGCGGTCAACGCCACCGAGACGACCCGGTCCTTGAACGAGTGGGTCGGGTTGGCCGAGTCGTCCTTCACCCACAGCTGCCCGGTGATGCCGAGCTCCTTGGCCAGCAGATCAGCCTTGACCAGCGGGGTCAGCCCCGGGTCGAGGGTGACGCGGCTGGCGGGGTCGGTGCCGACGGGCAGCAGCGGCGCATAGCGCCAGATGTTCTGCGGGCCCGCCTCGATCTGCTCCCGGGTCACCCGGGCGAGCGCCTCGGCGTCATAGCCCACCTCGAGGGGACCGAAACACTCGTAACAGGCGTGCTGCGCAGCGAGCGGGAACTGGGCGCCACAGCCACGGCACACCAGGTGGCGGGCGGGGGAGTCGGTGAAGACGCTGAGCGTCGAGGTCATGGAGGCCTTCCTCTCATCTTCCCCAGGTGCATGGCCTTGCGCACCGGGACGGATTTGGCACCTACCGCGACCGGCCTCAACGTCGAGACGCGTCGCAGGGGTTGCCGGGGCTTCATCGGGCCGTATCCCTCTGCCCCTCTGGATGAGGTATTCAGTTGTGACGTGCGTGTTTCCGATTGTAAGGGCCGACACGGCCGCGGTTGTATGAGTCATCTCACGAGATGGACCTGACTACGGTTTCACTCATGCATCCCGACGCGGCGGCCTGGTTC
Source organism: Dactylosporangium cerinum (assembly GCF_042653625.1). Classification (NCBI taxonomy): domain Bacteria; kingdom Bacillati; phylum Actinomycetota; class Actinomycetes; order Micromonosporales; family Micromonosporaceae; genus Dactylosporangium; species Dactylosporangium cerinum. Next base: position 413,746 of record NZ_JBHSIU010000028.1, on the reverse strand, counting down.
GCCAAGCGCACCTCGACCTGGCGTGACTGGCCCATCGCCGACCTCCAGAGGCGCAAGGGCGACACCCGGGTCAGCGTCGTGCTGCCCGCGCTGGACGAGGAGCCGACCGTCGCCGAGATCGTCGCCGGCGTGCGCACCCTCATCCCCCTGGTCGACGAGGTGATCGTGGTCGACTCCGGCTCCGTCGACCGCACCGCCGAGGTCGCCGCCCGGGCCGGCGCCGCCGTCCACCACCGCGACGACATCCTCCCCGCGACCGGCTCCCGCCCCGGCAAGGGCGAGGTGCTGTGGAAGGCCCTCGCCGTGGCCACCGGCGACATCCTCGTCTACGTCGACGCCGACCTCACCGACTTCCGCCCGCACTTCGTCACCGGCCTGCTCGGGCCGCTGCTGGAGGACCCCGCCACCCTGATGGTGAAGGCCTTCTACGACCGCCCGCTGCTCGACGTCTCCGCGGCCGGCGGCGGCCGGGTCACCGAGCTCGCCGCCCGCCCCCTGCTCAACGCCTACTTCCCCGAGCTGGCCGGCGTCGTGCAGCCCCTGGCCGGCGAATACGCGGCCCGGCGCACCCTGCTGGAGTCCCTGCCGTTCGCGGCCGGCTACGGCGTCGAGACGGGACTGCTCATCGACACGTTCCGCAGCGCCGGCCTCGACGCGGTCGCCCAGGTCGACCTCGGTCAGCGCACCCACGGCCACCAGGACACCGCGGCGCTCGGCCGGATGGCCGCGACGATCCTGCACACCATCCACACGCGCGTCTTCCCGGGCCGGTCCTCGTGGCCGACGCTCACCCAGTTCGAGCGCCACGACGTCACCGTCACCCCGGCAGATCACACCATCGCCCACCCGGACCGCCCGCCGATGCTCACGGTCCCCGGCTACCGCCCGTCCTGACCTTTCCTGCTCCGGTCCGCCGTGGGCACGACCGTCGCTCCCGTCAGCCACCGGTCAGGCCTGGACGGCCTTCCCTGCCACCTCCGCGGACAGTTGCGCGGACACGACCTGCGGTCGTGACCACGACCGGCCGCCTCCGCGGCCCGGCCGTCCGCTACGCGCACCCGACGCGACCTACGGCCGCAGCTACGCGCACGGCGGGGTCAGCGCCAGGCGGTCGCGGAAGCCTCGGGGGTGAACTGCCACAGCGTCGCGGTGGTGATGCCGGCGCCCAGCAGCGCGACCGCGACGGCGGCCCACTCCGCGAGCAGCAGCCACACCGGCGTGTCGATCACCGCGGTCGGCGGCTCACCGGTGAGCGACCCGACCGTGACCACCGCCGCGACCAGGGCGATCAGCACGAACGCCAGCACCGCGGTCAGCCGCAGCGCCCAGTGGCCGAGCCTCCTGCCGGTGGCGAACAGCAGGGCACAGACCAACACCAGGGACGCGACCGCGGCGGCGGCGAACGCGCCGATCAGGGTGAAGATCTGCGCGGTGAGCGCCTCGGCCGGGCCGTTCATCATGTTGGACGAGGCCTCGTACCTGGTCCAACCGGCGATGTTGGACTGGTCGTAGTAGAGGGTGCCGGACAGCACGGCGAGGCCGAGCACGAGCAGCCACGCGCCACGAAGCGCCGAGGTTCGCATGGACCGGCACCCTACCGGTCAGTACGTGAAACCGGTTCAGCTGACCACGTCTTTTCGCAGGAACCGCCACCACGCCAGGGAGAAGAAGACCGTCGCGTACGCGAGGGAGGCGATGCAGCCCTTGACGATGTCGTCGGTCTGCAGCGGGGTGGAGAGCAGGCCGAGCCACGCGTCGCCGTAGTGGGTCGGCAGGAAGTTGCGGATCGTGCCGAGCGCGGTGATCTGGTCGAGGATGTTGGACAGGATCTGCAGCAGCACCGCGCCGCCGACCGCGCCGAGCGGGGCGTCCGTCGACACGGACAGCAGGAACGCGAGCGAGGCGACCACCAGCAGCGACACGCACAGGTAGCCGACGATCTCCAGCAACCGCACGACGCTGGTGCCGGCCGCGATCTCACCGCCGATGGGGGCGTTGAGCGGCGCCCAGCCGTATCGCAGCGTCCCGGCGAGCATGGCGGTCCCGACCAGGATCAGCATCGCGAGCAGGCAGTAGAGCAGCGCGGCGGTCACCTTGACGCCGAGCAGCCGGGCCCGCGGGACGGGCATCGCCAGCAGGTACCGCAGGCTGCCCCAGGACGCCTCGCTGGCCACCGTGTCACCGCAGAAGAGTGCGATGACGACCACCAGCAGGAAGCCCGAGGAGACCAGGAGGGTGAAGAGGGTGAAGTTGGCGCCGCCGGCGGTGGCGAGGTCGGCGAGGCGGGAGAACTCGCCGCCGTTGCCGCCCTCGTCGTCGCCGCCGTTGTCGAGCTGGAAGGCGACCAGAATGATCAGCGGCAGCAGGACCATGAAGGCCAGTGCCATCTGCGTGCGGCGGCGGGCCGCCTGGCGGCGGATCTCCGTCCACAGCGAGAGGGTCGCGCCCGGCTTGTAACCCGGCGCCCCGCCGACGACATCTACGGACGTTGTCATGACCGCTCCCCGCTGGCCTTGGTGTCGCCGCCGACCAGCGACAGGAACGCGTCTTCGAGCCGCCGCCGCGGTGTCACCCGGTCGATCCCGACGCCGGCCCGCACGAGCGCGGCGACGACCTCGGACCTGGGCACGCCGTCGATGTCGACGACCAGGCCGCTGCCGCCGGACCAGGCGACCGAGCGGACCCCTTCGAGCTCCTCGAGGACCTTCTCGGCGGCGTCCACATCGGACACGTCGAGCTGGACGGTCGGGGAGTCGCCGACGATGTCGTCGACCTTGCCGGCCGCGACGACCTCACCCCGGTGCATGACCACGACGTCGGTGCACGTCTGCTCGACCTCGGCGAGGAGGTGGCTGGAGACCAGGACGGCCCGGCCGCCGGTCGCGTAGCGGCGCAGCACCTTGCGCATCTCGGCGATCTGCGGCGGGTCGAGGCCGTCGGTGGGTTCGTCGAGGACGAGCAGTTCCGGCAGGCCGAGCATGGCCTGCGCGATGGCCAGGCGCTGGCGCATGCCGTGGCTGTAGGTCTTCACCCGCCGGTTCACCGCCGTGCCGAGGCCCGCGATCTCGAACGCCTCGTCGAAGTGGGCGTCCCCGGTGGGACGGCCGGTCGCGGCCCAGTACAGGTGCAGGTTCTGCAGACCGGTCAGGTGTGGCAGGAAGCCCGGCCCCTCGACCAGCGCGCCGACCCTGGACAGCACCGGCGCGCCTGGCAGGAGCTGGTGGCCGAAGACGAGGATCTCGCCCTGGGTCGGCCGGGTCAGCCCCATCAGGACCCGCAGCGACGTCGTCTTGCCGGCGCCGTTGGGTCCGAGGAGGCCGACGACCTGGCCGCGCTGGACGGTGAAGTCGACCTTCGCGACGGCGACGAAATCCCCGTACGTCTTGCGCAGCCCCCGCACGACGAGGGGCGTGTCGGCGAGGTCGGCGTCGACGCGGCGTTCGATGCGCCGGCCCCGGGCCCGGGCGATCAGGATCGTGACGGTGAGCCCGATCGCGATGAGCGCGACGAGCCCGGCGAGGACATACCGCCAGATGACGTCCGGGTTGGCGAGCGGCGTGCCGGCGACGTTCGGCAGCGTCAGCGCCCCGTCGGCGGCGACCTGGTAGACGACCGGGTCCACCGGCGAGGAGTAGGCGGTGTCGGCCGAGGCGATCGTGATCCGCACCCGGCTGCCCGCCTCGAACCGGTGCACGACGGCGGGCAGGGTCACGGTGACCGGCCGCGCGTCCGCGATGCTCGTGGGCAGCCCGGTCAGCCGCACCGGCGCGATCAGCCCGTCCGGGATCGACGGGGCGCCCTTCGCGGGCACGTCGTAGAGCTTGACGAAGAGCACCGCCTCACCGGTCGGCGACGCGGCCCGGATGCGGACGGTCGGGGCGCCCGCCACGTCCAGCGTCGCGGGCAGCGGCTCGGAGGTGTAGTCGGCGTGCTGCCCGTCGATCTCGGCGGAGACGCCGGTGCCGAGCAGGCTCGCGATGTTGGCGATCGGCAGCGAGGAGATCGCCGCCGGGTTGCCGTTGGGCGGGTTGGCGATGTCCTGCGGCCCGCCGGTGAGCGCCACACTGGCGGTGGACGTGCCGGCGACGCCCGGGTACGTGTCCAGCGACGAGGCCGCCGTGATGAGCCCGCGCCCCTGGGCGTTGAGGCCGGACACCCGCGAGTAGGTGAAGCTGTTCTCCGGCGCCTTGCCGTTGCCCTTGACGTAGTGGTCGAGCCACTGCGCCGTCAGGTACCGCAGCCGGTCGACCTCGGACTGCGGGCCGGTGCCGCCGTCGTGGCCGCCGGTGAACCAGGCGACCCGCACCGGCGTGCCGGCGGCGGCGATGCCACGGGCGTTGGCGTCGCCCTCGCTCAGCGGGAACAGCGTGTCGACCTGCCCCTGGATGAGCAGCGTCGGTGCCTTGATCCGGTCCAGGACCGGCGCCGGGCTGGACCGCCGCAGCAGGGCGATCGCGTCCTCGTCGGCCTTGCCGGTGGTGGCGATGTCGAGGTAGGCGTTGCAGATGTCCCGGGCGAACCGTCCACACTGGGCGTCGCCGGTAGATGTCCGCTGCGGCGCGGCGTTGAGCAGGTCGGTCGTCGCGCTGCCGGAGCCGAAGAACAGGCCGGCCCACTGCTTCTTGAACACCCCGGCGGCGGGGCCCTGGCCGGTGGACTCGGGCAGGAAGACGCGGGACAGGTCGTTCCACGTGATCATGGGGACGATCGCGTCGACCCGTTTGTCCTGCGCGGCGAGCAGGAGGGCCAGCGCGCCGCCGTAGGAGCCGCCGACCGCGGCGACGCGCGGGTCGCCGGCCGCGTCGGTCTGGATGTCCGGACGGGCGGCGAGCCAGTCGAGCAGCCGGGCCGCGTCCTTGACCTCCCAGTCGGGGCTGTCGACGTGGATCTCGCCGGTGGAGCGGCCGAAGCCCTGCGCGGTCCAGGTGAGCACCGCGTACCCGAGATCGGCGAAGTCCTCGGCGTCGGACTTCACGCTCTGCTTGGTGCCGCCGAAGCCGTGCGCGAGCAGGATCGCTGGTTTCCGGCCGCTCTTCTTGGGCAGGTACAGCGTTGTGTCGAGGGTCACCTCGGTCGCGTCGTCCGGGCCGGTGCGCACGGTGATGCGCTGCTCCTCGGTGCGGAACGTGGCGGGCGAGGGGATGACCGCCCAGCCGACCAGGCCGACCAGCAGCAGGGTGACCACCGACCCGGCGATGACCCTGCGCCGGTTGAGACGCGGTAAGAGACGCATCGGCCAAACGTACGCAACCGATGTTGCTGCCTGACGAATTCCTCAGCACCCTCTCAGCAAGCGGTCGCGGCAAGCTGCCGAGTTATACGCTCGGTTTCGTGTCCGCGACCTTGACGCTCACCGCAAGTCTGCGCCCGGCCGCGCTGGACGCCCGCCGGGGCGTGGTCCGGCTCCACCCCGAGGTGCTCACCGCGCTGGGGCTGCGCGCCGGGGACCCGATCCTGCTCACCGGCCGGCGCGGGTCGGCCGGGATCGCCGCGGTCGCCGAGGCCACCGCCAGCCGCGCCCTGCTGTATGCCGATGACCTGCTGCTGGGCAACCTGGGCCTGCGCGACGGCGGCCAGGTGACGGTGTCCGCGGCACCGCTGCGGGCGGCGGCGACGGTGACCCTGGCCGGACCGGCGCAGATCGCCGCGGTCGTGTCCCCGGAGATGCTGCGGCTGGCGCTGCTCGGCAAGGTCGTCACCATCGGCGACAACGTGTCGCTGCTGCCGCAGGACGTGTCGCTGACCTCGCTGGACCCCGGCGTCTTCGAGGCGGCCCGGCGCAGCCTGTCCAACACCGTCGGATACGCCTGGACCAGCGCCCTGCTCACGGTCGTGGCCGCCGACCCCGACCCGGGTGCGCTGGTCACCATGGACACCGCGGTCGGCTGGCAGCACGGGCACGCCACCCACGCCCCGGGCAGTGTGATCACGGCGGCCGGCTGGCAGCACGGGCCCGCCACGCACACGCCGGGCAGCGTGATCACCGCGCCCGCCGGCGAGGAGAGCGCGCCGTCGCTGGACGACCTGCCCGGGCTGCGCGCGCAGGCGGAGCAGCTGATCGAGCTGCTCGACCTCGGCTTCCACCACGGCGACGTCCTGGCGAAGCTCGGCACCACGGTGTCGCTGGGGGTCCTGGTGACCGGCCCGGCCGGCTCCGGCAAGTCCGACCTCGTCCACGTCGTCGCCACCAGCGTGCAGGCCCGGGTCGTGCCGCTGTGGGCGCCGGAGCTCGCGGCGCTCACCAACAACGACGCCGCCGCCCGGCTGCGCAAGGCCGCCGGCGAGGTGCGCGCACCCGGCCCGGCGATCCTGCTGGTCGCCGACGTCGAGGCCCTCGCCCCGCGGGACCAGCCCGGCCCCCTGTCGACCGTGTTCCGCCAGCTGATCGGCGAGCTCGTCCGCGACGGCGCGGCCGTCGTGTGCACCAGCAGCCGCCCCGAGTCCGTCGACCCCGCCCTGCACTCCCCCGGCCTGCTGGCGCACGAGATCGCGGTCCCGCTCCCCGACGCCGCCAGGCGCCGCGAACAGCTCACCGTCCTGACCCGCGGCATGCCCCTCGACGACGGCGTCCAGCTCGACGAGGTCGCCGCCCGCACCCCCGGGTTCGTCGCCGCGGACCTGGCCGCGTTGTCCCGCGAGGCCGGGGTGCGGGCAGCGCTGCGCCACCGCCGCGAGGCCGAGCCACCCCGCGTGCTGATGGCCGACTTCGAAGCCGCGCTGGAGGTCGTGCGTCCCACCTCGATGGCCGAGTCCTCCCTGGAGCTGGCCAAGGTGACCCTCGACGACGTCGGCGACATGGTCGAGGTGAAGCAGACCCTCACCGAGTCCGTCCTGTGGCCGCTGTCCTACCCGGACGCCTTCTCCCGCCTCGGCGTCGAGCCGCCGCGTGGCGTCCTGCTCTACGGCCCGCCGGGCTGCGGCAAGACCTTCCTGGTCAAGGCGATCGCCGGCACCGGCAAGGCCAACGTCCTGTCGGTCAAGGGCGCCGAGCTGCTGTCGAAGTGGGTCGGCGAGAGCGAGCGCGCCGTCCGCGAACTGTTCCGCCGCGCCCGCGAGGCGGCACCCACCCTCGTCTTCCTCGACGAGGTCGACGCCCTCGCCCCGACCCGCGGCCAGTCCACCGACGGCGGCACCACCGACCGGGTCGTGGCCGCCCTGCTGACCGAGCTCGACGGCGTCGAGTCCCTGCGCAACGTCGTCGTCATCGGCGCCACCAACCGCCCCGACCTGGTCGACCCGGCGCTGCTGCGCCCCGGCCGGCTCGAACGCCTCGTCTTCGTCCCGCCGCCGGACGCCGACGCCCGCGCCGAGATCCTCCGCGCCGCGTCGAAGTCCGTCCCCCTCGCCGCCGACGTCGACCTGAAGGCCCTGGCGGCGAGCCTGGACCGCTTCTCGGCCGCGGACTGCACGGCCCTGATCCGCGAATCGGCCCTGGCCGCGATGCGCGAGTCCCTGGAGGCCACCGAGGTCACCGCCGCCCACGTGGCCCTCGCCCGCGAACGCGTCCGCCCCTCCCTGGACCCGACCCAGGTCGCCTGGCTCGCCGCCTACGCCGAGCAGCAACAGTCCCGCTGACCGCCGTTCCTCATGATCCGGAAGACCTTGTGCACCCAGGAGTGCACAGCCTCTTCCGGATCACGGGAACCCGCCGTCGCTAGCGGCGGCGGGACCTGGAGGCGCGCAGGCGGCGCAGGCGCTGGACGACGACCGGGTCGTGTGCCAGTGCGAGGGGGTCGTCCAGCAAGGCGTTGAGCAGCTGGTAGTAGCGGGTGGCGGACAGGTTGAACGTGTCCCGGACGGCCTGCTCCTTGGCGCCCGCCTGGCGCCACCACTGCCGCTCGAAGTCCAGGATCCGCTTGCTCCGGTCGTCCAGGTCCGGCGGCTCCTCGGCCGCCGCGACGTCCGGCGCCTCGCCGTCGCCTAGGTCCGCGTCGCCCGGGTCCGCGTCTCCCGGGTCCGCGGCCAGGTCGGTGTCGACGAAGTCGTCGGGGTCCTGGGCCGGCGGCGGGGACGGCTGCGTCGGGACACGAGCGGCGGCGAGATCGTCGCGCTTCATCGTCGCTCCAAGGCTGCGGTCCGGGGGGCCGAAAGGCCGGAAGGGGTCCGCCCAGCCTACCGGCGCACCACGGTGATCGCCCGCACCCGCGGAGGGCTACGCCGTCACGATCTTGACGCCGGCGGCGGTGAAGGCGGCCAGGGTCTCGGCGGTGGCGTTGAAGTCCGTGACCAGCGTGTCGATGCGGTCGATCGGGCAGATGCGGGCGAACGCGTGACCGCCGAGCTTGGAGCTGTCGGCGATGATGACGACCCGGCGGGCCCGGGCGACCATGAGGCTGTTCATCGCCGCCTCGCCCTCGTGGTGGGCGGCTGCGCCGAGGGTGACGTCCAGCGCGTCGACGCCGAGCAGGGCGATGTCCAGGGTGACGTCGCGCAGGATGTTGCCGCCGAGCGGGCCGACGAGCTCGAAGGACTGCGGGCGGACCACACCGCCGGTCACCACGATCTTCATGCGGGAGCGCACGAGCAGTTCGTTGGCGATGTTGAGCGCGTTGGTGACCACGGTGAGCTGGGCGTCGTCGACCCCGCCGGTCAGCTCCGGGCGCACGGCCAGGGCGCGGGCGACCTCGGTGGTCGTCGTGCCGCCGTTGAGGGCGACGACCATGCCCGGGGAGACCAGCGCGGCCGCCGCGGCGCCGATACGCTGCTTCTCGGGGGCGTGCTTGGCCGTCTTGTATCGCAGCGGCAGGTCATAGGAGACGCCGTTGGCGACCGCACCGCCGCGGGTGCGGGTGATCATCTGCTGCTGCGCGAGCTGGTCGAAGTCGCGGCGGATCGTCGCCTGCGAGACGTCGAGGCGCTCGGCCGCGTCCTCGACGCTGATCCGCCCACTGTCGGTGAGGATCTCGAGGAGCGCGTTCCAGCGCGCATAGCGGTCCACTGGCCCCTCCCCTGCGCGTACGGTGCGAGATGTGTGCACAATAATGCGCGAAACTACGGGTAAACGCAAAGGCAACTGCTCGAACTAACCCGAGGGGTACGGTTGCCAGCCTGCCCGATCGTGCGCAATGATGCGCGAACCCGCCCGGATTCATGCCCTATCGATCAGCGCGAGGACGAGCTACACATGACGCAGACCGTGATCGCCCTCGATGTCGGGGGCACCGGGATCAAGTGTGCGCTGGTCGGCGCCGAAGGCGACACGACGGTGCTGCACGCCGAGCGGCACGCCACCGGCCGGGAGCGCGGACCCGAGGCGGTGATCGCGACGATCCTGGACATCGCCGAAGGCCTCGCCACCACCGCGCGCGCGAAGGGCCTCGAGCCGCGAGCCGCCGGCCTGGTCGTCCCCGGCGTGATCGACGAGCGCAACGGGATCGCCGTCTGGGCCGCGAACGTCGGCTTCCGTGACGTGCCGCTCAAGGCCCTGCTGGAGGAGCGCCTCGGCCTGCCCGCCGCGCTGGGCCACGACGTGCGCGCCGGCGGGCTCGCCGAGGCACGGCTGGGCGCCGGCCGGGACCACCCGTATGTGCTGTTCATTCCCGTCGGCACCGGCATCGCCGCGGCCAACGTGGTCAACGGGCAGGTCTACACCGGCGCGCACGGTGCCGCGGGCGAGATCGGCCACATCGTGGTGCGCCCCGACGGACCGATGTGCGGCTGCGGCCAGCGCGGCTGCCTCGAGTCGATCGCCTCCGCGTCGGCGGTCGGCCGCCGCTACGGCGAGCAGGCCGGCCGCCCCGCCACCGCCGAAGAGGTCGCCCGGCTCGCCGCGCTCGGCGACGAAACAGCGGTCGCCGTGTGGCAGGAGACGGTCGACGCCCTCGCCGACGGCCTGATGACCGGCATCGCGCTGTTCGACCCGGCGGTCATCGTCATCGGCGGCGGGCTCGCCGAGGCCGGCGAGGCATTGCTCGCCCCGCTGCGGGCAGGGGTCCACGCCCGCGTGACGTTCCACCGCGAGCCGACCATCACCCGCGCCGCGCTCGGCGACGAGGCCGGCTGCCTCGGCGCCGCCCTGCTCGCACTGGACAGCCTGCACAGCAACAGCACAGACAGCACAGGAGGAACGCGATGACGGTGGTGTCCGGCGTACGGGTGATCGCGGGCGACCGCGTGATCGAGGACGGCTTCGTGCGGATCGAGGGCGACCGCATCGCCGAGGTCGGCCCGGCCGAGCCGGGTGCCGACCGGTCCACCGTCGTGCCCGGGTTCGTCGACATCCACGTCCACGGCGGCGGTGGCGCCACCTTCACGACCGGCGATCCGGAAGCCGCCCGCACCGCGGCCGCGTACCACCTCCGACACGGCACGACCACGCTGCTGGCGAGTCTCGTCACCTCGCCCCCGGACCTGATGCTGTCGGCCACGAAGGCCTTCGCGCCACTGGTCACCGAGGGGGTGCTGGCCGGCGTGCACTTCGAGGGCCCGTACCTGTCGCAGGCCCGCTGCGGCGCGCAGAACCCCGCGTTCCTGCGCCACCCGTCCCTCGACGAGCTCACCGCCCTCATCGACGCCGGCGACGGCGCCGTGCGCATGGTCACCGTCGCCCCGGAGCTCCCCGGTGCGCTCGACGCGATCAAGCTGCTCGTCTCCCGCGGCGTCGTGGCCGCCATCGGCCACACCGACGCCACCTGGGAGGAGACCCTCGCGGGCGTCGACGCCGGCGCGACGGTCGGCACCCACGTCTTCAACGGCATGCGCCCGCCGCACCACCGCCAGCCCGGCCCCGTCTTCGCCCTGCTCGGCGCCGCCCCGGTCACCTGCGAGTTCGTCGCGGACGGCGTGCACCTGCACGACGGCACCCTCGCCTTCGCGGTCTCCGTCACCGGCCCGGCCCGCGCCGCCCTCATCACCGACGCGATGGCCGCCGCCGGCATGCCCGACGGCGAGTACGACCTCGGCGGCCAGGGCGTCGCCGTCGCCGAGGGCGTGGCCCGCCTGACCCGCGACGGCTCGATCGCCGGCAGCACCCTCACCATGGACGCCGCCTTCCGCCGCGCGGCCGGCGCCGGCCTGTCCCTCGTGGACGCCGCCCGGATGGCCTCGACCACCCCCGCCGCCGCGATCGGCCTCGGCGACGAGCTCGGCACCCTGCGCCCCGGCCTGCGCGCCGACCTCGTCCTGCTTGACGAGTCCCTTCACGTCACCCGGGTGATGCGCTCCGGCACCTGGCTCTCGTAGGTCTCGACCAGCACCGTCACGTACGAAACGGCGAGCTCTCGGATCGAACGCTCCGGGATCGCCCCGGCAAGGGCGGTCACAGCCAGCTCGACACCGGGCGACCTGCGGCCGCCGAACAGCCGGCGCAGGTGCTGAACCCCTTCCCGGACACTCGGGCCGGCCATCGGGGTCACCGGCGATCGCCGCGAGCCTGCGGCCGACCTCGTCCGGCGAGATCGCCTGCATCAGCCGGATCGCGTCACTGGCGTCCTTCGGCTGCAGCCGACCCGGCCGGCCGTGCTGTGCGTCCACGAGCCGCTCGGAAATCTTGTGGGCCTTGGCGACGAAGAGCGCGGGCACGCCGACGACCGGCACCGCCCGGACGCGTTGATCGACATCCGGCTCGAGGCTGGCGATCCGCAGGACGCTACGGTCCACCACGCCTGCCTCCAGTCCTGGCGTCCGCCGGGCCGCGTTCCGGCCGTGCCCGGACAGCCTGGCGGCTCGCCGCCCTGAGCCGGCCAGCGATGCCGGCACCAGCAGGTCCACGGGTATCTCGACAGCTTCGTCGCCCACCAGGGTCCGCGCCGTCCAGATGCCTGGCTCCGCGGTGAGACGGAAGCCTGCCGCGGCCATCGCCTCGTCGATTCGCGGATCGGGCCCGAGGATTCGAGGGTCCAGCGCGAGGTCGGCGTCGGAGGTGAACGGTGCGATGCTGGCGTCAAGTTCGGCGAAGCCGGTGCGCACGTAGACAGCCTGCGCTCCGGCGAGGACGACCGCCGAGGCGTGCTCGGCGAGTGCATCCAGCGCGTTCAGGAGGACCCTGCGCGCAGCGACGTACAACGGTGCGGATTCGATGGCCATAGGGCCACAATCTAGCTATGGCGCCGGGAGCCGTTGCCGCCGCCACGCCGGTGGATCGGCGCGCATCCAATCGAAGAGCGCCGCAGCCTCCTCGGGGAGACGTCCGTTGCCGCCGAGGCAGTCCATGACCAGCTGACTCACCGCGACGTGCTCGATGCCGTCGAGGGTGCGAGTGCCCGCCAGCTGCGAGAGCTCGTCCTCGGCCTGCAGGATCAGGACGTCGGCTCCGCGCTCGGCCGGTAGCAGGCGGCCGAAGCGCTGCATGGCCGCGGGGTCCGGGGCATAGACGACAAGCTGCGCCGGCACGGCGATCGGAGCGACCGCCGCCGCCGCGAACGAGCCGGTCACGACGGCACGCGGCGCATCAGGATCGGCGAGACGCCGATACAGCGCGCCCGGCCCACCAGGGGCGACGTAGGTGCCGACGGCGTTGTTCCGCTGCAGCTGATAGCCCTCCGCACCGGCGGCGAGCAGCGCAGGCCAGTCCACGTCACGGACGCTGCCGCGACGGTCACGTTCGATCAGCGCGGTGTCGACCATCGCTTCGAGCAGCGTTGACACGTAGCCCTTGCTCAGGCCACTCGCCCGCGACAGGTCGGTCAGCCGGTACGGCGGTGCGACGTCCACGAGCCAGCGGATGAGTCGCCGGGCCCGCGGGCCGTTGAGGCGGGCGGGCGGCCGGGCCGCGGGTGCGGGGTCCCGGTCGGCGCCCTGCAGCTTCACGTACACCGGCGGGCGCTCGATGCGCAGGCAGACGTTGCCGGTCAGGTCGACATATGAATACCCACGCCGGTCGAGCAGTTCGCGGGACCGGGGGCTGAGCCAGGGGGCCAGCACCAGGGTCGCCGGATCGTCGTCGAGACCGTCGACGTCTCGCGGCGTGAGAGCACTGCGGACCGCGACCCGCAGCCGGCCACCGCCCGGGAAGGTCCAGACGTCGTCGCCGGCGGGACGGAGATACGACGGCAGCAGATCGTCCAACTGCCGCCGCGCCCGATCCCGGATGTCCGCCGCCAGCACCCCTCAATTTTGCCAGATCAGCGAGTTTGCTGCTACCGCAAACTCGTAGACTTGGCAAACTCCGCGGTGTCGATCGGGCCGGACCAGCCGCGGGCCGTGAACCAGGACGGGAGCGGGATGGTGTTCCAGGGGACGCGTTGCAGGATGCGGTCCAGGACGATGCCGAGGCAGATGGCGGCGAGACCGTCGGTGACCCAGTGGAAGCTCAGGTACGTCGTGGTGAACAGCACCACGGCCGGGGCGCCGTAGCGGATGACGCGCAGCTGGCCGGGGGGCAGGAGGCCGCCGAGGAGGATGGCGAGCACGCCATACCAGACGATCGCGTTGACCACGTGGCCCGAGGGGTACGACATCCCGGTCGGCACGTGGAACAGGTATTCGGGGTGGACGACATCGTCGTCGCTGGCCGCGGTGCGGTCGGTCCACACCTTCAGCGGGCCGATCGTCACGTACGTGATGACGGTCCCGCCGATGACCGGCAGCGCGGGGCGCACGGAGTGGGTGCGCCAGCCGACGAACACGGCGGTCAGCACCGCGAGCGGGGTGAGGACCTGGCCGCCCTGGCCGAGGTAGTTGAAGACGCGGGCGGTCCAGTATGCCCAGGTGGGGCGGTGCGCGTCGACGAAGTCGCGGACGGCGAGGTCGACGGACAGCAGCGGGGTGCGCAGCGCGAGGGCGACGGTGATCGCGACGAAGAGCGCCAGGAGCACCAGATCGAACCACAGGGCCGGGCGCACGTTCCGCATGCCGGAAAACCTACCCGACGCCGCGAAACGGACCCGGCCCTGAACACAAGACCTCTACAGAAGATTCCTGATGTCCGCGGCGATGCGGTCCATCCGGACGCCGGAGTTGGGGCAGCCGCCGAAGTGGTGCAGGGCGATGACCTTGTTGGTACGGCGGGAGATGACGGGCGAGCCGGAGGAGCCGCCGTCGGTGTCGCAGTAGTACGACATGTCGGTGTCGACGTCGTAGCCGTCGTACGCGGGGTTCGCGACCGCGCAGTTGCCGCTGCGCTCGCTGGTGTCGTGGGTGGTGATGACGGTCGGCATGCCGCGGGGGTGCTGCGGGATGTACAGCTCCTCGCCGCGGACCGGGGTGCGGTCGTCCAGCTGCAGGTAGCCGAAGCGGGAGATCGCGTCGAAGTTGCGGACCGTGAACAGGGTGTAGTCGAGGACGTCGTCGGTGGAGAGGACCTGGTCGGCCATGACCTTGACCGGGCGCAGGGTGGCGCCGCCGCCGCACTGGGCGCACTCGTAGTTGAACCAGACCTCGGTGTTGCGGGCCTCGCGGGTGCTGGTGAAGCAGTGGGCGTTGGTCATCATGCGGTTGTTCACGCCCAGGCGCCAGGCGGTGCACAGCTCGACGCCGTTGATGAGGATGCGGGCGACGGGCCTGGCGTTGGCGTACGCGACCGGATCGCTCGACTTGTAACAGACGGCGTCCTGCTTCTCGTCGCGGCCGCAGATGCTCTCCTCGTGCCGGGCGGCGGCCGCGGCTGCCTTGCGTTTGGCCTCAGCGTCGGCGCGTTCCGTGGGGGTCTGGCCGCGGGCGACCCGGTCGACGGTGACCCCGAGGCCGGCGAGCTTCGAGCGGATGCCCAGCGGGTCGGTCTCGGCCCGCTCGACGGTGACCGTGGCCGATTCGCCGGAGACCGACATCGTCCAGTTGTCCGCGTCACGCAGCTGGTCGCCGCTGTACCGGTGGATCTCGGCGCCGGTCGCGTCGGCGACCTTGACCGTGTCGCCGGGGTCGAGCTGGAGCCGGGAGAAGTGCACCTTCACGTAGTCGGCGCCGGGGTAGCGGAACGTCGAGGCGCGTTCGACGGCGCCGCCCGTGATCGCCTCGAGGACCCCGGACGGCTCGGGTGCGGGCTCCTCGTGCGCGGGCGCCGCGAACGCGGTCGCCGGCGGGCGCGCGGGGACGAACGACGTCGCCGCTGCGACACCTGCCCCGGCGAGTGCGACGACGGCGCACACCCCGGTCACCAGCAAAACCCTACGGCGCATGAGCGCATTCCTCCCGACGGTCCACATGAAGGGACCGCCCGGACTGTTAGGGGTAAATCGGGCGATCCGCCCCATTCAACGACGGATCCCGGGGTGAGGAGGCGGGAACTCAGGGAGTTGGGTCGACCGTGCCGCCGGTCTGAGCCAAAAGGTTGCCCAGGCCCAGCCGGGTCGCTACCACGATGAGCAGGTCGCCTTCGCACAGCACGTAGCTGGCCGGCGGTCCCCAGACGGTCTGCCGCCCGCCGTCGGTGGTGACCGCGAGGACCCGGACCTCGCCGACGTCCTCCGCCGCGGCGATCAGGCCGCCGTCGAGATCGGACGCCGCGACGACCGGCACCTCGGCCAGCAGCAGCACCCGGCGGTCGACCGGGATCGTGCCGATCACCTCGCGTTCCAGCAGTGCGGCCGCGAAGGCCGGTGCGGCGAGGTACGAGACGCTGCGCGACGCGGTGATGCCGAACGCCCGCTGCACCCGGTCGGCGAAGGCGCCGTCGAAGAGCCGCAGCACGACCCGCAGGTCCGGCTTGAGCTCGCGGCTTTCGAGGGCCGCCTCCAGGTTGGCCTGGTCGTCGGTGGAGACCACGACGAGGGCCCGGCTGGTGTCGACGGACGCGGCCCGCAGCGTGGCGATCCGGCTGGCGTCGCCGACGATGAACGGCACGCCGCGGTCCCGGGCGGACTGGGCGCCGCGGGCGTTCTCGTTGCGGTCGATGACGACCACCGGCACGCCCAGGTCGACGAACGCGTGCATGACCCGGGTGCCGACGTTGCCGAGGCCGACGAGCACCACGTGGTCCGACAGCGGCTCACGCAGCCGGCCGAGCGCGATCGCCAGTTTCGCGTTCACGACCGCCTCGACGACCGCGGCGGTGATGACGGGGATCAGCGCGATGCTGACCAGGCTGAGCAGCACCGTGACCAGCTTCTCGGGCCAGCGCGCCTGCAGGTCGGGCCCGGCGCCGACGAGTTCGGACAGCAGCGTCACGTAGGCCGCGTCCCACCAGGAGATCTGTTTGTAGTGCGCGATGACGGCGGTGCCGATGGCAAGCAGACCAAGCATGATCATCGCTGTGGTCCACAACCGGCGGCCGACGAGCCCCCGGTAGGCCCGCAACGGGTTGCGCAGCCAGCGCCAGCGGCGGTGCCGGCGGCGCACCGGCCCGGTGTCCGGACCGTCCTCGCGGGGCACGACGGTGCTGACCCGCTCGCCGGTCGCGACGGCGAGCACGAGGTTGGCCGCGCCCTGGTCGGCGGGCAGCAGCGTGGGCTCGCAGTCCTCGGCGGTCACCGCGAGACCGCAGATCACGTCCTCGGCGCGCACCTCGGACCGGCGGGCGACGAAGAGGGTGCGGCGCGCGACCCGGACGTGGACCGGCGCGACCTCACCGAGCGCCTCCGACACGAACGCGGGCGCCGCCATCTGCGCGTCGGACAGCACCCGGGCGTCGGCGAAGTGACGGCGGAGGCTGTAGCCCAGGCGCAGGTTGAACATCCGGATGACGAGCCGTAGCCCGGGATTGATCTCCTGGGCCTGCAGCGCGGCGTCGAGGTTGCCGATGTCGTCCTGCTTGACCAGCGCGAGCGCGTCAGCGCCGGCGAGGTCGGCCCGCTGGAAGGCGTCCCCGTCGGCGTGCTCCGCCTCGACGATCCGCCCGCCACTGTTGCGCACCAGGCGGGCGATCTCGGGCCCGTGCCGGCGGTTGACGCTGGGCAGGATCGCGGTGACGTGCACCCCGTACTGGTTGATCAGCTCCTCGATCAGGCGATACGCCAGGGGGTCGTCACCCCAGACGACGATCTGTTTCGTGGCGGCCGTCCGGGGCGGCCGGCTCGGATCTCCGGCGGGCCCGAGCGACCACGGACGGGTGATCGCCTGAGCGCGGGGAAGCCCACTCCGGAGCCGACGCATCAACCATGATTCGGACTCCACGGCCCGATCCTAACGATGATCACCAACGCCCGGTGTCCCCGCCGATCGACAACTGCCGCGTCACTTTGTCCGGGTTGGTCGTTGAACTGACGATCGGATTTGTCGACCAGATTGGTTTACGAGGATGAACACGTGGTTTCGCCGGGCGGTCGGTACCGTCGGTTTGGCCGGTGGCATGTTGCTGCTCGGTGCCGGTGCCGCACATGCCGATGACGCCTCGCTGGTACCCGGCCAGCTGGACGATCTCTTCTCGCCCGCCGGGGGTCCCAACAACCAGTCGTTGCAGCTCGAGGCACACGGCTCGCGCATCGACACGAGTGCGGCCAGCAGCTCGCAGGCGGGTCGCCGCACCACCACGACGCAGCTGGGCAACCAACTGTCACGCCCTTCCGGCAGCTCCGGACAGCTTCCCAACGTGCTGGACATGATCCCGACGGAGATGCTGGGCCTGCCCCGCACCACGTCGAGCAAGGTCTCCAACATCTCGGCGGCGCCGCGCAACGCCCTGCCGACCGAGGACTCCGTCGCGGCGCTGCCGCTGGTCGGCTCGTTGCAGCAGTTCGGCCTGCCGGGCATGGCCGGGAGGCCGATCGACGCCGTCGGCATGCCGGTCGACGCCGGCGACACGCTGCGGGGCACGTCGATCGCCGACACCCGCACCGCGTTCCCGGCCGTGGGGGGCGAGGCCACCGGCCTTCCCGTGGGCAACGGCGCCGGCGGCGGCCTGCCGCTCGTCGGCGGCGCGGCCGGCGGGCTGCCGGTGGTCGGTGGGCTGGTCCAGGGCCTGCCCGTGCAGGGCACGCTCAAGCCGGTCGACGACCTCGCCATCCCGGTCGGCGCCAAGGGCCAGCGCTCGGGCAACCAGCGGGTGCAGCGGATCCAGGGCACCGAGGCGGCCGGTGGCCTGCCGATCGTGGGTGACCTCCCGCTCGGCGGCAGCGACGTGCTGAAGAACGACTCGGTCACCGGCGTCCCGGTGATCGGCGGCGTCGGCCCGACCCCCGGCGTCAGCACCACCGCGGTCGCGAACCGCTTCGTGCCGACCACGGGCGCCCTGCCGCAGGCGGCGAGCCAGCTGCCACTGGTGACCGAGAAGACCTACGCGCCGAAGCACTCCACGGGGTACCGCCCGCGGCACTCCGCCACGGAGGAGGCGCTGCCGGTCGTCGGCGGGCTTCCCCTGCTCAACGGTATCGCGGGCGGCAACCTCCCGCTCGTCGGTGGGCTGCTCGGCGGTCGCTGAACGTTTCTGGAAAAGGCCGGCCCCGCGTTCGCGGGGCCGGCCTTTTCGCATGCCCCACCAGAGGCGGCAGCAGGCGAGGGTCACCAGGAGCATCACTACTTGCGCAGCGGTGCCCCCGCGGCGTGCAGGTGCCGCAGCGCCTGCGAGTAGGAGTCGACGAACGACGCCGACAGGTAGGAGACGCCGATCTCCGCGCAGTACTTCTCCACGATCGGCTGGGCCTTGCGCAGGTTCGGGGTCGGCATGTTGGGGAACAGGTGGTGCTCGATCTGGTAGTTCAGGCCGCCCAGCAGCACGTCGACCCACACCCCGCCGCGCACGTTGCGGGAGGTCAGGACCTGCTTGCGCAGGTAGTCCAGCTCGTCCTCACCGGTGAGGGTGGGCATGCCCTTGTGGTTCGGCGCGAACGTCATGCCCAGGTACAGGCCGAAGAGCCCCTGGTGCACGGCGATGAACGCGACCGCCACGCCGGGCGACAACAGCGCGAACACGGCAACCAGGTAGAGCACGAAGTGCCCGTACAACAGGAAGCCTTCGAGCTTGGAACGCTTGATCTTGCCGATCGCCCGGGCGCTGGCCACGTGCAGGTTGAACCCCTCCAGCAGCAGCAGGGGGAAGAACAGCAGCGCCTGCCAGCCGCCGATGAGCCGGGCCACGCCCTTGGCCTCGCTCGCCTGCCGCGTCGACCAGACCAGGATGTCCGGCGCCACGTCCGGGTCGTGCTCCTCGTGGTTGGGGTTGGCGTGGTGGCGGGTGTGCTTGTTCATCCACCAGCCGTAGCTCATCCCGATGCCGAGGTTGCCCACCAGCATGCCGATGATCTCCGAGGCGCGCCGCCCACGGAACACCTGCTTGTGTGCGAGGTCGTGCGCCACCAGTGCGACCTGGGCGTACGCGACCGCGAGGACCGCCCCGACCAGCAGCGCCCACCACGACGATCCGGTGAGCGCCAGGGCGGCCCACCCGCCGACGTACAGGGCCGCAACCAGGGTGAAGCGGATGGCGTAGTACCCGGGCCTGCGGTCGAGCAGACCGGCCGCACGGATGTGTTTGGACAACGTCGTGAAGTCGGACGTGCGGTCGGCCAGGATCGTCATGTGTCCAGCGTCTCGGCCTTGGGCCGATCCATCGAGCCGGGCAGCCCCGCTGTTTGTGGTAGGGCTGGCCCTACCATCGGGGACCGTTAGGGTGGGTGGGGTGCCAGTGCTCATCGGCTCGTACGCCGACCAGATCTCGATCTTCGACGACGATTTCAAGCCCGCGGGTCCACCGATCCGCACGTCCTCGCCGTCCTACCTCGCCGCGGGCCCGACCGGTGTGATCTACACGGTCGCCGAGCTCGACGAGGGCCACGTCGCCGCGTTCCGGCCCGACGGCACCCCGATGGGTTCGCTGCCGACCGGCGGCGCCTCCCCGTGCCACCTGGCCGTCACCGACAGGTTCGTCCTGTCCGCCAACTACCAGGGCGGCAGCGTCTCCGTGTTCGCCCTCGACCCCGACGGCCGCCTGGCGTCCCGCACCGACCTGGTGCAACACGCCGGCCACAGCGTCCACCCGGTCCGGCAATCCGCTCCGCATGCCCACCAGGTGACGGTCCGCGATGCCACCGTGCACGTGGTCGACCTCGGCCTGGACGAGATCATCCACTACCGGTTGACGCCCGGCGGCACCCTCGAACGCTTGCGCGCCACGAGCACGACCCCGCTGGGCAGCGGCCCGCGGCACCTCGCGCTGCACCCGGACGGCCGGGTCCTCGTCGCCAACGAGCTCTCCTCGGCCGTCGCCACCCTGAGCCCGGACTTCGACGTCCTCGACGTCCAGCCGTCCGTGCTGGTCCCGCCCGCGGGCGACAACTTCCCCAGCGAGCTGCTCATCTCCCCGGACGGCACGCGGCTCTACGTCGCCAACCGCGGCAACGACACCATCGCCACGTTCGCGGTGACCTCCGCAGGCCTGTCGCCCCTGGACGAGGTGTCGACGGGCGGCACCTGGCCGCGCCACTTCGCCCTGATCGACGGTGCCCTCGTCGTGGCCAACCAGCACTCCGACACCGTCACGCTGCTGGAGCTCGACCCGGGCACCGGCGTGCCCCAGCCCGGCCGGGTCGTCCTGGAGCACCCGTCCCCGAGCATGGTCCTGCACCTGCCCTGAGCAGGTCAGGCACTCTCCTCCTGCACCACCATCGGTGCAGCGTTGAACTCCATCGCGTCGAGGGCGGCCCGCAGCCTGGGCAGGTCGCCCTCGGCCAGCTGGAACGACGCCCGGCAGATCTTGTCCACCCACAGCGAGACGACCACAGTGCCGCGCATCGGGTGACAGGTCACCCGCATGGTGCGGTCGTCGCCCCGCACGTCTTCGAACACGTCGCCCGACTTGGGCAGCGCCACAAGCTCACCCATACACCCCATGCTGCGGTACTGAACGCTCGTTCTTCAACCCTTCCGCTCCCTTCTCCCCCACGCACTCATCCGCGCGGCCGTCCGCCACCCCGCCGCCCTCACTGCATAGATCAGTGTCGCTGCACCGTGATCCGGAAGACTTCTGGTCGCGCAGGCGGCAAGAAGTCTTCGGATCATGCGTGACCCCCGGCCCACACCACGACCACGGACGCCGCGGTGCGGCGCTTCGCCCCGGGGCGGGTCAGGCGGCTTCGGTGAGCGGGGTCTTGCCCTTGGCCGGGATGGAGTCGAGGACGGCGCGGATGTCCTGGGTGCGGTCGGCGTCGACGGGGGTGACCGTGATGTCGAGGCCGGGGCGGTTCGTCTCGACGGCGCGGGTGTTCTTCGCGCGCTGCTGCGGGACGCGACGCTTCTTGTTGGTGATCGTGGAGGCGACGATGGCCGACTGGCGGGCGGCGTCGAGCGTGTCGCGCAGCTCGGCGGCCTCCTCGGCGACCCCGGCGGCCTCCTCGGCGAGAGCGTGGGCGGCGACGACCGCCACGTCGGCGGCCTTGACGGCGGTGCGCTCGGCCGCGGCGGCGGCGTCGTAGAGGCGGCGGGCCCGGCTCTCCGCGGAGCGGCGCAGCTCGATCTCGCGGGCCTGCAGCTCATGCAGCTGGTCCCAGCCGGAGGCGCCCTTGAAGACCGACTCGAGGGCGTCGACGGTGATGTCGCCGCGCTTGAAGGCGGCGAGGGCGGCCCGGGACACCTCGCGCTTGCCTTCCTCCTCCGCGTCGGTCGGCTCCGAAGGGTCGACGGCCGCGGCGATGCGCAGGGCCTCCTCGTAGGCCTTCTGAGCGACGTCGAACGTGGTCCAGGCGATCTCGCGGGCCTGCTGCGCGGCGAGGGCGCGGGCCTGAGCCTCGACGACCTCGAGCTGGGCGCGCTTGGCGGCGGCGGCGGTCGCGGCGGCCTGACGGATCAGCTCGCCGGCCTCGACGCGCAGGCGGGCGCGCTCGGCGGGGCTGAGGCTGGCGTCGGCCTCGGCGACCTCGGCGCGGCGCTCGGCCCGGTTGATGCGGTGCAGGCTCCACCGGGACAGGATCGCGGCGAAGAGGATGAACAGGATGATGACGCCCATCAGCGCGGCCCACACGACGAGAGCGCCGGTGATCGGGTCGAGGCCGAGGATGCCCCTGCCGCCGTCGAGCGTCCAGGGCAGGCCCTCGCCTGTGGATGACCCGTGGGTGGCGGGTGCGGAAAGAGCCACGGGGCGACCTCCGGCTGTGCGTGTCACTACAGCGTAATGGTCATGAGCTGGGCGGGTCGACCCATCGAAGGGTGACAATTCGATGAAAAGCCGGACACAAATTGTCACGGCTACCTGGAAAAGTGCCGGTCAGCAGGGGTGACGTGGTGGCGGACGGTGATGATCATCAGGTTGCTGTCGGAGACTTGTCACCAGAACGTGATCGTGAACGGTAATTCAGGTGTCCCGCCGGCGGGTGATCGCTAGCGTGCGCCACATGTGCTTGCGTGTCGTGCTCTCGCCGCCCATCCGCTAGCGGGCAGGCGAACGACCCCGGAAACTGCGCCGGCGAAAGGGTCCGGTGCCGGTGAAGGCTGCCCGCGTTTCGTGAAGGTCGGCATTCTCACGACAATTCGGGAGTCAAGTACAAATGGTACATAACCATTCTCTGTCCACAGGGCGGGGACTGTTCTTCATCGCGTTCGCGGCCGCCTCGTGGGGCGTCGGCGGGTTCGTCGCCGCCGTCCTGTACGACCACAGCGGGCTCGGCCCGATCGCGGTCACCTTCTGGCGATACCTCGGCGGCCTCCTGCTGCTCACCGCAATGCGGCCACTCAGAAATGCCCGCACCGGCACGACCCGCCCCAGCAGGCCGACCATGAAGTGGATGGTCGTCAACGGGCTCGGGATGGCGCTCTACCAGACGGCGTACTACGTGGCGATCGACCTCGCCGGCGTCGCCGTCGCCACCGTCGTCGTCCTCGGCTCCGGGCCGGTGCTGGTCACCCTCGGCGCACGGGTGTTCCTCGGCGAGCGGCTCGGCCGGACCGGCGCCGCGACCGTGGCCGTCTCCCTCGCCGGCCTGGTGCTGCTGACCGGCGACGTCAACCAGGACGGCGGTGGGGAACATCCGATCCTGGGCCTCGCGGTGGCACTGGTGTCCGCGGCCGGATACGCCGCCGTCACGCTGCTCAACCGGGCGGCGAAGGACGACCCGTACGACTCGGCGCTCGGCGGTTTCGTGGTCGGCGCCGTGGTGCTGCTGCCGCTCGCGCTGCTGGAGGGCCTGCTGCCCACGCGCGGCGGGATCGGGGCGACGGCCGGGCTGCTGGCGTTCCTCGGCGCGGTGCCGACCGCCCTGGCCTACGCGCTGTTCTTCGCGGGCCTGAGCGTGGTCAGGGCCACGACCGCATCGGTCGTGGCCCTGGTCGAGCCGCTCGCCGCGGTGGCGCTCGGCGTTCTGGTCCTGCACGAGCCGCTGACCGGGTGGTCAGCGGCCGGTGCAGGGTTGTTGCTGTCTGCGGTCGCAACCCTCAGCCTGACCGAAGGCCAGGCCGAGGGTCAGGCAGCACGGCGCAGCCGCACCACGGCGGTGACCGCGAACGCGCCCGCCGCGACGGCCGCGGCGAGCCCCCACCACCACCAACGGGAGGAGGAGGGAGCCGGCGACACCGGCCGCGCCGCGGCAGCGGGCGGCGGTGTCTGGGCGGGACGCGACTCCACCACCGACGTGGCCTTGACCGGGCTCGCGCCCGGCCCGGTGACCACGACGGTCCACGTGCCCGGCGAGAGCACCGGACCCGAGGTGTAGAAGCCGCGGCCCTCCGCCGCGGCGTTGAGCTGCAGGGGGCCGACCGTCCGGCCGCCGGCCGCGGACGCGGTCAGCACCAGCCGGAGGTCGCCCTCGGCCGGGCGGCCGTCCGCGCTGAACGCGCGGACGGTCACCCCCTCGGCGCCGTCCCCGGCGACCTCAAGAGTGAGGTCGCCGGGAGCGCCGAACGCAGTGGCCGGACCAACGAACACCATCATCAGTCCGGCCAGGACTGCAAGAACACGAGCGATCACAGTTTGCCGTTCTTCTTCAACCGGTTCGGGTCCTCGTCGAGCCGGCCGGTGCCCTTCAGTGACTTGCCGGCGTTGGCTTGCACCCCGGCGTTGTTGGGAGGCGTGCCGCCGAGCCGCACCGTCATCGCGTCCGCGTCACGGATCAACGTGTCGCGGACCTCGGCCTCGGGCACGAGCTTGGCGGTCAGCAGGGTCCGGAAGGCGGCGAGCTCCTTCAGGGCCTTGGTGTCGTTGCCGTTCGCCTCGGCCTTGCGGGCCTTGGCGAGCTGGTCGGACAGCTGGGTGTACGCCTTGTTCGTCAGCCGGCTCGTCGCCTTGAACCGGTCCAGCAGGTTCTGCATGTCCCGGAACGAGGTGGTGACGAAGAACCGGACGGTGCTGGTGGTGGCGTTGCCGGCGTTGTCGGTGCCGACGACGACCAGCTCGTGCATGCCCAGGTCGAGCTCGTACATGGCCTGCAGGGTGCCGGTCTGGTACGCGCCGCCGTCCAGCGATCCGGTGACCGACCGGATGCCGGAGACCGGGTCGATGGCCTGCCAGGTGACGCGGACGTCCTGGCTGTCGCCGTAGAGCTGGCCGTCGGCGAGGCCGGCGACGATGACCGTCGGCGCGGTGCCGTCGATCTTCAGGATGGCCGACTTGAGCGTCTCGGCGTTGCCGGCCGCGTCGGTGGCCTTGTAGAGCAGCTCGTGCTGGCCGTTGCCGGTCACGTTGACCGGCGTCGTGTACGCCGTCCACGGGCCGCCGTCCAGCGACCATTCCACCTTGGCGACACCGGCGCCGGCGTCGGTGGCGGCGAGCGTCACCGGGGTGGCGCCGTTGTGCCAGCCGGCGTCGGTGGCCGGCGCGAACGCCGCCGTGGTGACCGGCGCGGTCGCGTCGATCTTCACGGTCGCCGTCTGGACGGCCGCGACGTTGCCCGCCTTGTCCGACGCACGGTACTTCACCGTGTGCGTACCGTCGCCGCTGATGGCAACGGGAGCGCTGTAGGCGGTCCAGGTGCTGTCGGCGTCGAGCTGGTATTCGAGCTTGTCGACGCCGGAACCGCCCGCGTTGTCGGTCGCCGCGAGGGTCACGGTGACCGGGCCGGTGTACCAGCCCGCAGTCGGCGGAACGTCCGACGAGACGGTGGACGTCGCGACCGGTGCCGTCGTGTCCACCACGGCCGTGCTGAGGCGGAAGTAGTCGAACGACGCCGGCTTCGACGCGGTCTGCGCGTTGCCGAGGGTGTAGAGGCCGACCTTGGTGTTGGCCGCCACGGCGGCGTTGGTGAGGGTGCCGATCGGCGCGAAGGTCACGCCGTCCGCCGAGTACGAGGCGGTGTAGGCGTCACCCACCTTGGCCAGGCGCAGGTACCAGACCGAGGAGGTCAGGTTGCCCGCCTCGGGCTGCGGGTTCTGCACCGCTCCGCCGATCTCGCTGCGGAACTCGATCCGCCGCGTGACCGGCTGCGCCGGCTGGTTGTCGACGATGAAGTCCAGCTTGACGTAGTTGTCGTCGTCGCCGTAGACGATCAGACCGCCCTGCTGGTACTGCTCGTTGAACAGCGACCCGTCGACCTTCGTGTCGAGCGTGAAGTCACCCGAGGGCGCCTTCTGCAGGATGAAGTTGGACGGTCCGCTGTTGCCGGTGCCGTAGATGTCGCCGTTGGGGACGTCGACCTGCAGGACACCACCGGAGACCCGGTACTTCGTGGAGTCCTCCCGCACGATCGCGTTCCACCGGCAGTGGTCCAGCGTGGACCCGGTGAACTCGTCGTTCGGCGAGGCCACCGTGGCGGGCTCGTCCGGGACCAGCTGGAAGTAGTCGAAGCTCGCGTTGACGACCGGCGCGGTGGTGCCGCCGTTCAGCGCGAACAGACCGACCTTCGGGTTGGCGATGCCGGCGAGCGCCGCCGACCGGCCGACCGGGACGAACGTGGTGCCGTCCGCCGAGTAGGACGCGGTCAGGTTGGTGCCGTCGGAGGCGATCCGCACGTAGTACGTGTCGCCCGGCTGGGCCGGGATCGCGTCGGCGCCCTCGTTGCGGGGGGTACCGGCGGTCTCACGGATGAACTCGATCTTGCGGGAGTCGCCGTACAGCAGGTCGACCTTGGCGTAGTTGTCGTCGTCGCCGTAGACGATCAGACCGGCCTGCTGGTAGTTCGCCGCCGCGGTGAGCGTGATCTTCGTGGTCGCCTGCCACGCTCCGCCGGGTGCCGGCTGCAGCACCAGGTTGGTCGCGTCGTTGCGGCCGCCGTAGAGGTCACCGGCGGCGGTCGGCAGGATCAGCGAGCCGCCCGCGACGGAGAACGTCTGGTTCTCCCGGACGACCGTCCACTTCGCACGGTCCAACGTGGACCCGAGGAAGTCGTCGGACTTCGCACCGAAGCACGACGTGTTCGGCGCCTCAGCCCGCACGGCGACCGTGCTGTACCCCTTCGCCCCGCGGGCGTCGGTGACGGTCAGCGTCGCGGTGAAGTTCCCCGCGGCGGTGTAGGTGTGGCTGGCGTTGGCCGTCGTGGCCGTGCCGCCGTCGCCGAAGTCCCACGCGTAGGTCAGCGGCGTGTCGCCCTCGGCGTCGGTCGCCGAGCCGGTGAACGCCACGTTGAACGGCGTCGTCCCGGTCGGCGGGGTGGCGGTCGCGGTGACCACCGGCGGCGCGTTGTCCGTCACGCCCTTGCCGATGAAGTCGACCCAGTTGACGTTGTAGCCGGCTCCGGAACCGGTGGCGATGAAGTACAGCGGGCCGGAACTGGTGCTGGCGGCGACGTCCACCGTCAGGTCCACATAGGTCTGCCAGCCGCCCGTGCCCGGCACCGCGACGGATCCGACGATCGGGCCGTCCAGCGCGCCGGTGCGGATCTGGATCGTGCCGCCGGTGGCGTTGTTGCTGGCGGCGCGGATCTTCAGCTGGCTGATGCCGGTGAGGTTGGCCGGTGCGAAGGAGAACCAGTCACCCTCCTCGACGAAGCCGATGTTCTGGAACCCACCCTGCGGGTCCCCGGTCGTCTCCGTCCGCACGCCCGGGTCGCCGCCGGCGGTCGAGCCCGGCACCCGCCCGGTGGCCGCGAAGTACTCGGCCTGCTTGCGCTTGGGCTGCAGCTGGACCAGCGACCGCCCGGTGAGCGGCCCGGCACCACCGGCGCCACCACCGTCCACGTAGGACGCCTCGATGACGGCGAAGACGTCGGCGTCGGCGCCGTGCCCGCTGGCCAGGGAGGTCTGGACCGTGCCGCTGCAGCCGGTGTACTGGTTGAGCGGGTGGGCGTGCTCGTCGTGGCCCAGCAGGTACTGGACCTGGACCTTCGAGCAGTCGACCGGGCCGTCCTCGGGGTCGGTCACGGTCACCGTGAACGCGACCTGGTCGCCCCACTGGTAGAAGCCACCGTCGGGCGGCAGCGTGATGGTGACCTTCGGCGCGGTGTTGCCGACCGTGACGGGCACGTTCGCCGTGGCGCTGCGCCCCTCGCTGTCGGTGACGGTCAGCTGGGCGGTGAAGTTGCCGTTGCTGGTGTACGTGTGCGTCGGGTTCGGTTCGCTGGACGTACCCCCGTCGCCGAACGACCAGGCAAAGGTGATCGTCTGCCCGTCGGGGTCGCGGGAGCCCGCGCTCGAGAACTGCACGGCGAGCGGGGCGGGGCCGCTGGTCGGGTTGGCCGCGGCCTGCGCGATCGGGGCCCGGTCACCGGCGATGTAGTCGATGCGGTAGACGCCGGAGTCGTCGTTGTTGCCGCCGAAGCCGGTGCCCCACTCGATGAGGTAGAGCGCGCCGTCGGGGCCGAACTCCATGTCCATCGGCCGGATCGTGCTCATGCCGACCAGCGCCTGGTTGATGTCCACAAGGGACTTGCCGTCGGCGCTGACCTGCATCGTGTAGAGCTTGTTCTGGTTCCACTCGCCGAAGATGGCCTTGCCGTCGTAGTACTGCGGCCACTTCCTCTCCGAGGTGGAGTCCGCGTTGTACCGGTAGACGGGACCACCCATGGGCGCGCCGCCGCCGCCGATCTCGGGGAAGCGGGGGTTGCCGTCGTAGTCGTAGTCGACGGTCGCCGCGATGACCGGCGGCAGGTTCGTCAGGCCGGTGTTGTTGGGCGAGTTGTTGACCGGTGCGGCGCAGTCGAACGCCGGTCCGGCCGGGCCGGACGGGAACGTCCAGTCGCGGTAGGGCACGTTCGCGCCGGTGCAGTAGGGCCAGCCGTAGTTGCCGGGCTGCCCGACGATGTTCCACTCGACGGTGTTGCCGGGGCCACGGTTCGGGTTCGCCTGCGCGGCGTCCGGGCCGTAGTCACCGACGTAGAGCGTGTTGGTCTTCGGGTCGACGCCGATGCGGAACGGGTTGCGGAAGCCCATCGCGAAGATCTCGGGACGGGTCTTCGCGGTGCCGACCGGGAACAGGTTGCCCGACGGGATCGTGTACGTGCCGTCGGCCTGCGGCTTGATCCGGATCACCTTGCCGCGCAGGTCGTTGGTGTTGCCGGCGCTGCGCTGCGCGTCGTAGTCCTGCCGCCCGGCCCGCTCGTCGATCGGCGCGTAACCGTCGGACTCGAACGGGTTGGTGTTGTCACCGGTGGCGAGGTACAGGTTGCCGGCGCTGTCGAACGTCATCGTGCCGCCGGCGTGGCAGCAGGTGTTGCGCTGGGTGTCGACCTGCAGGACCTGCTTCTCGCTGCTCAGGTCAATCGTGTCACCGACCGCCGTGAACCGGCTCAGGACGTTGCGGGGTCCGCCGCCGTTGGGTGCGTAATACAGGTACACCCAGTGGTTCTGGGCGAATCCCGGGTCGAGCGTGATGCCGAGAAGCCCGTCCTCGTTGCCGGTGAAGACCGGGACGGTCGCGGCGGTGACGGTGGTGTGCGTGTCCGGCTTGACGATCTGGACCCGCCCGTCACGCTCGATGTAGAAGACCCGCCCGTCGGGCGCGACCGCGAGCTCCATCGGGTTGTTGGTGTTGCTGTCCAGCGTGGTCTTCTCGAAGCCGCTGGTCAGCGTGGCGCTGCAGTCGGACTTGAGCACGCCCGCGGCGGTCTCGATGCCGCCGAGCAGGTGCCCGAGGAACAGCGGGTCGGTGTAGGACTCCTGGGTGTGGCCGGCGCCCGTGTACCAGGAGCGCCCGCCGTCGTAGTCGCGGCACCACGCGAACGGGTGGTCGGCGCCCATCGCGCCGGTCCCGGGCGTGTAGCTGCTCTCGTCCAGGCTGGCCAGGACGTGCACCTTGCTGCGGGGGTTGGCGCGGAAGTTGTACCACTCGTCGTAGCGGCTCCACCGGTCCGGCAGGTCCTTCGTGGACGGATGCGCCGGGTCCTCGACCTTGATGGTGGCCTGCTGCTGCGCGGGGTGGGCGCTGAAGTAGGCGCCGACGAGCTCGCCGTACCACGGCCAGTCGTATTCGGTGTCGCTCGCGGCGTGCACACCGGCGTAGCCGCCGCCGGCCTTGATGTACCGCTCGAACGCGCCCTGCTGGTTGGCATCGAGCACGTCGCCGGTGGTGGACAGCCAGACGACAACTTCGTATTTGGCGAGGTTGGCGTCGGTGAAGGCGCCGGCGTCCTCGGTGGTGTCGACGGTGAAGCCGTTGGCGGCGCCGAGTTGCTGGATGGCGGCGATTCCGGCGGGGATGGCGTCGTGGCGGAAGCCCGCCGTCTTGGAGAACACCAGGACGTCGAACGGGTCGACGGCCTGGTTCTGCACCGGGGCCTGAACGGGGGCCTGGACCGGGGCGGCTTGAGCGGCGACGGCCGGGAGGGCGACGGCCGCGGTGGTGATGAGGGATATGGAGGCAAGGCTGAGTAGCGCGCGTGACGCGCGCTGGCGGGTGGTAAACACGGAGCTCCTTGTGCGGGGTGGACACAGGTCGCTGCGCGCAACGGTTCGCCGAAACCGGTGTGCGGATAAAGACCGGGGTTCTCCCGCCGAGGAGTCGACCGGCCTTCGCGGTGGTTCGTTGTGTTACCTAACAAACTAGCCGCGAGGACGGCCGGGCGGAAGAGTCGTCTACCGACCAGTCGGTTTCGCGTGGTTTTCGAAACCGGCCAGCCGGTTCCGCGGCGGTTTGTGCCGGTCAGCTGATTGCATGGTGGCTTTTCGCCAGCTGGCTTCAGATGGTTCGCGGCCGGCGTCAGGCGGGTTCGCGGTGCTTTTCGCAGCCGGTCAGCGGCGTGTCGAGGGTGGCCAGGGCCGTCGCCGTCGCCGCGTCGGCCGGAGTGTAGACGATCATCCGCAGCTCCGGGGTGCCGGCCAGCTGCATGCTCTGCGTGGCCAGCCGCAGGTCGCCGAGGCCGGCGTGCCGGAAGATCTTCAACCGGCTGCCGGGCACGGCCACGTCGTGCGACTGCCACGCCGCGGCGAACTCCGGACTGGCCGCGGACAGGTCGCGGACGAAGCCCTCCCACGCCGGCTCGCCCAGATGCCGGGCGAACGTGGCCCGCATCGTGGCCACCATCAGCGGCAGCTCCTCCGCGAGATTCACGAACGGCATGCAGCACTCCGGGGTGACGAACAGGTGCCACAGCGCATTGCGTTCGCGGCCCCTGCGCCGGACCAGATCGGTGAAGAGCTGGGCGTACGGGGCATTCCACGCGAGCAGGTCGTAGCGGCCGTTGTACACGCAGGCCGGCAACGACATGCCGTCGAGGATCAGCTGGATCTGCGGCTCGAGGGGGCAGGCGGCCGGCTGCGGCGTGAACGCGGGGACGTCGGCCAGCCGGTACAGGTGCTCGCGCTCGGCCTCGTCCAGCCGCAGCGTGCGGGCGATCGCGTCCAGCACCTGCACACTGGCGTTGATCGCGCGGCCCTGCTCCAGCCAGGTGTACCAGGTGACCCCGACCCCGGCGAGCTGCGCCAGCTCCTCCCGCCGCAGCCCCGGCGTCCGGCGCCGGAACCCCGGCGGCAGGCCGACGTCGGCGGGACTGATCCTGGCGCGCCGGGACCGCAGGAACGCGGCCAGCTCGGCCCGGGACGTCGACACGGTCACTGTGCTGATTGTCGTCGCTTCCGGTGGCGGCTGCCAGGTGGTGCTGATACCAGGATGAGCGGGCTCTCGTTACCAGTGTCCGCAGCGCCCGAGGCTCGACGTCATGACCACGACCCTGGAAGTCAGGACCGGCGGGGCGCTGCTCGCGACCGTGCTCGGCGGGCAGTTCATGGCCGTCCTGGACGTCTCGATCGTCAACGTCGCGGTGCCGTCGATCCGCGCCGACCTCGCCGCGTCGGGAGCCGGCCTCCAGCTCGTCGTCGCCGGGTACGCCATCGCCTACGCGGTCCTCCTCGTCACCGGCGCCCGCCTCGGCGACCGGCACGGCCACGGCCGTGCGTTCCAGGCCGGGCTGGCCGGCTTCACGGTCGCATCGCTGCTGTGCGGCCTGGCCCCGTCGACCGGCACGCTGATCGCCTGCCGCCTCCTGCAGGGCGCCGCGGCGGCGCTGATGGTGCCGCAGGTGTTCAGCATCATCCAGCGCACGTTCACCGGCCCGGCCCGCACCCGCGCCCTCGGCTTCTACGGCGCCGTCCTCGCCGGCGCGGCCGTCGCCGGCCAGGCGTTCGGCGGCTTCCTCACCGGCGCGGACCTGCTCGGCACCGGCTGGCGCCCGGTGTTTCTGGTCAACGTCCCGGTCGGGCTGGCCCTGCTCCTGCTCGGCCGCCGGCACCTGCCCCGCGACCGCAGCCCGGACCCCCGCCGCCTCGACCCGCTCGGCGTGCTGACCCTCGCGTCCGCCGTGTTCACCCTGGTCCTGCCGCTGGTCCTCGGCCACGAGTCCGGCTGGCCGTGGTGGACCTGGACAAGCCTCGCCGCGAGCGCCGCCCTCTTCGCCGGATTCACGATGGTGCAGCGGCGCAGCGCGGCCCCGCTCATCTCGGCGCTGGTGCTGCGCTCACCGGGTCTGGTGCCCGCATCGGCCGCGATCCTGGCGGTGATGGCCTCCTACGCCGGCTTCCTGTTCACCCTCGGCCTGCACACCCAGGGCGACCTCGGTTACTCCCCTTTCAAAGCAGGTTTGGTACTGGTGCCCGCCGCCGCCGGCTTCGCCGTGAGCAGCCTCACCTGGCGCCGGCTCCCTCCGCCCTGGCACCGACGGATCATCCCGGTGGCGCTGCTCGTCGTCACGGTCAGCTACGCGCTCATGGCGTGGACGATCCGGGCCGGCCATCCGCTGGGCCCGGCGTACCTCACCGCCAGCACGATCTACGGTCTCGCCCTGGGTGCGTCGTTCAGCCCGCTGATCGGCGTCGCCCTGGCTCACGTCCCCCCGTCGGTGGCGGCCGACGCCAGCGGCGTGGTCGCCACCGTCACCCAGCTCGCCGCCGTCCTGGGCGTGGCCACCTTCGGCACGATCTACCTGTCCCTCGTCCCGTCCCCGTCGGCGGCCGCGATCACCGACGCCACCCTGTGCGCCGCGGGCCTGCTCGCCACCGCCACCGCCACCGCCCTGCTCCTCACCCGCCGCCCAACCTGAACGCCCGCCACGACCAGCGTGATGGGCCGCGGGCAATTCCGGCCCTGGTCGGGCGCGGGGGTCAGTAGGCCTGGACGGTCCACTTCTGGTTGGGGGCGCCGGAGCAGTCCCAGATGATGACCGGGTTGCCGGCGCTGGTGCCGCCGTTGGCGACGTCCAGGCAGCGGCCCGAGCGGGGGTTGAGGATGGTGCCGTCGCCGCGCAGCGTCCACTTCTGGGCGGGGGTGCCGTTGCAGGCGTAGAGCTGCACGGCGTTGCCGTTGCCGGTGCCGGCGTTCTGGACGTCGAGGCAGGCGCCGTCGGCGCGGACGGTGCCGTCGCCCTGGAAGGTCCAGCGCTGGTTGGTGCGGCCGGACTGGCGGGCGTCGCAGTTGTCGATGACGGCGCGGTTGTTCTCGCCGGAGCGGTATTCCAGGCACTTGCCGGAGCCGGTGCCGCGCAGCTGGCCGGTGAGCAGCGGCGGCGGTGCCGCGGAGGTGGTGACGGACTTCGACGGGGACGCCGAGGCGCTCGCCGGCGGGGCGGCCGGTGCGGAAGACTTCGAGCGGCTCGGTGACGGGCTGGCTGAGGACGGGGCGGTCGACGGTGACGGCGACGTGGCTCCCTTGGTCAGCTCGGGCAGGCCGCCGACGCCCGGAAAGCGCGGGCTGGCGTCCGCGGCGGCCGGGACCGGGCTGCCGCCGGTGTCGCGGACCAGCTGCAGGACCACGGCGGCGGTGACCAGGAGGATCAGGACGGCGACGGCGACCGCGCCGACCGGGTACCGGCGCCAGGGCGCGGCCCGCCGGCGGGCGCCCCGGTAGTCGGGGCCGTCCTCCTCGACCTCGTCGGTGACGATCTCGAAGGCCGGTGGCACGTAGTCGGCGACGGTCGGCGAGTCGTCGGCCATCACCACGACCGGCGCCACCCCGACGGGCTGCGGGTCCGGCGCGGTGACCTCGGCGGCCGGGTCCCCGGCGGTGGCGAACACGGCCGGGTCCACGAGCGCCGGGGACTCGACGAGCGCCGTCGGCTCGACGGCGGGCGGGGCTTCGACGACGGGCGGGGCTTCGAACGGCGTTTCGGCCGAGCTGGCCCGGATCTCGCCGGCCAGCGTGCCGACCGTCGCCGGGTCGGCCACGTCGCCGGAAGCACTGTCGCTCGCGAAGCCGCCAGCGGCACCGCCCGCAAAGCCGTCGGCACCGTCGACCGCGAAGCCGCCAGCACCGCCGTCGGCAAAGCCACCAGCAGAGCCGCCGACACCGCCGGCAAAGCCACCAGCAGAGCCGCCGACACCGCCGGCAAAGCCACCAGCAGAGCCGCCGACACCGCCGGCAAAGCCACCAGCAGGACCGCCACCAAAGCCGCCAACACCACCAGCAAAGAGGTCAGCACCACCGGCAAAGCCGCCGGCAGCACCTGCAGCAAAGCCGCTGGCACCACCGGCAATGCCGCCGGCATCGCCAGCAAAGCGGTCAGCGCCACCGCCGGCAGCACCGTCGCTAGGACCGTCAGCAGCAGCACCCACGAAGCCGCCGGCGGGAAGCAGGTCCGTGTCGGAAGCGAGGTCCGCGCCGGACGAGAGGTCCGCGCCGGATGAAAGGTCCGCGCCGGACGAGAGGTCCGCGCCGGACGAGAGGTCCGCGCCGGACGAGAGGTCCGCGCCGGACGAGAGGTCCGCGCCGGACGAGAGGTCCGCGCCGGAAGGCAGGTCCGAGTCGGAAGCGAGGTCCGCTTCGGAAGAGAGATCGGCGTCGGAAGAGGCGTCGGGCTCGCCGATGTAGAAAGTGTCCGGCTCGTCGGTGACGGGAACGAGCGGAATCGAGGCGGTCGCGATCGCTGTGGGGCCGCCGCGGCGCTGGCGGGGAATCGCCGCGCCTGCCGGGAACGTCGGCTTCGCCGGGTTGAACGGCTCCGGCAGGACGGGGACCTTCGCGGTGGCGGAGGCCGTCGGCGGGACGCGATGCCGAGCCGCGCGGTCCGCACGCCGCGGCGTTTCGCCCGGCTGCTCCTGCTCGTTGCCGTCTTCAGCGACGGACATACCCGACGTGCTCCTTCCAGCGGCCATCATTGCCCGCTGCACCGTAGCCTGCGCACGCAACAACGCGCGACCGGCCGTTCGGCCCCAACAGGAGCGGTCCGTTGCCATTGGCCGGTAAGTTTTCCCGCATGGCTCCTGACGGCTGGGAAACGTTCGCGGCACAGCACACGGTGTGGGGCCGGGTGACCGACGGTGCGTCACATCGTGACCGGGCGGTGGCGCTCGTGCGCCAGCTCGCTGCGGCACGCAGACGATCGGCGGCCGACCTGAACGACGATCCGTGGCAGGACGGTGACTTCGCGCGACGGATGTCGGCGCAGGTGGCGAGTCTGATCGGGTTCCTGCCGCAGGACGTGCGGTTCAGCGGGGCCGAGGCGGCGCTGCTGGTGACGACGCCGTTCCTGCACGACGCGCTGTGGGCGGGCATCGCCGCCGCCGAGCGCGGGGTGCAGCCGGGCGACCTCGAGCCGTCGCAGGACGCCTCCAGCGATCGGGCCGCGTTCGAGCGGTTCTCCCAGACGTACGCCCAGCCGCACCGCCGCGCGCTCGCCGCGATCCGGGCCGGCCGGCGGGAGGCGGCCACGGAGATCGGCTGGTGGCTGCTGCACCGGTGGATCGGCCGGCGGCCGGCCGTATATCAGCCGGCCACGATCGAGGCGCTGATCCGGGGCCCGGAGGGGCAGACGCAGGACCTCGCGACCGCGCTGGACGACGAGCCGCAGAAGCGCCTGGCGGAGCTGCTGCGGGCGATCCGCGCGGACCCGGCGTTCCTGAACCGGCACGACCGGCCGGAGTCGCTGGTGTCGGAGGACCGGCACGGCACGCGGGAGCGCCTGGTCGCGTTCCTGCTGACGATCGCGCGGTGGCTGGCGATCGAGGCGACGGTGCTGCCGGAGGTCATCGGCGAGCACCTCGGCATCGGTGATCCGGTCACGCCGCGTCAGGTGATCGACACGGTGCACGCGGCGCGGTGGGATCTGCGCGGGGCGACCCTGGTGCTCAACGCCGACTGTGCGCACCCGTCGATCGAGGTTGCGCTGCGGGTACACATCGAAACGCTGAATCAGCTGCTCGCTGAGGCACAGCGGGCGGCCGCGAGGGACGAGACCCTCAAAGCGCTGCAGCATCTGCCGAACCGGGCCGCGACCGACGAGGTGCGCCCGGCGGTCATCGACGGAGCGCCGGCCTACCAGTCCGCTGGTGTGCGGTTCCGGCTGGCCGAGGACCGGGTGCGCGAGCTGCTGATGGGCGAGCAGCTCTACGGCGACCCCGCCCTCGCCATCCGTGAGCTCTACCAGAACGCCCTCGATGCTTGCCGGTACCGCGAGGCTCGCACGGAGTTCCTGAACCGGACCGGCCCCGAACAGCAGCCCTGGGACGGCCGGATCCGGTTCGAGCAGGGCGTCGACGACGCCGGCCGGGGATACCTGGACTGCGTCGACAACGGCATCGGCATGGGGGTCCGCGAGCTGAGCGAGGTGTTCTCGCAGGCCGGGGTGCGCCTGGCGGACCTGCCGGAGTTCCTCGAGGAGCAGGCCGAGTGGGCCCGGCTCGACCCGCCGGTGCAGCTGTTCCCCAACAGCCGGTTCGGCATCGGCGTGCTCAGCTACTTCATGCTCGCCGACGAGCTGACCGTCGAGACGTGCCGGATGGGCCGCGACGGGCAGGCCGGCGAGCGGCTGCGGGTGTCGATCGCCGGGCCGGGCAGCCTGTTCCGGATCCAGGTGCTGGGCCCGGGCACCGACTCGGGCACGACGGTGCGGCTGCACCTGCGGGAGGGCGTGACCGTCGCGTCGGTCGAGGAGCTGCGCAAACTGCTGTGGGTGGCCGAGTTCGGCACCGACGCGACCGACGGCGTGGAGACCCAGCAGTGGGCGCCCGGGCAGCTGTCGGAGGCGGCGACGGCGGTCGACGAGGACGACGAGGACGACGAAGGCGTCGGCGCCGGGGTGGTCCCGGCCGAGGGGTCGCGGGTGTGGTGGTGCAAGGGCACCGGCGCGCTGCTCGCCGACGGGCTCTACGCCGGCAAGGAGATCTTCGGCGCGGTGGTCAACCTCAACCGGGACCTCGCGCCGCGGCTGTCGGTCGACCGGACCAAGATCCTGGCGTACCGCGAGGACGACGTCGACCGGCTGCTGTGGGAGGCGGTGCCGGCGCTCACCGCGCCCGGCACCACGCTGCTCGGCTACGAGTGGCTGTGCCGCCTGGCGCCGATCCGGCCACTGGTCGCGGACCTCGTCTTCGAGCAGGCGATCGAGCGCGGCCACGGCAAGTGGGACATGGACGGCGAGACCGTCGACGCCGCGGTCACCGGCTGTTTCGTGGCCAACGACGGGCCGGTCGGCGGGCCGGACGAGCTGGTCGAGTGGCGGCTGACGGCACTGGCCGCGGGCGGGCGCTACCGCAAGGTGCTCAAGCCCGGCGCGGACTGGAAGCGGGCGCTGCGCTCCCGGCCGTCGGACGCGCTGCTGCTCAGCGTCGACGTCGACGGCACCGGGCCGTGGCTCGATCCGGTCGACATCGTGCCGCTGGTGCATCTGGTGCGGGCCGCGCGCAAGACCGGCCGCAGCGCCCTGGAGATCGCGGCCCGGCTCGACCAGCTCGGCTACGAACCGTCGGTGGGTGCCGCGCACGTCGGCGTCGACCCCGACGACCTGGTCTTCACCAGCCGGGACGTGGACGGCACCCGGCCGTGGATGCACCCCGATCAGCCGGTGCATCTCGTGCACCTGCTGCGGGCGACGCACAAGACCGGCCGGCCGATCCAGCAGATCGTCGCCCGCCTGCGGCAGCTGGGCTTCGACGTGGACGTCGACGTGGACATGCTGCCGATCGAGCAGTTCGGCCCGAAGGACCTGACCATCGCCAGCCGGGACCTGGACGGCTCGCACCCGTGGCTGGACCCGCGGGAGCCGGTGACCCGGCTGCACGTGCTGCGCGCCGCGCACAAGGTGGACCTGCCGGCCGACGAGACCGCGGCGCGGCTGGCGCTGCTGGGGTACCCCCTCGAGCCCGGCTGGGAGTCGCTGACGGTCGAGTCCGACGACCTGGTGCTCATCTCCCGCGACCTGGACAGCACGTCACCGTGGCTGGACCTGCTGGAGGAGGTGGCGCCGGTGCACGTGCTGCGCGCCGCCGAGCGGACCGGCCGGCCGGTGGCGGAGGTGGTGACGCGGCTGCGCAGCTTCGGGTTCACCCTCGGGGGCAATCTCGAGGTGCTGGACACGGTGAAGCTGGAGCCGGAGGACCTGCAGCTGGCGAGCCGCGACCTGGACAGCTCGCAGCCGTGGCTGGACTCGTCGCGGCCGGTGCCGCTGATCCATCTGCTCCGGGCGGCGGAGGCGACCGGGCGGGACGTCGCCGACGTGGCCACCCGGCTCGCGGCGGTCGGGTACCGGGTCGACGTCGACCCCGACGCGATCCTCATCGATCACCTGGAGCCCGACGACCTGACCATCACCAGCGAGGACCTCGACGGCTCGGACCCGTGGCTGGACCCGATGAAGGCGGTCCCGACGATCCGCATCCTGCGCGCTGCGCAGCGGACCCGGCGCAGCGTGCACGACATCGCGGCCCGGCTGACGTTCCTCGGTTACGCGGTGAGCCTGCAGGGCTCGGGTCCGTCGCTGGACCAGGTGGAGCCCGACGACCTGCTGATCACCAGCCGGGACCTGGACGGGTCGCAGCCGTGGCTGGACCTGGACGAGCAGGTGCCGCTGCCGCACCTGCTGCAGGCGGCGCGGCGGGTGCGCCGGCCGGTGCACGAGGTCGCGGCCCGGCTGGAGACGCTGGGGTACACCGTCGACGTCGACCTCAGCAGCATCCAGGTCGACTCGGTGAAGCCCAACGACCTCCTCCTCGCCAGCACCGACCTGGACGGGTCGCGGCCGTGGCTGGACGCGAGCCAGCCGGTGCCGCTCAACCACCTCCTGGCCGCGGCGCAGAAGATCCGCAAGCCGATCGAGGACGTGTCGAGCCGGTTGCGGGCGTTGGGCTACTCGGTGCCGGACGTCGACTCGCGCCTGCCCCGCCTACGCCCAGGCGGCGTGTAGGAGACCGCCCTACGCGCCGTCGGCGCGCAGGGCGGGCAGCAGTTCCGACTGGGACCAGGCGAGGAACTCCTCCTGGTGCCCGCCGCCGATCTGGACCAGCGCGACGTGGGTGAACCCGGCGTCGACGTACTTACGGACCGCCGCGACGTGCCGGTCCAGGTCGGGCCCGCACGGCACGGCCGCGGCGACGTCGTCCTCGGTGACGAACGCGGACGCGGCGTCGAAGGCGCGAGGGTCGGGCAGCTCGGCGAGGACCGGCCACTGCAGGCCGAACCAGCGCCACTGGTCGAGGGCGCGCTTGCGGCACTCCGACTCGTCGGGGCCGTAGCAGAGCGCGACCTGCCCGTACGCCGGCTTGCCCGGCAGCCGCAGCGACGCGTCGGGCGCGACGGCGACCGTGCCGTCCAGCTTCTTCGACAGCGCCAGGGAGTCTTCGCCGGACACGGCGAGAACCACCGGCACGCCGTCGTCGGGCCGGTCCCACAGCCGCGCCTCGGGCACGTCGAAGTACGTGCCGCCGTGGTGGACCGTCTCCCCGGCGAGGAGCGGACGGATGATCTCGAGGGCTTCGGCGAGCATCTCGTGCCGCTGGGTGCGGTGCGGCCAGGCGCCGGCGATGTGCTCGTTGAGGTTCTCGCCCGCGCCGAGGCCGAGGGTGAACCGGCCCTGCGACATGGCACCGATGGTCGCCGCCTGCTGGGCCACGACCGCCGGGTGATAGCGGCGGATCGGGCAGGTCACCATGGTCATGAGTTCGAGGTTCTGGGTGGCGTACGCGACCGCGCCGAGCACCGACCATGCGAACGGCGAGTGTCCCTGCTCGACCAGCCACGGGTTGTAGTGGTCGGAGATCGCCGCGAAGTCGTATCCGGCCTCTTCCGCGCGCACCGCGTCGTCGACGAGGTCACAGGGCGCGGTCTGCTCACACATCAGTGTGTAACCGAAGTTCGCCATGGCCCCTGGGTACCCCGTGCGCGGGCCGTTACGCGCTTGACGATCATCCTTGGAGAATGCCCAGCACGTAGGCGAGAATCAATCGATGTCTCCCTATCTACCGGTGATCCGGCATCCGGTGTTCAACCGGGTCCTGCCGGGGCTGGCGCTCTCCGCCCTGGGCGACGGCATGAGCGCGGTCGCCGTCGGGTGGCTGGCGCTGCAGCTGGCGCCGCAGCACGCGCGGGGCCTGTGGGTCGGGCTGGCCGTGGCCGCGTACGCGCTGCCCGGCGCCGTCGGCGCGATCACGCTGGGGCCGTTGCTGCGCAACCACGGCGCCGCGCAGCTCGCCGCGTGGGACGCCGGCCTGCGGGCGGCGCTCCTCGGCGCCGTCGCGCTGCTGTACGCCTGCGGTGGCCTGTCGATCGGCCGGTACGTCGTGCTGCTCGCCATGTCCGCCCTGCTGTCGGCGTGGGGCTCGGCCGGGCGGTACACCGTCATCGCGCAGGTCCTGCCGACCACCCTGCACCTGCCGGCCAACGCGCTGCTCACGGTCATCGCCGAGGCCTCGACGGTGGCCGGGCCGGTGATCGCGGGAATGCTGATCGCGGTCCTCGGCGCGCCCGCCGTCCTCGCGGTCGACGCCGCCACCTTCGCCGTCCTCGCGGTGTCGTTCCTGCAGATCAGGTCGCTGACGCCGGCCCAGCCGCCGACCGGCGACCGTGGCGAGGGCTTCGCCGTGATCGGCCGGGACCCGCACCTGCTCGGACTGATGATCATGACGTTCTGGTTCTTCCTGCTGTTCGGTCCGGTACCGGTGGCCGTGCCGCTGTTCGTGTCGAGCGCGGGCGAGGTCGGGCTGCTGTACACCGCCTTCGGCGTGGGCGCGGTCACCGGCGCGGTCGTCACCGGGCACCTGCGCCGGTTACCACTGTGGCCGACCACGATCGGGGTGGTGATCGGCTTCGGGCTGCTGCTCATGCCGCTCGGCCTGGCGCTGCCCCTCTGGGCGCACATGGTCACGCTGGTGCTCGCCGGGCTCGCGTGGGCGCCGTACCCGGCGACCAGCATGTCGCTGTTCCAGCGCAGGGTCGCGGCCGGGCAGCTGCCGCCGGTGCTCGCCGCCCGCGGCGCGGTGCTCGTCGTGTCGACCCCGCTGGGCACGCTGCTGGGCGCGCCGCTGGTCCAGGCGGCCGGGGCATCGGCCACCTTCGTCATCTGCGGCGCGGCGACCGCGGGCGTGGGCCTGGTCGCGCTCGCCGTCCACCTGCGGATTCGGACCCGGGCCCGGCAGCGCACCGGGCTTCAGGCGACCTCGTCCAGCACGTTGCGATAAGAGCAAAGGCGGCGGGTGTACTCCCTGAGCACGTCGATCGCCTCGTCCAGGTCGTCGGTCAGCACGTCGGGCAGGTCCACGAGCAGGCGCCTGCCGTCGACGGTGCCGTAGCCGCTGACCTCGAACGCGCCCTCCCGCACCCACAGGTCGACGCCGAGGTCGACGGTGGTCCGGTCATACCGCAGCACCACCCCGACGAGCGCGAACGGTGCCTCGCCCGGCCCGATCCGCCCGATCAGCTCCCAGTGCATGGGGCCGTGCGTGGCGGCGATCTGCTGCCCGTACCGCTGGAAATCCTCACAGGCGTCATTGAGGGCTCCGAGCAGTGTGGCGGCCCCACCCGACCTCGCGTCCATGATCATCCTCCTGCTGCGCGATAGGCGGCACCCACCCCGGTCGGGGTGGTGCCGTTGCTGTAGAGACCGGTGTCGCCCGCTTTCGAGCTGTACAGGATGAACCAGGCATACCGCTCGACGAACGACAGCCCTTCGAGCATCGCCGTGGAGCTCTTCACGAAGCTGACCTGCTGGTCCATGGTCGGGTAGACGGTGCCGTTCTCGAACCGCATCAATGCGTACTCGGTCAGCCAGATCGGCAGTTTGTACTTGTTGTAGACGTTCTGCAGGTAGCGCTTGAGCTGGTTCGGCGCGTCCGGTCCGAAGTCGCCGCCGTACCAGTGCAGCGTGATGAAGTCGACCTTGTAGCCGCGCTGCCGCGCCCCGGTCATGAACCGGTCGAGCCAGCCCCCGGCGGTGTCGCCGCCGTACGCGACCGACGGGCTGCCCAGCCGCAGCCCGGAGGCCTGCAGCTTCGGCCACAGGTCCAGGACCTGCTCGGGGCTCATGTTCGACTGCTCTTTGAGGTCCGGCTCGTTGAACCCGAGCAGCACGCTGCCGTTCTGCTTGGCCTTGGCCACGTCCGCGTCGACGTTGGCGGTGCCCCAGACCATCGGCACGAACTCGACCCCGCTGGTGGCACCGAAACTCGGGCTCGGCGACCAGTTGTAGTACCAACCGGCCTTCATGTCCTTGACCGCGGCCTGGTT
This sequence comes from Dactylosporangium cerinum, assembly GCF_042653625.1. Classification (NCBI taxonomy): domain Bacteria; kingdom Bacillati; phylum Actinomycetota; class Actinomycetes; order Micromonosporales; family Micromonosporaceae; genus Dactylosporangium; species Dactylosporangium cerinum. The sequence continues at coordinate 372,228 of NZ_JBHSIU010000028.1, read as the reverse complement.
GAAGTTCACCTTGCCGTTGGTGCTGACGCCCTTCTTCGGGCTCTTCACTGCCGGCGGCAGGGCCACCGGTGCGCTTGTCGACCTGCTTGGTGCCGCGCTGGACGGTGGGGCGCTGCTGGGCGCCTGGGCACTTGTACTTTGCGTCGCGGACGGCGATCCGCCCGGCTGGGACACCACCGCCGGCTTCTGCTCGCCGTTCGTGGCCACGTAGACGGCCCCGGCGGCCCCGGCGATCGCGACGGTCGCGGCAACGCCGGCGAGGGCGGGTTTCGCCGCGCCGAACCAGCCGATGATCAGCCCCTTCAGCCCTTTTGCGGTCACCGCCGTGGTCGCCAGCGCTCCGGTCTTGGCGGCGGCCGCGCTGAAGACGAACGGCACCGGCACCAGCGAGATCCCGGCCAGCAGGCGCTCCGCGGCGACCATGTCCATCCACGCCCGGTCACACCGCTGGCACTCCCGCGTGTGGCGGGCCAGGCGCTTGCGCCACAACGCGCTCGGGCGGCCGTCCCAGCTGGTCACGATCGCGTGCAGCTCCGGGCAGCGGGGGCGCACCGCCAGGGCCCGCACCACCGCACGGGCCGCGTCGAGCTGCGCCTTCATCCGCTGGATCCGCACCGCGGCGTGCTGCTTGCTGATCCGCAGCGCGTCGACGACCTCTTCGCGCTCCAGCTGCCCGGCGGCCTCCAGCCACCACAGCGACAGCAGCTCCCGGTCGTCGTGGTCCAGCCAGCGGGTCGCCTCGGCGACCTCCTGACGCTGCCCGGACAGCCGCAGCCGGGTGATCGCGAGGTCGGCGAAGTCGGCGCCGGGGTCGGCGGTGTCGGTCGGGTCGGCCCAGTCGCCGACCAGCGGCGCCTGGGTCTGCCGCCGGTGCCGGTCCCTGACCTGGTGCATCGCGATGGCGACGGCCCACGACCGGAAGCTGTCGGGCTCCCGCAGCCGGGGCAGCCCGTCGACGATGCGGAGCATGGTCTCCTGCACCACGTCGTCGACGTCCGCGTGCCCCTGTAACGCCCGCCCGACGATGTTGTAGATCAGCGGCAGGTACTCGGCGACCAGGGCGTCCAGCGCCCGCTGGTCCCCGTCCCGTGCCGCGATCACCGTGGCCGTGCCCATCCGCACCTCCTGTCGAACTATTCAGGAGACGGAGCAGCTCAGGGTCAATAACGCTTTCCCACGACTTTTTCTCCGGTCACGTTGGGCTGATGGTCTCATCACGTTCGGCTCCACCTGCGCGCTGCCTTCGCGGCGGGTGAGGCGGGTGGGGCAGAATGCAGGATCGTGACGACCTCCATTCAGCAGCGGATCGCCGAAGAGCTCGGCGTCAAGGAGCGGCAGGTGACCGCGGCGGTCGAGCTGCTCGACGGCGGCGCGACCGTGCCCTTCATCGCCCGGTATCGCAAAGAAGCGACCGAGATGCTCGACGACACCCAGCTGCGCACCCTGGAGGAGCGGCTGCGCTACCTGCGGGAGATGGAGGAGCGCCGGGCCGCGATCCTCGAGTCGATCCGCAGCCAGGGCAAGCTCGACGACGCCCTCCAGGCGCAGATCATGGCCGCCGACTCCAAGGCCCGGCTCGAGGACATCTACCTGCCCTACAAGCCGAAGCGCCGCACCAAGGCGATGATCGCCCGCGAGGCGGGTCTCGAGCCGCTCGCCGACGGGCTGCTCGCCGACCCTTCGGTCGAGCCGCTGGCCGCCGCCGCGGTCTTCGTGGACGCCGACAAGGGCGTCGCCGACGCCGCCGCGGCCCTCGACGGCGCGCGGGCGATCCTGGTCGAGCGCTTCTCCGAGGACGCCGACCTCATCGGCTCGTTGCGCGAGACGATGTGGTCGCAGGGCCGGCTCGTGTCCCGCATGCGGGACGGCAAGGAGTCCGACGGGGCGAAGTTCTCCGACTACTTCGACTTCAGCGAGCCGTTCACCAAGCTGCCCTCCCACCGGATCCTCGCGATGTTCCGCGGCGAGAAGGAGGAGATGCTCGACCTGGTGCTGGAGCCCACCCAGGACCCCGACGCCCCGTCGCTGTACGAGCCGACGATCGCCTCGAAGTTCGGCATCCGCGATGAGGGCCGCCCCGGCGACAAGTGGCTCAACGACACGGTCCGGTGGGCCTGGCGCACCCGGATCCTCGTCCACCTCGGGATCGACCTGCGGATGCGGCTGTGGCAGGCGGCCGAGGAGGAGGCCGTGCGGGTCTTCGCCTTCAACCTGCGCGACCTGCTGCTCGCCGCGCCGGCCGGCACCCGTGCCACGATGGGCCTCGACCCGGGCTTCCGCACCGGCGTGAAGGTCGCCGTCGTCGACGCCACCGGCAAGGTCGTCGACACCCACACGATCTACCCGCACGTGCCGCAGAACAAGTGGAACGAGTCCCTGGCCGTGCTCGCCGCGCTGTGCCAGAAGCACAACGTCGAGCTGATCTCGATCGGCAACGGCACCGCCTCCCGGGAGACCGACAAGCTCGCCGCCGACCTGGTCAAGCAGTTCCCGGCGCTCAACGTCACCAAGGTCATGGTGTCCGAGGCCGGCGCGTCGGTGTATTCCGCCTCCGCCTTCGCCTCGCAGGAGCTGCCCGGCATGGACGTGTCGCTGCGCGGCGCCGTCTCCATCGCCCGCCGCCTGCAGGACCCCCTCGCGGAGCTGGTGAAGATCGACCCGAAGTCGATCGGCGTCGGGCAGTATCAGCACGACCTGTCCGAGTCGAAGCTCTCGCGCTCCCTCGACGCGGTCGTCGAGGACTGCGTCAACGGCGTCGGCGTCGACGTCAACACCGCCTCGGCGCCGCTGCTGACCCGCGTCTCGGGCATCGGCGGCAGCCTCGCCGACGCGATCGTCGCGCACCGCGACGCACACGGGCCGTTCCGCTCCCGCAAGTCGCTGAAGGACGTGGCCCGGCTCGGCCCGAAGGCGTTCGAGCAGTGCGCGGGCTTCCTGCGCATCCCCGACGGCGACGACCCCCTCGACTCCTCCAGCGTCCACCCCGAGGCGTATCCGGTGGTCCGGCGCATCCTGTCGGCGACCGGCACCGACATGAAGTCGCTGATCGGCAACGGCACGGTCCTGGCCCGGTTGAAACCGGCCGACTTCGTCGACGACACCTTCGGCCTGCCGACCGTCACCGACATCCTCAAGGAGCTGGAGAAGCCGGGCCGCGACCCGCGCCCCGCCTTCAAGACGGCAACCTTCGCCGACGGCGTCGAGAAGATCTCCGACCTCACGCCCGGCATGCTGCTGGAGGGCGTGGTCACCAACGTGGCCGCGTTCGGGGCGTTCGTCGACGTCGGCGTCCACCAGGACGGCCTGGTGCACGTGTCGGCACTGTCGTACACGTTCGTGAAAGACCCGCGCGAGGTCGTCAAGCCCGGCGACATCGTGCGGGTGAAGGTCCTCGACGTCGACATCCCGCGCAAGCGGATCTCGCTGACCCTGCGCCTGGACGACGAGGCCCAGCAGTCCGGCGCCCCGGCCGGCAGCGGCGGTGGCGCCGGCGGCCAGCGCGGCGGCGGCCAGCGGGGCGCAGGCGGCTCGGGCGGATCCGGCGGCGGTGGTCAGCGCGGCCCGGGTGGGCGCGGCGGCCAGGGTGGCGCCGGGGGTCAGGGTGGCGGCCAGCGTGGTCAGGGCGGTGGCGGCGGCCAGGGCGGCGGTGGTCAGCGGGGCGGGTCCGGAGGCGGCGGTGGTCAGGGCGGCCGCGGCGGCGACTCGCGTGGCGGCGGGCGGCAGCGGGACAGCGGGAGCCTGCAGAACAGCGCCCTCGCCGACGCGCTCCGCCGGGCGGGTCTGGACAAGGGCCTGGACGGGCTGAACAAGAAGTAGCGACCGGGTCGCCGTGATCCGGACCTTCCGGATCACGGCGCCGGTTCAGTCCTGCTCGCCGGCCTTCCCCCACGGCCCACATTCGTCGGTATGCCACTTGGCCTTTGGCTCGGTGCCAACTTGCGGCCCTGCCGACTTGCGGCCTTGATCGAAGTCGCTGGGTGGCTGTCCAGGCGACCAGATCCCGCCGTTGATCCCCTGGGCTCGCTCCGGGTCAGTGCAGCGCTCCCTTTCGCGGATCCGCTCACCGCCGTCTCTCTTCAGCGGTTGATCGAAGTCGCGCACCGGCCGCCGGACCGACCAGAACCGTGCTTCGATCACGCCGCCCAAAGATCGAACCAACGCCTGGCGCCCTTCGATCACCCTTTGCGGGATGTCCTGGATCGCGGTGGTGGCGAGGGTCAGCGCAGGCGCCAGATCGTCGTACGCATCGTGCACTGGTCCTCGAGTTTCACGCGGACCGGCACCTCGTACGTCGCCAACGCCTCGAACAGCCGGGTCGGCAGGTAACCACGGCCCGGGTCGCCGACGAGGACCTCGGCACCGCTGCGGCGCAGGAAGCCCAGCACCCGCTCGGCGACCGGGCCGCTGTAGAAGACGTCGCCGGCGACGATGACCTCGGCCGGGACCGGGACCGTCGAGGTCACGATGTCCACGCCGTTGGCCCGCGCGTTGCGGGCACAGGCAGCGAGGGCTTCCGGGTCGGTGTCGACGGCGGTGACCGTGCACGCGCCGGCGCGGGCGGCCGCGATCCCGACGAGCCCGGATCCCGCACCCAGGTCCATGACGCTGCGACCGGCCACGAACAGCGGCTGGTCGAGCAGGAACCGGCCCAGGGCCATGCCGCCCGGCCAGGCGAAGGACCAGAAGGGCGGCGGCGCGTCGCTGCGGTACTCCCCGCCGGTCGCGTCGAACAGGCCGGCCTCCTCGTCGGCGAGGTCCAGGGTGAGTTCCGGAAGCAACGGGATGATCATGCTGCGGCCGGGAAGCGGTGGATGTTGGACTCGACCCAGGTGCGGAGGTGCGCGAGCGGTGCGCAGGCGTCACGGCCGAGGGGAGTCAGCTCGTACTCCACCCGCAGCGGCACCTCGGCGAAGACCTCGCGGGTGACCAGCCCGTGCTCCTCGAGTTTGCGCAAGGTCACGGTCAGCACCTTCGGGCTGATGCCCTGCAGGCGGGTGCGCAGGCTGCCGAAGCGCCGCGGTCCGTCCTCCAGGGCGCCGAGGGCGAGCGCGCTCCACTTGTTGGCGAGCAGGTCGAGCATGTCGCGGCACGGGCAACAGGCCGCGTAGACGTCGTCGGGCACGGGCCAACGGTACCCAATGGAAAGTCATCACCCTTGCGGGTAACTAGGGCGTCGTGGATAGCGTCGGTCGTATGGGTACGAACATGCCGGCCGTGATCAGCACATCGCGCGGCCTTGAGGACGTCGAGTTGCCGGTCCCCGCACCGGGACCGCGGGATCTGCAGGTCCGGGTGCGGGCCGTGTCGGTGAATCCGGTGGACCACAAGGTTCGCCGGGGCGGTGGCGACAAAGTGCTCGGCTGGGACGCCGCCGGGGAGGTCGTCGCGGTGGGCAGCGAGGTGAGCCTGTTCGCCCCCGGCGACGAGGTGTACTACGCCGGCAGCATCGATCGCCCGGGCGCCAACTCACGGTTGCACCTGGTCGACGAACGGATCGTGGGGCGCAAGCCGCGGTCGCTGGACTTCGCCGCCGCGGCGGCGCTGCCGCTGACCACGATCACCGCCTGGGAGACGCTGTTCGACCGGTTCCGGCTGGACGCCGGCTCGACCGGCACGCTGCTGGTGCTCGGCGCCGCCGGTGGGGTCGGCTCGATGGTGATCCAGCTGGCGAGGGCGCTGACCGGGTTGACCGTGATCGGCTCCGCGTCACGTGACGAGTCTCGCAAGTGGGCCCTGGACCTCGGCGCGCACGACGTCGTGGACCATCACGACCTCCCCGAAGGGGTGGACTACATCTTCTCGCCGAGCACGGCGGGCCGCATCGAACGGTTCGCCGAGATCCTCCGCCCCGGTGGCGCGATCACCGCGATCGACGAACCCGAAGGGCTGGACCTGTTGCCGCTCAAGGCGAAGAGCATCAGCTTCCACTGGGAGCTGATGTTCACCCGGTCGCTGTTCCAGACCCCGGACATGATCGTCCAGCACGACCTGCTGGACCGGGTCGCCGACCTCGTCGATGCCGGCGCGATCCGTTCGACGCTCACGACCCGACTGTCGCCTATCGACGCCGCAACCCTCACTCGAGCTCATGAAATGGTTGAAGGCGGACATATGGTTGGCAAGGTGGTCGTGGCGGAGCCGCTAGAGTGATTCCTCGAAGTCTCCCCATCCCCCGTGGGAAGGACCGTCGTGGACTGGCCTCCGTACCTTGAGTTCAGCGTGCCGATCACGCTGACTGCCTGGGTCGTCGCGGTGGCGGTGAGCCTGTGGCGCTCCCGTCCCCGCCTACCCGAGCCCGGGCCGACCCGCAGCGACCTGCCCGGCCAGGAGCCGCCGGCGGTGGTCAGCCTCATGGTCAACCGGTGGCGCTCCGACGAGGACGCGATCGACAGCACCCTGCTGGACCTGGCCGCGCGCGGGTTCCTGGAGCTGCGGGAGACCGGCGAGGAGCCGGCACAGACGACGGCCCGCCTGCGCAAGGGCGACGGCCGCAGCCTGACGCCGTACGAGCAGCAGATCCTGGACCGGGTGCACCGCCTGTCGATCAACGGGGAGACCTCGCTGAACCGGCTTGCCTTCGACAGCTGGACCGAGGCACGCAGATGGCGGCGCACGTTCTACCGGGCCGTCGTGGAGGAGGCACGCACCCGCGGCCTCTCCCTGCCCCGCCTGTCCTCGACGACGCGGCGCGCCCTGCTGCTCGGTGCGATCGTGCCGTCGTTGCTGATGTTCGTAACGTGGTGGTGGGTCGACAGCGAACTCAGCGCCAAGGTCCCGGACCAGGTCACCGGCGCGCTCATCGGCACCGGCGCGATCTACCTGGCGCAGTACTTCGTGGTCGACTTCGGCTGGGCCGACCAGACCACCCAGGAAGGCGTGGCCGCGACGGAGAGCTGGCTGGCGCTGCGCGAGCACCTGACGACGCTCGAGGGCGTGGCCGATCTCGCCCCCGCGGATGTCGCGTCGTGGGGCCGGGAAATGGCGTACGCCTCAGCCCTCGGCGTCCTTTCGGCGGACGAGGCCTTGGTACGCCTGACGCCCGGAGCCCGCTCCCGCTGAGCAGCCCTGATACCCGTAACCCACACCCGCTGAGCCACCCTGACGCCCAGGGTCCGTTCCCGCTGAGCCCCGCTGAGCCGCTGAGCGCCACACCAGCGTCGAGCTGCCCGTCGGCATCGAACCGGCCACCCGCGTCGAGCGACCTACCGACGTCGAGCGACCCTGCTGAGCTCAAGCGGCCTGCCGAGGTCGAGCAACCCTGCCGACGTGAGCGATCCTGTCGCCCTCAAGCAACCTGTCGACGTGAGCGACCCTGTCGACCTCAAGCGGCCTGCCGACGTCGAGCGACCCGTCGACATCGCGCGACCCACCCGCGTCGAGTGACCTGTCGAGGTCGGGCGGCCCACCAACCTCAAGCGACCTGTCGGAGTCGACGGCCCACCAACCTCGAGTGACCTGTCGACCTCAAGCGGCCTGCCGACGTTGAGCGACCCGTCGACATCGCGCGGCCCACCCGCGTCGAGTGACCTGTTGAGGTCGAGTGACCTGTCGAGGTCGAGCGGCCCACCAACCTCAAGCGACCTGTCGGAGTCGACGGCCCACCAACCCGCGAGTGACCTGTCGACCCAACCTCGAGTGACCTGTCGACGTCGAACAACCCGTCAGCGTCGCGCGGCCCTATCGGCGTTGACCGGCCCTATTGGCGTTGACCGGTGAACGGCCGCCGCTAATAGCACCGTACTCTACGAGGAAAAATTGATCTCCAAATCGTAGGCGCGCCATCACGTTCCGTGGTGGTGGCAATGGCGGAGGCTCAGCCCGCGTTGCCGCGCAGGAGGAGGGTCAGGAACTCGGCGTTGGACTGGGTCTTTGACAGCCGGTCCAGCAGTTGCTCGGTCGCCGACTGGTTGCTGGCCGACAGCGCCTTGCGGAGGCGGGAGACGGCGAGCAGCTCGTCCGGGTGCAGGATGACGTCGTCGCGGCGGGTGCTGGAGGCGTCGATGTCGATCGCAGGGAAGACCCGCCGGTCGGCGAGCTTGCGGTCGAGCTTGAGCTCGGCGTTGCCGGTGCCCTTGAACTCCTCGAAGATGACCGTGTCACCGGTCGATCCGGTCTCCACCAGCGCCGAGGCGATGATGGTGAGCGAGCCGCCGTTCTCGATGTTGCGGGCGGCGCCGAGCAGGCGCTTCGGCGGGTAGAGCGCGTTGGCGTCGATGCCGCCGGTCAGGATGCGGCCGGAGGCGGGCGCCGAGTTGTTGTACGCCCGGCCGAGCCGGGTGATCGAGTCGAGCAGCAGGACCACGTCGTGGCCCAGCTCGACGAGCCGCTTGGCCCGCTCGATGGCGAGCTCCGCGATGCCGGTGTGCTCCGACGGCGGCCGGTCGAACGTCGAGGCGATGACCTCGCCCTGGATGGACCGCTGCATCTCGGTGACCTCTTCGGGCCGCTCGTCGATCAGCAGGACCATGATGTGGACCTCGGGGTTGTTCTGCGCGATCGCGTTGGCGATCGACTGCAGCACCATCGTCTTGCCGGCCTTCGGCGGCGACACGATGAGCGCGCGCTGGCCCTTGCCGATCGGCATGACCAGGTCGATGAGGCGGTTGGTGAGCTGCCGCGGGCCGGTCTCCAGGCGCAGTCGCTCCTGCGGGAACAGGGCGGTCAGCTTGCTGAACTCGGGCCGGCTGCGGGCCCAATCGGGGTCGTTGCCGTGCACGGTGTCCAGGCGGGTGAGCGTCGCACCGTTGGCGCTGCCGGTGACGGCGTCGCCGTGGCGGAGCCCGTAGCGCCGGACCATGGCGGCGGGGATCGCGACGTCGTCGGGGCCTGGGCTGTAGCTGTCGACCCGGAGGACCATCTTGTCGCGGAAGACGTCGGCGATGCCGGAGACGTCCCGGGCCTCGCCCGACTCTGGGGGCTGAGGCTGGTTACCGGGGCGGCTGTGGTCCCGGTTGCGCTGCGGAGATCTGGTGCGGCGAGGTTTCGCCGGGTGATTCTGCTTGGCGTTTCGATCCAACACTTCGGTTGGGGCCATGGGCGTCCTCCTCAGGACTGGCGTGTGAGATGGCTAGTGTCCCTGAGGACACTGGGCCGAAACGCGTGTGACTTTGGCTTCCTGCGAGAGGGCGTGACACGCGTTTGAGAAAGGTGGTCCCCGGGCGACAGACCGCCGACTTCCGCGGGACTGGCTTGACCGTAGCTCGTCCAGCCGTCCAGGGCAAGTATCTGTCCGTAGTCGACACGCTACCTTCCGGCAACCAGGTGGCGGACCAACCCGCACCAACCCGGCGGAACTCTGATTGGTGTCAGGAAGCACACCAGCTCGGGGGCTGACATGAACAGCTCGTTCGACACGGTACGCGCCGAAGCCCTCTTCGCCTCCGCACTGCAGGCCTCGCAGGCGCCGTCGCCGGTGCAGGTCCGCGCCGCCGTCACCTCGACGCTGCGCCGCTTCGGCATCAAGGGCTGCGCGGCGCGGGTCGCCGGCGAGTTCGGTGAGTACCCGGAGCCGGCCGCCGCCCGCATGAACTGGGCGCTTACCATGATCAACGCGGCCTACCAGGAGCTCGCCACCCGCGAGTTCGCGTACGCGGGCTGACCTGCGAAGCGTTTCGATCTCGCGGCGCCGGTAAAACAGCAGATGTGGACCTGCGCCTGACCGTCGACCTGCCACGCGATCTCGATCGCATGAACACTCTCAGGCACGTCCTGGACGGCGCGCTCGCCGGCCTCGGCGTCGACGAGCAGATACGCACCGACATCGGCCTGATCGTCTCGGAGACGTGGGCCAACGTGATCACCCACGTTCGGGTGGGCGTCGCTTATCAGGTCCGCGCTACGGTCGATGAGAAGGCCTGCGTGATCGAAGTCACGTCGCCGCAGGATGCGCCGGACGCACTCCTGCCCTCGGAACCCTCCCTTCAGGTTGTCTCGTCACTTGCCGACACGATCGATGTCGGCGGCGACGGCTTGCTGCTGAGAGTGGTGAAGCACCTGTGACCGCATTCGCCGCGATGGCCTCCCCCGCCGCGGACGGCACGGTGACCGTGACCGCCACCGGCGAACTCGACATGACGAGCGCTCCCACCCTCATCGAGTCCCTGCGCGACGCCATCCATGCGTACGCGCCGTCCCGGGTCGATCTCGACCTCTCCGGCGTGCCCTTCATGGACTCGACCGGCATTCAGGTACTCGTCGCCGCCCAGGCGGACGTGGGCGGCGACCTGCGCATCACCGGCACCAGCCCGGCCGTGCACCGGCTGCTGCAACTCACCGGCCTGCTCGAAACGTTCGGGCTAACCGTTTAGCAACCGAACAGTCATCACCTCGGCACCCGGCCAGGAGTTAGCTGGCACACAGCAGGGAGCAACGAGCAGGAGGTAACACCATGGAGTCAACATTCGAGGCGGTCCGCGCCGAAGCACTCTTCGCCTCCACGTTGCAGATGTCGCAGGGCGCCGAGGACGCCGACGTACGTGCCGCGGTGACGACCACGCTGCGGCGGATGGGCGTCCAGGGCTGCGTCGCGCGGGTCGCGACCGAGTTCGGCGACCACCCGGAGACGGCGTCGATGCGGATGAACTGGGCGCTGCGGATGATCCGGCACGCCTACACCCAGTCGTGCACGCCCGAGGTCTTCGCCCGCCGGGCCGCGCTCACCTGAAGCCGAACGGCGAAGCCGAAGCCGAAGCCGAAGCCGAAGCCGAAGCCGAACGGCGAACGCCCGAACGGCGAACGCCCGAACGGCGAACGCCCAACCCCGAACCCCCGGAGGCCCACGAGCGGGACGCCAAGCGCCAACGCCGAACCCGAACGCCGAACCCCGGAGGCCCGCGACCCGCAAAGCCCCGCAGAACCGCAAAGCCCCCGCCGGAAGCTCCGGACGGGGGCTTGCTACTCCTTCGGCCGTGAAGCGGGTCTCGGCCTACGACTAAGGGTGTGTCAGACCGGACGGATGTTGTCGGCCTGAGGACCCTTCTGGCCCTGAGTGATCTCGAACTCGACCTTCTGACCCTCGGTCAGCTCGCGGTAGCCGGTGGCCTGGATCGCCGAGTAGTGCGCGAACACATCGGGACCACCGTTGTCCTGCGAGATGAAGCCGTAGCCCTTCTCCGAGTTGAACCACTTCACCGTGCCTGATGCCACGTGTAACTCCTTAGCGACGACACCCCGATCCGCACCTCACGGATCAATGTTGAATCAGGTGCACGCCACGGGTGAGACGGTAGCTTGCGCGCTGCAAAAACGCAGCCCCGGTATCGGCATACGGACCCGATCGACTACCGAATCGAAATGCACAACCATTCCTTATGCACACACGGCGTAGCGGCTTGCTCTACAGGCAGTGATAGAACGAGCCTCTTCAACTTTCGTGGGAGCGCTCATCTCGCGCATGGCGCATCGATCTAGTACAGTCGGCCTCGGTCACCTCGTCCGAACGGACGATTTCAGGCCCCCGTCCAGCAGCGGCGGACCGGCCCCCTGGCTGACCTCGCAGGTCTTGCACCGGCACTCAAACAACGGGTGTCGAGAGCGATTCCCGACCGGCGCCGGCACAGTGCGCGATGCGCCCGCCTGGCACGGTGACGTAAACCCTTCCGCACGGCCTTCAGACCCGTGCCGTCACCGCTGATCCGGTCAACGCACCAAGAAGGGTCACTTTCCCATGACGATCTCTGTCTCCGCGTCCCGCGAAACGTCCGTCGACACGTCCGCCAACACGTCCAACACGTCAGTCGACACGTCCCTCGACGTCAGCCGCGCCATCGCCAGGAGCCACGAGACCCCGACCGACAGCAGCACCACCAGGGCCAACGACGCCCAGGCCAAGGCCCTGCTGTCGCTGCTCGCCGACCTGCCCGCCGGTGCCGACCGGGACCGCGTCCGGTCCCGGCTCATCGAGCTGTACATCCCCCTCGCCGAGTACCTCGCCCGGCGCTTCCGCAACCGCGGCGAGCAGTTCGACGACCTCGTGCAGGTCGCGAACCTGGGCCTGATCAAGTCGGTCGACGGCTACGACCCGACCCGCGGCGCCGCGTTCACCAGCTACGCCATCCCGATGATCGTCGGCGAGCTCAAGCGGCACTTCCGGGACAAGGGCTGGGACGTGCGCGTGCCCCGCCGCCTGCAGGAGCTCCGCCTGGAGATCTCCAAGATCTCCGGCGACCTCGCCCAGGACCTCGGCCGCTCCCCGACCGTCGCTGACCTCGCCGCCCGCCTCGGCGTCAGCGAGGAGGAGATCATCGAGGGCCTCGACTGCGGTCAGGCCTACCGGGCCCTCTCGCTGGACGCTCCCGCTGGTGACAGCGCCGAGCCGGGCGCGGCCGGGCTGGGTGACCTGCTCGGTGGCGAGGACCCCGACATGGTCAACGTCGAGAACCGCGAGTCCCTCCGCCCGGTCCTGGCCAAGCTGCCCGAGCGCGAGCAGAAGATCATCGCAATGCGGTTCCACGGCAACCTGACCCAGTCGCAGATCGCCGTGCAGCTCGGCATCTCCCAGATGCACGTGTCCCGGCTGCTCGCCGGCGCCCTGAAGACGCTGCGCGACGAGCTCTCCAACGTCGTCGAGTAGCCACCGCCGCACGCATTGCCGACAACCCGAAGGAATGGCGCGAGCCGACCCTTCGGGTTGTTGCGTATTGAACAGATGCCGGTCAATGCACCATGTGCCCGATTCGCCGGATCAACGACGTGTGTCCGGACTCGCGCCACCATTCCCTCGACCACGAACCGGCGCCGAAAGGTGCGCGAACAAGAAGCCCTCAGCCGCTGGAGCTGACGATGCCCGGGTTGGAGGCGACGAACGTCGGCACCGTCTTCGTCCGCACGGCGCTCAACAGGTCCAGGGTCGTCTGATCGAGGGCCTCGGCGCCGGGGTTCTCCGGGGACGCGTGGAAGCCGCCGTCGTTGGTCTTGAGGGTCAGCATCCGGTCGCTGTCGATGTTGCGCATCGCGAAGATCCAGTCGTCCAGGCCGATCTTGCCCGTGTCGATGGTCATGGCGCGGCCGATGACCTCGAGGACCTTGTTCAGGGTGCCGGGGCTGCCCAGGACCTCTTTGCTGGCGATCTTCTTCAGCAGGGCCTTGATGAACTGCTGCTGGTGCCGCTGGCGGTCGTAGTCGCTCTTCGGCAGGGTCTCGCGCTGGCGGACGAAGTCGAGCGCCTCCCAGGCGGCCAGGTGCTGCTGGCCGACCTCATACACCTTGGGCGTGACCCCCTTGATCGGGATCAGGATCGTGCCGCCGTTGGGGTCGTCCTTCTGCTCGAAGGGGACCTTCGTGTTGCCCTTGGCGTCGTGGCCGATGTGGACCGAGACGGTGCGCTGGTCGACATACATGTCGACGCCGCCGAGGACCTTCACCACGTCCTGGAAGCCGACGAAGTCGACGATCGCGGCCGCGTCGAAGGTGATGCCCCAGTTCTGCTTGATGGTGGCGGCGAGCAACGTGGTGCCGTGCTTGCGCTGGTCCTTGCCGGTCAGGCCGTAGCCACCCTCGGCGAACGCGCCGTTGATCTTGCTCTTGCCGCCGCCGTAGGTGCGCTTGCCGTTGCTGTACTTCGGGATCGAGACCCAGGTGTCACGCGGGATCGAGATCAGGAAGGCCATGTCGTGGCTGGCGGGGATGTGCAGGATCAGGATGGAGTCGGAGCGGATGGCCTCGGTCGGGTCCTGGTTCGGGCGCGGGTCGATGCCGATGAGCAGGATGTTCTTCGCGCCGCTGACCGAGGCGTGCTGGCCGCCGTCCGCGGGGAGCAGGTCCTCCTTGGTGACGCTGCGGGTCGCGTAGCCGAAGACCACGTCCTTGAGCACGAATGTGGTGCCGGCACCGATCATCAGGAGTGCACCCGCGATCACGAGCATCCGCGCCCACAGTGGATCCCGCCGGCCGCGACCCTTTCGTCGCGCCACGCCCTTCGCCAACTCCCCGCCACTCCCCGTATTCGGCAATCACCTTCCGTCATGAAGGCCGGCCCCGGAAGCCTTCTGCACGGTACCTGGACAACGCGATATCGTCACGTCCCGGCGGCGACGTGCATCGCCGGTGGCCCCGATGAATACGGAGCGTGTTGGTGATCCGGAAAACGGCGGTGGCGCTCGCCCTGGCCTGGCTGGTCCCGTTGGCGACGCATCCGCTGGGGTTGGACTTCGTCCTGCCGGTGCTGGTCCTCGCGGGCACGGTGGCCATCCAGCGGGGTGGCGTCACCCTGATGGACCGGGTGGTGGTGGCCTGCGCGCAGCTGTTCGGCGCGGCCTGCGTGTTCGGCCTCGCGATCACGCTGTGGCCCGGGCACCTGCATCCGACCTTGATCGCCGGTGTCGCCTTCACCACGCTGATCCTGATCGCCGTAGTGACGCGCAGAACGCCGGAATTGCCCGGAATGCGGAAAGACGTGCTCCTCGCGGTGGCGGTCGCCGGCGTCTCACTGGTGGCCCTGGTCCCCTACGCCGCCCGCGACCTCGGCGGACGGCTCGGCCTGCCCCTCGCGGGTGAGGACATCGCCCGGCACTACCTGCTCTTCGACGTGATCGGGCGCACCGGCGGCTACCTCTTCATGCGACCGGAGGCGCTGCGCCCGTTCGTGCCGGACGCCGAGCTGACCGGCATCGCCAACTACCCCCAGGGCGCGCACTTCAGCTACGCGGTCCTGGACCGGTTCGTGCGATCGAGCGCGCACAACGGCGCCCCCGCGACCACCGTCGACGTGATGATGTGGCTGCTCGTCGGGACGTACCTGCTGCTCGCCCTCGCGATCCTGTGGGCGGCCCGTCGCATCGCCGGGCCGGGCGCCACGACTGCCGGCCTGCTGCCGGTGCTGGCGCTGGTGGCCGCCTGGCTGGTCCTCGGCGACCCGGTGACGGTGCTGTCCCGCGGCTACCCCAACGAGCTCGCCGGTCTCGCCTGCGCTGCGGTACTGACCGCGCTGGTGGCCCGCCCGCTGACCAGGCTGGGCGAGCAGACGGCGACGGTTGCCCTGCTCCTGGTCGGCATCTCGTTCACGTATGCGCTGTTCCTGCCCTACGCGGGGATCGTCGCCGCACTGTGGGCGGTCCGCGCCCGGCTGTGGCGGCACTGGTGGGCGTGGGTGGTCGCGGTGGTCGTCGGCGGCCTGGCCGCGATCGGCCCGCTGACCGCGGCCCAGGCCTCCAGCGGCGACCAGCTGCTGCTCAACGGCACCGCGAGGGTGGTGGACCGCCCGGCGACGGCGCTGCTGGTGGCCCTGGCCGCCGTCGCGGTGTTCCACCGGCGGAAGGCGGCGGCCTTCGCGCTGGCCACGGCGGGCGTCATGGCGGTCGGGCTCGGCGCGTATCAGCTCGCCACCCTCGGCCGGTTCGTCTACTACTTCGACAAGCTGCTGCACCTGCTGATCGTGGTCGCCCTGTGCGCCCTCGGCGGCCTGGCGCCGCTCCTGCGGACGTGGCGCCGCGCCGCCGTCGTCGCGGTGCCGGTCGTCCTGTTCATGCTCGTCGCCGGCGGCGAGTGGCACACGACACCGGTCGCGCCCGGGGTGAAGCTCGCCCTCGGCCGGGACCGTGGCTCTCCGGAGGCGGCCCGCGACGCGCTGCTGATCGCCCGGATGTTCCCCGACGGCGGCAACGCGGTCAACGTCAACCTGATGGGCAGCCCGTGGCGTAACTGGTCCGGCACGCTCGGTGCCGGCGCCCTACAGGGCCAGTACCGCCAGTTCCCCGGCTGGTCCGCGCTGCTGTACCCGGGTGGCAAGGGCGGCACGATGGCTGACCTGGATCGTTTGGTTGCGAACAGTCCCGTGACCGTGCGCTTCTTCCTGCACGACCCGGCCGCCAGCCTGCTCGTTGTGGATACAGATCACCCGAGCCGCCCCGCCGTGCGCGCCGGACAGCCGCTGCCGGTAGCCTTCGGTGATCCCGCTGCACCGTCGAATATCGAGGCGGCCCGCCTGCTGGCCGCGAAGTATCCGGCAAAAGTGCAGCTCGTGTACGCTACGCCAGCGAACCCGTAAGGATCGCCGAGACGGATTGGTCATCGTGCAAAGACCCGAGGTGAGCGTCGTCATCCCGACGCGCAACCGGCCCGAGCTGGTGGTGCGCGCCGTCCGCAGCGCACTTGCGCAGACCCTCGCGGAGCTCGAGGTCGTCGTCATCATTGACGGACCCGACGCCGCGACGGTTGCCGCTCTCGGCGAGATCGGCGACGAGCGGGTCCGCTGGGTCGAGCGAGAGACGTCCGGCGGTGCCCCCACGGCCCGCAACCACGGCGTCGACGTCGCGCTCGCCGAGTGGGTCGCGTTCCTCGACGACGACGACGAGTGGTTGCCGGAGAAGCTCGAGACCCAGCTGGCCCGCGCCAAGGCGTCCGGGGTGCCGCTGCCGATCGTGGGCAGCCGCCTCTACATGCGCACCCCGCGGGCCGAGCTGATCATGCCGCGCCGCGTGCCGGCGCCCGGCGAGCCGATCAGCGAATACCTGGCCGTGCGGCACGGGCTGTTCCACGGCGACGGCTTCATCCAGACCTCCACGATCATGGCGCCGACGGCGCTGCTGCGGAAGGTGCCGTTCGCCGACGGGCTGCGCCGCCTGCAGGAGCTCGACTGGACGCTGCGCAGCCTGCAGGAGGACGGCGTCGACCTGATCTACGCCGAGGAGCCCCTGGTCATCTGGTATGCGGATGAGAACCGGCCCCGGATCAGCTTCGACGCGCCGTGGAAGCAGTCCCTCGACTGGCTGCGCGAGACCCGTCCGCGGGTGACGCCCCGGGCCTACGCCGCGCTCGCGATGAGCGTGGTCGGCTCGATGGCCGCCGCCAGCCGCAGCCCCCGGGTCTTCTTCGACCTGCTCGGCGAGGCCCGCCGGCACGGCAAGCCGAGCGTGACGGACTACGTGACGTTCCTGCAGGTGTGGCTCGTCCCGGCCGGTCCGCGACGGGTGGTGCGCGACTTCTTCCTGGGCCGCAGCCGGCGCAAGGGCAAGAAGCCGCTGCAGGCCAGCGCCCGATGACCCGGCGCACCGCGATCACCGCGGGCGCGGCCGCCGCGGCGATCCTGGCGGTCCTCGCCGCGATCCTGGAGCACGGCCGGACCGGCAGCCTCAGCGAGTCGGGCGAGGCGTTCGCGGCCGCGGTCATCGCCGCCGGCGTCGTCGGCCTGGCGTTGAGCCTGCGCGGCAGCACGGTGCGCGGCGTGGTCGTCGGCGGGCTCTTCACCACCGCCGGCATCCTCACCTGGACCTCGACCCAGCGCCCGATCGTCATCTGGGCGGTGCTGTTCGTCGAGGTGGTCGTGTTCGCGGTGTGGAGCCGCCCCTGGCTGCGCAATCTGCGCGAGTTGCCGAAACTCGGCGGGGCCTGGCTCGGCCTGTCCTACTGGGTGTTCGGCGTGCTCGGCGCGCTGCTCGTGCAGCGGTCCGGTCACCTCACCGTGGCCGCGCAGCGCCTGGCGTATCTCGGCGTGTTCACCCTCGCCGTGCTCGCGGTCGTCGCGATCACCGCGAAGGACCGGCGCCGGGACCTCAGCATCGGCATGGCCGCGGCGATCCTGATCGGCATCGGCGCGCTGCTGTACTTCGGCGCCGGCAGCCTCTTCGACCAGTTCCACGCGATCCCGGACAGCGCGTCGGCCCGGATGATGCGCAACCGGTTCTGGGGCGGCACGGGCCTGTTCTACCACCCGAACTCCCTGGCCGGGCTGGTCGTGATCGCCGCGGTGCGGGTCGGGTTCGACCGGGCGTTCGCCGCGTGGCAGCGCCTCGGCGTCGCCGCGACCGCCGCGCTGGTGCTGTCGATCAGCGACTCGCGGACCGGGTTCGTGTTCGCCACCGCGGCCGCCTGCGCGTATGCCGTCGTGGTCCTGCTGCGGCGCGGTGAGGCCGAGGACGTGGATCGCGGGCGGGCCCGGTGGGTCGCGGTCGCGATGCCGTTCGTGGTCCTCGCGACCGTGTTCACCATCGGCGGCGGCAACGACTTCCTCTTCCGCGACCGGTTCACCCCGGACGGCGGCGACGTCACCAGCGGCCGCACCGACACGTGGCGGCAGGTCTGGGTCGACTGGGAGCACGCCGGCTGGGCGGAGAAGGCGTTCGGCGACGCGCGCACCTCGCGGGCCGTGGTGCACCGCGACAACGACGGCGCCCCGAAGGAGGGGCCGCGCCGCGACCTGAACACGGACAACGCCGCCGTCGGAGCGTTCCGCCGCGGCGGTGTGCTCGGCGCGATCGGCTTCCTGATCGGTGTCGCACTGCTGCTGTGGCACGCGCTGCGCGGCCTCTGGTACGCGCTGATCCTCCGCCGCCCGGAAACGGCGCAACCGGCGATCTGGTTCACCGTCGGTGCCGTCGCCGCGGTACCGACGATCATGACCGAGGACTGGGTCATCGGCGGCACCAACGGCGCGATCTGGCTGGTGCTGCTGGCCGGCGAGGTCCGGTCCCGGCAGCAGGCGGAGCCGGCCGCGGTCGTGCCGGGGCAGAGCCCGTCGACCGAGCCGGCCGAGGGCCGTCAGAACGCCAGCACGTAAAAGCCGTCAGAACGCCAGCACGTAGAAGAGGTCAGGGCGCCAGGGCGTACGCCATCTCGCCCTGGCGGATCACCTTCCAGGTCGGCGGCAGGTAGAACTCGCAGACCTTCGGCGGCTGCATGCACACCGCCGCGTCCAGGCCGGCGGTCCCCGGCGGGGGCAGGTCCGGCTGCAGCGACTGCAGCGGCACGATCTGCGTGCCCGGCAGCAGGATCCACCAGGGGTACTCCCACGTGTTGTACCCCTGGATCAGCCCGACCTTCTTCGCCCCCGCCGCCCGGATCGCGTCCGCCGCCCACACGTAGTCGCGTTGCCAGGTCGGCTCCCGGATGAACCGCTGGTCGAGCTGCGAGGTCGTGAACACGTTGCCGGCTCCGACGAGGCGGCGCGGCCAGCCGTACGCGACGGCGAGGCCACCGGCGGCGACCCCGGCGACGAGCACGCCGGCGGTGACCCAGGTGGCGACGCGCCGCCCGGTGAGCCCGGCGATCCAGAGCCCCGCCAGGGGCGCGCCGAGGACCAGCAGGAAGACGATGAGCCGGTTGCCCCACGGCTGCCACTTCACCGTGACCACGTAGGCCAGGATCGCCAGCCAGAACACGGCGGCGTAGAGCCTGGTGTCCCTGCGGAAGACGAGGACCAGCGCGCCGAGCAGGATCAGCACGCCCTGCGCGGGGAACGACACCCGGTCCTCGTCCGGCGGCCAGGACTGGTAGGGGAACTGCTCGTTCCAGTACGTGATGTCCCGCCCCTGCGGGTCCACGCCGAGGACGCCGGCCACGCCGATGATCCCGGCGGCGATGGCGTCGTTGACCGGTCCGGCCGGCGTCTGCAGCGCCGTCTCCGCCACGCGCAGCGCGTTGACCAGCACCGACGCCGGGTCGTGCCGTTGCATGGAGATCGACTCGCGCAGGTGCGCCGGCCCGAGCGGGTTGTCGTAGGTCTGCTGGACGCGCAGCAGGCTGGGCCCGGCGAGCAGCAGCATGAGCGCGCCGACCGCGACCGCGCCGGGCAGCCCGCGCCACCTGGCCAGCCGCAGCTGCGCGACGGCCCAGACCGCGAGCAGCAGCCCGGCGGCGAGCAGCCCGGTCGCCTTCGTCAGCAGCGTCAGGCCGGCGGCGGTGCCGATCAGCAGGACGTCGAAGGGCCCCGACCGGGCGCGCAGGCCGTCGAGGGTGAAGGTGGCGACGCAGGCGACCCACAGCGCGACGACGAGGTCGGTCTGGGTGCTGGTCGCCTCGAGCACGACCATCGGGGTGGTGCCGACGATGAGCGCGGTGACGAGCTGCGCCCTGGTGCCGCCGCCGAGCTGCCGGGCGATGCGGGACGCGGCGAGGACCGCGCCGACGCCGGCGGCGAGCTGGACCAGGTTGTAGCCGCCGTCGCCGCCGGTGAGCAGGCGCAGGTGCAGCAGCAGGTACTCCGCGCCCGGCGCCATCGCCAGCTGCCGGTCGATGACGGTCGGGTAGAAGCTGACGTCGCCCTGCTGGACCCAGTGTTCGATCTTCGGCAGGTGGTAGGTCTGCGAGTCGAAGTTGTTGGGCGGGGCGATGACGGCGACGACGAGGTCGAGCAGGAAGATCCCGCCGAGCGCGACCACCATGAGCCGCTCCGCGCGCGAGAGACCCGCCCAGCGCGCCCGCACCTGAAAGAGCCCGCCAGGACGGAAAGGGCGGGACGAGCGGATCGCGAAACCGCCGGTGACCAGCAGGGCGAGGACCCAGCCGGTGATGATCACGGGCCGGTGCAGCGCGTGCACCGCGGACAGTGCCTCGACGCAGATGCAGGCGGCGCCGCCGACGAGGACCGCGGCGCGCAGCAGCGCGAGCCGGATGCCGCCCTCGCGGGGCAGGCACAGGCGCGCGACGGCCAGGAAGGTGAGCAGCGGCACCACGATCACCGGGCCAAGCTACCCGACGGCCGCGATGCCGCTGCATGTCGAACGGTTACAGGCGCTCGACGGCCTCGCCGTGGCAGCGGGCCCGGGTGTCGAAGATGTAGCCGGCGTGCCGTTCGACCATGTCGTAGTCGAAGTCGTCGTGGTCGGTGAGCAGCACGACGGCGTCGGCGGCGGCCAGTTCGGCCGGGGTCAGGTCGACGACGGTCACCCCGGCGACGTTGCCACGCACGAGGTCGCCGCTTTTGCGGATGAACCAATCCTTTCGGACACTGCTTCCGGTGGCATCGAGGACAGCGGATCGGGAAGATCCGTGAAAGGTTGGGCTCCATGCAGTCGCAGGAAGAGGTCCTCGCGGGCGGCGGGATCAACCGGGTCGTGCGGGTCGGGGCGACGGTCCGTCGGCCGGCGCAGGCCTGGAGTCCCCGCGTCCACCAGCTCTTCGAGCACCTGCAGACCCGCGGCTTCACCGGCGCGCCCCGGTCGTTCGGCACCGACCCGGCCGGGCGGGACGTGTTCGGCTACCTGCCCGGCGAGGTCGGGCACGACCCGTGGACGCCGGACGTGGCCGGCGACACCGCGCTGACCAGCGCCGCCCGGCTGCTGCGGGCCTACCACGACGCGACCGCCGACGTCGCCGCGAGCTGGCCCGGCGGCTGGCAGAAGCCGGCCGTGGAGCCGGTCGAGGTGATCTGCCACAACGATCCGGCGCCGTACAACTGCGTCTACGAGGGCGGGCGGGCGGTCGGCCTGATCGACTTCGACACGGCCGCGCCCGGGCCGCGATCGTGGGACCTGGGTTACGCGATCTACCGGTTCGTGCCGCTCGGCTCGGCCGCCGGACCGCGGGCGGAGGAGCGGCTGGCGCTGTTCTTCGACGCGTACGGCGCCGACGAGCCGCTGCGCAGAGCGGCCCGCGCCGCGGTGGTGCCGCGCCTGCTCGACCTGACGGAGCACATGCGCACCGCGGCCGCCGCCGGCGATGCGGCGTTCGCCGCCCACATCGCCCGCGGCGATCTCGACCACTACCTCAACGACATCGAACTGATCACGGCAGCCTGGGGATGATCTCCTTCGCCAGGCCGTTGGCGAACTCGACCGGGTGGCGGTCGGGCATCGTCATGACCTCGGTGATGCCGAGCCGGCCGTACGCCTCGACGTCACGCAGCCAGGCGTCCGGGTCGGTCAGGGCGGGCCGGGTGACGACCGCGGTCTTCAGGATCGTGTCGTAGTCGCGGCCCTCGGTGGCGCAGTGCCCGCGCAGCACGTCGAGCTTCGCGGTGACCTCGTCCGGGTTGTTGGCGAAGATGTTGCAGGCGTCGGCGTACTTCGCGACCAGCCGCAGCGTCTTCTTCTCGCCACCGCCGCCGACCATGATCAGCGGACGGGGACGGCCCAGCGGCGGCGGGAAGTTGAGCGTCTCCGCCAGCTGGTAGTGGGTGCCCTGGTAGGGGCCGTTGTCGTCGCTCCACATCTGCAGGCAGATCTGCAGCGTCTCCTCGAGGCGTTCGAAGCGCTCCCCCATCGGCACGACCGGCACGCCGAGGCCGCGCTGCTCCCGCTCGTACCAGGAGGCGCCGATGCCGAGGCGGGCGCGCCCGGCGGACAGCACGTCCAGCGTGGTGACGATCTTCGCGAGCAGGCCCGGGTGACGGTACATCACCCCGGTGACCAGCAGGCCCAGGGTCATGCGCTCGGTGAGCGCCGCGAGGTAGCCCAGGGTGGTGTAGCCCTCCAGCATCGGCTCGCCGGCCGGGGCCATGGCCTCCATCTGGAAGTAGTGGTCCATGACGGTGAAGGAGTGCACCCCCGACTGCTCGGCGATGAGCGCGGTCTCCTTGAGCGTCGGTGCGATGGCCGCCGGATCGGCCGGCGTCGAGAAGTTCCAGTAGTGCAGACCCAGCTTCATGACCTCAATCTTGCTCCGGACCGCCGGGACGGCACGGCGATCCGGAGCAAGATCCCACTACAGCAACCCGCGGGCCACGAAGGCGGCCCGGGTGGCCTGCGCGGCCGTCGGGCCGTAGAGCCGGGCGGCCGCGTCCACGGTGGCCTGGGCCGCCGCCGCAAACGTGGTGTCGACCGCGAAGGCGAACTGTGCCTCCACGATCAGGGTGCTGGCCCTGGTGTCGCCGAGCGCCGCCCGGATGTCCCACAGCGCGCGGGACCAGATCTCGCCGTCGGCGTGGACCTCGCCGACGACGTCCTGCGGGTAGTGCTTGGCGCCGTCGAGCCGGCGCAGGCAGTGCGGCACGGTGCTGGTGTAGGAGACGGCGTCCCAGTCCGCGACGCACGCCTCGGGCGTGGCGGTCGGCGCGCCGGCCGCCCAGCTGCTGACGGCCACGGCGAGGTAGTCGCCGAACGCCTCACCGATCGCACCCGACTCCAGCGTCGTGCCGAAGCCCGGCACCTGGCCGTCCTGCACCGAGTGACCGTACTCGTGCACGATGACCTCGGCGTCCTCCGCGTCGTCGACCCCGCCCTTGCCGAGGGTGATGTTGGCCTTGTCGTCGCGGAAGAACGAGTTGTCGCCGCCGTACTGGTCGATCCGCAGTTCGATCCGGCGCTGGTTGACAGGACGCAGCGTCGAACCGAAGCCCAGGTGCTGGAGGTACAACTGCGCGGTCGTCACCCAGTAGTAGCCCATCACCTGCTCGAACTGATCGGCGTCGCGGTGCCAGGCGGGAAACGCGCCGCCGACCGCCTGTGCCGCCTTGCCGGTGGAGCTCTTCACGATCACGTACCGGCCGGACAGGCCGCCCGATCCGTCCAGCCCGGTCAGCGTGACCTGGCGGTAGGCGGGTGCGAACGCCGGGCTGTCGGCGTCCTTGCCGTCCGTCAGTTGCTGCAGTCCGAGCGACTGGACCGGGTTGGGGAAGAACACGGTCGCGGTCGCCGAGCCGGCCGGCGTGGCGTACGCCGGACCCGCCGCCCCGGCGGACACGGCCGCCGTCACCACCATCGTCAGTGCGAGCGCTCGCCGCATGCACTGCTCCTTTCCTCTCGCCGTCGAGCGAAAGGAGCGCCATAGCCCGCCGGTGCGTTACCGGACGGCCTGGTGGATCAGCCGGACGTCGGGCTCGCGGTACACCGCGAAACCGCCCCTGCTGCCCTGCTTGACCTGGTACATGGCCATGTCGGCGTCGCGCAGGAGCTGGTTGCCGTCGCGGCCGCCGCCGCCGCTGATCGCGACCCCGACGCTGGCGCCGACCCGGACCTCGGTGCCGGCGACCTCGAACGACTCGCCGACCGCGGCGACGATCCGATCGGCGACCCGGACCGCGATGCTGGCGTCGCCGCCGGCGATCACGATCGCGAACTCGTCGCCGCCGAGGCGGACCACGGTGTCGTCGGCGCGTACCGCGTAACGCGGAAGGGGGCAGCGCCGCTCCTTCTTCCGTGAACCAGGTCGACCCGGTCTTCGTTGACCGCAGCGGCCGGCGTCGCAGGCTGTTCACCAGCCTCGGTGCCGGCCTCGGGGTGCTGCTCGCGGCCGGCTCGCTGCTGCTGGTCGCCGGGCTGCTGGGCACCTCGCCGGTGCCGCTGCCCGGGCTCCCGCAGAGCGGTCAGGGCGGCGTCCACCGCGACGGCGCGGAACCCGGCGCCAGCCCGGCCCCCGGGCGGACCGGCGCACCGGTCCGCCCGTCGCCGGCGAGGAGCGCCGGCAGCGCGACCACCGGTCCGGCCGGCCCGGGCGGCGCCGCCGGGTCGCCGACGGCGAGCGAGCCGCACGACAACCGCAAGACGTCGCACCCGGGCAATCCGAAGCCGAGCCGGACGAAGTAGCTGTGGCCAGACACGTCTCCCGCCGGGCGCCCCGCGCGCACTGGCTCCTGCTGCTGCTCGGGATGGCCGTGCTGCTCGCCGAGCTGTGCCTCAACGGCTGGGTGAACGGGGTCGGCGGCGAGCAGGGCCCGGCGCCGGTGGCGGCCGAGTCGGTGCTGCCCGCCGGGACCGGCCCGGTGCTGCAGGTCGACGCCGGCGGCGCGGTGCGCTCCGCGGCGATCCCGGCGGGGGCGGTCGCGCTCACGTTCGACGACGGCCCCGACCCCAAGTGGACGCCGCTGATCCTGGACGCGCTGCGCCGCCACCACGCCCGGGCGACGTTCTTCGTCGTCGGCGCGCGGGTCAACCAGTACCCGGAGCTGGTGCGGCGCATCGTCGCCGAGGGGCACGAACTCGGCGTCCACACCTTCACCCACGCCGACCTCGCCGCCCTGCCGGCCTGGCGGCAGCGGCTCGAGCTGGACCTCACCCGCAACGCGATCGCCGCCGCCACGGGCCGGACCGTGCGGCTGATGCGGCCGCCGTACTCCTCGACGCCGGCGGCGCTGCCCAACCTCGAGACGGTCCGCGCCGCGTCCGGGTTCCTCACCGTCCTGACCGACCGTGACACCGAGGACTGGCGCCGGCCGGGGGTGGACGCGATCGTGGCGGCGGCGCTGCCCACCCCCGCCGGGCCCGGTGCCGTGGTGATGCTGCACGACGGCGGCGGCGACCGCTCGCAGACAGTGGCGGCGGTCGAGCGGATCGTGTCCGGGGCGGGCGGCCCGCGGTTCGTGACCGTCTCCGAAGGGATCGGCCTGCCGCCCGACGAGCCGGCCGGCGCCGGGATGGTCGCCCGCGGGCACGCGCTGCGCTGGGCGCAGGCGGGTGCCGGCTGGGTCAGCGCGGCGATGTGGTGGCTGATCGTCGCCGGCACCGCCCTCGCCCTGCTCCGGCTGGTCGTCCAGGTGATCGCGGCGCGCCGGCACGCGCGCCGGGCCGCGGCGGCGGACCGCCGGCCGTTGCGGAGCTTCGGCCTGGTGTCGGTCGTCGTCCCGGCCTACAACGAGGCGGCGAACATCGCCGCGACGGTCCGGTCGCTGGTCGGCAACGACTATCCGCAGCTCGAGGTCATCGTCGTCGACGACGGCTCCACCGACGCCACCGCCGAGGTGGTGGCGCGCCTCGGCCTGCCCGGGGTGCGGCTGATCCGCCAGGCGAACGCGGGGAAGCCGGCCGCGCTGAACACGGGGGTCGCGGCCGCCCGCGGCCAGTTGCTGGTCCTGGTCGACGGCGACACCGTCTTCGAGCCCGATGCCGTCGGCCGGCTCGTCCAGCCGTTCGCCGACCCGTCCGTCGGCGCGGTCAGCGGCAACACGAAGGTCGCCAACCGGGGCGGGCTGCTCGGCCGCTGGCAGCACCTGGAGTACGTGGTCGGCTTCAACCTCGACCGGCGCATGTTCGACCTCGGCGAATGCATGCCGACGATCCCGGGCGCGATCGGCGCGTTCCGGCGGGCCGCGCTGCTGGACGTCGACGGCGTGCCGGGCGACACCCTCGCCGAGGACACCGACCTGACGATGGCGGTGCTGCGGGCCGGGTGGCGCGCCGTGTACGCGGAGCGTGCCGTCGCCTGGACGGAGGCGCCGGCGACGCTGCGGCAGCTGTGGCGGCAGCGGTACCGGTGGTGCTACGGCACGATGCAGGCGGCCTGGAAGCACCGCCGGGCGCTGCGCGAGCACGGGCAGCTCGGCCGGCGCGGGCTGGTCTACCTGGCGGTGTTCCAGATGCTGCTGCCGCTGACCGCGCCGCTGGTCGACGTCTACGCCGTCTACAGCCTGTTCTTCCTGCCGGTGGCGCAGGTGGCGGCGGTGTGGTGCGGCTTCACCGCCCTGCAGGTCCTCGCCGCCGGATACGCGTTGCGGCTCGACCGGGAGCGGCTGGGGCCGCTGTGGACCGTGCCGCTGCAGCAGGTGGTGTACCGGCAGCTGCTGTACCTGGTCGTCGTGCAGTCGACGGTCGCCGCCCTGCTCGGCGGGCGGCAGCGCTGGCAGGTCATGGCGCGCACCGGCCTGGCCGCGGCGGCCGTCCCGCCGGGCCGCGGACCGTCGGGGGCCGCAGCGGGCCCTGGACCGGCCGGGGTCACGCCGGACCATGGACCGGCCGGGGTCGCACCTGGGCGGGGGCCGGCGTCGGACCGGCCGGGTCGGCTGTGACAGCGTTGGCGGGAACCTTTCCGACGCCGTTCGCCCACGGCGCCGCCCGGCGGGCGGCCGAGGCGGCGGCGCTGGACGACCGGCTCGGGGCCGCCCTCAGCGGCGCGATCGCCGGCAACGCCGCGGCCTTCACCGAGCTGTGGCGTGCCCTGCAGCCGCTGGTCCTGCGATACCTGCGGGTGGTCTGCGGCGACGCGGCCGAGGACGTGGCGTCGGAGACCTGGTTGCAGGCGTCGCGGGACCTGTCCCGGTTCAGCGGCGACACGACGGCGTTCCGGGTGTGGCTGTTCCGGATCGCCCGCAACCGCGGCATCGACGAGAACCGGCGGGCCTGGCGCCGCCGCGAGGAGCCGCACGAGGCGGTGTACGACGTCGGTGAGGCCGACGGCCCGGTGGCCCGCGACGCGGCGCTCGACGCCGGCGACCGGTCCGGCACCGAGTGGGCGCTGCGGATGATCCGCACCCTGCCGGCCGATCAGGCGGAGGCGGTCATGTTGCGGGTCGTGGCCGGCCTCGACGTCGCCGGCACCGCCCAGGTCCTGCGTAAACGCCCCGGCGCGGTGCGTGTCGCGACGATGCGGGGGTTGCGCCGGCTGGCCGAACACCCCGAGGTCCAGGCACACCGCGGCACGGATCCGCCGGAAGGCAGCTGATCATGCCCGATTCCATCGCCCCTGACGTCGCCGAGCAGCTGCTCGACCTGTGCGAGCCGGATGGTGATCGGCACGCCGTCGCCGCGCTGCTGGCCGCGGCCGCCGGACCGGCCCGGCCCGCCGAGCTGGCCGGGGAGGAGTCCGCGCTGCGCGCGTTCCGGCTGGCCTACCGCGCCCGGCGCCGGCGACGCGCCTGGTTGATGGCGTGCGCGGCCATGCTGGTCGCGTCGCTGGGCGGCACCGCGTACGCGGCCGCCGGCGATCACCTGCCGGCGCCCGTGCAGCACACGGTGGATTCGCTGTTCGGCGTCCAGGACGCGGCACCGTCCACGGCGCCCGGTGCCGGTGGCCGGCCGACTGCGGCACCGTCGCCATCGCCATCGCCATCGCCGTCGCCGTCGCCGTCGGAAGGCCCGCCCAGTCGCGTCGAGGCGCTGTGCCGCGCGTGGGAGGCCGCCCGCGCCGACCCGCACGCCGCGCAGGTGACCGGCGAGGACCGGCGGGAGCTGGCCCACGCGGCGAACGGCGAGACCGGCATCAACGACTACTGCCGTGGCGTGCTGGGCACCCCGTCCGCGGCGACCTCGACCGCGGCGACCCCGTCCGCGGCGACGTCGTCCGCGGCGACCTCGACGAACGGCAAGCCGCGCACCATCAAGCCCGGCAACGCCGATCCGGGTGGCGGGCCGAGCCGCACCCATCCGGTCAAGCCGTCGCACCCCTGAGGTCCGTCATCCCCGTGCGCCGTCGAGGGTGGCCCTGACCTCGGCGAGCAGCTCGACCAGGTGGAGCAGGCGGGCGTCGTCGAGGCCGGCGAAGGCGACGGTCGCGTCGGGGTGCATCGCCTGCATCGCCTGGCCGATCAGGTCGCCGCCGAGCGGGGTGAGGGCGACCTCGCGGCGGCGGGCGTCGTCCGCGGCGGCGGCCATCGTCACGGCGCCGCGCTCGGCCAGGGTCTTGAGGGTCTTGGACACGGCCGGCTGGTTGACCTCCATCGCGGCGGCGATGTCGCCGACGGAGCAGGGGCCGGCGTTGGCGAGGTGCAGCAGCACCGCGGTGTGGGTCATGGTGAGGCCGAGCGGCCGGAGCGCCCGGTTGAGCCGGGTCTCGGCGAGCTGGTGCGCGATCGACAGCTCGCGCATCGCCCGCCCCTGCAGCTCGGCCCGCTTCTGAGGGTCCATCCGGCAAATATATTCCAAGGAACGCTTGACGGCACGGGTACCCCGTCCGCAAAATACATTCCATGGAATTTGAATTCGGATTCATCCAGCGCGCGAAGCTCCCCGTCCTCATCGGCGCCACCGTGGCCGGGTTCGCGGCACAGCGGGTCAGCCAGGCGATCCTCGACGGGTTCTACGCCCGGTCCGGCTACCCGGTGCCCTACTACGTGGGGCAGCTGTCGTTCAGCGCGGACCGGCTGTCCGGCTGGTACACCCAGATGCGCCAGGCCGGCACGCTCGGCATCTACTGGCAGACCCAGTTCGTGGACTTCGCCTTCATCGCCGCCACAGCACTGGCGTTCATGGCCGCGCTCGCGCTCGTCGCCCGCGCCTTCCCGGCCGGCACCAGGGGCCGGCGGGTCGCCACCGCCATGGTCGCCCTCGGAGCGTTCGGCCCGCTGTGCGACGTGGTGGAAAACCTGTTCTCCTTCGCCATGCTGCCGGACCCGGGCTCGATCAATCCGGTCGTCGCGGTGCTCTACTCGACCGCCGCGGCGCTGAAGTTCGCCGGGTTCATCGCGGTGTACCTGTGGATCCCGGCCGCCCTGGTCGCCGCCGCGATCAGCCGACGCCGGCGCTAGTGTACAGCTGTACACAACTAGTGTACGGTTGTACACATGACTGGGAAGAGCATGCGCGAGCGGATGCTGGCCGGGGAGCTGTACCTCGCCGAAGATCCGCAGCTGGCCGCCGACGACGCTCGCGCGCAGCGGCTCGCGTACCAGATCAACACCACGGATCCGACCGACGGGGTGGCGATCCGGGCCCTGATGACCGAGCTGCTCGGCGGGTTCGGCGAGCACGCCTACATCCGGCCGCCGCTGCGGTGCGACTACGGCTACCAGACCACGTTCGGTGCCCGGTCGTTCGCCAACTGGGGCCTGGTCTGCAACGACGTCGCGACGATCACGGTCGGCGACGACGTGCAGATCGGTCCCGGGGTGCAGCTGCTCACCTCGACCCATCCGCTGGAGCCGGGCCCGCGCCGCGACAAGTGGGAGGCGGCGAAGCCGATCGTGATCGGCGACAACGTCTGGCTCGGCGGCGGCGTCATCGTCTGCCCCGGCGTCACGATCGGCGCCGACACCGTCGTCGGGGCCGGCTCGGTCGTGGTCCGGGACCTGCCCGCGGGCGTGCTCGCGGTCGGCAACCCGGCCCGGATCGTGCGGCACCTGGTCGACGGCCCGGCAGCAGTCGACGGCCCGGCAGCGGTCGACGGCCCGGCAGCACAGGAGTGAAGCCGGCGGTGACGCGGCGGCACGATCCGAACCGCAAGGACCGCATCGTCGACGCCGCGATCGGGGTCATCGCCGAGCACGGCGTGGCCGGCACGACCCACCGGCTGATCGCGGCGGCTGCGGACGTGCCGCTCGGGTCGCTGACGTATCACTTCAGCAGCCTGGAAGATCTGCGCGCCCAGGCGTTCCAACGGCACGCCGAGCGGATGTCGGTGGTCTACGAGTCGCACTTCCTGCAGGTGCACACCCACGAGGCCCTGGTCGAGGCGATCACCGATCTCATCCACGGTGACGCCGGTGCCGACACCGCCGACTGGGCGATCGCGTATGAGCTGTACCTGGCCGCGCTGCGGGACCCCGCGCTGCGCACCATCACCGAGACGTGGATGCGCACCAGCCGCGCGGTCCTCGAACGCTTCGTCGACCCGACCACCGCGCGGGGCGTCGACGCCCTGATCGAGGGCCTGGTCATGCACAAGACACTGTCGACGGCGCCGGTGTCGCGTGAACAGATCCGCGTAATCGTCGAAAGAACCCTCGGAGAGCCACGATGATCGTCACCGCCGGGCCGACGTCCACGACCGACCAGCCACTGCGCGCCGCCACCCGCGCCGTCTACGCCGCGTTCATCGGTGCCGGCGTCGCGATGGCGAGCTGGGCCACCCGGATCCCGGGGATCCGGGACGAGCTGCGCCTCGGCCCGTCCGAGCTCGGCCTGGTGCTCGTCGCCATCGCCGCGGGCTCGATCATCTCGCTGGTGCTCTCCGGCCAGATCACCGCGCGCCTCGGCTCGCGCTCCACGGTCGCGGCGATGGCGGTCCTGCTGACCATCAGCCTGATCATCGTCGCCGGTGGGTATCACCTCGGCGTGCCGCCGGTCGTCCTGGGCCTCTTCGGGTTCGGGTTCGCCAACGGGGCGTGGGACGTCGCGATGAACGTGCAGGGCGCCATGGTGGAGCGCCGCCTCGGCCGGGCGATCATGCCGCGCTTCCACGCCGGCTACAGCGTCGGCACCGTCATCGGCGCGCTGCTCGGCACGGCGATGGTGGCGCTGAAGGTCCCCGTGACGATCCACCTGAGCGCGGTCGCGGTCCTGGTCGGCGCGATCACCTTCGTCATGGTCCGCGCGTTCCTGCCGGACACCGACACCGACGCCGGCGCCGAGGTGCCGGCCGGCGGCAACGGCGGCAAGACCAGGTTCCTGCAGTTCTGGACCGAGCCACGGACCCTGCTCATCGGCGTGTTCGTGCTGGCGTTCGCCTTCACCGAGGGCGCCGGCATCGACTGGATCGCCGTCGCCTTCATCGACGGGTACGACGCACCGGCCGTGGTCGGCACCCTCGCCTTCACGGTCTTCCTGACCGCGATGACCGTCGGCCGCTGGTTCGGCCCCGGGCTGCTCGACCGGTTCGGGCGTGTCCCGGTCCTGCGCACGCTCGCCGTCATCGCCCTGGCCGGCCTGCTGCTGTTCATCTTCGGCCCCAACACCCCGACCGCCTTCGCCGGCGCGCTCCTCTGGGGCACCGGCGCGTCCCTGGGCTTCCCCGTCGGGATGAGCGCCGCCTCCGACGAGCCGGCCAAGGCCGCCGGCCGGGTCAGCGTCGTGGCCTCGGTCGGCTACTGCGCCTTCCTGGGCGGCCCGCCGCTGATCGGCCTGCTCGGCGACCGCATCTCCGTCCTCAGGGCACTCATCGCGATCGGGGTCCTGCTCACCGTCGCGTTCTTCCTGGCCGGCGTGCTGCGCCCACCCGCAGCGGAGTCCAAAGAGGACTGACGGTGTTTGGCGGCGGCCCGGATCGGGCACCCCTTGGACAGCGGCACATCGACGCCGCTACCTGGGACCCAAGGAGGAACAGTGACCGTCACCGGAATCATCACCGCGCTGATCGTCGGTCTGATCGTGGGCGCGCTCGGCAGGCTGGTGGTCCCCGGCCGCCAGAACATCCCGATCTGGCTCACGATGGTCATCGGCGTGGTGGCCGCACTGATCGGCACCTTCATCGCCAACGCCGTCGGCATCGCGACCGACACCCCCGGCGTGGACTGGGGCGAGCTGGTGGTCCAGGTCATCGTGGCCGCCCTGGGTGTTGCGCTGGTCGCCGGCTTCGCCGGCCGTGGCCGCCGAGCCCTCTGACCCGAGTCGTCCAGGAACCCCCGGCCGGTGGCCGGGGGTTCCTGCTGTCCGGCAGGACTTATCCACAGGGACTGACCAGGCAATACTTCTTCGTACACATGTGCTATCCACAGGCTGTGGATAGCACATGTGTACGACGAGGCCTCATCTGAACGCCCGATGAACGTGAGACGACATCGCGTCCCGCGGATCACCGATCGTCCACCTTGGACGTCCTACGGTTGGCACTGGCGGATGTGCGGCGCGCGGCCTATCCTTGGAGGCAGTAGACCGGCGCCTTCCCCCGTGGGTGCCGGTCTCACTATTTTCCGGACCTGGCTCCCACCAGCGCCGCAGCGACCGCGATGAGCGCGGTTCCGCCGATCAGCGCACCCAGCGTCGTCCACGGCACACTCAACGTCACCGGACCCGTGACGCGGAGCAGCATCGTCCACAGCCCGCCGACGGCGACCACGGTGGCCGCGGCCGCGAGCGCGACCCCCAGCGCCACGGTGACCAGCACCTCCACCGCCGTCCAGGCGAGCACCTGGGCTCTGGTCGCGCCGAGCAGGCTCAGCGAGCGGCGCTCCCCGGCCCGGTCCGGCGCCGCCATCAGCAGCGTGTTGACCATGGCCAGGGTGGTGTACGCCAGCACGATCCCCAGCACGATGAGCAGCCCGAGCCGGCTCGCCGACCCCGCGCCGCTCCGCTGCGCCGCCAGCCAGGCGCCGCGTGACACCGCCCGCGCCCGGTGCCCGTCGACGGCGGCCCGCAGCGCCGCGGTGGTCGCCTCGACGGAGGTGCCGGGACGCAGGCGCACGTATGCGACCGACGGCAGCACGCCGAACGTGCGGGACGCCGCCACGTAGGCGTCCGCCGGGCTGCCGGGCGGCAGCACCTCGAGCACCCGCAGGCTGGCCTGGCTGCCGTCGGCGAGCCAGACCCGGGCCGTGTCGCCGACCCGCAGGTTCCAGTCGGCGGCGACCTTGATCCCGCCGTCGGGCACCTCGTCCACCGCCTCGGCCGGGCGCCGGATCAGCGCCGTCTCGCCTTCGAGGGTGTACACGCTGGTGCCGGTGCTGACGGAGACGTCGACCCCGGGGACGGTGCGCAGCGCGGCGACGAGCTCCCGGTCCAGGCCGAGCGTCCCGTCCGGCAGGACCAGGAAGTCGGCGCGCACGGGCCTGGCGCGCAGGACGTCCTTGGCCGCGTCGGTGAGGTCCGACGCGATGAGCAGCGACCCCGCCAGCCCGACGGTGACCAGCACCGGCGCCGCGACCGCCGCCGTGCGCCGCGCGGACGCGGTCACGTTGCGCAGCGCGAGCAGCAGCCCCGTGCCGGCCGGCTCCGAACCGCCGAGGCGGCGGGCGACCAGGCCGACGAGCGCGGGTGCCAGGAGTCCGGTCGCGGCGATGAGCAGCATCACCACCGGCATGTAGCTCTTGCGGTTGGTCGCCGACTCGGGGTCGCCGACCGCGGTCACGACCATGGTGACGAGGGCGGTCGCCAGGGTGAGGCCGCCGACGACCCACCGGGCGAGGGGCATGGTCCGGGCCTCGACGACCGTCTCCCGCAGCGCCTCGCCGGGGCGGACCAGGCCCGCCCGCCACGCCGCCGTGACCGCGCCGAGCAGGGCGACGGTGACGCCGGTGCCGAACGCGGTCCACGCGGGCCACTGCGCCGCGCTGACCGCGGTCACCCAGTCCGGTGCCATACCCCGGTCCCGGAGCAGGTCCAGCACTGCCGGC
Source organism: Dactylosporangium cerinum (assembly GCF_042653625.1). Lineage (NCBI taxonomy): Bacteria > Bacillati > Actinomycetota > Actinomycetes > Micromonosporales > Micromonosporaceae > Dactylosporangium > Dactylosporangium cerinum. The sequence goes on along the minus strand of NZ_JBHSIU010000028.1, from coordinate 338,888 downwards.
GCCAGCGACGGCCCGGCCAGGGCACCGATCGCGGCGGCGCCGAGGGCCACGATCAGGGCTTCGCTGTGCACCAGCCGCCGGATCTGGCCGGGCAGCGCGCCGCCGGCCCGCAGCAGGGCGAACTCCTGCCGCCGCTGACCGACGGCGAACGCGAACGTCGAGGCCACGACGAAGATCGCAACGAAGGCGGCAAACCCGAGGGCGATGCCGACGATCGTGTTGGCGTTGTTGCGGGCCCGGCCGTCGGCGACCCGGCCGGGATCCAGGCGGGCCCGGTCGTCGCCGGTGAGCACCCTGGCCCGGTCGCCGACGGTGGCCCGGACCTGCGCAACGTCGGCAGCGGCCGGCAGCAGCGCGTCCACCTGCGGCCGGAGCTTCGCCGCCGTGGTGTCGGCGAAGTACAGCCCGTCCCGGACGGTGCCGACCACGGTGTAGGCGTGCGGCCCGTCGCCGGTCACGACGCTCGTCCGGCTGCCCACCGCCCCGGCGGTGGCGATCTCGTCGTCGGCCACCGGCGGCCGGCCGGCCAGCAGCGCGGGCGCCACGGCCCAGGGCCGCCCGACCCCGCCACGCAGCGAGCCGTCCGCGAGCTGCGCCGGGATGAGCCGGTCGACGCGGGCGCCGGGCAGCGCCGCGACCAGGTCCGCCGGCAGGCCGGGCGGCACGGCGAGCGGCTCGCTGTCCCCGCCCTGCCAGGTCGGCACGGTCAGCGTGTCGTGCGGCGCGACCACGACGGGGAAGGCCGCGTAGCGCTGCGGGGCGCGGTCCGGTGCGGTGGCGGTGGTGGCGAGGACCTGGCCCATCGCCGCGATGAGGGCGCTGCCCAGGGCGAGCGCGATGAACGTGCCGACGAACGACACCCACCGCAGCCGCAGCGACGCGAACGCGATGAAGATCATGATGCTGCCCCCAGCTTCGTCATCCGGGCGGCGACGCCGCCGGCCGTCGGCGCGTCCAGGGATCCGGAGCACCGGCCGTCGGTCAGGAACAGCACCCGGTCCGCGTGGGCGGCGGCGACCGGGTCGTGGGTGACCATGACGATCGTCTGGCCGTGCTCGTCGACCAGGGTGCGCAGCAGCCGCAGCACGTCCCGGCCGGTGGCGGTGTCCAGGGCGCCGGTCGGCTCGTCGGCGAAGAGGACCGCCGGGCCGGTGACCAGGGCCCGGGCGATCGCGACCCGCTGCTGCTGGCCGCCGGACAGCTCGTGCGGGCGGTGTCCGGCCCGGTCGGCGAGGCCGACCGCGGCGAGGGCCCGGTCCAGCGCGCCACGGTCGGGGCGGCGGCCGGCGAGGCGCAGCGGCAGGCCGACGTTCTGCCGGGCGGTGAGCGCGGGCAGCAGGTTGAACGCCTGGAACACGAACCCGATCCGCTCCCGGCGCAGCAGCGTGAGCCGTCGTTCGCTGAGCCCGGTGAGGTCCTGCCCGGCGATCGTGACCCGGCCCGAGGTGGGCCGGTCGAGCCCGGCGGCGCACTGCAGCAGCGTCGACTTGCCGGAGCCCGAGGGGCCCATGACGGCGGTGAACGTGGCCGGCGCGAACGCCACGGTGACCGCGTCCAACGCGGTGACCCCGTTGGGGAACTGCCTGGTGACGGCATCGAGCTCAACCATGCTCAGCACGGTAGGGACGGCGGGTGGGAGCCCGGTACCGGACAGGTGACCAGTACCCTCGAATGATCATGCTGTGGGGACGGGAAGCCGATCGGGCCGCGGCGGGTTCGGTGCTCGACCGGGCCCGCGCCGGACACAGCGCCGTCCTGGTCGTGCGCGGCGACCCGGGGATCGGCAAGAGCGCCCTGCTCGACGACGCGGCCGCCGCCGCGGCCGGGATGACCGTGCTGCGCTGCTCCGGGGTGGAGACCGAGGCGGAGGTGCCGTTCGCGTCGCTGCACCAGTTGCTGGCGCCGGCACTGGCCCGCGCCACGAACCTGCCGGACGTGCAGCACGCCGCGCTGCGCGGCGCCCTCGGGCTCGGTCCGGCGGCGGGCGGCGACCAGCTGCTCGTCGGGGTGGCGGCGCTGAGTCTCCTCGCCGAGCTCGCCGAGGAGCGGCCGGTGCTGTGCCTGATCGACGACGCGCACTGGCTGGACCGCTCCTCCGCGCAGGCGCTGCGTTTCGTGGCCCGGCGGCTGCAGGCCGAGTCGGTGGCGATGCTGCTCGGCGCGCGGGACGAGTTCGCCCTGGAAGGCCTGCCGGAGCACCGGCTCGCCGGGCTGGACCCCGACACCGCGGACGCCCTGCTGCGGCAGCTGCGACCGGACCTGCCGCAGCGGATCCGGGTCCGGCTGGTGCGCGACAGCGCCGGCAACCCCCTCGCGCTGCGGGAGCTGCCGCGCGGGGCGCCGCCGTTCGTCCCGGCCGCCCTGCCGCGCCGGATCCAGGACGCGTTCGCGGCGCGGATCGACCGGCTGCCACCCGCCGGGCGGGCCATGCTGCTGATCGCCGCGGCCGCCGCCGACGCTGATCTCGGCGTCGTGCTGCGCGCGGCGCAGGAGCTCGGCGTCGACCCCGGCGGGCTCGGCGCGGCCGAGGCGGCGGGCCTGGTGACGGTCGCCGCCGGGCGGATCGGCTTCACCCATCCGCTGCTGCGGGCCGCCGCCTACCAGCAGACGACGTTCGACCGGCGGCTGGCCGTGCACCGGGCGCTGGCGGACCTGCTGCCGGCCGACGACGACCGCCGGGCCTGGCACCTCGCCGCCGCGGCCACGGGGCCGGACGAGGAGGCGGCGCTCGCCCTGGAACACGCCGCGGACCGGGCGCGTGGCCGCAAGGGCTACCCGGCATCGGCGGCGGCGCTGCAACGCTCGGCCCAGCTGACCGCGGACCCGGTGCGGCGGACCCGCCGGTTCGTCGCGGCCGCGGTCGCCGCCAACGACGCCGGCCAGCCCGACCTGACCCGCAGGTTCCTCGCGTCCTGCGACCCGGTCGACGCCGACCCGGTGCTCACCGCGCAGGTGTGCGAGCTGCGGGCCCGGCTCGCGTTCGACGAGGGTTCGGCGGCGTCCGCGCACGACCTGCTCGTCGCCGGCGCGCTCGCGCTCGCGCCGGTGGACCGCCGGGCCGCCGGGCTGCTGCTCGTCGACGCCGCCCGCAACGCCTGGCAGCTCAGCGATCCGCCGAGAGTGCAGGAGGCCGCGGCCCGGCTGCACGAGCTCGGCCTGTCCCCGGACGACGGGCTCGGCCCGGCGGTCGAGGCGGTGACCGCGGCGGCGCGGCTGCTCGTCGACGGTCCGGCGGCGGGTGTGCCGGCCATGCGTGCGCTCACCCGCACCCGCACCGGCCCGCCGAACCTGCGGCTCAACGCGGCGTTCGTGGCGGGGCTGGTCGGCGACTTCGAGGCCGGCCGGGAGATCTCGCAGGTGGTCGCCGACGAGTCGCGGGCCGAGGGCGCGATCGGCTGGCTGCCCCTCGCGCACGTCACCCTCGCCGCCGCGGAGCTCTACCTGGGCCGCTTCCGGGACGCGGTCGCCACCGCGACCGAGGGGCTGCAGCTGGCCACCGACACCGGGCAGCCGAACCGGGCCGGCTACCTGGAGGGGATCCTCGGCTGGATCGCGGCGGTCCGCGGCGACAGCGCCGAGTGCGTGGAGCTGGCCGGGAACTGTCACGACCGGTACACCCGCAACCGCATCGCCAACGGGCTCGCCTGGGCCGAATGGGCCCTCGCGCTGCTCGACCTGGGGCTGGGACGGCCCGCGGAGGCGTCCGACCGGCTCGACGCGGCCCTGGCCGGCCCGGTCCGCCACCAGATCCAGGCCGTCTACAGCGCCCCGGACCAGGTGGAGGCGGCGACCCGGATCGGCGCGTACGACCGGGCCGAGGCCGCCTGCACCCGCTTCGCCGAGTGGGCGGACGCGGCCCGCCTCGACTGGGCCGACGCGGTCGCGCACCGGTGCCACGCCCAGGTGGAGCCGGCATGGCCGGCCGCGAACCGGCACTTCGAGGCGGCGGTCGCCGCGCACGCCGCGAGCGACCGCCCGTGGGAGGCGGCCCGCACCCACCTGGCGTTCGGCGAGCGGCTGCGCCGGGAACGCCGCAAGAACGAGGCGCGGACCCAGTTGCGGACGGCGGCGGAGATCTTCGACCGGCTGGACGCCCGCCCCTGGGCCTCCCGGGCCCGCGCCGAGCTCCGCGCCGCGGGGGCAACCGACTCCTCCCAGCCGGTGGTGACCACGGCGTCGGTGCTGTCACCGCAGGAGCTGCAGATCGTCCGCCTGGTGGCGGCCGGCCTGACGAACCGGGAGATCGGCGCCCAGCTGTTCCTGTCGCCGAAGACGATCAGCTACCACCTGTACCGCGCGTTCCCGAAACTCGGCGTCGCCAGCCGCACCCAACTGGCCCGCCTCGACCTGGCAGGGTGAAGGGCCGGGTCCTGGCGGGAACCCGGCCTGTCTCCAGCTCCCCGACCCTCACGGGTCGCGGTTCCGTGGGGGGCTGCGCCACCCCACACCCCCCATGCTCGCTGCGCTCCCACTCGAGCCTTCCTGAGTGGCCCGCCTAAACGCGGTGCCACTTCTGGTTGGCGCCGCCCGTGCATTCCCACAAGTGCAGGACGGCGTCGTTGTTCGGGTTCCACCCGGCGATGTCCACGCACTTGTTGGCCTGGGGGTTCACCAGGTCGCCGGCGGCGGACAGGACGAACTGCTGCGCGGGGTTGCCGCTGCAGGTGGCGAGCTGGATGGCCGCGCCGTTGGCGGTGGAGCCCCAGGCGACGTCCATGCACTTGTTGTTCTCGGTGCGCAGGGTGCCGTCGACCCAGGTCCAGCGCTGGTTGGTGCCGCCGGTGCAGTTCCACACGATGAGCTGCTGGCCGTCGTTGAACTTCCAGTTCGGCACGTCGATGCACTTGCCGTGCCAGTTGCTGGCGATCCCGCTCACGTTGCCGTTTCCGGTCGGCGGCGGCGTGGTGCCGCCGCCACCAGGAGGCGGGGTGGTGCCGCCCACGAACGGGCTGAGGGTGATCCCGGCCGAGCGCGGGTCGCCGGAGTGCACCAGGGACTCCTGGTTCTGCACGTCGTCGAAGGCGAACCCGTATGCCTTCCCGTCGGCCATGTTCGCGTGGATGATCCGCGAGTAGTGGTTGGTCAGCGAGCTCTTGTAGAAGTCCGCCGCCCCGCCGCCGGGCTGGGTGTCGATGGTGCCGAGCGTGCCGCGGTGCAGCGCCGCGCAGAGCGTGCGGGCGATCGGGCCGATGACCTGGTCGTTGGGGGCGCCGAGCGCGCCGTCGCAGCCCCAGACGTTGCTGGTGCTGGGCTTGTTGAACGAGGCGACCTGCTGGCCGGACCCGTTGGTGAAGGTCATGACGTTGCCGTTGGTGCGGCCGAAGTACTTGATGCCCGGCTGGTCGGTGAACGGCACCACGGTCAGCGTCTTGGACGTGTAGGCGTTCCAGGCGTTGGTGATGTACGGGTCGAGGTACGTCGCGCTGAAGAGCCCGGCATCGGCGGCTTTGCCGGGAGCAAGAACGCGGAGGACCGTGCCGTCGGCGCGGGTGACGACGGTGTTGCCCCAGCCGGCCTGGGCCTTGACCTGGTTGATCACGTTCTGCCGGCCGTTGGCGACCGGTGCGCCGGTGCGGGTCGTGACGCCGTTGCTGCCGGTCACCGTGACCTCGTGCGGGACGGCGAACATGTCGACCTGTGAGCTGTTGAGCCACAGCCCGGCGTCGTTGTAGGTGAACTCGCTCCAGTCGAACAGGATGTCGTGGTTGGGGTCGCTGGCGGACCACGGCGCCGGCTGGACGAGCCCGTCGGGGGTGAGGAAGAACTTCAGCTTCTGGCCCAGGGACATGTACACCCGGCCGGACAGGTTCTTCGGCAGCTGGATGGTGGTGCTGGCGCCGTTGGCGGGTCCGGCGATGGCGACGTCCGGAGCCGGGGAGGGCGGGTTCGACCCGGCGGCCCAGTTGGTGAAGGTCCCGCCGGAGTTGACGTAGCCGAGACGTCCGGTGGTCAGGTTCACCCCGAGCACGTAGAGGTAGACCGCGTCGCCGCGGCCGGTGGTGTTCGTGACCGTGAAGGGCAGCAGGCTGGGTCCGACCGCCGACGCGTTCGGCATCGCGGCGATGCCCACGGGCACCGCCACGGCCAGCGCGGCGGCCGCACCGAGCAGTTTTGTCCTGAGACGCACCGAGAGACTCCTTTGTGAGAGCGCTCTCAGCAGCATTCGTACCGGCGGTAAACGTTGTCAACGACCGAATAGAAACTTAAGAATTCGTTGAGCGGAGCCCAACGTCCGTGGGCTCCGCTCATCGAAGTTGGTTACTCAGCGCAGCAGCGACAGGACGTTCTGCGGCGCCTGGTTGGCCTGGGCCAGCATGCTCGTGCCGGCCTGGGTCAGGATCTGCGAGCGGGTGAAGGAGACCATCTCCTGCGCCATGTCGGTGTCCCGGATGCGGGACTCCGACGCGGTCAGGTTCTCCGTCGCCGTGTTCAGGTTGTTGATCGTGTGCTCGAAGCGGTTCTGGTACGCACCGAGCGTGGCCCGAGCGGTCGAGATGCCCTTGATCGCGGTGTCGATCGCGGTGATGGCCGCCGAGGCGCCGGTCACCAGGCTCAGCGAGACCACGCCGAGGCCGGTCGAGTCGAAGCCCGTCACACCGGTCACGCTGCCGAACGCCGCCGTGCCGAGGTTGACCGCGATCTGGTCCGCGCTGGACGTGTTCGCGCCGACCTGGAACGTGCCGGTGTAGGAACCCGCGGGGTCGAGCAGCTTCTGCCCGCCGAAGCTGGTCGTGGTGGCGATGCGGTCCAGTTCCGCGTTCAGCTGGGTGAACTCGGTCTGCGCCGCGGTCCGCGCGTCGGTGTCCTGCGAACCGCTCGAGGACGCCTGCACCGACAGGTCACGCATACGCTGCAGGATCGAGTGCGTCTCGGTGAGCGCACCTTCAGCGGTCTGCACGACCGAGATACCGTCCTGCGCGTTGCGCACCGCAACCTTCAGACCACCGATCTGCGACCGCAGACCCTCACTGATCGACAGGCCGGCCGCGTCGTCCGCCGCCCGGTTGATCCGGAAACCCGACGACAACTTCTCCAGCGACTTGCTCATCTGGCTGTCGGTCACCGACAGGTTCCGGTACGCGTTCTGAGCGGCGATGTTGTTGTTGATACGAAGACCCATGATGTTTCCTCCTTGAATCGGGTCGTGCTCCGGGGCCGTCCTTGGCCCGCTCGGGACTGACATCGGCGCCGCGCGGTGGGGCATGAGCCCTTTTTCGAGGGACATGGCAGGGTCTTCCGCATGGGCATGTTCGGGTACGTCGACGGGGTCCCGTTCTGGGAGCCGGGCCGCAGCACCGCGCAGCTGTTCGCGGCGCAGGTGCGGGTGATGGAGGACCGGATCCAACGCTCCAGCGGCATCCTCGGACCGGAGAGCGACGAGCTGCACTTCGACCCGTTGAAGCTGCGCGAGTTCTTCGTGTTCCTCCTCAACGACTGGAACCGCCAGCACTCGCCGACGGTCCGCGCGATGGCGCTCGGCACGCTGCAGGTGCTGGCCGCACTCGACCAGCACCTGAACGGGCCGCTGCGGGAGCTCGGCGGCAACCCGGAGATCCGCGACGGGATGCCTGCCGCCCTGCCGGCGACCGGGCTGAAGCCGGTCGCCTGGGGACCGCCGACCGCTCGCGAGCTGCCGCCGTCGGTCCGCTTCGAGCTGGCGGCGATCGTGCTGGACCTGGTGCGGGGCTGGTACCAGACGATCGACGCCCGCACGGATGGCCAGGGCTGGCAGGGTGACCGGCTGCGGGAGATCGTCGACGGCTACCCGGTGCCGCTGCTGCTGCCTCCGCAGCGGATCCCGCCGGACCTGATCAGCACCGACGAGGGATATCGCCGGGTCAGCGTGATGTCGTTGTGGGACACGGTCTACGGGGTGTCGCGGCTGCGCCTGGAGGTGGTGCACGACGGGCTCGGCCACCGGATCACCTGGCTCGGCTTCGGCGACCCGCCCACCGTGCCGTAGTTGCTGACCCGCCCGTCAGCCTCGCCCGTTCAGGGGAGCAGCAGCCCCCACTGGACCGCCCAGACGGCGAACAGCGCTCCGGTCGCGGTGAGCAGTGCGAGCCGGATCCGGCCGGGGGTGGTGAGGTCCAGGTGGTGCCGCCAGGTCGCGGCGACCGCCACCGTCGCCGCGACCGTGGCCAGGGCGAGCAGCTGCAGGAGCAGCCACGGCAGCGGCCGGCCCAGCACCACGGGGCCGGTCACCTTGGCCGCCACGACGAGCAGGAACATCAGGTAGAGGTACGTGGCGACGAGCGTGACCGGCGTAAGCACGGCCAGCCACCGGGCGGGGCGGCCCAGCTTCGACCGGCGGCCCACGACCAGGAACCCGGCGAAGGCGACCAGCAGGGCCAGCACCACACCGGAGGACACCCAGGCATGGTCGCCGGCCGCGAACACGGGCGGGGCGGGTTCGTCGGCCAGGGATGCGCTCGGGGCGGTGAGTGACGGATCGGCGATCCAGGCGGTCTCGAAGTCCGCGTAGTCGGCCGGCAGGTCGGGCAGCCGGTCGAAACCGTCGGCGGCGGTGCGGTGCAGGTTGTGGTTGGTGCCGTCGACGATCCGGATCGTGTGGCTGGTGTTGCCGCCGCGGTCCAGCGCCCCGCCGATCAGCCGGCTGCTGAGTCCCGGCAGCGCGTCCCGGTCGAGCTGGCCCCACTGGTTGAGCACCGGCTGGCGCACCTGTTGCCAGGCGGGCAGCGCGTCGAAGTCCGACTCGGCGAAGATGCCCAGGTCGATCGTGGTCTGCACGACGGTGCCACGCATCGTGCGGGGCAGCGAGCCGCTGACCCCGGCGTGCCGCAGGTAGGTCCCGTACGCCCAGGCCGTCTGCGCCGCCGGGGTGATGCCGACCGCGCCGACGGTGATCAGGAACCTGACGTCGGCGGAGCGGTTCGCGGCGAGCGGCGCGACCCACGCGCCCTCGGACAGCGCCCACAGTCCGAGGTGCGAAGGGTCGACGTCGGGCCGGTCGCGCAGCAGCCGCAGCCCGGCGAGCGCGTCGTCGGCGAGCAGCGAGAAGTCGCGGTGCACGGCCGAGTACCCCTCGGTCCGCTTGTCGTAGATCAGGGTCACGACGCCGTGCCGGGCGTACGCCTCCGCCTCGGGGCGCAGGTAGGACCGGCCGCGGTTGCCGGCGCCCTCCAGCATCACGATGCCCGGCCGCCGCGCGGCGCCGCCCGATGCCGGGGCGAGCACGGTGCCGTGCAGGACCACGCCGTCGTTGCTGGTGAACGAGACCTCGGTGGCGGTGAAGTCGGCCGGTGCGGCCACCGCGGGGGCGGCCGGCATGAGCGTCGCGGCGGCAACGGCCAGGGCCATCACGAGTCGTCGCATCGATACTCCTTGTCTGGGTGGGTTCGGCGTTCAGCCTGGCCGCGGACCGCGTCGCGGCCCAGGGCAGCGGCACCCCGGCGCAATCAGGTGCGGGCACCCTGTCGAGCGCCGTGGGTGCGGCCTACCGTCGGGGTCGTGAACCGGTTTCGTAGTCGTTTGCAGGAACTGCGCTGGCTGGCGGTGGGTGCGGCGATCGGGCTGCCGGCGCCCGCGCTGCTGGCGGTCGTCGCCGTGTCAGGACCGACCGGCCTCGTCGGCGTGGGCGTGCTGCTCTTCGCCGGCGCGATGTGGGCGGTCCGCCGGCTCGCCGGTGCGCAGCGGCGACGGGTGGGCGCGTCGCCGCCGTACCGGCCGCTGACCGGCACCGGGTGGGCCCGGCTGCGCACCGTCGTGCGGGATCCGGCCACGTGGCGCGACCTGCTGTGGCTGCCGTGCCAGTTCGGCGCCGGCGTCGGCAGTCTCGTGCTCGCGGTCGGGCTGTGGCTGGCCGCCGTGCAGTGCCTGACGGCCCCGGCGCTGCGGGCGCTGCTCCCCGAGCCGACCGGTTTCGATCCCGCGGTCCTGGAGTGGACCGGCCGGTCCGGGCCGCTGACGTGGGTGCTCGTGCCGGTCGGTGCCGGGCTGGCCGTCCTCGCGTATTGGCTGCCCCGGCACCTGATCGAGGCGCAGACCCGGCTCGCCGCGGCGCTGCTGGCACCCACGGCCAAAGCCCGCCTCACCGCCAGGGTCGACCGGTTGACCACCACCCGGGCCGCCGCCGTGGACGCGTCCGCCGCCGAGCTGCGCCGGATCGAACGCGACCTGCACGACGGCGCGCAGGCCCGGCTGGTGGTCCTCGCCATGAACCTGGGGGTGGCCTCGGACGTCATCGACGCCGACCCGGCGGTGGCCAAGGCGCTGCTGACCGAGGCGCGGGCCGGCGCCGGCGCCGCCCTGACCGAGCTGCGCGACCTGGTCCGGGGCATCCACCCGCCGGTGCTGGCCGACCGCGGCCTGGCCGCCGCCGTGCACGCGCTCGTGCTGGGCAGCACGGTCACGGTCGAGCTGGACCTGCGGCTGGACCGGCGGCTCGCGGCGCCCGTGGAGGCGGCCGCCTACTTCGCCACCGCCGAGGCGCTGACCAACGCCATCCGGCACAGCGATGCCCGGCAGGTCCAGGTCAGTCTCGTCGACGAGGGTGCGGCGGTGCGGATCACCGTGCGCGACGACGGCCACGGCGGCGCCGACCCGTCCCGCGGCACCGGCCTGCTCGGCATCCAGCGGCGGCTGTCCGCGTTCGACGGTGGCCTGCGCGTCAGCAGCCCGGCCGGCGGGCCCACGGTGCTGGAGATGGAGCTGCCGTGCGGGTCCTGATCGTCGAGGATCAGGTGCTGCTGCGCGACGGCCTGACCCGGATGCTGACCGCGTACGGCTTCGACGTCACGACCACCGGGGCCGACGGCGACGGGCTGGCCGAGCGGCTCGTCGCGGCGCGGCCGGACGTGGCGGTGGTCGACGTCCGGCTGCCGCCCACCTTCACCGACGAGGGCCTGCGCGCCGCCGTCGCCGCCCGCCGCGCCCGGCCCGGACTGCCGGTGCTGGTGCTCTCGCAGTACGTCGAGCGCCTCTACGCCCGCGACCTCCTCGCCGACCGGGCCGGCGCGGTCGGCTACCTGCTCAAGGACCGGGTCGGTGAGGTCCGCGAGTTCGTCGACGCGATCCACCGCGTCGCCGCCGGCGGCACGGTGATGGACCCCGAGGTCGTCGCGCAGCTGCTGCACCGCCCGGACGCCCTGGACAGCCTCACCACCCGGGAGGGTGAGGTGCTGCGCCTCATGGCCGAGGGCCACTCCAACGCGGCCATCGCGGCCCGGCTCGTCCTCGCCGAGAAGTCCGTCAACAACCTCATCAACTCGCTGTTCGCGAAGCTCGGCCTGGCCCCGTCCACCGACCAGCACCGCCGCGTCCTCGCCGTCCTGAGCTACCTCGACCGCCGCTGAGCGGTCATGATTGGGGGTATGGAAGCTCCGCTGGACCGGGTCGCGGTCGAGGCAGCGCTGCGGCCGTTCGGGTCGTCGCGAATGCTGCCGGCGCAGGCGTACACCGACCCCGCGGTCCTCGCGTGGGAGCGGCGGCACCTGTTCGCCGACGCGTGGACGTGTGTTGGGCGGGTCGGCGAGCTGAGTGACGGCTGCACCCAGCGGGCCGTCACCGTCGGCGACGTCGGGGTGCTGCTGACATTTCCAGCGGATGCCGCGGTGCGGGCCTTCGCCAACGTCTGCCGGCACCGGGCCCATGAGCTGCTGCCCGACGGCGGGTCGAACGGGCGGCCGGCGGCGGTGTGCCCGTATCACGGCTGGGCGTTCCGGCTCGACGGTGCCCTGGCCACGGCGCCCGGGATGGGGGCGCTCGACGCGAGCGAGTTCGGGCTCATCGAGCTGCCCGCCGCGGTGTGGGAGGGGTGGCTGTTCGTCAACGCCGGCGCGCCGGCGGCCCCGTTCGCCGAGCACCTCGGGGCGCTGGACGGGTTGCTCGCGCCGTACCGGATGGGCAGCCTCGAACTCGGCGCGCGGCACGAATACCGGGTCGCCGCGAACTGGAAGGTGATGATCGACAACTATCACGAGTGCTACCACTGCCCGCTGATCCACCCGGAGCTGTGCAAGGTCTCGCCGCCGACGTCGGGGGACAACTGGTCGCTGCCCGGGGCGTGGGTCGGCGGCTCGATGGACCTGCGCCCGCACGCGTCGACGATGTCCTTCGACGGCAACGGGCCGGGCGTCTACATCCCCGACGCCCCGCGCCGCACCGTGCTGTACGTGGGGCTGTTCCCCAACCTGCTGGTGTCCGCGCACCCCGACTACGTGATGACGCACCGGCTCACGCCGCTGGAGCCGGGGCTGACGTCGATCGAGTGCAGCTGGTTCTTCCCGGCCGGTTTCTCGGAGACGGCCTACGCGGTCGACTTCTGGGACCTGACGAACCGCCAGGACTGGGCCGCGTGCGAGTCGGTCCAGCGGGGCCTGAGCTCCCCGCACTTCGTGCCCGGCCCGCTCGCCCCGAACGAGGACGCGGTGTACCAGTGGACGACCCTCGTCGCCGAGGCGTACCTGGGCCGTGGGCTGCGGTTGGATTCTTAGGCTTGAGAGCCTGGGCACTCGTGTTCAGGTTCTCAAGCCTAAGCATCAATCTTTTTGGTCAGCGTCTCGAAGGCCAGGTCGTCCCGTAGCGGCCGGCCGAAGCGCTCGTCGCCGTAGGGGAACGGGGTCAGCTCGCCGGTCCGGGCGAAGCCGCGCCGCTCGTACCAGCCGATGAGGTCCTCGCGCTGGACGATCACCGTCATCCGCAGCTCCCCGGCGCCCCACTCGTCCCGGGCGATCCGCTCCGCCTCGCCGAGCACCGCCCGGCCGAGTCCGTTGCCCTGCTGCGCCGGGTCGACCGCGAACATGCCGAGGTAGCCGTACCCGTCGCGCCGCTCCAGCTGGCAGCACCCGACGACGACCCCGTCCTGCTCCGCCACCAGCACCAGCGTGTCGGTGATCGCGGCCTCGACCATCGCCGGGTCGGCCCGCTGCCCCTCGAGCAGGTCCGCCTCGGTCGTCCAGCCCGCGCGGCTGCTGTCCCCCCGGTACGCGGACTGCACCAGCGTGACCACGGCCGGGACGTCTTCGGTGTGCGCGGGGCGGAACGTGACCATGACGGCATTCTAGGATCGCCGTTGGGACGTCATCGAACCTGGAGGTTCGCGGTGAGTGCACAGGACTGGCAGTCGCGGATCGACACGACGGTGGCCCACCCGGCCCGGCGGTACGACTACTGGCTCGGCGGCAAGGACAACTTCGCCGCCGACCGCGAGTCCGGCGACGCGATCGCCGCGAAGTTCCCCGCGATCCGCACCGCCGTGGTGGAGAACCGGCGCTTCCTGCGCCGCGCGGTGACGTTCCTGGCCTCGGAGGTCGGCGTCCGGCAGTTCCTGGACATCGGCACCGGCCTGCCGACGGCCAACAACACCCACGAGGTCGCCCAGGCGATCGCCCCGGAGTCGCGGATCGCGTACGTCGACAACGACCCCCTCGTCCTCGTGCACGCCCGGGCCCTGCTCACCAGCGCCCCCGAGGGCGCCACCGTCTACGTCGACGCCGACCTGCGCGACCCCGCGAAGATCCTCGACGACCCGGACCTGCGCCGGACCCTGGACCTCACCCAGCCGGTCGCGCTGCTGCTGCTCGCGATCCTGCACTTCGTGCCGGAGGAGGACGACCCGTATGCGGTGGTGCGCCGGCTGCTCGCCGCGCTCCCGGCCGGCAGCTACCTGGTCGCGTCCCACGCCACCAGCGACTACCTGCCGCCGGAGCTGGTCGCCGACATCTCCTCCGGCCGGCACGGCCAGGGCCGCCTGCGGACCAGGGCCGAGTTCGCCCGGTTCTTCGACGGCCTGGACCTCGTCGAGCCGGGCGTCGTGCCCCTGGCGGAGTGGCGCGACTCGGCCGAGCCGCAGCCCCGCCCGACCGCGTCGGAGACCGCCATGTACGCGGGTGTCGCCCGCCTCCCCTGACGCTCAGGTGCCGATCCAGTCCGAGTCGGCCGCCAGGGTGGTGTCGGCCTTGCCGACGAGGCGCAGCAGCGCGTCGCGGTCGTGGGTGACGCCCGCCGCCGGCACGAACCACACGGTCAGGATGTAGCGGTCCGACGGCGGCTGGACCACGACGATCCAGCCGGGTCCGGTGCCTTTGTCCGGCATATCGAGGACGCGACCCATGACCGTGCCGACCGGCACGGCCTCGCCGCCCGTTGGGAAGCTGGTCGTCAGGGCGAGCGTCACGTCGAAGGTGCCCAGGCCCGCGACATCGGCGAAGAGTTTGGCGGTCCAGTCGACGGGCGTTTCACCCGTGAGTGAGTAGTCCATCGTCGACGGCGGGCTGGGCAGCCAGTCGAGCTTGAGCGGCGGCGGGACGGCCACCTCGTCGTGGCGCACCGAGGCGGCGACACGCAGCAGGTCGGCCTGGGATACCCCCCTGGCGCTGAGCGTGGCGAGGTGGGTGGCGTCGACGGCCCAGACGATCGAGGACCCGACTCTGGATTCGAGGTAGGTGCCGGTGGTGCCGTTGACGTCGACGGCGACGGGTGTCCCGTCGGTCGGCGCGGCCTGCCGGTCCTGCCGCCGGATGTCGAGACTCATGCCCGGGACGGAGTTCATGTACCCGCCGCCGCCGAGCTTCCCTCCGGCATTCCAGGTCTGCGTGGCGTGCGCCTCGTCCGCGGTGATGTGCCCGGTGCGGATCGTCTCCTTGAAGCCGGGCGGGAGCCAGGTGGGCCGGAACGTGAGGGTCGGCACCGCCGGCTTCGCCGGGACCTCGACCGAGGGCGGGGTGGTCGGCGGCGTCGGCGTGGTGCGCTCGACCAGGACCGCCGGCACCACCACCGCCAGGACGGCGAGGGCGGCGAGGGCGACCAGCCCGGTCCGTCGACGGCGGCGGCGCCGGGCGACCAGGGCCGGCAGGGCGCGGAGCACGCGGTCCGGGTCGGGAGCCTGCCGGGCCCGCTCCTCCTGCGCGCTGCGGACCAGCGCTTCGAGTCCTTCGTTCACGACCTCTCCCCTGTCATCAGCGGGCTTCGCAGCGCTTCCATCGCCCTGGTGAGGTGCGTGCGCACGGTGCTGACCCGGCACCCGAGCACGTCGGCGATCTGCTCGACGGCCAGGTCCTCGTAGAACCGCAGCGCGATCACCGCGCGCTGCCGGGGTGGCAGCGTGCCGATCAGGCGGACCATGGCGTCGCGTTCGTCGTAGCCACCGGTCGGGTCGGCCTGCGGCGGCAGGTCGAGCGCCTCGCCGGGGTGCAGGAGCCGGGCGGACCGGCGGCGGCGCCAGGAGAGGAACTCGTTGACGACCATGCGCCGCACGTAGCGCTCCGGCTCCTCCAGCGACCCGATCCGCGACCAGCGCGCCTGCGCCCTGACCAGGACGTCCTGCACGACGTCCTCGGCCAGGTGCGGGTCCCAGGTGACGACCGTGGCATACCTGACCAGCGCCGCGAGCCGGACGGCCACGAACTCCTCGAAGGTCACGGTGGAAGAACGTAACGGGCGGGGCGAAACTGCTACATCCCCTTTGGATTTTCTTGTTTGTGCAGGTCGCGGTTAGGGCGATGGCATCCGGGTAGTCGGCTGCCTGGCACCTGACCGACCGACACCGCACGGGGCACCCGATGACCGTCAAGAAGACGCTGACCTACGCCGCCTGGGCGTTCCTCATCTATTTCATCGCCTTCCGTCCGCAGGCCGCGGCGAGTGTCGGAAAGGGCCTCGTCGGCCTCATCGGCTCGGTCGGCAAGGGCTTCGGCGACTTCTTCAGCAGCCTGATCACCTGACCGGAGCGGCCTGATCACTCGATCGGAGCGCCTGATCACCCGACTGGAGCTACGGTCGACCGATGTCCCGGATGCGGCAGCGGATCGTCGACGACTTCATCGCCTGGGCGCCTGCGGGCGACGCCGGCCTGCGGGGCCGGATCTCGGTCCTGCTCCGGTGGCGGCCCGATCCGACCCGGTGGCGCAGCGGCGAGGTGCATGCCCTGTTCATGGACTCCGTCGCGCCCGGGCAGGTGGACGCCTGGCAGCTGAGCGAGCGTGGGCTGGACACGGTCCGCGACTTCCTGCGGTTCCTCGACGACACCGGCCGGCTGCACCCGGCGAGTGCCCGCCCGGCCGCGCTGCTCAAGGAGCTGGACCGGTTGACGGCGAAGTTCCCGGCGGCGATGGCCGACACCACCCGGTGGGACCTGACCAAGCGGATCTTCACCGCGATGCTCCGCGACGGCGTCCGGCCCGACGGCGACCCGGCCGAGGTCGACGCCTGGGCGGCGCGGTTCAGCGCCCGCGAGCCGGAGGAGCGCCGGGAGGTGCTCGGCACGCTGATGGAGCAGGAGGGGTACGCCACCGGCACCGTCCTCGTCACCGGTGACCAGGTCACGATGGTGCCCCCGGGGCGCCCGGCCCGGACCCGCCCGGCACCGGACAGAGCCGGTCCCGTGCCGACCGACGATGCGGCGCTCGCCAAGGCGGTGTCGCACGACGGTGCCGCCCGGCTGCGGGACCTCGCCACGCTCGCCGGCTGGGTCGGACCCGAGGGGCGCGCCGTCGACGGCCGCGGCGAGGTGCGCAAGGCCGACCGGCCGGCCCTGCTCGCCGCGCTGGGCCTGCCGGCGGGCGGCGAGCCGGCCATGGCGAAACTGTGGCAGACCGGGCTCGAGTTCGACGTCGTCCAGCTGCGCCGTGGCCGGGTGGAGCGGGGGCCGGGTGCGGACCTGGTCGACGCCGTCCTGGACGGGACCGCCCCGGCGCCGGCCGCGCTCGAACTGTGGACGGGCCTCGCCGACGTGCTCATCCATCCGGTCACGCCGCTGCACGCGGAGAAGGGCACCGAGCCCCTCCGCCGCTGGCTGGCCCCGTGGGCGCCGATGTTCCTCGACCTGCTCTCCGCCACCACCGGCCCGGCCGACCTGCAGGCACTCACCGATCGGTTGCTGGACGAGGAGGCCGGCCACCTGCCGCGCCGCGAGCCCGAGGTGTACCGGCGCATCGCCGCCACCGTGATCCGCAACATCCTCGCGACCCTGGCCCGCCACGGCGCCGTCGCGGTCACCGGCTTCACCGCGGATCCGGACCGCGAGGCCGCCGCGGCCGCGGCCGACACCACCACCTGGGCGATGGCGCCGGAGCCCGGCGTGACCGTCGAGCTGACCGACCTCGGCCGGCACCTGATGTCGGTACGATCGGCGGCGGCAGCGCCGTAGCGCAGAGGTGGTCGCGTCCGACTCATGATCGGAAAGACGCCGGTTCGAATCCGGTCGGCACTGCCCCCGACGATCGATAGAGTGGCCGGCGGCAGGGCCGTAGCGCAGAGGTGGTCGCGTCCGTCTCCGGAACGGAAGAACGCCGGTTCGAATCCGGTCGGCACTGCCCTCGACGTGAGGAGCGACCGATACTGCCACTGCATCCGTCCGCGGTCCCGGCGGGCATGATCGAGCGGGCCACAGCACGCCGGCTGGCCGGCGACTGGCGCGGTGCGTGCGCCGCCGCGGGGGTCGACGTCGACATCGACCCGGCCGCGATCCGGGACGTCCACGGCGCCGAGACCGCCGCGCGGGTCGAGGACGACCTGCGGCATCTCGTGCCGGACCTGCTGCGCTGGCACCTGCCGCGGCGCCCCACGGACGGCCTGCTGCGCCCGGGGCTGCTCCTGCCGCTGGCGCTGTTCCCGGACATGCACGCGCTGGTCGCCCGGACACCGGACCGCTTCGACCTGCCGCCGCAGCGGATCACGCTGCGCTTCGAGCGGCTGGACAGCGCGACGGCCGGTCGGCGGGACGATGCGGTGCTGCACCTTCGCGATCGCTGGGATTCCAGGTGTACGGCTGAGCTCCTGGCCCGTTGCGGCGGGGTCACCCGGTTGCCGTTCTTCACCCCCGCCGGGCAACGGACGAGCGGCGACGGGCCGGAGGGCGCCGTCGAGCGGGCGATCCTGCTCGACGAGGAGGGCCGGCACGCCGACGCGTGGGCCGCCGCCGGGTTCACCCTCGAAGTGCTGCTGTTCGAGCCGGGCTGGAGCCGGGACCGCATCGACCCGGCCGCGTGGCGGGCAGGCGACGACCGCGACCGGAAACGGCAGGACGTGGTCGAGCAGTCGCTCGCCTGGCTGCGGCCCCTGCACGCGGCACTGGCCGGGGCCGCCCGCCGGATCGGCGCTCACGTGGCAGCGGCCCGCCGGGCGGCGCCGGTGCCCAAGGAGCCGGAGCACCGGCTCTTGTTCACGCCGTCGGGCCGCGAGGTCGACCACGTGGTGCCGGAGCCGCGGCCGGACGCGCTGCCGCTCCACGTCGACGAGCACGCCGGCCTGGTGCGCATCGACGTGCGCGGGCGCTGCATCGTGCTGGACCGCCTCGACACCGAGCGGCCGCGGGCCCGGCTCGTCGCCGGTGTGCCGTACGGCCGCGTCGACGACGAACGACGGCGCGCCGAGGTGGCCGAGTTCGGGCTGGAACTGGACCGGGTGCCGCGGCTGCCGCACGTGCTGGCCCGCCGGCCGGCCGAGCTGACCGCCCTGTTCCGGGGGACGATGCGGCCGGACCAGCTGCATCCGCTGGTGCACGCGGCGCTGTTCCCGGCCGGGACGGCTCCCGCACCGGCGCCGCCGCCCGGGCTGCGGGACCGGGTCCGGGTGCAGTGCAACCACGCCACGCACGAGGTGCTCCTGCGTGACGGCACCGTCCACATGCCACACCCGCCGGCCGAGATCCGGCGGGAGCGCATGATCGAGGCGCTCGGCGGCCAGGTGCAGGGCTGCGTCGCCGCCCACGACGGCTGGCGCAACCCGGCCGTGCGGATGCCCGGCCCGATGCGGGGCCTGCGCCGCGAGCTCATGACGCTGGTCCTGCACGGCGACGCCGCGGCGGTGGCCGCCGCCCTGGACGGCGGGCTGGACCCACAGGTGCGCGACGAGCGCGGCCGGACGCTGCTGCACCTGCTGCCGTGGCTGACCGGGGAGGACCTGCTGCCGCGGCTGCTCGACGCCGGCCTCGACGTGCACGCCCGCGACCTGAACGGCGAGACGCCGCTGCACCCGGCCGTCGACTACGGCTCGCCGGAGCTGGTGCGGGCGCTGCTCGACGCCGGCGCCGACCCGCACGCCGCGTCGCAGCGGCCCTACGCCCGCGCCCCGATCTGGACCGGCCGGCAGGACCTCGCCTTCCTCCGCGACCTGATCCAGCGGCGGTAGGCTGCCACCGGCAGGGCCGTAGCGCAGAGGTCGACGCACCGCCTTAACAAGGCGAGGGACGCCGGTTCGAATCCGGCCGGTCCTGTCCTGCCCCTCAGTCCCGCGCGACGGCGTATTCGAACTCGCGGCCCGCCGGGGCGGCCACGGTTACGCCGGTCCGGGTGAAGCCCGCCTTCTCGTACAGGGCCTGGGCCCGGGCGTTGTCCTCGTGGACGTAGAGCCGGACCCGCTCGACGCTCGGGTCGGGCAGCGCCCACGACCAGGCCAGCGCGGCCTCGAACAGGGCTGGCGCGAGGCCGGTGCCGCGCGCCTCGGGCCGGACGTAGACGCCGACGACGTGCGTCTGCGCGATGTCGTAGGTCTGACCGAAGTAGTCCTGCACGCCGGCCGGCTCGACGAGGACGGTCACGGTGCCCAGCCAGCGCCCGTCCCCGTCCTCGCCGATGAACTGCCGCACGGTTTTGCCCTCGGCGGCGTCGGCCGTGCGGCCCTGCCAGAGCTCGTCGGGCAGCGCGACCGACCGCTCATACGTGTCGAGGAACGCGATCGACGCGACCGGATCCTGGAGCCCGGCGAGCCGCAGCTCCTTCGCCAGGGGCCAGTCCTCGGCGCGTACCGCTCTGATCGTGAACTGCATCGCGCCATCCTGACACCCATTTAGACGGGGGTGAACCGAATTGCGTTCGCGCGGGCGAAGGTGGTGCCGGCGGTCAGGACGACCTTGCCGGCGGTGCCCTGCGCGAACGCCCACGTGCCGAGGGTGCGCCAGGCCCCGCCCGCGGCGACCTGGTCCACGGTGACCTGGGCCGTGCCGCCGGCGTGGGTGATCTGGTACGCGGCGGCGGTCGTGCTGCTGGTGCTCGCCGGCACCCAGGCCTCGACGCGATACGTGGCGGCCGCCCGCAACGTCGGCGCCCAGGTGGCGGTGGAGCCGCTCGTGTTGCTGTACCGGCTCGGCGTGCCGTCGACGCCGGTCAGGCTGCTCGCGAGCCAGGTGCCGGTTTCGCGGTACCGGATGGACCCGGCGCAGTCCACCGTGGTGTCCAGGGGCGTGACGGTGACCTCCCGTGGCCCCGGGGTGCCGGGCACGACGTAGCCGGCCGACGGCGCGCTCGTGCCGCCCTCACCCACGGCGGTGACGCGGTAGGCGATCGCCGCGACCGTGCCCTGCGGGCCGAGGACCAGGGTGGTCGCGCCGGCGACGACGGCGACGGTGCGCTCCGGGCCGCAGTCGGCGGCCGCGACGAGGTATCCGGCCGCGCCGGCGGCCGCGGACCAGACCAGCGTCGTGACGCCGCCGCTGGTGGAGCTGCCGAGCCCGGTCGGGGTGCCCGGCGCGCCGGTCGGCAGCGTCGGCGTGGTGCGGGTGGCCAGGGTCTGCGGGGCGGACCAGCCGGCGGCGGTCCCGCACCGGACGCTGACCTGCTGGGCGGTGTCGGCGAGGAGCCCGGTCACGGTCAGCAGTTCGACGGCGGAGGACTCCACGACCCGGACCACGGTGCGGCCGCCGCCGGTGGCGGTCACCTCGTAGCGCTCCGCCGTGGGGTCCGGGGTGATCCGCACCGCGATCCGGTCGTCGCCGGCCAGGGCGCCGTGCACCGTCATTCCGAGCACCGGCACGGGCGCCGCCTCGCTCCACACGGTGTTGGATCCCTTGATCCGCACGGTGTCGGCGGCGGCGACGACCCGGACCGAACCCTTCAGCGCCGTGGTGAAGTCGCGGACGGTGCTCGCGCCGGCGAAGGCCTGCACCTGATGGTCGGTGGCGCCCGGGGCGACGATGAAGCCCAGCACGAACCCGCCGGCGACGGGCACCACGTCCTGGATCTTCGGCGGCAGCGCGAGGGTGCCGGCGGGCGTGACGGTCACCGGGGCGGAGGGGGCCGAGGTGCCGGCGCCGTTGAGCGCGACGACCCGCAGCTGGACGGCGGTGCCGTTGGTGAGGCCGGTCAGGTCGGCGAACCCGTTGACCGTGTCCGCACCCGTGGCCCCGAGCACCCGGTAGTTGTCGGCGTTGGCGACCCGGTCGAAGACGACCCGGGCCGACCCGTTCGCGGCGATCACCTGCCGGATCACCGGCGCAGCCGGTACCCGTGAATCCAGCGTGACGGAAGCGACCTCGTGGCCGGACGGCGCGAGCAGCGTGAGCCGCTGCCGCACGGCGGTGCCGGGGTCGGTCCAGCGCACGGCCCGCTGCAGGGTGGCGGCGCCCGGGGCGATGTCGGGCAGCGGCACGATCCGCCCGTCGATCACGGCGCCCTGGGCGTCGGTGACCTGCCAGGCGAGCCGGTGCCCGCGCAGGACCCGGGCCGGGGCGTCGGCGCTCATGGAGGTGCGCGGGTCGACGGTCAGCAGGCTCAGCCCGGCGGACGTGGTGATGCCGAGGCCCCGCACGACCGAGTTGGTGGCCTGCAGCTGCGCGTATGCCCGCTTCCGCTGCCCCCACACGTTCTGGATGCCCCAGCCGCGGACCTGGTTCGGCGACGTGCCGCCGTAGCTGCTGCGGTAGTCGTTGAACGTCCAGTGCGAGCTGCCCACGATCCACGGTCGCCCGGGGAACACGGTTGCGGCGGCGTCGCTGGTGGTGCGGAAGTCGACGTCCTCACGGCTGGTGGGAAACGTGAAGCTGTCGGAGCTGTACTCCGAGATGAAGACGGGTTTGTCGGGGTACAGGCCGTGCACATGGTCGGCGCCACCGGCGAAGCCGCCGTACATGTTGATGCAGGCGAAATCCGTGTACTGCAACGCCTCCGCGCCCGGGGTCGCGGCGCTGCCGGAGGTGTTGCTGACGTAGGTGCACAGCCGGGTGCTGTCCAATGTGGACTTGATGTACGCGATCATCTCGCGGACGAACGTGCGCCCCGCCTCGCTGGTGCCCTGGATCTCGTTCGCCACCGACCACGCGACGATCGACGGGTGGTTGTAGTCGCGGCGGATCATGTCGCGCAGCTCGGCGCGGGTCGTCTCGTCGGCCGGGTCGAGGTTCGCCCCGCTGCCCCAGACCGGGATCTCCTCGATGAGCAGCATCCCGATCTCGTCGGCGTAGTCGAGCAGCTCCGGCGTCTGCGGCACGTGGTGGATGCGCATCAGGCCGGCGCCGGCCGCCTTCATCCGGTCCAGGTCGCGCCGCACCAGGTAGGTCGGCTCGGTCGCCCCGACGACCCGGTCGTCACCGACCCGGTTGTAGCCGTTGAGCCGGATCTGCTCCCCGTTGAGATACAGGGCCGTGCCCCGCACCTCCACCTTGCGGAACCCGAACCGGTCGGCCTTGCCGTGCAGCACCGTCGACCCTTCCGAGACGGTGGTGTCGCAGGTGTACAGGGTGGGCCGGTCCAACCCCCACAGCTCGAACCCGCCCGCTGCGACGCCGCTGTCCAGCCGCGCCTCGGCGGTGCCTCCGGCCGGGACGGTGACGGTCGCGCTGGGCGTACCCCACGGAAAGGCGCTGCGAACGGTCACGGTCCTTGCGGCGGCGCCCGTGTTGGACAGCGTCACCCAGTTCACGACGCTGCCCGCACCGGTGCTCAGGTCGGGCGTGGCGATGACGTGCTGGCGCTCGATCCGCACCGCGGCGTCCACGGTGAGCGAGACCGACCGGCTGATCCCGCCCCACGGCCACCAGGCCCCGATGGAGTAGCTGTTGCTGGCCGCGACCACGACCGTGTTGGTGCCCTGCAGGCGGCTCGTCACGTCGAACTCAAACGGCGTGTAGCCGCCGACGTGCTCGCCGAGGTACACGCCGTTGAACCAGACCCTGGCCCGGTGATACACGGCCTCGAACCGCAGCCGGACGACCTGCCCGGCGGTGATCGTCGGGGCCGCGACCGTGCGGCGGTGCCAGCCCCAGCCGCGGTAGCCGGCCCAGGCGTCGTGCACGTCCCAGTTGCCGGGGATCTGCAGCGTGGCCCAGCCGGAGTCGTCGAACCCGGGCTGCGCCCAGCCGGCCGCCTCGCCGGTGTTGCCGGGGTCGGTCGCGAACCGCCACACCCCGTCGAGCGTCTGGGTGGTCCCGGCCGCTTGGGCCGCGGTCGCCAATGCCGGGATGGGCAGAAGGGCACCGGCCGCGCCGGCACCGAGGAGCTTGAGGACGTCACGCCGATGCGGGGTCACAGGAGCCTCCGGAATCGTCCTACCGGAATCGGCTACGGGCGGATCCGATTCCGGAAGCGACTTGCAGTAGCCGCGAAGCTAATGCACTCTCCGCAACTCGTCAACCATCGATCCGGATTCCACACTGTCCCCCTCGGCTACGCGCCCAGGTACCCGACGTGCGGAGAGCCGGCGGCCAGCCGGACCTCGTAGCCCCAGCGGCGCAACGCCTGCAGCATCTTGGCGCCGCCGGGCGGGTTCGCGGAGTGGATGAAGACGACCCCGATGTCGAACGGCCGCCCCTCGAACGCGGCCAGCTCGAGCACCTCGACCACCGGCCAGATCGTGTCGTCGCCGCCCAGGTCGTGATCCAGCCACAACTCGTCGATCCGCCGCCCCCGGTGCCGCTCCAGCACCGCCACGCCGGCCGCACTGGTCCGCGCCACCTCCGCCGCCCGCCCGTCCACGAACGACCGCAAGTCGTCGACCAGAACCACAGTGCGCCGCAGCCCGCTTCCCATCGCCGCACCGTAGCCGCAGCTCGCGGCACGTTCTTGACGCGCCGTCCGGTGGGTCGCTTAGGCTGGGGGTGGCGCCCGGGGCGCCGGCGGTCCGCGCGAAGGGCTCAGCCCACCTGGAAGATCGTGGCCTTGCCGGTGTGTTCACCTCCTTTCCGGCCTGAGCAAGCGGACGCCAGGCATCCGGACAAGGAGGCATGCCGTGCCGACCCGCCGTCTTCCCGACCGTCCCGACGTCGAGCACCTCCGCAACCAGGCCAAGACGCTGCAGCGGCGGGTCCGGGACCAGGATGCGCAGGCGCTGGGGTGGGTGCGGGAGTTCCACCCGAACCCGCCGGAGACGTTCGCCCGCAGCGACGCGTTGCTGGTGGTCGCGCGGTCCTACGGGTTCGCGAGCTGGCCGGCGTTGCGGGCCACCCTCGACGTGATCGAGCGGTTCACCAGGTCGCCGCACCGGGAGCCGGCCGGGTTCCTCGCGCTGGCCTGCTTGACGTACAGCAATGACGACCCGGGCCGGTGGGCGGGCGCGCGGCGGATGCTGGCCGAGCGGCCGGAGCTGGCCGGGCAGTCGATCTACACGGCCGCGGCGGTCGGGGATGTCGCGGCGGCGCGCCGGTTCCTCGACGAGGATCCCGGGCTGGTGAACCGGCAGGGTGGGCCGCACCGGTGGGAGCCGCTGCTGTACGTGGCGTACTCCCGCATCGACAGCACGGCGCCGGGGCACTCCACGTTGGAGGTGGCCCGGTTGCTGCTGGAGCGGGGGGCCGACCCGGACGCGGGGTTCCTGTGGGACGGGCTCACGTCGCCGTTCACGGTCCTGACGGGGGCGTTCGGCGGTGGGGAGGGCGCGCCGCCGCCGCACCAGTTCCGGCTGGAGCTGGCCGAGCTGCTCCTGCGCGCCGGTGCGGATCCGAATGACAGTCAGACGCTGTACAACTGCGGCCTTCAGCCGGACGGGGACGATCACCTGCGGCTGCTGCTCGGGCATGGGTTGGGTGGGGGCGACGGTGGGGTGTGGCACCGCAGGCTCGGGCACACCCACCCGACGCCGCGGCAGTTGCTGGACGACGAGCTGGTCAAGGCGGCGCGGCACGGCCGGGGCGAGCGGGTCCGGCTGCTGCTCGACCACGGCGCCGACCCGGACGGCGTGGGCACCGCGCACCCCGTCTTCGGTGGGCACACCGCCCGGCAGGTGGCCACGATGTACGGCCACGCCGAGCTGCTGGGCGAGGCGAACGATCCGGTGCTGCGGTTCCTCGGGGCCTGCATGCGGGCCGACGAGGCAGCGGCCGAACGGCTCAGAACTCCGGCCGCGCCGCCGCACCACCTCGTCGCCGCGGCCGCCGACGGCCGGACCGACGCGGTGCGGCTGATGGCGCGGCTGGGGTTCGAGGTGCACGGCATGGCGCTGCACCAGGCGGCGTTCCACGGCCATCTCGACACGGTCCGGGCGCTCATCGAGCTGGGCGCCGACCCGTTGCGCACAGATCCGTCGTACCACGCCACGCCGCGTGGCTGGGCGGAGCACAACCAGCAGTGGGCCGTGGCCGAGTACCTGGCGACCGTGGAACGTTCACGGGCCGGGTAAGCCGCGAGCGTGGTCGCTGCAAAAAGCGTGTCGAAGCGCTTGACCTGAGTCTGCCACGTCCCCAGCATGGGAGCGCTTCCATCCACGCTCTCCGATTGGACCGCCATGCAGCTCGGACCACGCCGCCGTGCCGTGATGGGCGCGGCGCTGCTGCTCGCGGCCGGGATGTCGGTCGCCGCAGCACCTGCCGCGGCCGCCGACCCGGCCCCGACCACCGTCACCGTGAACGCCAGAGCGGGCCTGGCGACCGTCCCGGACACCGCGTTAGGCGTCAACGACGCGATCTGGGACGCCGAACTCGGCACCACGGCCGTGTCGGACCTGCTCGGCGCGGCCGGTGCGCAGATGATCCGCTATCCGGGCGGCTCGTATGCCGACATCTACCACTGGCGCGACCACACCGCACCCGGCGGATACGTCGCCCCGAACACCGACTTCGACACCTTCATGGGTTCGGTACGCCGGATCAGCGCCCAGCCGATGATCATCGCGAACTACGGCACCGGTACCGCCGAGGAAGCCGCCGACTGGGTCCGCTACGCGAACGTCACCAAGGGCTACGGCGCGAAGTACTGGACGATCGGCAACGAGAACTACGGCAACGGCCACTACGGCTCCGAGTGGGAGGCGGACAACCACGCCGACAAGAGCCCGCGCGCCTACGCCGAGGGCGTGGTGGCGTTCGCGGCGGCCATGAAGGCCGTCGACCCGACCATCAAGATCGGTGCGGTCCTCACCACGCCGGGCAACTGGCCGGACGGCATCGTCGGCTCCGGTGACGCCGGCACGTGGAACCAGGTCGTGCTGTCCGTCGCCGGCCCGTCGATCGACTTCGTCGACCTGCACTGGTACCCGGGTGGTGGCACCGCCGCGGAGTCGCTGAGCAAGACCAACCAGATCGACGACATCATGTTCCTGACGCGCCAGCAGATCGCGCGGTACGCGGGAGCCGGCGCCACCGCCCGCATCAAGGTGAGCTTCACCGAGCTCAACGTCGGCGTCGGCCAGAACACCCAGCCGGGCGCGCTGTTCCTTGCCGACGCGTACAGCAGCCTGCTCGACAACGGCGTCTTCACCGTCCAGTGGTGGAACGTGCACAACGGCATCGGCACCGTGTCCACCGTCGCCGGCCAGACCGACTACGGCGACTTCGGCCTGCTGTCCAGCGGTGGCTGTCAGTCGGGCGGGACGGTCTGCGAGCCGGCCATGAACACGCCGTTCGCGCCGTACCACGCCCTGAGCGTCATGAAGTCCTTCGTCCGCACCGGCGACCAGCTGGTCCGCGCCGGCACCGCCGACCCCCTGGTCAGCGCGCACGCCGCCCGGCGCCCCAACGGTGACCTGGCCGTCCTGCTGATCAACAAGGACCCGGACAACGCCCGGCCGGTCGCGATCCAGTACTCCGGCTACACCCCCGCCGCCGGCGCGCCAGTGGTGACCTCGTTCCGCAACGGCGACCCCGCACCGTCCACGGCACCGGCGGGCACCGCGGCCGCGCAGACGCTGCCGCCGTACTCGCTGACCCTGCTCGTGCTGCACCCGTCCTCGACCACCACGGGCGCACCCGGCGCGCCGGGCCAGCCGACGCTGACCGCGGCCACCGCGACCACGGCGACCATCGCGTGGCCGGCCGGGTCCGCCGGCGGCAGCCCGATCGCCAAGTACGAGGTGCACCGCCAGAACGGCACCGTCAGCGAGCAGCTCGGCGAGACCCCGGGCACCTCACTGCAGGTCCACAACCTGAACCCTGGCACCCGCTACACAGTCAACGTCATCACCCGCGACGCCGCCGGCCGGGTCTCGTGGTCCTCGCCGCCGCTGACGTTCACCACCGGCACCCCGGCGACCAGCACCTGCACCGTCCGCTTCACCGACGTCACCGACTGGGGCAACGGCTACGTCGGCAACATCGACATCACCAACACCGGCCCGGCGCCGATCAACGGCTGGACCCTCACGTTCACCTGGCCCACCGGCTGGCAGAGCATCAGCGGCAGCTGGAACGGCAACTGGACCCAGACCGGCCGCGACGTGAAGGTCACCAACGCCGACACCAACGGCGCCCTGGCCGCCTCGGGCGGTGCGACCAGCACCGGCTTCGTCGGCGCGTACAACGGCCCGAACGTCCTGCCGACCGCCTTCCGCCTCAACGGCACGCTCTGCACCACCGCCTGACCCCCCGCCCGCCGGGCCGGCAGCGTTGCCTGCCGGCCCGGCGGCGAAATGCGGTTGCGGCCGGCTCGGCGGGCGGGAGGATGGCCGGATGGAGCACACGCATCCGGTGCGGCGGGCGACCCCCGCCGACGCCGAGCTCGTCGCCGAAATGCTGGACGCGTTCAACGGGGAGTTCGAGACCCCGTCTCCGGGGCCCGAGGTGCTCGCGGGACGCCTGAAGGGACTGCTCGCCGGCGACGACCTGGTGGCGCTGCTGACCGGGGAGCCCGCGACCGGCCTCGCCGTGCTGTCGTTCCGGGTCAGCGCCTGGTACGACGGACCCGTCGTCAACCTGGACGAGCTCTACGTGCGGCCGGGGTTGCGCGGCCGGCGCTACGGCCACGCACTGCTGACCGCCGCGTGCGAGCTGGCCAGGGAGCGCGGCGCGGAGACGTTCGAGATCAATGTGGACGGTGAGGACGTGGACGCGCGGCGGTTCTACGAGGCGCACGGTTTCACCAACACCGAGCCGGGCGCGGCCGAGCCGATGTTCTACTACTACCGGGACCTGGTCTAAGGGTCCTCCATGGCAAGGTCGGTGCGGACGCCCACCAGGCGCACCGGCCGGCCGCCGTCAAGGTCGAACTTGTCGAGGACGGTCAGCGCGGCCCGCTCGATCTCGTCGAGGTCGGTGGTCGGGCCGGCGCGCAGCTTCATCACCCGGGTCGGCGTGTAGAAGGACGAGAACCGCACCTTCACCGCGACGTGCGTGACCCGCCGCCCGTCGCCGATCACGTCGGCGCCCAACGCCCTGGCGAGGGCCGCGACCTGCTGGGCCACCGACGCGCGGTCGGTGAGGTCTGCCGCGAAGGTGGTCTCGCGGCTGCGCGACCGGGCGATCCACGGTGTGGTGTCGACGGTGGTTTCGCCGGTACCCCTCGCGCTGAGCTGCAGCCATCCGCCCGCGTTGGCCCCGAAGTGTTCGGTCAG
Source organism: Dactylosporangium cerinum (assembly GCF_042653625.1). Lineage (NCBI taxonomy): Bacteria > Bacillati > Actinomycetota > Actinomycetes > Micromonosporales > Micromonosporaceae > Dactylosporangium > Dactylosporangium cerinum. The sequence goes on along the minus strand of NZ_JBHSIU010000028.1, from coordinate 310,460 downwards.
CGTGGCAAGGTCCGCGCCGGCCAGGTCGGCGATGGTGTGCAGGCCCAGCGCGGTGAGCTTCTTCGTGGTCTTCGGCCCGACGCCCCACAGCTCGGCGGCCGGCTTCGCCCCCATCGCCGCCATCCAGGTGGCTGCCGTCAGCTGGTGGATCCCGCCGGGCTTGGCGAACCGCGCCGCGTGCTTGGCCGTCAGCTTGTTGTCGCCGACGCCGACGGCGCAGCTCAGGCCGGTCCCGTCCAGCACGGCCCGGCGTACGTCGACCGCGAGCGCCATCGGGTCCCCGGTTTCGGTGCCGAGGAAGGCCTCGTCCCACCCGTACACCTGGAGCTGCACGGGAAATCGGGCCAGTGTCGCCATGACGTCGGCGGATGCGGCCCGGTAGGCGGGCGGGTCGGACGGCAGGAAGACGGCCTCGGGGCACCGGCGCGCCGCGACCCGCAGCGGTATGCCGGACCGGACGCCGAACGCCCGGGCCTCGTAGGACGCGGTCGCCACCACCTGCCGGGCCCTGGTGGGGTCGCCGTCGCCGCCGACGACGACCGGCCGGCCCCGCAGTTCGGGCCGGCGCAGGATCTCGACGGCCGCGATGAACTGGTCGAGGTCGACGTGCAGCAACCACCAGCTCACCCGTCCAACCTAATCGCACCCGGCCGGCCGGGGGTCGCAACTTGGCGCTGACGAACATGTTCGCTACGATCGTGTTATGAGTCCTCGCCGAGTCCCCGTCAGCCGCCGCGACCGGCCGGCCAAGCCGCCGCTGAGCCGGGCGGGTGCCGTCGCCGTCGCCGTGCGGATCATGCAGGAGGAGGGCCTGGAGCGGGTCACGATGCGCCGCCTGGCCTCCGAGCTGGACACCGGCCCGGCCTCGCTCTACGTCTACGTGCAGAACATGGCGGAGCTGCACGGCGCGATCCTCGACGAGCTCCTCGCCGACGTCCACCGGCCCGACCCCGCGGGCAAGAGCTGGCGCGGCACGCTGATCGGGCTGCTCACCGACTACACGCGGGTGCTGCTCGGCCAGCCGAGCCTGGCCCGGTCGGTCCTCGCATTGCGGCCGTCGGGCCCGAACTACGTGCACCTGGTCGACACCCTGCTCGGGCTGCTGCACGCCGGTGGCGTGCCGGTCGCGCAGGCGGCGTGGGGCGTGGACCTGCTCCTGCAGCATGCCACCGCCACCGCCGCCGAGCAGGGCGTGCGGAGCGAGGCGGTGGACGCGCAGGACGAGCAGGACGCCTTCGTCGAGGCGTTGCACGACGCCGGGGACGACGACTGCCCGAACATCGCCCGCGCCCGCGACGAGCTGTTCTCCGGCACCGGCGAGCAGCGGCTGTCCTGGATGTTCGACGTCCTGATCACCGGCATCTCCGCCGTCGCGGTGCCCGCGGCCTGACCCCCTCCCGCCGGCTCCCGGCGGGAGGTTGCAATACCCGTGAAGAACATGTTCGTCACGAACAAGTTTCTTAGCGTTGATCTCGACACTACGACCCTGGAGGGACCATGACCACACCCGTCACGATCATCGGAGCCGGCCTGGGCGGCCTGACGCTCGCCCGCGTGCTGCACGTTCACGGCATCCCGTCGACCATCTACGAGCTGGACGCTTCGCCGGAAGCACGGACGCAGGGCGGCATGCTCGACATCCACGACTACAACGGGCAGGTCGCCATCAAGGCCGCCGGCCTGTTCGACGAGTTCCGCACGATCATCCACCCCGGCGGCGAGGCCACCCGGATCCTCGACCAGCACGGCACCGTGCACACCGACGAGACCGACGCCGGTGACGGCACCCGGCCCGAGGTCGACCGCGGCGACCTGCGCAGGATGCTGCTCGACTCGCTGCCCGAGGGCACGATCCGCTGGGGCAGCAAGGTCACCGGGGTGCGGAGCCTCGGCGACGGCCGGCACGAGGTCACGTTCGCCGACGGGTCCACCGTCACCACCGGCCTGCTCGTCGGCGCCGACGGCGCCTGGTCGCGGATCCGGCCGCTGCTGTCCGACGCCGTGCCCGCCTACGCCGGGATGTCGTTCGTCGAGCTCGACCACCACGACGCGGCCGAGCGGCATCCCGGCCCGGCGAAGACGGTCGGCGCCGGCATGCTCTTCGCGCTCGGCGCCGGCCAGGGCTTCCTCGCCCACCGCGAGACGGACGGCAGCCTGCACATCTACGTCGCGCTGACCAAACCGGCGGACTGGATCGACACCGTCGACTGGAGCGACACCGACAAGGGCAAGGCCGTCCTGCTCGACGAGTTCCACGACTGGGCGCCCGAGTGCCACGACCTGATCACCGAGGCCGACAGCGCCCTGGTCCCGCGCACCATCAACGCCCTGCCCGTCCAGCACCGCTGGAACCGGATCCCCGGTGTCACGCTGCTCGGCGACGCCGCCCATCTCATGTCGCCGTTCGCCGGCGAGGGCGCCAACCTCGCCATGCTCGACGGCGCCGAACTCGGCCAGGCCATCGCCGCCCATCCCGGTGATGTCGAGGCCGCGCTCGCCGCGTACGAGCAGGCCCTGTTCCCGCGCAGCGCCGAAGCCGCCGGGGAAGCCGCCCGCAACCTGGAGCTCTGCTTCGACGCGCGGGCCCCGCACAGCCTGCTCGAGCAGTTCGCCGCCTACGCGGACGCGGACGCCCGGTGACGACACCCGACGTGCGCGAGGCCGGGCACGGCAGCCCGATCCTGCTCCTGCACGGCGCCGCCGGCCCGGCCAGCGTGGACACCCTGTTCACGCACCTGGCCGGCGGCCACCGGGTGATCGCTCCGGTGCATCCCGGCTTCGGCGACACGACGCGCCCCGACGACCTCGACAGCGTCGCCAAGCTCGCCCGGCTGTACCTTGACCTGCTCGGCAGGCTCGACGTCACCAGCGCGACAGTCGTCGGTGTCTCCTTCGGCGGCTGGGTCGCGGCCGAGCTCGCCACCGCCGCCGGCCACGAGCGGCGCGTGACCCGGCTGGTCCTGATCGACGCCATCGGCCCGCACATCCCCGGACACACGATCCGGCCGCCGAGCGGACCACCACCGGGCGGACCACCGCCGGCAACCGCCGGAGCAGGCGGGCCGCCGCGTGCGGGCCTGGCCGCGCTGACCGCGTACACCGGACCGGACATGCAGGACCCCACCCTGCTGGACCGGATCCGCAAGCTGGACATCCCCGCCCTGCTCATCTGGGGCGAGCACGACCCGGTGATCAGCCCCGACTTCGGCCGTGCCTACGCGGCCGCCTTCCCCGACGCCCGCTTCGAACTCATCCCCGGCGGCGGGCACCTGCCCATGCGCGAAGCCCCGGACCAGACCTTCGCCGCCCTCGACACCTTCCTCAACGAAACCCTCAACGAAACCGGAAGCCCCCAATGACCACGATCGCCGTCATCCTCGGCAGCACCCGCCCCGGCCGCAAAGGCGAGGCCGTCGCCCACTGGGTCCTCGATCGGGCCCGTGCGCGCACCGACGCCCGGTTCGAACTGCTCGACCTCGCCCAGCACCGGCTCCCCGACATCGACGAGCCCGTCCCGCCGGCCCGTGGCCACTACACCCACGACCACACCAGGGCGTGGGCGGCCACCGTCGCCCGGTACGACGGCTACGTCTTCGTCACCCCCGAGTACAACCACAGCCTGCCCGGCCCGCTGAAGAACGCCCTCGACCGGGTCTACGCCGAGTGGAACAACAAGGCCGCCGCCCTCGTCTCCTACGGCTGGAACGGCGGCGTCCGCGCCGCGGAGCAGCTGCGCCTGGTCATGGGCTCGCTGCAGGTCGCCGACGTCACCGCGCAGGTCGCCCTGAACATGGCCACCGACTTCCGCGATCTCACCGACTTCGCGCCCGCCGCCTACCAGGACGCCGCCCTCACCACGATGCTCGATCAGGTGGTCGCCTGGAGCACCGCGCTCGCCCCACTGCGCACCGCCGCAGCCTGACCCGCCGATGAACAGATTGACGAGTCATCTGTCAGTGGCGAGCGCCTGCGCCATGCGGCTGAGAAGGAGTTGCCGTTCCTGTTTGGTCGGTGCGAGTTCGGCCGCGCGTTCCAGCTCGGCTGCGGCCTCGGCGTGGCGGCCGAGCCGGGTGAGGATTTCCCCGCGCACCGCGCCCAGCAGGTGGTAGCCGGCCATCCGGTGGTCGGCGAGCAGTGGTCGGGTCGTGGCGAGTGCGGCTTCGGGTCCGTCGACGTGGAGCACGGCGACCGCGCGGTTGAGCTCCACGACGGGTGACCGGGTGATCTGGGTGAGGGCGTCGTAGAGCGCGAGGATGGCGACCCAGTCGGTGACTGCGAACGTCGCCGCGCGGGCGTGGCAGGCGGAGATGGCGGCTTGCAGCGAAAACACGCCGAGGGGCCGGGCCAGGTCGAAAGCGCGGTCGAGCATGCTGAGGCCGTGCTCGATCAGCGTGCGGTCCCAGCGTCGGCGGTCCTGGTCCTCGAGCCGGACCGGGATGCCGGCAGCGTCGACACGGGTCCGGAAGCGGGAGGCCTGCAGCTCCATCAGGGCGACCAGTCCGAACACTTCGGGCTCGGTCGGGGAGAGTCCTGCGAGGACCCGTCCCATCCGCATCGCCTCGACGGCGAGGTCGGCGCGGACGAGGTTCGTGCCTGACGAGGCCGAATAGCCCTCGTTGAAGATCGCGTAGAGCACATCCAGCACCGCGCGCAGGCGTTCGGGGAGTTCCTCGGCTGACGGGGCCTCGATCGGCACCCGTGCCTCGGCCAGGGTCCGCTTGGCGCGTGAGATCCGCTGCCCGATCGTCGCAGTGGGCACGAGGAACGCACGGGCGACCTCGTCGGTCGTCAGTCCGCCGAAGAGCCTCAGTGTGAGCGCGACCCGGGATTCGGTTGAGAGCACGGGATGGCACGTGGTGAACACCATGGTGAGCAGGTCGTCCGGGATCGGATCGAGTGCCTCGTCCGCGACGTCGGCCAGTTCGCCCCCGTGCCCGGCAACGAGGAGCGGCGCCTTCTTGCGCGCCGTCTCCTCGCGCCGGGCACGGTCGATCGCCTTGTGCCAGGCGGTCTTCATCAGCCAGGCACCCGGCTTCGGCGGGATGCCGTCAGCCGGCCACTGCTCCAGTGCCGACACGAACGCCTCGGACGCAAGATCCTCGGCGATGTCGAGGCTCCCGATCCGGCGGGCGAGTGTCGCGATCAACTGGGGCGCCTCGATCCGCCACAGCGCCTCGACCGACTTGTGCAGGTCCATGGCCGGGTCCGGTTCAGTCCGACGTCGGGTCGAGCAACTGCTCGCTCTTGGCGAGCACGTCAGCGTCGACCGTCTGGGCGAAGTCGGCCATGTCGAACAACGGCCGGATCTCCAGGATCTGCGAGTCGCCGTAGGACGGGTCGAACGGACACCTCTTCGCCCACTCGATCGCCTCGGCGAGCGAGCTGACCTCCCAGATCCAGTAGCCCGCGATCACCTCTTTGGACTCGGTGAACGGGCCGTCGACCACCGTCGTGCCCGCTGTCGAGAACGCGACCTTCGCCCCGGCGGCGCTGGGCTGGAGTCCCTCGCCGCCGAGCATGATGCCGGCGTTGACGAGTTGCTCGTTGAAGACCCGCATCTTCTCGAACATCTCGGTCGTCGGCTCACTGTTGCCTTCGTCGGCGGCATCGCCCTTGGTCATCACCATCACACGCATGAGCAAGATCCTCTCGGTTGATCTGGTCTCAGTCCAGGCCGGTGGTCCGGCGCAGCAGGCCGGCGATGAAGTCGGTGTCGACCGTGTCGCCCTCGGCGAGGTCGACGACCTTGCGGTCGCCGTTGCCCATCGACCGCAGCATGCCCGGCACCGGGTCGACCCCACCGGCACCGAACACCATGAACGAGACCTTGGCCGCGGCCACGTGCAGCACTGCGGTGTTCTGGCCGGCGAGGTTGAAGTGCGGCTTGCCGTACAGGATGACCTCCTCGACGCCGGGGACGGTGTCGAGGACGGTCTGGCGCAGCGTCGCGCACAGGTCCTGCTGCCACGGCTTGGTCTTGGCGAGGTAATCGGTGACGTCCTGGCTCATCTCGGTGCTCCTGTTCAGGCGGTGGTGACGCGGTAGGTCGACACGACGACCCCGGACTCGAAGGTGGTGGTCTCGAAGTGCTGGAGGCCGGTTCGGCTCTCGGCGCGGAACAGCGGCTCGCCACTGCCCTTGAGGACCGGGTAGGTCCAGATCTTGTACTCGTCGAGGAGGCCGGCCGTCGCGAGTGCATCGGTCAACCGGCCGTTGCCCCAGATCAGGATGTCGGTGCCATCGTTCTCCTTGAGTGCCTTGACCGCGGTCAGCAGCTCGGCGCCGGCGATGACGGTCGTCGGGTTCCAGGCGCTGGTGTCGACCGGCTGGGAAGCCACGACGTACTTGTGCATGGCGTTGACGTGGTCGGCGTACGGGTTGCCACCCATGTTGGGCCACGCCTGCGCCATGCCCTCGTAGGTGATGCGGCCCAGGAGCAGCGCGTCGGCGCCGAGCGTCAGGTCCAGGGCGTACCGCATGGCCGCCGGGTCGTTGTATGCCAGCGACCACTCGTGGGGGTTGTCGATGAAGCCGTCGACAGTGGTGTAGGTCGAAGCGATGATGCGTCGCATCGGGTTCCTCCTGGTGGTGGGCCGGCTTTTCCGGCCCGCACCCGTCCTTCGCGCGACAGCGCGCCGTTTCGACATCAGAGCCAAAGAATTTTTGATGGTGGCGCGGCGTTGCTACCGTCGGGCGCTCTCGCCGGGATTCGAGGAGGTCACGGGGCATGCGCGGCTTTCGTGGTGACCTCGCCCAGCTGCTGAAGGCCCGGTTCCCGGTCCTCTACATCGAGTCGTACGAGGAGCAGCGGGTCGTCGCTGAGGTGTCGGCGGTGGCCCGGGACGCGGCGCTGCTGCGGACCCCGCGGACGGTGTGGACCTGGTCGGCGACCGGGGGGCTGATCCAGCCCGACGGGACGCCGCGGCGGGGCACCACCGAGCCGGCGGCGGCCCTGGAGGCGGTGCTGCGCACCGAGATACCGGGCGTGTTCATCTTCAAGGACCTCCACGCGGCGCTGAGCAGCGGCGATCGGCCGGCCGATCCGATGGCGATCCGGCGGGTCCGGGACGTGGCGGCGGCGTTCAAGGCCGGTCAGGTGCCGCGGGTCCTGGTGATCGTGGCGCCGGTGCTGCGCATCCCGGTCGAGCTGGAGAAGGACATCACCATCGTCGACTTCCCGTTGCCGGGCGAGGACGAGATCCGGGGACTGCTCGACGGGATGATCGCCAACAACGCCGGCGGCGGGCGGATCCGGATCGGGTTGAGCGGCGAGGACCGGGAGCGGTTCGCCAAGGCCGCGGCCGGTCTCACGCTGCACGAGGCGGAGAACGCGTTCGCCCGCGCGATGGTCAGCGACGACGTGCTCGACATCCACGACCTCGACGTCGTGCACGAGGAGAAGCGGCAGGCGGTCCGCAAGTCCGGGGTGCTGGAGTTCGTCGACGTCGGCGTCGACCTCGCCGACGTCGGCGGCCTGGAGAACCTGAAGCGGTGGCTCGCCAAGCGGGACAGCTCCTGGCTGGCCGCCGCGGCGCAGTACGGGCTGCCGGCGCCCCGCGGCGTGCTGATCACCGGGGTGCCGGGCTGCGGCAAGTCGCTGACGGCGAAGGCGGTCTCGGCGGCGTGGGGGCTGCCGCTGCTGCGCCTGGACGTCGGCCGGGTCTTCGCCGGCATCGTCGGGTCCAGCGAGCAGAACATGCGCACGGCGATCCGCACCGCCGAGGCGACCGCGCCCTGCGTGTTGTGGGTCGACGAGATCGAGAAGGGCTTCGCGAACGGCGGCGGCGACTCCGGTACGACGCCAAGGGTCCTCGGCACGTTCCTCACCTGGATGCAGGAGAAGACCAAGGCCGTCTTCGTGATCGCCACGGCCAACGACATCGAGCGGCTGCCGGCGGAGATGCTGCGCAAGGGCCGCTTCGACGAGATCTTCTTCGTCGACCTGCCCACCCGGGCCGAACGCGCCTCGATCTGGCGGGTGCATCTGGCCAGGCGGTTGCGGCACAAGGCGGTCGCCGGCGAGCTGACCCTGGACGACCGGGTCCTGCGCGAGCTGTGCGACTTCAGCGCCGGGTACTCCGGTGCGGAGATCGAGCAGGTGGTGATCGCCGGGCTGTTCGACGCGTTCTCCGAGCGCCGCCCGCTGCGCCAGGAGGACCTGATCCGCGCCGCGGTCAACATGGTGCCGCTGAGCATCACCCAGGCCGAGCGGGTCGCCGCCATCCGCGGCTGGGCCGAGACCCGCGCGGTCGCCGCCACCGCGGCCGAGGACTGGGACCCGACGGGGTCCGCGACATCGACAGGAGGTGCCGGATGAGTGTGTCACTGATCCTGGTCCCGCTCGCCGTGGCGGCCGTGAGCGCCGCGCACGGGATGCGGTCGGGCCGGGATCACCAGAACCAGGTGGTCTGCCAGGTCCAGACCCGCATGCGGGACGCGTCGCTGCTCGCCGCCGCGCTGCGCGGCACGGACGCCGAGGTCACCGAGGGCGACGGGGAGATCGTCGCGCGGTGGCGGGGCGCGCAGGCCCGCTTCACCCGCACCGAGGACGGGATCTGGGCCGCCCACTTCACCGGCGACGTCGACGAGGCCCGTGCGGTCGACATCGTCCGCGCGATCGACGCCGGCTACGGACTGCAGGTGCAGCGTGCGGTACTGCAACGGCTGCGCGAGCGCGCACCGGCGGCGGGGCTGCGTCTCGAGTCGGAGAGCGTCGCCGCCGACAGCAGCGTCCGGCTCACCTTCGCGGTGGAGGGGAAGTCGTGAACCCCAGGATCATCGTCACCGTTTCCAGTGACGGGCAGATCAGCGCCGAGACCGAGGGCCTCCTCGGCGAGGCGTGCCTGGACTACATCGCCGTGCTGGAGGATCTGCTCGACGCCCGCACCGTGGACAGCGCATTCACCGCCGACTACACCAGGGTCCGCACCGACGTGCGGGCCGTCGAGACGCACCACGATGTTGACCGCGCCTGACCGCCCACCGAACCCGGGCGCGCAGCTGAGCTGGCGGGTCCTGCACAGCTGGTGGCTGCTCCTGCCGATCCTCGGCTCCGGCTGCCTCGGCGGCATCGGGTTCATCTACATCGGCCTGCGCGCCAGGCGACCGTCGTGGTGGATCCCCGGCATCGGCTACCTGCTGCTCGGCTGCGGCAGCTTCACGATCTTCGGTCAGGTCTCGACGACCAGCGCCGCGAGCGACTGGGCCTTCGGCGTGGTCTTCGCCGGTTGGATCGCCGGCATCGTGCACGCCTGCCTGATCAACTCGTCGTGGTTGCAGTGGCAGGCGCACCACGTGCCCTGGTACGCCCAGCCGACCGCGCCCCCGCCGACCTGGCCGGCCGCGACGCCGTTCGCACCATCAGCCTTCGCACCACCGGCCTTCGCACCGCCGGCGTTCCCACCCACGTCGGTCCCGCTGCCGCCGACCATGCAGGTGCAGCCTGGGACGTACTACGCGCCGGCGCCGCCGGTCGTGGACGTCAACACCGCCACGGCCGAAGAGCTGGCCCGGCTGCTGCCCGGGTTCGACCTCGACCGCGCGCACCAGCTCGTCGCCGAACGCCAGGCCAGGTCGGGGTTCACGAGCGTGGACGAGTTCGCGTTCGCCGCCGGCCTGGCCCCGCACCAGTTCGCACCGCTGCGGACCCAGATGACGTGCAGCCCGCCGACCCCGCCGACGGGACACGCCCCGCAGGGCCGGGTCCTGGATGTCTGACCTCCCGCTCCTGCCACGGCCGGCCGCCGATCCCGACCGGGTGGCGGTCGCGCGGTTCCTCGCCGCCACCACGGCCGAGGGCCCCGGCGACCGCACCGCCGTGTGGGTCCAGGGCTGCACCATCCACTGCGCCGGCTGCTTCAACCCGCACCTGTGGACCTTCCGCGGCGGTCACCTCACCCCCGCGGACGAGCTGGCCGCCCGGGTCCTGGCCACGGACACCACCGGCCTGACCCTCCTCGGCGGCGAGCCGTTCGACCAGGCCGCCGCCCTCGCGAAGGTCGCCGCCGCCGTCCAGGCCGCCGGCCGCTCGGTGATGACGTTCACCGGATACACCACCGCGCAGCTCGACCGGGCCGTCGCCACCGGCCGCGCCGACGTCGCCGCCCTGCTGGCCGGCACCGATCTGCTGGTGGCGGGCCCGTTCCTCGCCGACCGCCTCGACCCGGCGCGCCCCTGGGTCGGCTCGACGAACCAGGAGTTCATCCTGCTCACCGGCCGCTTCCCGCACCTCCTCGACGACCTCGCCGGCACCCCGGACCGCGTGGAGGTCACGGTGGACCCGGACGGCCGGGTCGCGGTGAACGGCTGGGCGGACCTGGACACCCTGGACGCCCTCCTCGCCGACCTGTGACGCGCGGTCCTGGACAATCGGCCGCGTGTCTGTGGACTGGCTGCGGTACGACAACGGCGCGCTGTACTGGCTGAACTCCGACCGTGCCCTGGTGCGCCATCGACCCGGGGCGGAGCCGGTCGAGCTGACTCCGCCCGGGTTCCGGGTCGGCGGCGGGGTGCACGCGTACGGCGGCGGCGACTTCACCCTCACCCACGGCACGGTGTGGTGCGCGGGCAGCGACGGCCTGTACCGGCTGAACGGCGACAGGACCGCGACGCTGGTGGCCTCGGGTGCGTTCGGCGACCTCTGCCCCGGGGACGGTGAACTGCTCGCGGTCAGGGAGGACGAGCACGGCGACGCCCTGGTCGCGATCCCCCTCGACGGCGGCGACGTGCGGGTCCTCGCCGAGGCGGCCGGGTTCTTCGGCTCGCCCCGGTTCGTTGCCGGCATGCTCGCCTGGACGTGGTGGAGCGCGCGGGACATGCCGTGGGGCGGGTGCGAGGTGTGGGTCGCCGCCTACGAGGACGGCCAGATCGGCGACCCGATGCGCGTCGCCGGCGGCCCCGACGAGTCCGCGATCGAGCCGCGCTGGGGCCCCGACGGGATGCTGTACTTCATGTCGGACCGCACCGGCTTCTGGAACCTGTACCGCCACGACGGCACGGCCCTTGCCCCCATGGCGGAGGACTGCGCGGCGGTGCCGTGGCAGCTGGGGCACGCGTCGTACTGCTTCCTCGACGACGGCCGGATCGTCCTGACCACGCGGAACGGCCTGCTGGTCGCCGGCACCTCGGATGCCGTGCCGCTGCCGTACCCCTCGATCAGGCCCTGCCTGGCGGCGTCCGGATCCTCGGTGGCGCTGATCGGGTCGTCGCAGGTCGCGGTGGTGCGGTTCGACGCGGAGCCGCCGTCGGTGGAGGTCGTGGCCGGCGCTTCGGAGCTCCTGCCGGTGGCGCTGGACGGTTCGGTCGTGTACCCGCCGGCGGGCGCCTCGGACGACTGGAGCGCACCGGTGATCGTGTGCGTGCACCCGTCGTACGAGACGGCGCGGTACTTCACGAGTCGCGGGTTCGCCGTCGCCTCCGGCCGGGAGCCCCTCGACGTCGCGGAGTGCGTGGCGATGGCGGAGCAGCTCATCGCCACGGGCCGCGCGGTGCCGGGCCAGGTGTTCGTGCGCGGCACGGGCGTGGGCGGATACACGGCGCTGCGGGCGGTGTCGCAGCCTGGACCGTTCGCGGCGGCGACGGTGGTGTCCCCGGTCGTCGACCCGTCGACGGTGCCCCGCTTCCTGCGCCCGTACGCGGCTCGCCTTCCTGGCCCCGTGACGGCCGCGGCCATCCACACGCCGGTCCTGCTCATCCACGACAGCCTGGTTCCCGCGGCCGACGTGGTGACCTTGGCCGAGGCGCTGCGAGCTCGGGACGCCCCGCACGAACTGTTGCCGCTGCCGGACGCCGCCGCCGACTCGGCCGCGGCCCTGGCCGCTGAGCTGCGTCTGTACCAGCAAGTCATCGACTCGAACTAACGCGCTGGGTCGCCACCGTATTGCTCGACGATTTTCGCCTGGTACTCGGTCGGGATGACCACCTTGGACGGAAATCCGCCGGTTCTACCTGTCCGCGAAGCCGCCAAGGTCGTCGAGCTCGCCGCGTGACATGCCGGTGAGGAGCGAGACGGAGCCGGCAACGGTGCCGTCGAGCTGGTGCAGTGCGCGGGTGACGGACTCCTGGATCTCCGCCCGGTGATTGTCGATGTATTCGCGGACCGCGATGTCGACGATGTCCTTCTTCGACCGGCCGAGGAAGTGGGCCGCATGCGAGATGAGCTGGTCGGTGTGGGCATCGACCTTGATCGGGTTCGCCGCAGCAGCCATCCGAACCTCCCCGAGCGAGCGCTTCGGTACCAAAGTACCACGCGCTACCGCCAGACCTGAACGCATTGCCGGGCATCGTTATGGTGAGCGGATGGGTTGGTGGAAGCTCCCGTTCACCGGTGAGCCGTACCGAATCTCGCTCTTCCTGCTGCTGTCCGTCCCGCTCGCCGTCTGGTCGCTGGTCGACCGGGGCGCGGCGCAGCAGCGGGTGGCGGGGGCGCTGCTGTCGCGGCGGCCGGTGTTGTCGCGGGTGCGGGGGCTGGCCGCGGTGCCGGTCGACCTGGTCGCGCTGGTCGTGGCCGGTTACTGCTGGACAGGTGTCCTGCTCAACGTGGTGTACCCGATCCGCCCGCTGCTCGGCATGAACGGCGAATACCGCGACGCGTGGGGTGGCCCGTCCCTCGCCGGCGCGTGGGCCGTCCACGCGCTCGGCGGGCTGGCTTTCTGGCTGCTCGTCCCCTGGATCCTGCGCGGCTACGCGGCGCTCTGGCGGCGGATCGCCGGAGCCTGAAACTGTCGTACCCCGTCGCTACGCTCGGCTGCAACGACATCGACGCTGCCGGGAGGTGCCGCATGACGGGTGTGTCCTTCGAGGAGCTTGCCGCGTTCCTGCGGCGGCCGGGCGGTCATCCGAGCGGCTTACCGGTCGACGAGGTGCAGGAGTGCGTCTGCCGGTCGTGCGGCGGGCGGCGGTTCGCGGTGCGGGTGATGGACACGGCCAGCGCCGCCCGGCGCACCTGCCTGGACTGCGGGCGGCACGAGCTCATCGCCGACAGCGTGGAGTATTGGGACGACGACACCGAGGTGCAGTGCGCCTGTGCCTGCACGTGCGGCGCGGAGGAGTTCGCCGCGGCGGTCGGCTATTCGCTGTGCGAGGGCAGCGACGACATCCGCTGGATCGTGGTCGGGCTCGGCTGCCTGGCCTGCGGGCACCTCGGCGTCTACGAGCAATGGAAGATCGACTGGGGACCGAGCAACTACCTCCTCGACCTGGCCTGAGGGACGCGATGACCGAGGAGGTGATAACGGCCTGACGGGGAATTGGTAGCGGATGGCACGGGTTGCCGCGGGTATGACGACAATCGGACTTATCGGCAGCGGCAACATCGGCGGGACCGTGGCGCGGCTCGCCGTGGCGGCGGGATACGACGTCGTGGTGAGCAACTCCCGAGGCCCCGAGACGCTGCAGGACTTCGTCGCCGAACTCGGCCCGAAGGCCCGGGCGGCCACCGCCGCCGAGGCTGCGGCGGCCGGGGACGTCGTGGTGGTGAGCGTGCCGTTCAAGGCGTATCAGGCGATGCCGGCCGAGCCCCTCGCCGGCAAGGTGGTCATCGACACCAACAACTACTACTCGCAGCGCGACGGGCAGTTCGCCGAGCTGGACGACGCGTCGGCGACCAGCAGCGAGCTACTGCAGCGCCATCTGGCTGGCGCGCAGGTGGTCAAGGTGTTCAACAACATCTACTCCAAGCACCTGGAGTCGTTGCCCCGCCCGTCGGGTTCCGATGACCGGACCGCGCTGCCGATCGCGGGTGACGACGCCGCGGCGAAGCGGACCGTGGTGGAGTTCCTGGACGCGATCGGGTATGACGCCGTCGACGTCGGCACGCTCGCCGACAGCTGGCGCTTCCAGCCGGACACGCCCGTCTACGGCCCGCCGTACGGCGAGTACGGCAACCCCGTCGGCACGCCCGCCGACGCCGAGACGATCCGCACCGCGGTAGCCAAGGCACACCGCTGAGCCAAAGCACACCGCTGAGCCAAAGCACAGCACTGAGGCAGGACACGGCGCCGAGACAGCGCTGAACGCCAACCCGCAGCGCCGGGCACCAACCCGCGGCGCCGGGCGCCGGAGCGGATACGGTGGCGTCGAGCAGTCTGACGACGGGAGCCGCACACCGATGGACACGCTGGCACGGCTGGGTGACGAGTACTTCCGCCTGCACTTCGCCGGCGATCCGTTGTCGGCCAGTGTGTTCGGCGTGGAGGGGTACGACGCCGAGGTCCCCGACCCGAGCCGCGCCGCCGCCGCCGACCAGCAGGCGGCGCTGGCCCGGGTCGAGGCCAAGCTCGCCACCGTCGACCGCGACGCGCTGGACGGCGAGGACCGGATCAGCCACACGATCCTGACCCGGCTGCTGCACGACGAGCAGCGGATCGCCCAGGACGGGCTGGCCGAGGTCGCGGTGACCGCGAGCATCTCCGGTCCGCTCGCCCAGGTGGTGTCCGCGGTGCCGGCGGCGACCGGCATCGACGAGGCGTACCGCGCCCGGCTCGGGAAGCTCGGCGGGTTCTTCGACGGCCACGTGGAGCGCTACCGGCAGGCCGCCGCCGACGGGCGGTTCCCGACGGAGCTCGGCGTGCGGCAGGCGATCGCGCAGGTCGACGCGTATCTCGCCACGCCCCTGGATCGGGACCCGCTGCTGCGCCGCCTCCCAGGTGATGCAGACGCCGCCGAGCTGGTCGCGTCGGGTCTGCGGCCGGCGCTGATCCGCTTCCGGACCGCGCTCGCCGAGGAGCTCCTGCCGGTGGCCCGCGACAGCGGGAAGGTCGGGCTGTGTCACGTACCCGGGGGCGGGGAGGGATACCGGGCGCTGATCGGGGCGTACACCACCACCACGCTCGACCCCGAGGAGATCCACCGGATCGGGCTGGACCTGGTGGCCCAGCTGCGAGACGAGTTCGCGGAGCGCGGCGGGCGGGCGTTCAACGCACGCGGCACGGCTGAGGTCATCGGGCGGCTCCGGGACGACCGGGAGCTGCGGTTCGGTGCCGCCGGGGAGATCGTCGACACCGTGACCACGGCGCTGCGGCGGGCCGAGGAGGCGGTGCCGGACTGGTTCGCGGGGTACGACATCGCGCCGTGCGTGGTCCGCGAGATGGACCCGGCGGAGGCGGAGAACTCAGTGCTCGGCTATTACGTCGCCCCGGCGGCGGACGGGTCGCGGCCCGGGGCGCACGTGGTCAACACGTTCCGGCCGGAGCAACGGGCCCGGTTCGAATACGAGGTGCTCGCCTTCCACGAGAGCGTTCCCGGGCACCACCTGCAGATCGCCGTGGCCCAGTCGCGGGGTGACCTGCCGCAGTTCCGCCGGTTCACCTACTTCGACGCGCACGGCGAGGGCTGGGGGCTGTACACGGAACGCCTCAGCGACGAGATGGGCCTCTACACCTCCGAGCTGGGCCGGCTCGGGATGGTGTCGTTCGACGCGTGGCGGGCGTGCCGGCTGGTGGTCGACACCGGCATGCATCACTTCGGCTGGTCGCGGGAGCGTGCCGTCCAGTTCATGCTGGACAACACCGCGCTGACGGAGACGAACATCGTCAACGAGGTCGACCGGTACATCGCGATGCCGGGGCAGGCGCTGGCGTACATGCTCGGGCGGCTGCGGATCCAGCAGCTGCGGGAGCGGCAGCAGCAGGCGCTGGGGCCGGCGTTCGACCTGCGGGCGTTCCACCACGAGGTGCTCGCGCACGGGCCATTGCCGCTGGACACCCTGGAAGAGCTGATCACGGCGAAGTAAGTTTCGCGCCGAAAAGGTTTCGGCGCGCAGCGCCAAGCCAAAAGCAGAATAAGGCATTGACATGTGACAACGCCCTTGCCACGTTTCGAAAAGGATTTCGGAGCGAAGGAAAGGGAAGCAGCCCATGCTCAGAAGACTCGTCGCGGCCGCGGCGGTGCTGATCGTCGTCGCCGGCGGCAGCACCGTCGCCGAGGCCGCGCCCGGGCAGAGCGACAACCTCGCCCGCACGGCCACCGCGACCGCCTCGTACACCTCGCCCTGGGAGAGCGTCGCCGCGGTCAACGACGGCATCGACCCCGCCACGTCCAACGACACGGTGAACCGGCGGTGGGGCACCTGGCCCAACACCGGCGAGCAGTGGGTCCTGCTCACCTGGTCGGCCGCGCAGAGCCTGCGCTCCGCCGACGTCTACTTCTTCGACGACAACGGCGGGGTCCGTGTTCCCGCGTCGTGGCGCCTGCAGTCGTGGACCGGTTCGTCCTATGTGGACGTCGCCGGGGCGTCCGGCTATCCGGCCGTGGTCAACCAGTACAACGCGGTGAACTTCACCGCCGTCAGCACCAGCCGGCTGCGTCTCGTGCTGCAGAGCGGGGCTGCGTCGGTCGGGGTGCTGGAGGTGCGGGCGTACAGCACCGCGATCGGCACCGGGACCCCCAGCACCGGTTGGAACCCACCGGCGAACCTCGTCACCCCGCTCAACCAGGTCTGGCAGCACGTGGAGCAGACGTATCCGAACCCGTACGGCTTCCGCAACTACGGCTGGGACCAGGTCTTCGCCAACCGGGGCAGCATCAACTACTGCGTCCGGTGGGATTCCAGCGCCCCGGTGAGCGCGGCGCTGCGCGACCAGATCCACGCGTCGCTGGCCCGGCAGTTCAAGAAGTGGATGGACGTGATGGCCGGGCACAACGGCTGGCCGTATCAGTCGGTGCCGTTGAAGGTGGTCGGCTGGGCCGTCCGTGACCGGGCCACGCTGCAGTGGAGCGACAGCTCGGTCGACGTGTACGTCAACAACATCCGCGAGAACGCGCCGCAGTGCTCGGAGCCGTGCGGCCGGTTCTTCAACCAGAGCGGCAACTACCCGAACTGCCCCGGCGGCGCGTCGCACCACTACGACATGTCGCTGTGGCTGACGGCGGGCATGAACGGCGGCGCCGGCGGCGACTGGGGTCAGCGGGTCGGCAGCGAGTACTTCGTCGGGGCGCTCAACGCCGACAACATCCACATCCTGCTGCACGAGATCGGCCATAGTTTCGGCCTCGACGACTTCTACGACTGGACCCCGACCGGCGTCGGCGGCTTCCTCATGAAGGCCGGTTCGGCGGCGCAGATCACCGAGTTCGACGCCTGGATGCTGCGCGACTGGTGGCGGCACCTCAAGAACCGTTACGGCTACTGAGAGAACCGCTACGGCTACTGACGCAGATCGTGGACTTCACCGGTGGCGACGGCGCGGAGCTTGTCGGGGTTGGCGACGTTGTGGATCGCGACGACCCGACCGTCGAGGTCGACGTCGAGCACGAGGGTACCGATGACGCGTCCCGCCCCGGTGAACACGATCCCGCTCCGGCCGTTGAGCTCAACGAACTCCACCCGCATGTCGGCCAGGGAGACCCCTTGGTACGGCTGTGAGCCGAACGTCGCGAACCAGGCCGCCACCCGCGACGCGCCGGTGACCGGCTGCAGGGCCTGGCGGACCTTGCCGCCGCCGTCGGTCCAGACGGTGACGTCGGGGGCGAGCAGTTGCATGAGGGTGTTGATGTCGCCGCCGGTCGCCGCGGCGAAGAACCGCTCGGTGACCTCGCGCTGCTTGACGGCGGTGGCGTGGAAGCGCGGCCGGCGGGCCTGGACGTGTTCGCGGGCGCGGTGCGCGGCCTGGCGCACCGCGTCCTCGGACCGCTCGACCGCGTCGGCGATCTCGGCGTGGGTGAACCCGAAGACCTCCTTGAGCACGAACACCGCGCGTTCGAGGGGGCTCAGCGACTCCAGCACCACCAGCAGCGCGAGTGACACCGTGTCGGACTCGGGTTTTCCCTCAACGGAGGTCAGGATCGGCTCGGGCAGCCACGGTCCGACGTACACCTCGCGCCGGGAGCGGGCCGTCCGCAGCCGGTCCATCGCCACGTTCGACACGATCCGGACCAGGTAGGCCTTGGGCTCGGCGACGTCGGCCCGGTCGGCGGCGGACCACTTCACCCAGGCGTCCTGCACCGCGTCCTCGGCGTCGGCGGCGGTGCCGAGGATGCGGTACGCCACGGAGAACAGCAGGCGCCGGTGAGCTGCGAACACGTCGGTCGTCACGATCAAGTTCTACCCGCTCAGGCCGAGCAGGTACGCGGCGACCACCGGGGCCAGGTACATCAGCGGAAACGGGACGTGCGAGAACGAGCGGGCCCGCAGCACCGTGATGACGGCGCCGGTGAAATAGAGGACCAGGCCAACGGTGGCCGCGACCCCGACGGCGGGGATGAACAGGCCGACCAGCAGGCCCGCCGCGCCGGCGGCCTTGGCCACGCCGAGCCAGGTCCACCAGGAGGCGGGGACGCCGTACGCGGCGAGGGGCTCGACGACCCACTTCGCACGGGTGAACACCGAGACGGCGGAGAAGCCGACCCAGAGCGCGGCGGCGATGGTGACGATGGTGAAGGCGATGGACATGACCTGCTCCTTGCGACTTGGAAGGTGACCACCGCGAGACGGAGCCCGAAGCCCCGGACGTGACACGGTGTGACGGCCGTCACCGCCCTGAGGTGCCGATCACGTAAACTTGCATCATCATGCAGTGGGATGCATATACTTTCGGCATGTCCAAGGTGCTCACCTCCCTGCCCGTCGGTGAACGTGTCGGAATCGCCTTCTCCGGTGGCCTGGACACGTCGGTAGCTGTCGCGTGGATGCGCGAGAAGGGCGCGGTGCCCTGCACCTACACCGCTGACATCGGGCAGTACGACGAGCCCGACATCGCCTCGGTCCCCGGCCGCGCCGGCGCGTACGGCGCCGAGATCGCCCGCCTGGTCGACTGCCGGGCCGCGCTGGTCGAGGAAGGGCTCGCGGCCCTGGCCTGCGGCGCGTTCCACATCCGCTCCGGCGGCCGCGGCTACTTCAACACCACGCCGCTCGGCCGGGCCGTCACCGGCACCCTGCTGGTGCACGCGATGCTCGAGGACGGCGTGCAGGTCTGGGGCGACGGCTCCACCTTCAAGGGCAACGACATCGAGCGCTTCTACCGCTACGGGCTGCTCGCCAACCCGTCGCTGCGCATCTACAAGCCGTGGCTGGACTCGGCCTTCGTCA
Organism: Dactylosporangium cerinum; assembly: GCF_042653625.1. Classification (NCBI taxonomy): domain Bacteria; kingdom Bacillati; phylum Actinomycetota; class Actinomycetes; order Micromonosporales; family Micromonosporaceae; genus Dactylosporangium; species Dactylosporangium cerinum. Next base: position 291,436 of record NZ_JBHSIU010000028.1, on the reverse strand, counting down.
CCGAGCTCGGTGGCCGCAAGGAGATGTCCGAGTGGCTGCTCGCGCACGGGCTGCCCTACCGGGACAGCACCGAGAAGGCGTATTCCACCGACGCCAACATCTGGGGCGCCACGCACGAGGCGAAGACCCTGGAGCGCCTGGACACCGGCATCGAGATCGTCGAGCCGATCATGGGTGTGCGGTTCTGGGACCCCGCCGTGGAGATCTCCACCGAGGACGTCACGGTCGGGTTCGAGCAGGGCCGCCCCGTCACGATCAACGGCAAGGAGTTCGGCTCCGCCGTCGACCTGGTCCTGGAGGCCAACGCCATCGGCGGCCGGCACGGGCTGGGCATGTCCGACCAGATCGAGAACCGGATCATCGAGGCGAAGAGCCGCGGCATCTACGAGGCGCCGGGCATGGCGCTGCTGCACACCGCGTACGAGCGGCTCGTCAACGCGATCCACAACGAGGACACCGTCGCCGCGTACCACAACGAGGGCCGCCGGCTGGGTCGGCTGCTGTACGAGGGCCGCTGGCTGGACCCGCAGGCCCTGATGCTGCGCGAGTCGCTGCAGCGGTGGGTCGGTTCGGCCATCACCGGCGAGGTGACCCTGCGGCTGCGGCGCGGCGAGGACTACTCGGTGCTCAACACGTCCGGCCCCGCGCTGAGCTACCACCCGGACAAGCTGTCGATGGAGCGCACCGAGGACTCCGCCTTCGGCCCGCTCGACCGGATCGGCCAGCTGACCATGCGCAACCTCGACATCGCCGACTCGCGCGCCAAGCTGGAGCAGTACGCGCGGATCGGCATCGTCGGCAGCAGCCAGCACCGGCAGCTCGTCGCCGCCCCGGAGCAGTCCACCCAGCTGATCGGCACGATGCCCGAGGGCGGCGCCGAGGCGATCGCCTCCCGCGGCCAGGTCGCCACCGGCGACGAGCTGCTCGACAACGCCGCCATGGAGGCGGGCACCGACTGACGCTTCAGGGGGTCAGCCGGATGCGGTACGGCATCCGGCTGACGCTCTACGGGGTCCGGCCGGCCCGGTCGACGACGGCACGCTGCAGCACTGCGGTGATGCCGATGACCGTGCCGGCCGTCATGCCGTTCCCGTCGCGCACCGCGTACTCCCGCTGCCCGAGATAGGCGAACGTCTCCCGATCGAAGATCCATTCGTGCCGGATACCGTCCACCTCGTCGGTCCGGGCCACCGCGATCCCGTGCCGGCCGATCGCGTCGGCCGCGTCGTCGATCGTCACCACGCCGGGGATCAGCGCGGCCGCCCGATACAGCGCGGCGCTCACCGCCGGGCTGGGCAGCGACTCGAACAGGTGGTCACCGACGTAGACGAACGCCTCCTGGTCCGGGCCGTTGCCCTGGCCCTGCGTGTCCGCGTAGGCCTTGGCCAGCAGCGCGGCCGGGTCGGCCGGCAGGTTGCCGACGAGCTCCTCGTTCGTCCGGCCGCCGGCGTCGAGCGTGATCGTCCTGCCGCGCTCCTTCAGCAGGCCGGGCTGCTTCGGGTCCTGCGACAGCCAGATCTGCCGGTCGTGCAGCGGTTCCATCCGGACGTGCTTTCCGCCGAACTCCGCGAACGCCACTGTGCTCTTGATGTAGAGGAACTGCCCCGGCGCGACGCTCACCGGCGACTGCGCCGCCGCGGCGAGCGCGATCCGGTCCAGCAGTTGCTGGACCGCGCCGGCGTCGCCCTCCTGGACCGCCACGACCAGGGCGGGCCGGGTCTCGGGCGTGGCCCGGAACGCGACCACCGCCGCTGCCACCGCCACGACGGCCACGGCCGCCGCCACCAGGACCAGCCGGCGCCGCCGCACGGGTTTGACCGCACGGATCTCCCGCAGCAGGTGGTCTTTCAGGAGCTGCTGCCGGTCGGCCGGCAGGTCGGGCGTCGCCGGCGCGGGCAGCAACCGGGAGAGGTCGAGGTCGTTCATCGGCGCGGCTCCTTGAGAGACGTGATGCGGTCGTCCTGAACCTGTCCGTCCCCGACGCCGAGTTCCACGTCGGCGTCGACGAGTTTCCGGAGCTTCTCCCGCGACCGGGACAGCCGCGACCGGACGGTGCCGACCGGCACCCCGAGCGCCTCGGCCGCCGCCGCGTAGTCCAGGCCGCTCCAGACGCACAGCATGAACACGTCCCGCTCGGCGCTGCGCAGCTTCGCCAGCGCCCGGCGCGCGGCCGCCAGCCGGGACGCGTCGTGCATCCGAGCGACCAGGTCGTCCGCGAAGTCCGGCACGCTGGGCCGGGGTGGCAGCCGCTGCAACGCCTCCCGGTGCCGGCGCGCCGCCCGCGACAGGTTGCGCAGCACGTTCGTGGCGATCCCGAGCAGCCACGGCAGGCAGCTGCCACCCTCGGGCAGCAGCCGCTCCCGTAACCGCCAGGCCTCGAGGAACGTCAGCGACACGGCCTCCTCGGCCGCGACCCAGTCCCCGGTCCGGCGGACCGCGTGCTGATACACCGCGCCGGCGTACGCGTCGAACAACAGCCCGAAGGCCACCGGCTCACCGGCGCGCAGCTGTCCCCGTGTTGGCAGTTCCACGCCTTGTACTGTCCGCCACGGCGCCGGAGTTCCCGATTTTTTACGGCAGGGGTGCCTTCGGCAGGCTGGGCGCGGAGTTGAAGACCTGCACGCCGGCCTCGTTGTCGCCGTCGAACGGGGTGACCGCGCCGTTTCCGGCGCCGAGGCAGAAGTCGTCGCCGGTCGGCTCGGCGAACCACATGCCCATGTGGCCGAGCTCCTTGCGGACCCGTTCCTTGCCAACGAGGGTCGAGGAGAACGCCTCCTCGGCGATGACCCGCAGCTCGGTGCGGCCCTTGCCGTACTTGTCGGTGAAGACGTCGCCGATGTACTCGGCCGCACCGAACGGCGCCGCCGGGACCTCCAGCAGGAACACGGTGAACGCCGTGTTCGCCGGCCCGCCGGTGACGCGGACGTCGACGACGTCGAAGCCCTTCACGTCGGTCTCCAGGGTCACGCTGACGTCGACCTTGACCTTCGGCAGGCACTTGGCGAGCTGCTCCGAACTCGGCGCCAGCTTGAACTTCACGACCTCGGCCTTCTTGCCGGTGGACGTGTAGTCGCCGACCTTGTCGAACGCGATGTCCCCGTTGACGGCACCGAACCCGGCGATCGCCGCGGCCCCCGCGACCGCACCGACCGTCAGCAGGGCAAGACCTCTACCGATTCCCATGACACTGACCTCCCATGTGTGTTTTGCGGACACCCATGGGCACGCCGGCCGCCGGGACCCCGTTCACCAGCACCGATGTCATGACCTCGACACGCGGGCGGTGAACCGGGCGTCACCGCCAGCGTTGGGTGGTCACCCCGTCGAGCTCGGCGATCGCCACCCGGTCCTCGGTGGCCAGGATCGTGAGCATGCGCTCCGCCTCGTCCAGGCCGGCGTGCTTGCCGGTCGCGGTGCCGTCGTCCGGGTGCGGGGTCTCCAGCCACAGCCGCCCGTCCTCCCACCGCATCTGCACGATGCCGCCGGTGCCGCTGATCGCCGACAGCCACGAGTTGGTGCGCGTCGGCAGCCGCCGCACCACGTCGAGCAGCTCGGGCAGCACCATCGGGCGGCTCGCGCTCTCCGAGGCTCCGGTCGGCAGGTACTCGTAGGTCACGTCGAGCAGCCCCGGCTCCTCACCGGCCGTTGCTTCCTCACCCCGGATGAGCCGCAGCCCGTCGAAGCGGCCGACCGCCCTGCCGTCGTCGCTCACGAGCCGGTGGTGTTCCCGGTGTACGACCAGCGCGCCGACTTTTACCTTCACTCCCTCGGGCAGCCACGGCAGGAGGAGTTGCGTCACCACGGCGACGTCCATCGCCGGCGGGAGTCGGAGCCGGCCCTTGGTCACCTCGACGGCGACGTCGGTGCCCGCGAGCCCGGTCATGTACGCGGCCAGCCGCCCGATGCGGCGCCGCGCCCAGGTGAGCCGGACGTGGATGCGCTGGCCGGCGGTGCCGTCCCAGTCCACGTGCAGGCCCTGGGCCCGTACCGCGGCCACCACCTCCGCACCGACAGCGACCGGGTCACCGGACGGGTCGAAGAGGCCATAGGCGAGCCACAGGCTCCCGCCCTCGGCCGCTCGCTCGGCGTCCTGGTTGTGGTAGAACACGTAGCCGCGGGCCGGCGCCGCCTCGATCACCTCGGCGCCGATCTCGCTCGCGCCGCAGTTCTGGCAGCAGGCGAAGTCCTCCCGCGCCACGATCCCCGCCGCGTCGAGCGCCCGGAACGCGTCGGTGAGCCGGTCGCTGTCGGTGCGCTCCGGCCAGGTCGCCTGCGCCTCCAGGTGCTCGGCGAAGCGCGGCCCGACCAGCCGCCACGCGAGCGCCCGCAGCTCGTCGGGATCGCCGTAGCCGTGCAGGAACTCGACGGTGTCCGCGACGATCGTCGCGCAGTCACGCTTGCCCCACGCCACCTGCGTGCGGATGAACCCCGCCGCGTCCAGCTCGACCTCGTGCGTCACCATGCCCCGCACGGTAGGCCGTCGATCACCAGCCCCGCACCTGGGGTTCGACGTTGCTGGAGTCGCCGTAGGTGAAAGCGTCGGTGTAGGCGCGCTCGGCCACGACGGCGCCCTTCGCGTCGAACGCGCGGACCGTGCCCTCGACCGGCGCGGGCAGCTCGAGCCGCCCGACGCCGTTGGTCAGCGGCGTGGTCGCCAGGACGGCGCCGTCGCCTTGGCGGACGAACTCGACGCGGACCGCGGCCGGTGGCGCGACGATCTGCAGCGTGTCGAGCGGATCCTGGGTGAAGTGCGGCAACCGCATGACGAGGAGCGCCTTCTCCGGGTCGCCGATCACGCCCGCGGCGTTCGGGTGGGTGCGCGAGTTCGGCTCCGGGCTCGCGTCGGTGGCGAGCGTGATGTACGGCCCGCCGCCATCCGGGGTCAGCGCCATCACGGTCGCGATCTGGCCCATGCCGGTGCCGACCTTGTTCGGGTCCTCGACCCAGAAGTCGTCGCTCCACAGCACCACGTACCGGATGTCGGGCCCGGTCAGCCCGGTGCTGTAGGCGAGCGCGTCGGCGGCACCCTCCGCGGCCCGTGGGGCGGGCTTGCCGCGCCCGTGCAGGGGGTTCACGTCGACGGCCCCACGCCGCGCCGTGCCCGGCGAGGCGACGGCACCCTCGTAGAGCACGGTCGCGTCCCGGCTGATGCGCACCCGCAGCCCGTTCGGCAACGCCTTGGTGTCGCGGGCCACGTATCCTGCCGGCTCGGCTTTCCAGTCGCGCTTGATCGTGCCGTCGGCCAGGTACCGCGGCGAGTCCGACACCGACACGTCGTACCCGGCCGGCCCGAGCACCAACACATACCCGTCGTCACCCCGGTTGTTGCTGCGCCAGTCGTCCCGGACCACCGGCCCCTCCACGTCGGACCACCCGGTCAGCTTCAGGCTCTTCGCCGACGCCCCGGCGCCGCCCGTCAGGTTGACCAGCCGGGGCACACCCGTGGCACCGGCGACGACCACGAGCCGCCGGTTGCCGAACAGGTCCCCGGCGAACAGCACCCGCAGCTTGGCCCGGTCGCCGGGCAGCCCGTACGCATCGGGATCCGCGATGATCCGGTCCAGCACGTCCTTCTGCAGGTTGATGTCACCGGCGAGGGACCCGCGGGCCGGCGAGTCGAGCAGCGGCCGCACCAGCGCCGGCGGCTCACCGTTCTGCCGCCCGGGCCCGAGGTCCGGCCGCCCGATCCCACCGTCGAGGCCCAGCAGCGTCACCACGTTCACGAGCACACAGCTCACCACGAGCACACTCAACGCGGAGGCCGCGAGGGTGCGGGCCCGCCGGCGCCGGTTCGCCCCGCGGACGGCGGCGGAGGTGACGTCGTACAGCTTCGCCTGCCCGGCGATGTCTTCCAGCGTCTCGGCCAGCCGCCTCACGACCGCACCTCCATCTCCACGAGTTCGGCGAGTTCCGGGGCGAGGGTCCGCAGCCGGGACAGCGCATGGTTGGTCTGGCTCTTGACCGTGCCGACGGAGGTACCCATCACCTGCGCCGTCACCGCTTCGGACAGGTCCTCGAAGTACCGCAGCACGACCACCGCCCGCTGTTTCGGGGTCAGCTTCGCCAGTGCCTGCTCGAGGACGAGCCGCAGCACCGCCCGGTCCGTCTCGTCCCCGCTCGCCTTTTCAGGCAGGACGTCGGTGGTGTGCTCGAGATGCCTGCGCCGCCGCCAGGTCCGCACGTGCTCGTGGTAGAGGATCTTGCGGATGTACGCTTCGGGGTCCCCGGCGGCGGAGACCTTCGGCCAGTGCAGGGCCGCCTTGATCAGCGCGGCCTGGAGGAGGTCCTCGGCCTGCGCGTGCCCACCGGCGAGCAGGTACGCGGCCCGGGACAGCCGCGGCAGCCGCGCCTGCACGAACTCCCGGAATCCCTCTTCGTCGACCACGCGACTCCTTCCCGACCGGCCCTACCGGTGTACATGCCCCCAAGGGCCTGCGAGGTTGGAAGTTCGCTCGAACACCGACGTGGTCAGCGGCGGGGGTCGATTGCCTGGCGCAGGGCGGGGGTGCGGCCGGCCGCTGCGATCGCGCGCTCGATGTCGGTCAGGCCGAAACGTTCCCCGACGAGGTCGGCGAACGGGAACCGGTGGTGGTGACCGGCCAGGAAGGCGACCGCCCGGGTCAGGTGGTCCGGCCGGTAGTTGTGGACGCCGGCCACGGTCAGCAGGCCCCGCACGAGTCGCTCCGGATCGAGGGCGACCGCCGGTCCGGGCGAGACCGTGCCGGCCAGGACGGCATGGCCGCCGATGTCGAGCGCGGCCAGGCACCCCGCGACGGCGGCGGTGGACCCGGAGAGTTCGACCGCGACGTCGACGCCGGTCGGCAGCTCGTCCGGGGTGACCAGATGCGAAGCGCCGAAGTTCCGGGCCTGGAGCCGGCGGGCCGGGTCCGGGTCGCAGACGGTGACCTCGGCGCCCGCCGCGGCGGCCATCGCCGTGGCGGTGACGCCGAGCAGCCCGGCCCCGGTGATGAGGACCCGCCGGCCCGCCAGCGCCGGTGCGGCGTCCAGCACGGCGGCGACGGTGGCGGTCGCGCAGGAGGCGGGCGCGGCCACGACGTCGGGCAGGTCCTCGGGGACCGGGACGATCGTGGTGCCGGGCGGCAGCACCGCGTGGGTGGCGAAGCCGCCGCTGAGGGTCCAGCCGGCGGTGATCGGTTCGTGGCCGAACTTGCGCAGCCGCAGGCACTTCTGCTCCAGGCCGCGGGTGCAGCGGGCGCAGTCGCCGCAGGCGACGGTCACTGACCAGACGACCCGGTCGCCCGGGCACACAACAGCGCCGGCGCCGGTCGCGACAACGCGGCCGACCTGTTCGTGGCCGAGGACGGTCGGCGTCGAGGTGGGCCGGTGACCGGCGACGGTGTGCAGGTCGCTGCCGCAGATCGTGGCCAGCTCGATCTCGACCAGCACCGCACCGGCGGCGAGGTCCGCGGGCCGGTCCGTGGTGACGATCCGGAACGGCGTGCCGGCGCCGTCCCAGCGGGCGTACCGCACTCCGTCGCCGCCCACGTCAGCCCCGCGCGTCGAGCAGTGCGGGCAGTTCGACGACGCTGGCGATCACGTCGTGGGCGCCGGCGGCCCGCAGCGCCGACTCGGGCCGGCCGCCGGTCAGGACGCCGACGACGAGCCCCGCGCCGGCGGCGACACCGCAGCCGGCGTCGGACTCGGTGTCGCCGACCACGACGAGCGCGCCGACGGAGCTGGTCCGGGTGCGCAGCAGCGCGGTCAGTGCCAGGTCGGGTGCCGGGCGGCCGCGGCCGGCGTCGGCCGGGGTGAGGACCGCGTCGGCGAGCTCCTGCCAGTGGAGGGTGTCGACGATCGCGTCGGCGGTGGCGCGGCCGAAGCCGGTGGTGAAGACGACGGCCAGCCCGCGCTCGCGCAGCTCCTGCAGGGTCTTCTCGGCACCGGGGATGGGCGCGCACCGGCCCTCGTCGACGAGTTCGGCGTACGCGGCCTCGAAGGCGCTGTTGAGTTGCTGCGCCGTCGTCTCGTCGGCGAGGGCGCGGAACACCTCGATCTTGGACTGGCCCATGGTCACCCGCACGTGCTCGAGGGCGGCCGACCGGCCCGGGTCGCCGGGCAGCACCCGGTCGTACGCCCGCGCGAAGCCCTCCTCGACCAGGCCGTCGTCCACCACGAGCGTCCCGGCGAGGTCCAGCACCACAGTCTCGAATCGCATGTCGTTCCCTTTCACACTGTGCGGAGCGCGCGGCCGACAGGCCGCGCCCCAAAAGAACCGAAGAGGTCGTTGACCACTGCCTCGCCCAGGCCGAGGCCGGTGGTCATCCCGATGCCGGTGGTGACCGACACGACCCGCAGCCCGTCGGCCGGTGCCGCGATGAGGAACTCCTCCGGCGCCGACGCGTACGTGCCCTGCCACCGTTCGCGGATCGGCAGCCGCTCCAGCCCGAAGAGCTCGCGGGTGATGTCGGCCAGCGCGGTGAAGGACGACTCCGCCTGGAACGGGGGCACGGCGAGGCTGCGGTAGTGGGTGTCGCCGGCGATGACGGTGCCGTCGGGTCGCTGGGTGTACATCTGGTTGAGGTCGAGCGCGTACAGCTCGGGGTGGTCGGTGGCGAGCCGTTCCCGCAGGGCCGCGGCGGCCGTGGTCGCGTTGCTGGCTGAGTACCGCAGCAGGGACCAGCCGGTCAGGACCGGGGCGCGCAGCGGCGCCGGGAGGGCCGCCGGCTCGATCAGGAGCATGTCCAGCCCGCACCGCAGGACGCCGGCCTGCTCGGCGACGTCCGGGTAGAGCTGGTCGACGTCGTGGCCGACCGCGACGACGACCGCGTCGGCGCGGATCGGGCCGCGGGAGGTGTGCAGGATCCCGCCGTCGACCCCGAGCGCCGAGGTCCGCCAGCGGAACTCGACCCCGGCGGCGGCCAGGTGCCGGGCCAGCGCCGGGGCGGCCTGGCGCGGGTCGACCTGCAGGTCCCGGGGCAGCAGGGCGCCGCCGGTGGCACCGGCCACCGGCGCCCAGCCGGCCACCTCGTCGGCGCCGATCAGGGTCATTCCCGGCTCGGTCCGGCTCCACTCCTCGATGACGGCCAGCTCGTCGGCGGCCCGGGCCACGATCACGGTGCCGGACTCGCCGGCCCAGAAGCCGGCCCGCTGGGCGTATCGCAGCCACAGTTCGCGGGCCCGTTCGGCGTACTGCCGGGCCTGACCGGTCTGGGCCGTGACGCAGATGTGCCCGAAGTTGCGCACGCTGGCGCCGGTGATCGCGGCGGCCCGGTCGACGACGACGACCCGCAGCCCGCGCTCCCGTGCGGCGGCGGCGTGACCGAGGCCGACGATGCCGGCGCCGACGACGGCGAGGTCGAACCCGGCGGTCACCGCAGCGCCCGGCGGACGACGGCGGAGATGCCCTCGACGACCACCACGGCGGTGACCAGGACGATGACGAACGCGGTGACCTGGTCGTAGCGCGAGACCCGGGTGGCGTCGATCAGGTAGTAGCCGATGCCGCCGGCCGCGACGATGCCCAGCACCGTCGCGGAGCGGATGTTGGAGTCGAAGAGGTACAGGGTGTGGCCGACCAGGGCGGGCACGCTGAGCCGTGCGGTCGCTGAGAAGAACACCTGGGTCCGGGTGCCGCCGACGGAGTGGACGGCGAGCTGCGGACCGGGCGGGGCCTCTTCGAGGGAGTCGGCGATGAGCTTGCCGAGCAGCCCGACCCCGACGACCGCGAGCGCGAGCGTGCCGGCCTGCGGGCCCAGCCCGGTGATGATGATCAGGACGATGGCCAGGATGAGTTCCGGGATCGAGCGGATCACCAGCAGCAGCAGGCGGGCGGCCAGCCGCACCGGCCGGTTGGGGGCGGCGTTGCGGGCGGCGAGGGGCCCGATGAGCAGCGAGACGGCCAGGCTCAGCAGGGTGGCCGCCGCCGCGATCTCCAGCGTGACCAGCAGGGCGTCGAAGACGTTCGTCCAGGTGCGGGGTTCGATCGACGGCGGCCAGGTCCGGTCGAGGAGGAAGGGGATCTGGGACCAGAAGCTGAACAGGTCGAGCCACTTCGCCTCGGAGCCGATGACCGCGGCCACGACGACGATCGCCGCGACGATGATCGCCGCCGTGGACTTGATCCGGTCCGGGGTCCAGGGGCGGCGCATGGCCGCGTCCACCCCGCCCTCGAAGGAACCCATGGGCGATGCGGTTCCGGGTGGCAGCCGCCGCGCGAGCCGGGACCCGAGGCTGCCGCCGGACGGCGCGACCCCCAGCAGCTGGGCCCGGATCACGGTGGAGGCGATCTCGAACAGCACGCACAACCCGAAGATGACCAGTGCCAGTGCCATGGCAAGGTGGTAGTTCAACGACTCCAACGCCAGGCGCAGGTCGTAGCCGAGGCCGATGATGCCGGCGTACCCGAGCAGCACGGAACCGCGCAGGTTGATGTCGCCGCGGTGCAGGGTGGTGGCGATCCAGGAGGGCAGCACCTGCGGGAAGACGCCGGACCAGAATTCCTGGGCCGGCGAGGCGCCGGTGGAGCGGATCGCGTGGCGCGGCCCTTCGTCGATCTGCTCGATGGCGTCGGCGAAGAGCTTCGAGATCATGCCGATCGAGTGCAGGGCGATCGCGAGGATGCCGGGCAGTGAGCCCAGGGCGAACAGCAGCACGAAGAGCATGGCCAGCACGACGTCCGGGACGGCGCGGGCGACGACGCCGATCGAGCGGCCGACCGGGACCAGCCAGCGGTGCGGGCTGGTGTTGCGGGCCGAGATGTAGGCGATCGGCACCGACAGCACGGCGGAGAGCACGGTGCCGCACAGCACCACGCCGAGGGTGACGCCGATCGAGCGGAGGAGCTCGGCGGCCGGTGGGAACTCCAGCGGGAGCATGCGGTCGAGGAACGGGCCGACCTTGCCGGCGCTCTCGGTGAACGTTTCGACGGTGAAGCCGACCTGGATCAGGGACCAGACCGCGAACGTCAGCAGCGCCACCAGCAGGCCGCCCGCGACCACGGTCGAGGCCGGCGGCCCGGGGCGCTTGACGAGCCGCTCCAGGTCGACGTCCGTGCTCATTTGGCCTCCGCCAGTGATGCGGCGATCCGGCCGTAGATCCGCATGGCCGCCTCGCGGGTGAGAGCGGCCGCGGGCGTGTCGAGCACGATGCTGCCGCTGCGCATGCCGACGATGCGCCGCCCCCAGGCCAGGGCGATCTCCACCTGGTGCAGGCTGCAGATCACGGTCAGCTGCCGCTCGGCGGCGATCTCCTGCAGCAGCGACATCACCTGGTCGCTGGACTCCGGGTCGAGCGACGCGACGGGCTCGTCGGCGAGCAGGATCTCCGGCTGCTGCATCAGGGCCCGGGCGATGGCGACGCGTTGCTGCTGGCCGCCGGAGAGGGTGTCGGCCCGCTGGTAGCTCTTGTCCAGCAGCCCGACCCGGTCGAGCTGGGTGAGGGCGCGCCGCCGGTGCTCCCGCGGGTATGACGCGATGCCCAGGCGCGGGCCGCGCAGGCCGGCGAGGGCTCCGGTGAGCACGTTCTCCAGCACGGTCAGCCGGCCGACCAGGTGGAACTGCTGGAACACCATCCCGATCCGGCCGCGCAACCGGCGTAGTTCGCCGCCGCGGAGGGCGGCCATGTCCTCGCCGAGGACGCGCAGCCGGCCGGTCGTCGGGGTCTCGAGTCCGTTCAGGTGGCGCAGGAGGGTCGTCTTGCCCGAGCCGGAGAGCCCGAGCAGGACGACGATTTCTCCGGGGCTGACCGTCAGCGACACGTCCCGCAGCGCGGCGACCTGCCCGAAGGTCTTGCTGAGCCCGTGTGCCTCGATCACGGGCGCGTCGCTGACCGTCATTGTCGTTACTTTCCGCAGGCCGCGGCTTTGGTCTGCTTGCACAGATCCCGGATGATGTCGTACTTCGCGTCGTCGACCGGCGCGAGCGCGTAGAAGGTCTTCTTGAAGTTGTCGGAGTCCGCGCCGGTGATGCCGGCCGCCTTGATCTGGTCGATCGTGACGTTCTGCAGGCCGGAGACGAGCTTCTGCTTCAGGTCGGCCGGCAGTCCGTCGGCGAGGGTCATCGGCGCGCCGACGACGAAGGTCTTCGCGATGACCTTGAGGCCGGACTGAGCCTCGACGGCGACGTCCTCGGCGAACCCGGCCTCGCACTCCTTGCCCTGCGACACCTTGAGGGCCGACGCGTCGTGCTTGCCGGCGAAGACCGGCGTGACGTCCTTGGTCGGGTCGATGCCCGCCTTGAGCAGGTTGTAGCTGGGGTACAGGTAGCCGGAGGTCGAGGTCTGGCTGACGAAGCAGACCTTCTTGCCCTTGAAGTCCTCGATCTTGCTGATCGAGGAGTTGGCCGGGGCGATCGCCTCGGAGTAGTACCCGGGCTCCTGGCCCTGCTTGGTGATGATGGAGGCGAACGGCGTGATCTTGGCGCCGTTGTTCTTCGCCGTGACGTAGGTGAAGCCGGAGAAGCTGGCGATGTCGACCTTGCCGGACACCGCGGCCTCGACGAGGGCGGCGTAGTCGGACGACTCCCGGTACTCGACCTTGAGCCCGGAGACCTTGGCGATGTAGTCCTGCAACGGTTGATAGTTCTGCTGCGTGGAGGCGGTGTCCGGCACCACGCCGAACACGAGCGTGCCGGAGTCCTTGGCGAACTTGCCGGCCGCGGCGGAGGCGCCCGCCGCGGTGGGGGTGGCGGTGTCGTCGGAGGAGCACGCCGCCGTGCCGGCCAGCAGCGCAACGGCAGCGACCGCACCGAGCACGACTCGAGCGGAGATCTTCATGGTCAACCCTTCTTGGCGAACCCCGTGTCAGCGGTCGCCAAGGTAGGGAGGGTTGGTGAACGGGCCGGGAACGCGCAGTAGTTCGGCGGGAACGACCACCTAAGGTTCGGACCTGTTATGAATTCGTTATCCATGGCTGTCCTGGCCGCCGTGAGCAGGCCGGGATGCCGTAGGGTGGCGCCGTGTCGGTCCCCTCGCATCGCTCCGGCATCCCCGATCACGGCCGGGTCCCGAAGTACTACGCGGTCAAGGCGCTGATCCTCGGCGAGATCGCCCAGCTCGGAGTCGGCGCGTCGCTGCCGCCGGAGCGGGACCTCGCCACGCACTACGGCGTCGCCCGCTCCACGGTCCGCCAGGCGATCTCGGAGCTCGTCATCGAGGGCCGGCTGGCCGCGCACCGCGGACGCGGGACCTTCGTCGCCGAGCCCAAGCTCATCCACCCGCTGTCCCTCGCGAGCTACACGGAGGCCCTGCGGGCCATGGGCCACGAGCCGTCGCGCCTCGTCATCACGGCGGAGGAGGTCCCCGCCGACGACGACCTGGCCGCGGCCCTCGAGATCGAGCCGGGCGCACCGGTCGTGCACCTGGAGCGGGTGCTGCGCGCCGACGGCGAGCCACTCGGGCTGGAATCCACGCACCTGCCGGCAGCGCGGTTCCCGACCCTCCTGGACGGGCTCGACCCGAGCGGCTCCCTGTACCGCTACATGCAGGACGAGCTCGGCGTCGTCTGGTCCGAGGCCACCGAACGGATCGAAACCGCGCTGGCCAGCCCGCGCGAGGCCCTGCTCCTGCAGACGAACCCCGCCCTGCCGATGCTGCTCATGCTGCGGATCAGCCGCGACCCGTCAGGCACCCCGATCGAACGCGTCCGGTCGCTCTACCGCGGCGACCGGATCGGGTTCGAGGCACACCTCACCGCCAAGCACTGATCAGCAGGACGGCGCCAGCTTGGGGCGGTTCGGGCGGACCAGCCACAGGCCAGTGCCGTACATCGCCAGGCCCAGGGCGATGAAGCCGGCCGCCACCGGGTAGCGCCATCCGGCCGGCAGGTACGTGGCCAGGAACCAGCTGTGGCGCAGGGTGCCGTTGGCGACGAAGACCGTGGCCAGGATGCCCTGGGGGACGAGCGGGATGGCGCCGAGGCCGAAGCACCAGCCGGTGATCGCCTTCTGGGTCTTGCTGAGGTGATCGGTCCGGAACGACGTGCGGGTCTGCGGCTTGCGGCCGGTGCGCATCGTGTCCAGCAGCTCCGGGCCGTGCGAGCGCAGCCGCCGCTCGGCGAGGAGGCCGAAACCCCACCAGCACAGGACGCCCGTGAGCAGGCCCACCGGCACCCCGGCCCAGCCGAAGGAGATCGCGGTCAGCCCCGCCGGTACACCGGTGACCAGGACCGAGGCGAGCATCAGGTAGGCGAGCCCGGTCAGCCCGCCGTCGTCCTCGCTGGTGCGCAAGGGGTTGCCGGCGCGGCGGTGCGGGTCGGTGCCGGGGACGAGGGCGTACACCGACACCAGCGGGATCAGTCCGGCCGCGCCGCCGAGCAGTGCAGCAAGCAGGGCCAGGATCAGCGGCCACGGGCCGTCGGCGAGAAACGTGAACGCGACGCTCAGCACGATCGCGATCGGCGCCTGCACCGACAGCCAGGCGAGCTGGCGGCCCCGGACGTCGCTCGCGCCGGGCGTCATCACCGTGAGCCACAGGGCGGTGCCGTCGGTGCCGTACAGGTTGGAGGCCATCGCGGCGGCCATCACCACGAAGATCGGGCCGGCGTAGGGCAGCATGCCGTTCCAGCCGATGAGCAGCGGGCTGGCGGCGAAGCAGACGCCGTAGGCGAGGGCGAACGCGGCCTGGTGGTTGCGGACCAGGTCGCGGGACCAGGTGCGCAGCTCCTTGGCAACGACGGCGCCACTGGCAGAAACGGCCGTGATGCGCCGTTTTGCAAATCGCCCGGACACACGGGTCGCCCGCTTGCCGAGCAGCGCGGCCCATGCCGCGAGCAGCACCAGCACCAGCACGAAGAGGGCGGCCAGGGCCCACCACGAGCCGCGGGCGGCGAGCAGCCCCCACGACGACGGCAGGTAGCGCACCGCCGAGGGAATCCCGGTCTGGCCGAACGCGACGAAGAACACCCAGATCTGCCCGAGCGCGGCCAGGATCAGCCCGTTGACCAGCCCCGACCCGATCGCGCCGAGCCGCGACCGCAACGCCAGCCCGACCAGCGCGACACAGACTTTGGACAGCAGCACAAAAACTGCCAACTGCAACAGCATCGCCGGTACGGCCAGCAGCACGTTGCCGTTTCGCACCCCGACGATCAGCAGGCCGAGCAGCGCGGTGAGGCTGACCAGCGGGGCGACGCCGACGAACGCGGCCGTCAGCAGCCCGGTGGCGAGCCGGCGGGCGGGCAGGCCGAGCAGCGCGAAGTACTCGGGCCGCACGGTCTCGTCGCCGCCGCCCATGAAGACCGGCCCGAGCACCCAGCCCAGCAGCCAGACCGCGTAGGTGGCGGCCAGGACCTCGAAGGTCCCGGTGAAGGCGAGGTACACGGTGCCCGCGGCGAGCAGGCCGCCGAGGACGGCGCCGGTGCCGGCGGTCTGCGCGCGCTGCCCACGGAAGGCGTGCCGCAGAATGGCGAACTTCATCTGCGCCATGGTCACTTCGACAGCCACGACAGCTCCTTGATCCCCTTGTCCTGCCCACCGACGAGCCCGACGAACGTGTCTTCCAGCGTGTTGGTGCCGCGCACCTGATCGAGCGGCCCGGCCGCGACGACGGTGCCGGCGTCGACGACGGCGACGTGGTCGCAGAGCTGCTCGACGAGGGCCATCACGTGGCTGGACAGCACGATGGAGCCGCCGCCGGCGACGAACCCGCGCAGGATCGTCTTGATGGTGGCCGCGGAGACGGGGTCCACCGCCTCGAACGGCTCGTCGAGCACCAGCAGCCGCGGCGCGTGCAGCAGCGCGGTCGCGAGGCCGATCTTCTTGCGCATGCCGGTGGAGTACTCGATGACCAGCGCCTTCTCGGCGGTGTCGAGCTCGAGCACGTCGAGGAGTTCAGCCGCCCGCTGGGCGACGACGTCCTTGGGCATGCCGCGCAGGAGGCCGAGGTACGTGAGCACCTCCCGCCCGGTGAGCCGTTCCGGCATCGCGAGCCCGTCGGGCAGGACCCCGACGAGGGCCTTCGCCGTGTTGGGTGCGGCCCAGACGTCGGCGCCGAAGATCTGCGCGGTGCCGCCGTCGGGGCGCAGCAGCCCGACCGCCATGGAGAGGGTGGTGGTCTTGCCGGCGCCGTTCTGCCCGACGAGCCCGTAGAACGATCCCTGCGGGACGGTGAGGTCGATCCCGTCGACGGCGACCTTGTCGCCGAACCGCTTGGTGAGTCCCCGAAGCTCCAGTGCTGTCTGCATGCGTCGACGGTACGAACCTATCGAGCCGAGCAGATTGACCCTGAATACCCGGCCGGGGTGGGGCTACCTACACCCTCTTGCCGTTTTGGTTTACGACGCCAGTCGCTCCTCGTCCGGCTGGTTGATCTCCGACCACACGGCGTCGAGGGAGAGGCCGAGGACGTCGGCGATCGCGGCGATGGTCGGGAAGGCGGGGGTGGCCACGCGCCCGGACTCGATCTTCCGGAGGGTCTCCGGCGAGACCCCGGCGTTCAGCGCGGTGTGCAGCATGGACCTGTCTCCCCTGGCGCGGCGCAGGAGGGCGCCGAGGCGCTGTCCGCGTTCGACCTCGTCGGGACTGAGCGGCAACCTGACCATGACCCTATTCTAGTACCGGGATAATATGGCCGGGATACTTATTGGCCGGAGGAGTGAGGCGCCGCATGATCGAGATCCTGAACCCCACCGACCTGCCCCGGGCGAGGAACACCGGCGCCCTGGTCGCCGGCATCCTGCAGGCCATGAAGCAGCGCACCACGGTCGGCACGAACCTGCTGGACATCGACCGGTGGACCCACGAGATGATCGTCGAGGCCGGGGCGCAGTCCTGCTACGTCGACTACGCCCCCTCCTTCGGCCGCGGGCCGTTCGGCCACTACATCTGCACGTCGGTCAACGACGCCGTGCTGCACGGGCTGCCGCACGACTACACCCTGGTCGACGGCGACCTGCTGTCGCTGGACCTCGCGGTCTCCCTGGCCGGCGTGGTCGCCGACTCCGCCATCAGCTTCATCGTGGGCGCCGCCAAGCCGGCGGAGAGCGTCGCGATGATCGACGTGACCGAGCGCGCGCTGAGCGCCGGGATCGCCGCGGCCGGCCCCGGCGCCCGCATCGGCGACATCTCCCACGCCATCGGCACGGTCCTCAGCGACGCGGGCTACTCGATCAACACCGAGTTCGGCGGCCACGGCGTCGGCACGACCATGCACCAGGACCCGCACGTGGCGAACACGGGCCGGCCCGGCCGCGGCTACAAGCTGCGCCCCGGCCTGCTGCTCGCCCTGGAGCCGTGGATCATGGCGGACACCAACAAGCTCGTCACCGACGCCGACGGCTGGACGCTGCGCAGCGCCACGGGCTGCCGGACTGCCCACAGCGAGCACACGATCGCCATCACCCCCGACGGCGCCGAGATCCTCACCCTGCCCGCGTAACGCCTTTCTCCCGGTCCCGAATACAGCACGGTCACGGGACGCCAGCAGAAGAC
Source organism: Dactylosporangium cerinum (assembly GCF_042653625.1). Lineage (NCBI taxonomy): Bacteria > Bacillati > Actinomycetota > Actinomycetes > Micromonosporales > Micromonosporaceae > Dactylosporangium > Dactylosporangium cerinum. The sequence continues at coordinate 274,052 of NZ_JBHSIU010000028.1, read as the reverse complement.
TCCCGCCGGTAATGTGCTCGGCGAGCGTGATCGACGGCGGGCGATGGGGGAGCCGCTTGGTCGGGCTGCACCTGCGGGCGCGCAGCACCTCGCCGACCAGCACCCACTTCACGCTGACGGTGCGCCGGCTCGGTGCGGTGGACCTCGGTGCCGGGTCGCGGTGGCGGGTCAGCGGTGGGCAATTGGCGGCGGTCCGGGATGGGCTGCGGCTGGCGGTGGACGCGCCGGGCGGGCTGCCGGACGGGGCCTGGATCCAGCCGGTGGACGCGCCGTATCCGTTGCCGGTGCTCGCTGCCGGGGCGTCGCAGGCGTTGCCCCGGATCGGGACGGCGGGTGCGCTGGTCGACCTGGAGTACGCGAACCGGGTCGCCACGCAGGCCGGCACCGCCGAGCGGTCGGAGGTGTGGCTGAACGCCTCGGCCCCGGCTGATGTGCTGACGCTGCTGGCCCGCCAGGGCCTGATCGTGACCGACGACGTAAGCGTCGAGCGGCGTGGCCGGCCTGGTGACGGCGTTGGCGGTGTGGCGGCTGACGGGCTGGGCCCTGCCGGTCTTCGGCGAGGACCTGCCGGCGTTGCCGCTGCCGCACTGGCCCGACGCGGTGGCGGTGCCGTTGACGTGGCTGGCGAGCGTCGCCCTGCTGCTCGCCGTCGCGCTGCGGGCCGGTGGCAGCCTTCCTGCCACGACACACCACCCGAAAGGCCGACCACGTTCGAGTGACCACGCTCGGCGTGATCACCCGCCGCCACCGGCGCTGGTTTGTACCGATTACGCCTACCGTGTCGCCGGATTCCCTCGAATGATCGGCTGAGTGCGGCAGAGAAACGTTCATTTCGTGGCGCCCGTGAACGGCATCCGGCACAAATGATCAGGCCATTGTGGCCGGTTGGCATTGCCTCGACGATGCATTGTCATCGCCGACCACGAGGAGCTCACGACGTGAGAAAGATTCTGACGTGGTGTGCAATTCCACTGGTCCTGATCATTCTTTGGTGGTTGGGCTGGGGCCGCGCACCCGGCGCCCGGCAGGTATCCGCTGTGCTCGACAGCTTCCCGGCCCCGTCCACCTGGATCCTGGTCGAATCGAGCGTTCAGGGCCGCAGCCCGTTCTGCGGTGACAACCCGTGCCCGGGCGGCTCCCGGCAATGGGGGCTGCCGTCCACGCCCACGGCCGGCGAGCTCCAGGGCCTGATGGGGCAGGCGGGCTGGCCCAGCGCCGGCTTCGACGGCGACTGCCGGGCGAAGCCCAACCGCACCGGCCCGATCCCGCTGTGCACCGCGAGGACCAGCGCGCACGGCCTGCACATCGCACTTTCCGTGGTCGGCCCGTCCGGACCACCGGACCGGCAATTCACGGTCGTTCTCCTCGTTTCGGAATGACTCCCTACTACGTTTGTGGAGCAAGCGGATGCGAAGATTGATCGCCGCATTATCGGCGTTGACAGTTGCCGGCACGCTCATTTCGACGAGCGGCGTCGCGCACGCGGAACACGACACGAAACCGTGCGGCGACGTCACCGTCGTCTTCGCCCGAGGCTCCGGCCAGGCACTCAACAAAGACGAGGCGCAACGCTTCTTCGGCCAGATCGACAAGCGCACCAACGACGACGTGAAGCTCAACGCCTACGAGGTGGGCACCGAGGCGCACGGCGGCAAGCAGTACGAGGCCGTCGGCGTCAAAGGCTCGCTGCAGTCGTACAAGAACCTGCTGGAGGCCGACGCCTCCTGGACCGGATTCCTCGGCGGCAGGTACAACGCGAGCGTGGCCGGCGGCGTCACCGAGACCCGCACCTACCTGACCGAACGCGCCGCCCGCTGCAAGGACGAGCAGTTCGTCCTCGGCGGGTACTCCCAGGGCGCCCACGTCATCGGCAACACCCTCGCCGAACTCGACCGGAGCCTGCGCGACCGGATCGCCTACGTCGGCCTGTTCGGCGACCCGAAGCTGTACCTGCCCGAGGGCATCGGCGTCTTCCCCACCGCCTGCCGCGGCGGCGCCCGCTCGCCGTGGCGGCGCGGCAACGTCGGCTGCTTCACCGACAACGGCTCCCTCGAGGCGCGCGTGCCCTACGTGCCGGCCGACATCGAGAACCGGGTCGGCTCCTGGTGCGACCGGGACGATCTGGTCTGCAACAACAACCTCGCCGACCTGATCGGCTCCACGCACGAGAACTACGCCAAGGAGGGCAACGGCATCGACGAGGCCGCGCAGGAGGTGGCCGAGGCCCTGGCGGGTCGCCTGCCGGGCCACCGCGACGACTTCGACCTGTCCATCTTCGTCATCGGCGTCGGCACCACCGGGCTCGACGTCGCGATCGTCATCGACACGACCGGCTCGATGGCCGACGACATCGAGGCCGCGCGGCTGTCCGCCCGCACCCTCGCCACGACCATCACCTCCCTGCGCGGCCGGGTCGCGCTCACCGAGTACCGCGACGCGGGCGACTCCTTCGTCGCCGCGGTCCGCAGCCCGCTGAGCAACGACATCGCCGCGTTCCAGACCGCGCTCGCGCCGCTCGTCGCCGCGGGCGGCGGCGACACCCCCGAGGCCCTGCTGACCGCGCTGATGACCACCTTCAACGAGCTCTCCTGGAAGCCCGGCGCCACCAAGGCGGTCGTGGTGCTGACCGACGCCGGCTACCACGACCCCGACGTCGCCAACGGCTGGACCGTGGGGCAGGTCGCCACCAGAGCCCTGGAGATCGACCCGGTCAACGTGTACCCGGTCGTCCCGGACTTCCTCAGCGCGCAGTACGCCCTGCTCGCCCAGCAGACCTCGGGCAAGGTCGTGGTCAACTCCGGCGACACCCAGGCCGCGCTGATCGGCGCGATCACGCAGATCAAGGCCCGCCCGACCGCGCTGCTCGCGGTGGACGAGTTCTGGGCCGCCCCCGGCACGGAGGTCGCCTTCGACGCGTCCCGGTCCTACGACCCGGACTCGACGCTGACGAAGTACGAGTGGGACTTCGACGGCGACGGCACCATCGACACGACGACGACCACGCCGACCGCGAAACACACGTACCCCAGCGCCTTCGAAGGCCTGGCGCAGGTGCGGATCCATTCCGCCGACGGCGGCGTGGCGAACGCGATCGCGACGATGCACATCAACGCGACCGGCCTGGCCAAGCTGGGCCCGGCGGCCCCGAAGACCCTCACCGCGAAGGTCACCGAGGTCGACGCGACGAACCGCACGGCGACCCTCACCTGGACGCCGGGCTCCGGCGCCGGGACGGTCAAGGCCTGGCGGATCTACGACGGCGCCGGCGCCCTCATCGGCCAGGCGGCCGGCAACAAGTCCAGCATCACGGTCACGAACGTGCCGAACACGGCGGCGACGTTCGCCGTGGCCGCGAGCAACGCGTACGGCACATCGGACACCGTCCGCGTCACCGTGCCGCCCCGAGCGGAGGCGACACCGACGGCCAGCCCAGCACCGTCCGGTGGCTCACCGTCGCCCTCGGCGTCTCCGGTTCCGGCCGCCGTACCGACGCAACTCGGCCGCACGGGCAGCAACATCAGCATGATCGCGGTGTTCGGCGTCAGCCTGCTGCTTCTGGGCGCCGTGATCCTGTTCGCCGCCCGCCGCCGCCAGCGGCGTATCGGCTAGGTATTCGCTTGGCGTTGGTGGCCTGTTTTGCAGGCCACCAACGCCCCCATTCAGGAGCAGCGCTCGGTGCTGAAGTCCTGGTGGCCGCGGCCGGTGTGGCAGCGCTGCGTGCGTTTGCCCTCCACGAATCGGAACCGCCCGTCGTCGCTGCGGCGCAAGGCGATGCGGTACCGGATCGCCATGATCGAATCGTCGCCGAGCTTGGTGAGGGTCACGGTGAGGACGGGGTCCTTGCCGTCCACCCCTTCCTGCAGCAGGTAGATGTCGACCGGCCCGTCGAAGCCCCGGGTCAGGTCCAGCAGCTCGGCGACCGCACCGTCCGGCGACTGCGCCCAGCCGGGAGCGGAAGTGTCGATGAGGGCGTTGAACCCAGGAGCGGCCAGGGCCCCGGTTTCCCGGTTCACGTCGATCTTCTCCGACCACAGTGGACCTGACGGCGCCACGGTCGGCGGGGTCCAGCGGGTCGCGTCCGACTGTTCGATCGGATCGCCGCAGCCGGCCAGGAGCACGGCCAGGAGCACGACGGCTCGCTTGATGTTCACAGGGACATAGACGCCCATAGGGCAGTCGCGGTTGACACGCCATGATCGAAAGATCAGGACAGAACCTGGCCTGAATTGCTCGTAGCGTTCTCACCATGGCGGCAGTTCCCCAGCGTAAGGAGCCCCTCATGTACCTCGTCATCGGCGCCACCGCTCACTTCGGGCGTCAGGCGGTGGAGGAACTCGTGGCCGCGGGCGTGCCGGTGCGGGCGCTGACCCGTACCCCGTCGAAGGCCGACCTGCCCGCCGCAGACGAGCTCGTCGCCGCGGACCTGACCAGCCCGGAGACCCTGCCGCCGGCGTTCGACGGGGTCGAGGCAGCGTTCCTGGTGCTGCCGTACGGCATGGACGTGGCGCCCCTGCTGGCCGCGGCCCACGCCGCTGGCGTGCGGCGACTGGTGTTCCTGTCGTCCGGGGCGATCACCGGCCACGCCGAGCAGCAGCCCGACGTGATCGCGCAGTACCACCGCGACGTCGAACGGGCCGTCGAAGCGACCGGCATCGAGTGGACCTTCCTGCGAATCCTGTTCCCGGCCATCAACTCCCTGACCTTTGCGATGCAACTGCAAAGTGGCGTGATCCGGGCGCCGTACACCAGGGCATCGTTCAGCGCTGTGCACGAGCGCGACGTCGCGGCCGTGGCGGCGCGGGTGCTCGTCGACGGCGGGCACGGCGGCCGGGTGTACGACCTGACCGGGCCGCAGTCACTGACGCAGGCGCAGCAGGTGCACATCCTCGGCCAGGGACTGGGCCGCCCGCTGACCGTGGAGGATCTCGATCCTGAGCCGGTCCAGCAGCAGATGCGCCGGTTCATGGACGCCGACTTCCTGGCGGCGCTGTTCAGCCTGATGGCCGAGGCCGTGGGCAAGCCCGCCCCGGTGAACGACGTCGTCGAGCAGATCACCGGGCGGCCGGCGCGGACGTACGCCACCTGGGTCGAGGACCACCGAGCCGATTTCCAAAACTAAAGCAGGTCTGCCAGCAGGACTTCCGTGACGCGTTCCTCGTGGACGGCGACGCCCTCCCGGAGCATCGCCGCCGCGAGGTCCGGGTCCCACGCAGTGGCGACGGGCGCGCCGCTGAGTGGGTGCGGCGGCGTGTTCGGGTCGCGGGTGGCACGGACCGCGGACGAGTAGTCGGCGGCGGTGAAGCGCCAAGGCGCCGCGCCGGTGCGCTGCATGACCCGGCCGGCGATGGCCACGCCCGGCCAGTCGAAGTCGCCGTGGTACCGCAGGCGAACGCCGTCAACAGCGGCGAGCGCGTCGAGGAGGGCCAGGGTCACCGCGGTCGGGTTGCCGAGCGTGCAGACAACGGCGGCGCTGACCTGGGCCTGTGCCGCGGCTTCCAGGACGCGTGGGTTCTCGCACACGGATACGGTCTGCGGCGCAAGCCGGATCGGCAGCAGCTGCCGCAGGTCGCGCAGGGTCAGGTGGGTTTCGCTGTGGTGGTCGGCGCGGGTACGCAGCTGGCTGGCCTGCCAACCGTCGCCGAGCGGGCGGAGTCCGTAGGTAAGCACAGTGGTGGCCACGGTATCCCCGGCGACCCCGACGGATGCCCATAAGGCCCGGCGGTCCACGGCGGACGCGGGCGCTTCGGCGCCGGTGGTGGCGAGGGCGATGCCGCGCAGAACCAGGCGGTTGAGCAGGGTGTCGTCATCGAGGCCATGTGCGGAGCCGGTGACCTGTTCGGCGAGCTCACCGCGGGATCGCACGCCTGCGGACGGGTGCAGGACCAGGCCGAGCGTGGTGATCGCGTGGGTGAGCAGGCGGTGCGCCTCGTCCGATGGGAGCCGGCCGACGATGCCGCTGCGCCAGACGCGGTCGAGCCACTCGGGAAACCAGGACTGGCCGTCGAGGCCCACCGCGGCGGCCGCGGCAAGTGCCTGATCCCGCAGCGACACCCGGCGCTGCTGTTCGGCGGCCGCTGCCCCGCGCCGGTCGGGAATCGGGCCCGCGACCGCCTCGACGACGTCAACGAGCCCGGCACTGGCAGCGCTGGCAAGCAGCAGCCGATCGAGGGCGGCGAGGTCGACGCTCACCTGGGTTCCGACGGCCCGGCCGAGCAGCTGACCGACCGATTCGCGGTGCTCGTGCGAGGCACAGTGGACGGTGAGCCGGCCGGTGGCCTGACCGCCGTTGCGGGTGAGCCGCCCGTGCATGGCGGTCCACAGTGGAGCAAGCGACGGGGAACGCAGCCACTGCAGCGCGGTCGGGTCGATCATGCGGGCAGGACCGTCCGGCGGCGGCCGTCCCAGCGGAAGTGCAGGGTCGCGACGCCGGGCTGGGCCGGATCGCGCAGACATTCGTAGATGCCCAGCGACGGGACCTCCGGGAAGCAGCCCCAGAGCCGTTCGCTGGTGAGGATCGCGTCGAGGTCGAGTTCGACGAGCAGGCCGAGGAGGCGGCCGTGGGTCGGCTCGTCGACCTTGGCGAACGCGTCGTCGAGCAGGATGAGCCGCGGCGCGGTTGGGTGGGCGTCGCCGACGGAGGAGAAGTGGGCCGCCGCCGCGGCGAACAGCACCAGGTACGACACCACCCGTTGCTCGCCCTGGGACATGGCGGTGCGCGCCGACAGGGTCCGCTCCCGGTCGGGGTTGGCCTGGTCGGTGACCTTGACGGTGAACGTGAACCACTGCCGGTAGTCCAGCGCGGCCCGCAGGTGCACGGCGTAGCCGGCGGACGGGTCGCTGCGGCGGGCGTCGTCGACGCGGCGGGCCAGAACCTCGCGGAGCCGGTCGTTCTGGTCCCGGGTGCGCAGCGCGAGCGGGGTCTTGAGCAGGCCGACGGCAGCGCGGGTGTCGGCATCGGCGTCGGCGCGCAGCGCCCACACGAGCCGGGCGCCGAGCCCGTGTGAGGTGCGGACCTGGGCGAGGGTGGCGTTCATGCCGTTGACGAGCGCCTCGGCGGCGAGGATCTGCCGGGTCAGCGCGTCGCCGAGCTCGCCGAGCAGGAACCGTTCGAACGCCTGGCGTTCCCGGTCGGCGACGGCGGTGCGTTTGAGGTCGAGTTCGGCGCCGAGGCGGGCGGTGGCGTGCGCGACGGGGTGCTGGCCGATGTCGTCGGCGATCTCGACGACCTTGACGCCGTCGCGGTCTTCCCAGATGAGGTCGTACCCGCCGGCGAGCCGGCCGCGGACGTCGATGTACCTGAGGTGCAGCGCGTTCTCGCCGAGGTCGGTGCGCTGGGGACCGAGCGCGCCGGCGAGTGTCGTGGCGAGGCCGTCCAGGCGGGTGATGCGTTCGCGGGGTGTCTCCGCGACGTCGGGCGGGACGGCGATGTCCTCGCCGAGGTCGAGCGCGGCGGCGACGCCGGGCAGGGTGATGATGCGGGGCAGCGCGGTGCCGGCCTGCAGGGCGATCTGTTCCTGCCCGGCCAGCCGGTCCCGGGCTTCGTCGCGGGCGTTCTCGGCCCGGATCCGCTGGTCCCGTGCCTGCTGGGCGCGGCTGCGCAGGGTCGGCAGGCGCAGTTCGGCGTCGCGGAGCCTCGCCTCGGCGGCGGCCTCGCGGGCCATGACGCCGGCCGCGTCGGCGTGCAGCGACTCCTGCAGCACGGCGAGTTCGGCGGCGGCTTCGGCGTGTTCGGTGGCCGTGGCGGCGGCGGCCTCGGCGGCCTCGGCGACGCGCTCCTGGGCGCTGTTGATGTCGTCGAGTTGGGAGGTGTACCGGTGCAGCAGCGCTACCAGTCCGTCGGCGTCACGGCGGTGCCGGGGAAGGTCGTCGGCGAGCCGCCGGAGCCGGCCGTCGACGCGGGTCAGGTCCTCAGGGGCGGCCGGCAGCAGGTGCGCGTCGGCGGCCGCGGTGACCTTGCGGCGGTGCTCGGCGGCTTGGGCGGTGAGGTCCCGGGCCCGCCGCCGGGCGTCGGCGACCTGGGCGGTGAGCGCGGTGACGGCGGACTCCGCCTCGTCCCGCCGGGCCTGTGCGGTGCCCAGGCCGGCGGCGTCGGGCAGCGCGCCGAGGAGCCGGTCGAGGTCGCGGCGCAGGGCGGCGACCGCGGCCAGGTCCTGGTCGAGGCGGGCGACGGTGGCGGCGCCCTCGTCGATCTGGGTCTGGAGTTCGGCGAGCCGGCGAGCGCGCAGCGCGGCTCGGTTGGTCGCTCCGACGTATTCGGCTGCGGGTTTGCGCCAGGTGCCGTGGGCGACGCCGAGCCGCCAGCTCCCATCCGTACCGATCCAACTGCCGACGCCATCGGAAGGACCGTCGGAAAAGGCGATTGCGGCGAGCAGGGCCGTCACCTCGTCGGCGCCGGGGACGGGCACGAGCGCGGCGCCGAGCAGCGGGTGCGGGACCGGTGGCCCGGGGCGTAGCAGGACCTCGCCGGTGCCGGGCGCGACGATGCCGCCGTCGGTGGTCACCCGGCCGTCGAGGAGGCCGCTGGCCTCCAGCGCCGCTTCGATCGAGGCGCGCCGCGCGTCGTCGAGGCCGTCGGCGAAGTCGACCAGCTGGTAGAACGGCCGACCGGCGCGGTCCCCGCCGGCCGGCGCGAACCGGGTCCTGGGCGGCTCCGGGTCGGTCTTCGCGGCCCATTCCTGGTGTTCGCGGCGGACGGCGGCGAGGTGGTCCGCGGCGCGGGCACGGTCGTGCAGGAGCGTGTCGCGGCGGTGTTCGGCGTCGGCCCGGATCGGGGCTACGGCGGTTTCGGCGGCCTCGCGGACCGACTCCGGAGTGTCGGCCAGGAGCACGGGTGCGGCGTCGATTCCGGCCGCCGTGATCGCGGGGTCCTCGGTCCACCGGTGCACGTCGGCGGCGTACGCGTCGGCTGCGGCCTGCAGTGCAGCGGTCCGGTCGGCGAGGCGGTCGTTCGCGGTGCCGAGCTGGCCGTCGAGGAGTTCGGCGTCGCCGGCCGCGCGGGCGGCGTGCTCCGCGGCCCGGTTCGCCTTACCGATCAGGTCCTGGAGGTCAGCGACCGCGCGCCGGCGGGCCGCGACGGCCGCCTCGGCCTGCCGGCTCTGGTCCCGGTGGGCGTGCAGGTCCTGTTCGGCGGCGGCCGCGTCGACGGCGCGGAGCTGCGGTCCGGTGACGGTGGTGTACCGCAGTGCCGGCGCCGCGCCGAGGTGACCGACGTCGAGTCCCGCCTCGCCGGCGACGTCGCGGAGCCGGCCGTGGTCCTCGCGCAGCCGCGCGGACGCGGTGGCGATGCGGGTGGACTCGTCGTTGAACCGGGCGACGAGGTTGGCGAGGTTGCGCTGCTCGGCGGCGGCCCGGCTGGCGGTGGCCTGGGCCGCGGCGTGGAGGGCCTGCACTGCTTGGCGGCGCTGCGCCAGATCACGCACCGCCCGGTAGGCGGCGCTGTCCCGCACGGCGGTGAGTTCCGCCCGTGCCTCCCGCCCGGCGTGCTCGAGCTCGGCGGCGGTGTCCTCGGCGGCGCGTTCGTCGTCGATGGCGGCGGAGACCGCGCGTTCCCGCTGTCCGGCCTGCCGCCGCCGGTCGCGGAGTTCCTGCAGTGCCTGCTGGACGGCGCCGACCCGGGCGCGGAGCTCGCCCTGCAGGTAGCCGCGGTAGCCGGTCATGAGGTCGGTGAGCGCGCCGTGGGTGCGTTCGAGCCGGCCGAGGTCCTCGCGGACGGTTTCGAGGTCGTCGAGGTTGTGCGCGACCGTGTCCAGGACGTCGTCGTCCAGCGGTGGCAGTGCCTCGCCGAGTTCGGTGGCGAGCTGGCCGGCCTCGATCCGGTCGCCGATCGTCGGGCGGCGCAGCCGGTACAGCAGGTGCACCAGGTTCTGGTAGCGCCCGGCGTCGTTGACGCCGAAGAGTTCCCGGCCGACGCGGGCCCGGTATTCGCGCGCGCCGGCGATGACGGCACCGTCCCCGAGCCGTTCCCGCAACCGGTCCAACGGAAGCGGCTGGCCGTCGACGACGAGCGCGACGTCGACCCCGACGCGCAGCGGCGTGATGAAGTACTGCAGCCGCGCCTCGGTCGTCGCCGCGGACCAGCGCACGACCGCGCCGAGCGTCAGGTGCCGCCAGGTGCCGTCCTCCGCCGTGCCGTCCTCCGCCTGGCGCCGCAGTTCCAGCCACAGGAACCCCTGCCGGTTGACGCCGGTGGCGCCTTCGCTCATCAGCCAGCGGAACGTGGTCTTGCCGGCGCCGGTCGCGTCGAGGCGTTTCACGTCGCCGTCGAGCAGGAACGGCAGCAGCAACTCCAGGGCCTTGGACTTGCCGGCGCCGTTCTTGCCGCGCAGCAGCAGCCGGCCGTCCTCGAACTGGAAGACCTGCTCGCCGTACTGCCAGACGTTGCAGATGCCGGCCCGGTGCAACTGGAACCGGGTCATCCCCGCTGCGCTCCTTCGACGGTCACGGCATAACGTCCGGCCGCCGCGAGCAGCACCAGCGCGCCCGGTGGTGCGGTGCCCCTGGCGTTGCGGGCGTCGACGGCGCGCTCGGCGGCGATGTCCTCGTCGTGCTCGGCGTCGGCGACCGTCGGACCGGCGCGGCCGAGCAGCTGCAGCTGGGTCAAGAGGTCGACGACGGCGTCCTTGAGCGCCGCCGGGTTTTCGGTGTACGCCCCCGCCCACCGCTTCGCGTGCCGCTCCACGAGCCCGGCGAGGGTCTCCTCGATCAGCCCGTCCGGCACCGGGACCCCGACCACCGGCGGCCCGGTCCGCGACACCTCCGGCGCGAGGGCACCGGCCAGCGCCTCGACGGTCAGCAACGCGGCTTGCGCGACGGTGCCCGTACCGGGGAAGTCCACATCGGACAGATCGTCGTCGGGGTCCAGCAGGGCGGCCCCTTCGGCGCGCAGCTCGGCGTGCAGTCCGGTGTATTCGGCGAACGCCCGCTCGTCGCGGCGTTGTTCCTTGCGCAGCCAGGCCCGTTCCCTGGCGGTGAGGTCGTCGACGTAGACCACCGGGCATTCGACGAGGCGCCGGCGCACTGCATGCCGGGTCGTTCGTTGCTCGGCGGCCATGAACTCCTCGGGGTTCGCGGCCCGGCCGATCGGGGCGGCGAGCAGGTGCGTGACCAGGTCCCGGTCCACGCTCAACAGCGCCTCGGCCTGGTCGCCGTCGACGGTGCCCTGCTCCTCGAGCAGCACTCGCCACTGGACGAGCTGCCGCAACGCCGTGGTGAGCGCTCGCCGCTCCACTGCCCGGTCCACGTCCCCGAGGTCGATCCCGGCCTCCACCGCCGCGCTGCGGATGTCGGCGACGAGCTGCGACAGCAGCAGCTGCTCCGGTCCCGTGAGCAGGACCGCGACGGTCAGCGCCAGGTATGCGTAGGACCGCGGCGCGAACGGCGTCCCGCTCTTCTGCAGCAGCGGCCGCCCCTGCCCCGGTGGGAGGCCGGCCTTGAACAGCCGCGCGAAGCCCGCCTCGACGACGAGCCGGTAGCCGAGGAACTGCCCGAACCAGCTCTTGAGCCAGTCGGCGTGCCTTCTCACCAGCGGGAACTCGTCGTGGGTGGGGTGCAGCAGCGGCTGGGCGAGCAGCGCCCGGACGGCCCGGCGCCGCTCCTCGGCCAGGGCGATGTCGTGTTCGTGCGGCTCAGCCAAGGTCGCCTGCGATCATGATGGCGAGGTCGTCGGCGGTGAAGTCGCCGTTCGCGGATCGCAGCGTCAGCGTGTTGCCCGGCTTGGCGGTGAGCTCGCACCGCAGCCCGAGGTCGATCGACACGGTCACCGCGGTGCCGGCCGCGGGCTCCCCGGCGCCGAGGGCCTGCGCCATGAGCTCCAGCAGCAGCTGCATCGCCGGCCCGGACAGCCGCACCGCGGCGAGGTCCGATGCCGCCGACAGCAGCTCCGCGGCGGCCCGGGCCCGCAGGTGCTGCGCCGCCGCGGCCTGCTCGACCAGGACCAGCTGCTGGGCGCTGCGGTCCACGATCCCGCCGGGCCGCCCACGCGCGGCCCGCTCACCACGTTCGCGGAGCGCCACCGGCACCGTCACCGCCGGCTTCATCCACCAGCTGTCGGTTGCCGGCACCACGTCCTCCGGATCGGCCGCCAGTCCGAGGTGCCGGCTGCCGTACACCCCGAACGCCGCGGTGAACAGGTCAGCATCGGTCCCGGCGTCGGCGCCGTCGAACCAGGCCGCGAGCCGCAGCAGGTCCCGCCGCCGCGAGGTCGCCTGCCCGGAGGAGCGGATCATGCGCTTCGCGTTGGCCAGCAACGACTGCAGCGCCCGCAGCGTCGCGTCGCGCAGCTGGTTCACCTCGCTGCGCCGCCCGTCGGTGTCCTCGAACCAGGCCCGCAACGCCAGCCAGTCGTCCCGCGAGTGCCCCCGGGTCCGCTGCACTGCTATGCCGAGGTCCTTGGCCGCCTCGGCCAGGCCACCCTCATCGAGCCGCTCCAACAGCCCGTCCAGGTGCGGCCAGATCCGCTCCAGGTGATGCTGAATCCGCGGCGACAGCAGCACCACCTCCTCGGTGATCGACTCGACGTAGTCGAGCAACAGGTTCTTGAACCCGCTGTATTCGCTGCCGTCGAGGTCGTACCGGGCGAGCACCTGCCCGAGGTACGCGTAGAAGTCCCGCACCGAGTCCCGGAACTGCCAGAACTGCGCGAACACGGCGGCGACGGTGTCCCGGGCCCGGATCATGTCGATGCCGCCGGGGTCTTCGACGATCTCGCTCAGCGCGCCGAGTCCGGTGGCTACCAGGCCGAGCAGCTCGCGGCTGATCTCCCGTGCCGTCTCGGCGCTGGCGAGCACGTCGTCGACCTGTCGCTGGACCTTCTCGCCGAGGGGTGAGAGCTGGTAGCGGGATCTGGTTCGCTGGTACTCCTCGATGCTTTTCACTCGTACGGAGTGCGAGCTGGGGAGGAGGTTTCCCCAGGTGACGAGCTGGTTGAGGCGGTTGACGGCGGTGTCGAGGGAGATGCCGTCGAGGGCTTCGACGACCTGTTGGGCGGACAGGTCGGTCATGAGGGAGGCGCTGAACAGCCGCATCATGGCGAGGTAGGTGGCCCGCTCCGGGACGGTGAGGTAGGTGTACGCCTCGAGCCGCTCCAGTTCCTCGGGTCCCTCCACCACGCCGCAAAGCGTAGACGCTCCCCCGAGTGCCGCATAGTCGCCAACCAACTACGGTGCGCTCGTTGACAGCGGCGACGCCCACCACCAAGATCGCTAGCCGAGCGACCTTTGGAGCGACATGCGATTTCGAGTTCGCGGCCACTCAGTCCGCGGGCACCTTCGCAAAGGCAGGTGGGTGCGCCCACACCGCCGCGGCGATCACTACCGAACCAGCGCCGGCGTCACTCCCCCACCAGCCCGATGGCACGACTTCCGCCCACCCTCGCTGGCCGGCGTCTCCCGCACGCCACCCAACCGCACGCCACAGCAACGAGCGTTCATCGTCGTCGCCGGCATGGCCCTGGCGGCATTCTTGCTGTGCTGCTTCGCCGTCGGATGCGCAGGCTTTCTCCTGGCGCCGCTGGTGCCCGGCGACCTGACGTGCACTTCTAACGCCGGGCAGAGCACGCCGCAACAATGCCCGTCGCCAACGCCCTGAGAGCAAGTCTGGCAGTCATCGCGGGCTTCGTTCATCCGCCGATCAGGCCGGCGGCGAGGCGGGCACGCAGTAGCTGCGGGACGTCACGTTGCTGTACGAGTAGATCTCGATCAGGTCCATGATGACCTGGCCGCTTTTCCCGAGATAGGTGTAGGCGGCGCTGTTCGGTTGGGCGCTGTCCTGGACCGAGCGGGGAATCGACGACGGCACCGAGCGTCCGGGAACGATGAGCACAACGATCCCGCCGCAGCTGCTCACCACGCTCGGCTTGGGGCGGGTCATGCTCGGCTGGCTCTGGGTGAGTGCGTACGAAACGTTGGAGACCAGGACGTACTGCTGACGGTCGATGCTCCAGTCGTAGATGACCTTGACGAACGCCAGGCGGGCGGCCGGGCAGACCTCGAACAGGTTGGCCGGTTTCGGAATCATCGTGGTTCCGTAGTCCTGCGTCAGCTGGGCCTCCACCCCGTTCACCATCGGGTTTCCCCGTGCGGATGTGGTACAGGTGGCACCGCGCGACGACGATGCTCCGGACGCACTCGTTGATGACGGTGAGACCGGCGGAGGCGCGGCCACCACCGCTGACGACGACGGTGACGGGCTGGCCGACGGGGTGGGTGTGGGCGAGTTCGTGGGAATCGGGGGCGGCCCGGAGTTGCGCCACGACGGCACCGTGACCAGCGCTATCAGGGCAAGGGCGGCCAGGACCACGGCGACGGTACGCCGGCGGCGGGTCCGGCGCAGCCGGCGTGGGATCTCCTCGACGGACGGCGGAATGGCGGTGCTGGTGGACCGCTCCTGGAACGCGTCGAAGTGGGTCCGCAGTGGGTCGCGCTCAGTCATGGCTCACCCACTCCTCATCCACGCTGAGTAGCCGGCTCAGGGTCGTCCGTGCCCGGTGCAGCCTCGCCTTGACGGTCCCGTCGGGTGCGCCGACGAAGGCTGCGATCTCCTGTACCGACAGATCCGCGAGATAATGCAGCACCACTGCCTGCCGCAGTGGTGGCGTCAGCTGCCGGAGCGCGCGCACCAGGTCCAACGAGAGCTCGTCGGGACCCGGCACGTCATCGGCGACGAGCTCGCGGCGCGCGTGGAGCAGGCGTTTGGCCCGCCGCCACCGGCTGATCGCGAGGTTCCACGCGACCCGGCGCACCCAGCCGACCGGATCGTCGAACGTGGACACCGTCGCCCACTGCGCGAAGGCGCGCGTGAACGCCTCCTGCACCAGGTCCTGCGCGTCCGCCCGGTCACCGGCGAACGCGTACAGCTGCGTGAGGAGGCGCGGGTACGTCGCCGAGTAGAACTCGGCAAAGTCCGGCGCGACGGTCATCAGGCGCACCACTCCGGGTCGAGCGAACCGCAGCAGCCTATGCCATCCGGCCCAGCAAAAAATTCCCCCGAACCGATGCAACCATCCGCACCCACCGGCGTGTATCTGGTGCGCGCCGGGATCGGCGTGCCTGACGGGCTCGGCGGGTGCGGCTGATAACGGGGGGCCGCACCCGCCGCCCGGCCAGCTCAGGTGGCCTGGAACCCGGTGGATTCGAGCAAGGCGAGGGACGTGTTCACCGCATTGGTGGACTCAAGGCGCGAGCGTCACGCTGTCTCAGGGGCCGATCGACGCTGAACCTCTTTCAGCGTCCTGCCTGTGCCGTCCCGCCATTCGATGCGCCCGTTCTTACTGCCGCCGCTGAGAACGCTGGCTGCCGCGGACGGCGACTCGAAGATGTAGTCCTTCGTCAAGCGGATCCTGCCGCCCTCCACGGCGACAAGGATGCCTTCCTGAAGAAGACGCTCTCGGAGCCGCTGGTAGCCCTCCGACATGACCTTGCTAGTTCCAGGTCCGGTCGCTCCCTCGTAAACGAGGAATCCTCTGGCGTCTTCTCTCCCCTCCGCAGCCGTCAGTTGCGCCTTGAAGGAGAGTCTCGGCCTGTGACCGTCCGGGACCTCGTCCTTGCCGACATTCGGCCCGTCGGCCTGCACGCCGCTGTCGACACTGTCGGCACGGTCCAGGCGGTCGAAGACATTCACTCCGACGAGCGGGAACAACACCAACGCCTCGTCGAGGTACGACTCCATGTCAGCAGTCTCCGACTCGCTCAAATATGAGCGAGGCGGCGCGGTGCCGTTGTCCAACGTGGCATTGTCGGCCTCCCGTGCAATCTCCAAGAGGCGAGCCTCGAGGTAGCGCACATGCGCCTTGTTGAGTGAATCGTCCTTCGTGGACAAAACGAACCCGTGGGTCCAGAAATCCTTCTCTCGCTGGTGGCTGTCGAGACGCACTCGCACCTCGTCGGCCTCACCGACGTAGACGCGCTGGGTGCGCCTGCCATCTGGGTCGGGTCCGACAAGGACGTAGACACCGGTCCCCTGCACCTCCCGCCGTGCACGCGCGGCCGGGTAGTCAGCGCGTGCGAATGCAAGGCAGGACCCGGTCCAGCCGGCGCGCTCGACAACGCGGAGACCCTGTGGCGTGCCGTCGACCAAGAAGATGCGGATCGTTACTCCGCGCGCTCCAGGGGCCATGACATCGAAGTATGGCCCACCGCTACCCCGCTCCACCGTTCAGGCCGCGCGTACGGCGTGAGCGTCACCGTCGAGTCAGAGAAGCGCCTGGCCAGGTTGTGGCGTTGAGCTGCCGCACCGCGTCGTTGTCGGCTTCCTGGTACGGAAGCATGCCCGCAGGTCGAGAGGGCTGGGTGCGTCACGTGCGGGTGACGCACCCAGCCAGACAATCAGGACAGCAGGGACTGGGCGGGCTGGGCCTTGAGGGTGGCCACGCCCGTCGGGGACAGGTTCTTCACCAGGTACGCGGTGGCATCGCCGGTCGAGGAGACCGTCCAGATGATCGGGTTACCGGTCGCGTCCTGAGTCAGCTGCACCGAAGCCGCCGCCGGCTGCCAGTTCGTCGCCAGTTGGTACGCGGTGTAGTGCAGCGTCGTGCCGTCGTAGGTGACCGATTCCCACAGGTGCAGGGCGCCGGTCGTCGGGTTCCAGAGCAGCAGCGCCGTCCCGTTGGGCAGGAGCTTCGAGGCGATCCGCCACGAGTCCCAGTCCGCGCCACCGGCCGGCGTGGCCAGCGGGGTCGGGTTGGCCATGTAGTAGGCGCCCGTGCCGTTGTAGTTGGGGTAGTAATCGAAGGTGTACCCCAGCGACGGGTTGCCGACGATGGCGAACAGGTCCGGGTACGCGTTGCCGGTGCCCGCGCTGTCATAAGCGTTGGCGACCGCGATCGGGTTGTCCCCGTTCATGTCCGTCATGGTGCCGGAGGGCAGCACAGCGCCGCCGATGCTGTCCACCGGTCCGCCGTTGTCGAGGCTGGGGGCGATGACGGCCATGCCCGCGTTGTTGCCGGTCGGGTAGTACACGAGCACATCGTTGAAGCTCGTGCCGGTGAAGTGCCCGGAGATGACCTGCGTGCCGTCGAAGTCCGGGGCGGTCCAGTTGGTCAGCGACGCGATGTTCGTCGCGGGCGTGTGCAGGCCGCCGCGGAGCGCCTTACCGGCCGTGAGCCACAGCCCCTGTGCCAGGCCGGTCGCGGGCCCGCTGATCAGCAGGTCCGGCTTGCCGTCGCCGGTGAGGTCCTGGTCGGCGAACGGTGGCGGGTACGCCGCGTTGACGAACATCGTGGTGGTGTCGGTGAACGTCCCGTCCGGCTCGACCGCCCACACCGCGAGCGTGTTGGTGAAGCGCGTCAGCACGATCGACGCGGTCACCTGCCGCTTGCCGGCGGTGACTTGCGTGGGCGCGCCGGAATTGAGCTGGTACACGAACGCCGCCGGAACCGGACTGCCGGCCGGCTCAGCGAACGTGAACTTCCCTGCGACGCCGATGGTGTAGGGGGCGCTGATCGCGGTGACGGTCGGCGCTGCCGGCGGGACTGTGGTGGCCTCGGCGGCGGTGGGTGTGATCAGGGCCTGCCCCAGTAACAGCGCGGTGGCGACCGCGACGGTCCGGAGCAGCCGGGCTCTCCTCATGTGTTCCTCCCCGTTGCAACGCGCCGGGCTCGGCGCGCAGATTCGACGCACCGCTGGGGCGACAGCGGCTGCATCGCGGGGAGATCTTTGCAGTAGCCGATGATCTGCGCCACAGGCATTTTCACGGCTGGACTCTGTCGCTCCCGCCAGTACTTCATGGCCCGCGGTTGGCCTGATGAGCCGTGGTCGTGTCAGCAGGGATCGGTGCCGCGCGACCACATCTGGGGCCATTTGAACTGGACGCCGTTGACGAGGGCGGAAACCCGGACATCCGTGAACGGGTCCTGGACGTAGTGCACCCGGTCGGCCGCGGGGTCGTGCTCGTCGACCTCGACGAGGGCGAGCCGGTAGTTGTCCGCGTTCTGCCCGGCGCGGATCTCCCGGTTCGTGACGAAGAAGCTGTCGTGCCCGGCCGTTCGGCCTTTCACCTCGATGTGGACGATCTGGTCGTCCTCCCCCGCGGACCGGATGTCGTACCCCGGATTGTTGTGCGCCATCACCTGCGGCACGCGGCCGAGTCGCTGTTCGGCCGCGACCACGGCACGAATCGCGCGGCGCTCGATCGCGGCGAGGTCCTCCATGTACTCGGCGACCGGTTCCTCCCGCCGGCCGGCCCGGCGGTCGATCAGTCCCTGCGGCACGACGAGCGCGACAGCGGCAACCGCCGGCGGTCGTACCTGCGTATGCGCATCCTGGTCCAGCTCCATCATCCGGCGGTTGAGGCGCCGGCGGAGGTCTTGGGCCCGCTGCTCGGCGGTCGTCGGCTGCATGGTCGGCTTGCCGCCCTGCATGACGATGTTGGTGAGCCGGACGGCTTCGTCCTTCCAGTGCTGGATCTCCTGCGACAGCCGTTCCCGGACCAGCCCTCTGGTACGGCCGACCTGTTCCCGCCTGGTCTCGCCGACGTGTGCGTACCAGGCCGGCAGGTCGGTGCTCGCAGCCCAGTGCTCCGCGGTGCGCCGCGCCCCCGTCAGCCACGGGGCGTGCAGAAGATCGGTGGTCAGTTCGCGCTCATACGCGGTGGGCGCGTCGTAGTCGAGGAACGGCGCGACGCTCGGCTGGCTCCGCCCGTCGTTCCAGAGTTCGACGTACTGGAACCGCTTGGCGACCGTTCGTTCGTGCCCGTCGATGATCTCCTCGTGCAGGGCGATCAGGAGCCGCGGCTCTTCGGTCGGGTCGAGCCGGTCGACCATGACGGTGCCGCGGTCGAGGGCTTCGCCGTACCGATCGATCATGCATTGGACCAGCGCGTCCAGCAGTGGGTGGCCGGGCGCCAGGAGTTGCGCGGGAGGCAGGCCGTCGAGGCGCATCTGGGAGCGGTCGAAGCAGATCCGCTCGTAGCGCACGTTGATCGGGGCTGTCGCGGTCCGCAGTTCCCGGACCGGTTGGGGCACGCTCGGGATCTCCCAGCGGCCGGGTTCGCGCCCGCGGAGGCGCCCGCCGGCGCGGTCGAACGCGTCGCGGAAGAAGCCCTCGATGTAGTGCGGTTGCAGGCGCAGCAGCCGGGCCTCTTCCAGGTCACGGCGGGCGGAGTCCACGTCGGACACGGAGCGCAGCTCGTGGTGGAGTGCCCGTTCCTGGACGAGCTTCACGGCCGTGTCGCCGACCCGCTCGTCGATGATCCGGTCGAGGTGCGCCCTTACCTGGGGGTCTCGGCCGCGGCGGATCGCGTCGAGCAGGAGTTCGTGCAGCGGCTGGCCCTCGAAGGCCTCGCCCAGGACGTCGAAGACCTTGCCGCCGAGCGCCGCGTTCTGCTCCTCGATCTTGGCCAGCAGGCGCTCGAAGACGGCACCTTCGCGGGTGTTGACCGCGACGAGGTTCCACAGGTGGCACATCTCGTGCTGGCCGATGCGGTGAATGCGGCCGAAGCGCTGTTCGATCCGGTTCGGGTTCCACGGCAGGTCGTAGTTGACCATCAGGTGGGCCCGTTGCAGGTTGAGGCCTTCGCCGGCCGCGTCGGTCGCTACCAGTACCAAACACTCTGCATCGGCAGTGAAGCGCTCCTGGACGGCCCGTCGCGCCTCACGAGACATGGCGCCGTGGATCGAGACCACCGCGTGCTTCGTGCGCAGGACGCCGCTGATGCCCTCGACCAGGTAGGTCAGCGTGTCACGGTGCTCGCTGAAGATGATGAGCTTCTGCGGCGCGTGCCGCTGCAGCAGGATTTTCAGCTCCGCCCATTTGCGGTCGGTGCCGGACGCGCGGACCTTCGCCGCGAGGTCGACGAGTCCTTGCAGCACCGAGATCTCGAACCGCAGCTCCTCGGCGGACTGCGCCGCGGTGGCCGCCTCGACCAGCTGCTCTTCGGTGTCCTCCATCGTGTCGGTGAGCTCGTCGTCGAGGATGTCGTCGAGCTGGACGTCGGGCAGGCGCTCTTTGGCCGCCGGTTTGGTCAGCAGTTCGGTGAGGCGCTGTTCGAGCCGGGCCTGGCGGCGTTGCAGCGAGCGCAGGATCGCCTCGGGGCTGGACGCGAGCCGGCGCTGCAGGACGGTGAGCGCGAAGCCGACCCGGTTGCCGCGCACCACCTCACCGGCGCGGCGCAGCTGGTCGACGCGGTCCCACTCCTGACGGACGTATTCGGTGACGGCCTCATAGAGCTCGACTTCGAGTTCTGACAGTTCATAGGGCACGGTGTACGCGATGCGCTGCGGAAACAGTGGTTTGCCGGCGAAGGTGAGCAGCTCTTCCTTGACCCGGCGCAGCATGAGTCCATCGGCGCCGAGGGTGTGCTCCTCTTTGCGGTACTTGCCCTCGAACCGATCGGGGTCGAGCAGCGCCAGGAAGAGCTGGAAGTCCTCCTCCTTGCCGGCGTGTGGTGTCGCGGTCATGAGCAGCAGGTGCTGTGCGGCCTTGCCGAGCGCCTGACCCAGCCGGTACCGGCGGGTGCTCTGCAGTTTCTTGCCGAAGTAGTGCGCCGACATCCGGTGCGCCTCGTCGACCACGACGACGTCGAAGGCGGAGTGGCTGATCTGCTCGACCAGGGTGTCGTTGCGCGACAGGTGGTCCATCCGGGCGATCAGGCGCGGATTGTCGTCGAACACCGACTCGCCGGGTGGTGTCGCAGCGGCCACGTCGGCGGTGAGGATCGCGAAGCGCAGCCCGAACTTCTCGCTCAGCTCCTCCTGCCACTGGTTGACCAGACCGCCCGGCGCGACGATCAGGCAGCGCGACAGGTCGCCCCGGAGCATCAGCTCTTTCAGGTACAGCCCAGCCATGATGGTTTTGCCGGCACCAGGGTCGTCGGCGAGCAGGAAGCGGAGCGGGACCTTGTCGAGCAGGTGCCCGTATACAGCCTCGATCTGGTGCGGCAGCGGCTCGAGGTCGCTGGTGGTGACGGCGAGCATGAGGTCGGACTGGGCCGCGGCGCGGATCCGCATGGCTTCGGCGGCGAGCTTGAAGTCGGTGGCGTCGGCGTCGAAGGTCGTTCGGTGCACCTCGACGACCTCGAGCGCTGGCTCGTTGACCCGCATGAGGATCTGCTCGCTGAGGGCGCCCTGCTCGGTGCGGTAGACGAGCAGGACGGAATCGGGCCCCATCGGCGCCACGGCGATCACTTCGACCGGGCCACCTGGCACCACGCCAACAACCGACGATCCGGGCACCAGGTCTTCAAGCCGCATGATGTCGAGCTAACCCGAAATCGCATCGACCAGTCATAGGTCTCGCGTCGACGAAAGGTCGTCTTAACGGTTGGTGGTGACCTACCGGATGCATCTCTACCGTTACCCGGGTGCAGGTAGTTTCAGTGATCAACTACAAGGGTGGGGTCGGCAAGACGACGCTGACCGCGAACCTGGGCGCTGAACTCGCCCGCCGCGGGCAGAACGTGCTGTTGATTGATCTCGATCCGCAGAGCAGCTTGACGTTCTGCTTCTATCAGCCTGACGAGTGGCGTTTGGAGCTCCGCGAAGAGCTGACGATCAAGCGCTGGTTCGACTCCATCGACGACGGGATCCCCAAGGTCGCCCTGGCTGACCTGGTCGTTCAGCCCCGACCCGTCAACGCAGCACTGCCCGACGGCGGTGGGCGGCTCAGTTTGATCGCCTCGCACCTGCAGCTCATTGATGCCGATTTCCGGCTTGCCCGAAGCATCGGCGGAATCGAACAGAAGTTCGATCCAGCGCTCTATCGGGTGCGTTGCGCACTGGCGAGCGCGCTGCATGACCAGTCGTTCGAGGAATATGACTGGATTCTGATCGACTGCCCGCCGAACTTCAACGTGGTGACCCAGGCGGCCATCGTCGCCAGCGACCACATTGTCATCCCGGCGAAAGCCGACTACCTGTCCACATTGGGCATCGAATACCTCTACGGCAACGTGGAGGAGCTTGTGCAGCGGCACAACGAGCACTCACTGAAGCACGCCAAGATGCGCCACAGCCGCATCGACCCGAACATGGCCGGCGTGGTGTTCACGATGATCCAGTTCCACGGCGGCCGCCCGATCTCCGCGCTGCAGTACTACATCGACTCGGTGCGCGCGCTCGGCGTGCCGGTGTTCAGCACGTACATGCGGGAGAACAACACCCTGTTCGCCAGCTCGGTGCCGCGGGGCGTGCCGGCGGTGCTCCGGGAGCGGGTCACGTCCCAGATCAACATCGAGCTACGCACCCTGGCCTCCGAATTCCTCAACACCCTCCATGCCGAAGGGGCAGCCGCGTGAGCGACGTCGCGAAGCTTTCCATGACCGTCCTGCAGCGGATCTCGGAGTTCCTGGCGACGCTGCCGGAGGACCAGCTGCTCGACATCGCCGAGGGCCGGGCCACGCTGACGTACCACCCGTTCGGCGCCGCCTCGCCGGCTGCGCCGGTCAAGCGGGCTCCCGCCAAGCGCGCCGCCGCGAAGCCGGCGAAGGACATGTCCGTGGCGGTGGACGAGCTCAACCGCATGCAAACTCGCGACGAAGGCGAGCGCTACCTCAAGCCGTTGCTGGTTGGGGAACTGCGCGCCGTCGCCGCCCAGTTGGGCATCGGTGGCGTAAGCAAGACCCCGAAGCCAGATCTGATCACGATGCTGGTCGAGCGGACGATCGGCTCCAGGCTCAACTCGCTCGCCGTCCGCCAGTTGTAACTGCGGCTCAACCGTCACCCGGCTTTGAAGACCGTGTCGACGTGCCATTCGAGGAATTCGCGGTGCGGACGATCGGCGGCACGCTCGGGGACGGCGATGGGCTGACCGTGGTGGGAATAGAACTCCTCGCCGTTGCCGAAGTCCTCGCGGAGCCGCGGGCTGACCAGCAGCCGGTGCTTCGGGTCGACGCTGAGGTACCCGCGGTCGAACATGATGTGCACGTCGGAGCGCAGCAGCAGCCCATTGTCGAGCCGGTGCACACCGCCGTTCGGCAGCGGCAGGATGTGCGCCGCCTGGAGCACCGGCCGGATCTTCGCGCCGGTGATCGCGCAGCGGTGCCGGTACGCGTCGAGCACCACGCCCTTGAACGCCTGCTGCCCGAGCCGCTGCGGTTGCAGGCGCGGGTCGCCATAGACCGGTCCGGCACGGTGCCACGGTGCAGTGAGATCGAGTTCGACGGCCGGGCCGGTGAGCCGGTGGATGACGTCCTGGAAGTAGCCGGTGTACGCACCGTCGGCGAGGTCGTACCCCTTGCCCTGCACGATGTTCGAGGCGAAGTCCGGCGGCGGCCCGGCGTCAGCATCGGCTGCGAAGAAGCGGGTGTCGCGGACGAAGATGCAGCCGATGACCGGGTCTTCCCGGGTTGGGATCGGCTGGTGCCGGTACGCACCAATGGCACTGCGCATCTCCTGCAGGCTGGCGGCGCCGTTGCCTTCGCCGAAAAGCTCCCACGCCTCTGAGATCGGCAGCCGGGCGAAGCCGCTGTAGAAGCCGCCGCCGACGAGCCGGTTGTGCGGGTGGTGACTCTTGAAGAAGAACGGCTCACCGACCTGGACGGCCCCGAACGCCTTGCTGCTGTTGGGCCGCCAGAAGTTGACCTCCTGCAGGTGCGGGCGTTCGGCGAGGAACCTGTACCAGCTGCCGTCGGTCACGCCCACGTAGGCCTTCACGACCGACAGTGTGCCGTATCAATGCCTGCGTCTGCGCCCGAAACACCGCCGGCGTCCGCGATGGTCGCTTCAGATAACGAACGACATCTATCACCTGGCCACGCTGCGGGTTAGGATCATGACCGAGTGTCATCGATGGGGGTCGAGACAATGACGACTGGCAGGTTCGACCATTCGCGCGGCCTGCGCGAACATGCGCTGCAGCAGATGCGATACCAACAAGCAGCAGAGCGGTACGCGGCGCAGTTCTCCGCAGACGATGCCGAACGGCGAGTCGTCGTCCTCCTCCTGACGCTGACTGCAACCGGCTGGCGCCTGCTCGTGGACCGGGACTGGCCGAGACGCCGGACAGCAAGCGCCGACATGGTCCTGGTCGGCCCGACTGGGGTCTACGTGATCGACGTCCCAAGCTGGCGCGACCAGCCGACTGTGCTCGAGGACCAGCTCCATGCAGGCACCGAGTCCCGCCACAACGAGGTACATCAGCTGGCAGTGGCAAGCCGACCGGTGGAAGAGGCACTGGTGGCAATGCAGATGTCACCGGTAGCGGTGACACCTGTGCTGATCTTCGCCGACCACGAGCTCGACACTCACCTCGGCCGGGTCCGGCTGCTGGGCCGCCGTAACGCCGCGTCGGCATTGACAACCGCGGCAATCAGAATGCGGCCTGCGGTGGTCCGCGCGGTCGCCACGTACCTGGCCGAGACGTTCCCGCAGTACCAGGCACACAATCTGGACCCTGCATCCGCTGATACCGCGGAGCATTCAACGCCCCAACTACTGGACGACGGTCTGTTCGACGCCGACCAGCTGCGGGAGGCGGAGTTGCACGCCGCGAGATCCAAACCGATGGAGAGCTGGATGACGTTCCTCCATCCGGCTCAGGTGCCGCTGGTCGGGCGGAGCTGGGGCGGCCCGGCACGCATCAGCGGCGCGGCAGGCACTGGGAAGAGCGTGGTCGGCATGCACCGCGCCGTCTATCTGGCGCAGCGCAGCACCGGCAAGGTCCTGTTCACCACGTTCGCCACGAACCTGCCGCGCGTGACGACCCAGCTGCTCGAACAGATGGCTCCGAGTGTCGCCGGCCGGATCGAGTGCGTCAGCCTGCACCGGTGGGCGCTCGAATTGCTGCAGTTGCGCGGCGTGCCGTACCAGTTGGACAAGGACCAGGTCGAGGACTGTTTCTCCCGGGCATGGCTGTGGGCATTCCGGAACGGCCTGCCGTTGAGGCAGATCGAGCCGAGCCCGGATTACTGGAGAGACGAGATCGGCTACGTCATCAAGGGCCGGGCGATCAAAACGTTCGGCGAGTACCTCCGGGTCGCCCGGGTCGGGCGACGCACGCCGCTGCCGAACACGCATCGCCCGCGGTGTGGGCGATGTACGAAGAGTACGAGCGCCTACTGCACACGCGTGGGCTGCACGACTTCCAGGACGTGTTGCGGATGGCGTTGGAGCAGGTACGGGCCGAGCCCGTGAACCCGCCGTATGCGGCGGTCATCGTCGACGAGGTACAGGACCTGCCGCTGATCGGCATCCAACTGCTGCACGCACTGATCGGTGACAAACCGAACGGCCTGCTGCTCATCGGCGACAACCAGCAGTCGGTGTACCCAGGCGGATTCCGGCTGGCCGAGGCCGGCATCACCATCACCGGCGGCCGCGCCGAGCGGCTCGACGTCAATTACCGCAACGCTGCGGACATCCTGGACGCCGCGCTTGCCGTCATGGACGGTGAGCCGTTCGAGGACCTCGACGGCACTGTCGTCTCAGATCGTCCGGCGGTCGAACTCACGTACTTCGGCGGCGGCGTTGCGCGGGTGAACGTGCCTTCTCTGGAGGAGCACGACCGGCTGCTGGTCGAGGCTGTCCAGAAGCTCGCCGCCCAGCTCGACCCGTCGCCGTCGCCGCTCGCCGATTCAGCGTTGCTGTGCGCCGGCCGGCACGAAGTGAATCGGTACCGCACGATGCTCGAGAAGGCCGGCGTGCCGACGTTGAGGTTGGAGAACTACGACGGCCAGCACAGCGACGACCTGAAGATCGGCACGTTCCGCCGCGCGAAAGGCCTTGAGTTCAAGCACGTCTTCCTACCGCAACACGACCAGGCCGTGCGAGACACCGCACAGGGCCGTTTCTCCGACGCGGACCGGCACTCCATCGCCCTGCGACAGCTGTTCGTCGGAATGACCCGCGCCCGCGACTCACTCTGGCTGGGTTCCGTCGAGCCGTAGCCGCTGCTGTGGATTCAGGTCCGGTTGCGCACCGTCGTGGCCAGCCCGTCCTTCGTGACCTTCGCGGTGCACGTGAACATCAACGTGTTCGGCACGGTACCGACGAGCGAGGCGGTCAGCGTGTACTGGACGGCGCCGTTCACCTCGAACCCGCCGTCCACTTCGCGGCTCTCATCAAGGTCAACCCCGGTCATCGAGGCAACGACGGGAGAGGTGCCGGCGTCCGCGCGATCGATTCGCGCTTGGAATTCCCGTGCGAAAGCGGTCTTGCATTCGCGCTGGGCGTCGGCCAAGGTCGGGCCGTCTGTGGAGAGCAACGTCGCGCCAGCCACCGCGGCAACGATCACGACGACCGCGGCGCTGATGCCCACGAACAGCCACCGTCGACGCCGCGACGGCTGAGCGCCCGGCACGTGCTCAAGGAGCGGCGGCGGCGCTGGAGGCACAAGGTCTGGGGATTCCGGGCTGTGCGTGTCTGAAACGCTCACGAATGTTTGCCTGCCTGTTTGCGCTGCTGATGCCACCCGCGACGCTATTGGCATCGGGCTTCACGCTCCAACGGTCTCTCGGGTGCTGTGAACCTGCGAAGCGGCTTGCCCACCCGTACAAAGCCGCATCGATGAAGACCTGAAATCTGTGCCACCTCGCCCGATCTGCTTAACGCCGACGATGGATTCCTCCATCTGTATATGGCCCGCAGTTGGCCTGGTTCGTGTGACCCGCGCCGTCGCCGCGACCCAACCAGCACCCAACTGATCTCCGACTGCCTATGACCGTTGCCCAACCTGTTGGGCGAGATGGACAACCGGTTGCCCACGAGCTGAGCAGGCCCCGGTCACCAGTTGGGCACCGGTTGGTTCGCCGCCCCCGGCCGGACGCCGGATCAGCACCCAACTGAGGGCCTTAGAAGGGCGATGACGCCGCACGGAGCGGCGCGCTTGCTGCCTTGGAGGCACTCATGACGCAGGCCGGACACGACCGGGTCCTGTACGCACAATCCCTCCTGACCGACCGCGACCTCCGCCTGCTGGACTGGTTGTACGACCACCAGGTCCTGAGCACGGCGCAGATCGCGGCGGCGCTGTTCAACCGGTACCCGCCCGCGCAGGAGCGGACGCTGCGGCTGTACCGGCTGCGGCTGCTGGAGCGGTTCCGCTCCCCGAACCTGCCTGGGTCCGGCTGGTACCACATCCTCGACCGCACCGGCGTCGAGGTGATCGCGGCCCTACGCGGCGACGCCGTGCCACGCGTCGCAGACATGACCGCACAGCGGCGCCGCATCGCGACCAGTCCGAACCTGCCGCACCTGCTGGGCGTCAACCAGTTCTTCATCGACCTCATCGCGTACGCCCGCCGCCATCCGGCCGCCACCCTGGTGCGCTGGTGGTCCGAGCGGCAGTGCGCCGCCCCGCTGCGGTTCGGCATGGTGAGCATGTACCGGGTCCGCGCCGACGGCCACGGCATCTACGAGGAAGGCGACCGCCGGGTGGGGTTCTTCCTCGAGCACGACCGCGGCACCGAATCCGTCCCTGTGTTGGTCGAGAAGGCGCAGCGGTACGAACAGCTGGTCACCGAGGGCGGCCCCGCCTGGCCGGTGCTGTTCTCATTGCCGGACCGCGGCCGTGAGCGGCTCCTGCACAAAGTGCTCGGCCGGCAGCCACGCGCCATCCCGATCGTGACGATGGCCCGTGACCGTCTCCGCCCCGACGCGAGCGTGGCGGACGCGGTCTGGCTGCCGACCGGGGCCTCGGGGGCTCCTGAGCCGCCGCGGCGGCTGATCGACCTCAGCGGACTCGGCGACCCAGCGGATGACGCCGCGCTCATGCGGCTGGACCGCCGCCCGTTCCGGCCCTAGCCGGGGTCCGAAACTTGTCGGATGTGCTCGCCAGCGAGATGGCCGGCGCAACAGCTTCGCTTCATACCCAACAGGCGCGTTCGCGTTGGGTGGTGTTGAGTGCGGCACCACCCAACAGCAGTGGTCGATGGTGGCCGCCGTACCCAACAGCGAGAACCAGTTGGCGCGTGAACATCCCTGTTGGGCGACGGTTGGGCTGCAGTCGACGTTCGACCGCCACATCAGTCGCCCAACGCAGGCCCTTTAGAAGCAGGCGCACGGCACCGAGCCGGCGCATGCATCCGGAGGTTCTTATGACACGCAGCAATCACGACGGCGCGCTCTTCAGCCAGGCGTTGTTCGTTGAACGTGATCTTTACCTGCTCGAGGGTCCTGGCCTGTCACGACGTCTCAGTTGTCCGACAACGGGCTTGGCGGCGCGCCGGGTTGGGCGTGCGGGTCGTGGTCGGGCTTGGGGTCGGTATCGGCGTCGGTGTAGAGACCGACACCCAGACCGACTGCGGGACGACCGCCGGGTCGCAGCTCAGGGCCAGTATCGGTGGCTGACCGTGCTGCTGCGAAAGACCTTCAGGGGTCTCTTCTACGGGGGTGGAAACCATGCGTAGCGGCGGCGATCGAGTGCTGCGGCTGCAGGCCCGGCTCACCGGTCGGGATCGGGTGCTGCTGGACTGGCTCGCCGACCACAAAGTGCTGACCACGTTCCAGATCTGTCACGCCCTGTTCGGGTCGCTGGATTTTGCCCAGCGGCGGCTGCTCGCCCTGTACCGGCTCGGGCTGGTGGATCGGTTCCGGCCACTACGCGCCGGTGGCGGCTCGTTCCCGTGGCACTACGTCCTTGACCAGATCGGCGCGGAGTTCGTGGCCGCCAGTCGTGAGCAGGCGCCACCGCGTCCGGGACAGACGACCGAACGGAAGCGGCGTATCGCGGCCAGCCGGACGCTGGAGCACCAGTTGGGGGTCAACCAGTTCTTCACCGATCTGGCCGGATGGGCACGGACCCGTCCGCAGGCGCGACTGGAGCGGTGGTGGCCGGAACAGCGGTGCGCCGAACCGGGCGTGTTCGGCACGACGTTGATTTCTCCGGTACGCCCAGACGGGCACGGCGTCTTCGCCGAGGGCGAGCGCCGGACAGCGTTCTTCGTCGAGTTCGATACGGGCTTCGAGCAGCACTCCGTCCTGCTGTCCAAGGTGAAGCGGTACGCCGCGCATGTAGCCCAGGGCGGCCCAGCGTGGCCGGTGCTGTTCTGGTTGCCGTCCGTTGCCCGCGAGCGGCACCTGCACGATCTGCTGGCCGACGTCGACGTGGCGGTACCGGTGGCCACCGCGGCCCGTGACGGGCTCGACGCCGGTGCGTGCGCGGCGGACGCGGTTTGGCTGGTCGTCGGTGGGAACGACGCTCCACGACGGATGGTTGACCTCGCAGACCTCGGGGATCCAGCTCCGGCGGCCACCGCGGCGAACGCCGTCTGATCAGTTGCCTAGCCCCCAGCGAGCAGCGCCGGTACGCAGGATGAGTTGTGCTCGGCGGCGCGTTCGTCTTCAGGAGCAGGTCGGTACGGCCGGCGCTGCACGCTGTTGGCAGGATTCCTCGTTCCCCCACGGGTACGCCGAATGCGCCGTACCGCGCGTCGATGGTCGCTGAGCTGTGGGAACGAGACAAGCGACACTGCTGCATTCGACGACAGAACAAACGCACCCCGGAACGGGAACGCACCCCGGAACGGGAACGCACCCCGGAACGGGAACGCACCCCGGAACGGGAACGCACCCCGGAACGGGAACGCACCCCGAAACGGGAACGCACCCCGGAACGGGAACGCACCCCGGAACGGGAACGCACCCCGGAACGGGAACGCACCCCGGAACGGGAACGCACCCCGGAACGGGAACGCACCCCGGAACGGGAACGCACCCCGGAACGGGTTGACCAACTCGGTTGTCCAACGGGGCAGCCTTCCGGTTTCCGGTTGCCCAACTTCGGCAGTCCCGGCCAACATCCACGCCGCCGGTTGCTGCGCCCCGCCTGCTGTTGACCAACGGTTTGGGTAACCCGCGGCAACGAGCCCGTTCCCGCTCGTCCGCCCCGCGACCAGTTGCCCAACACACCTGACGACCGTTGCCGTTCCGTTCCCGGTTGACCAACAGCGTTGCCCAACCCGCTGTCCAGCCACAGCAATGAGCCCGTTCCCGCTCGCCCGCCCCGCGACCAGTTGCCCAACACACCTGACGCCCGTTCCCGGTTGACCAACAGTGTTGTCCAACCGGGAACGGGAACCGTCCTTCCGCTGTTTCAGGACGCAGTTGGAGGAAGGAACCGCTGCCAACGGGCGCCGGTGTCGCACCCTTCGACAAGATCCGGCAGCGCCCCGTCTTGCCCCCGAATGATGTGGGGACCACCACGGCATGGCATCGCAGCCATGCCGTGGTTCAGCCCCCGTACCGATGAAGGTAGCGATCAGCATCGACGTGCTGGCTGCTTCGGCCAGCGGATTGACCAAGTCTTGAGTTGTCTTCGTCAGATTCTGCAGGCGGCGGGACGCCAACCCGCTGGACCTCGCCGCCGAGGTGCCGCTGCTCCAGCAGGCACTGCTGCACCTTCGGCGGGCATACAAGCGCGACGCGGTCGCGTTGGCGATCGGTCAGCGTGTCAGATGCGGTCGACCTTCAAGCCCTCAATGAACGCCACGAAGTCGACGGTCTCGAAGGCGAGCGCCGGCCCGTTTGGGTCCTTGCTGTCCCTCACGGCCACGACACCAGGCAGGTTGCCGGCCACCTCGACGCAGTTGCCGCCGTTACTGCCGCTGCGAGTGCTCTTGCGCCACACGGCGCCGGTCAGATCATGCATCGTCGTACTCCTTGGCGAGCCGTCGCATCAGTTCTCTCGAATCTTCCACATTGAGGGCCAGGTCGTCCAAGGCGTTCCAGGCGTTCTCGTACGTCTCAATCTCGGACCGTTTGTCGAGGTAGACGGCACCGGTCAAGCCTTCGCCATAGACAGTGGTCGGCTCTGCCGGTCGCGGTCCTTCCGCTCGAAAGTCGAGGATCACGAACGGCCCGCTCTGCGAAGCGCGATGCGGACCTGCCGCAAACGGGAGCACCCTCACGTGGACGTTCTTGGCATCAGAAGCCTCGGCGAGGCGCCGAAGCTGACCCTGCATGCCTGCACGGTCGGCAATAGGTCGCCGAAGGACAGCCTCGTCAAGGATGACGTCAAGCGCCGGCGGGCGAGGCGCACGTCGCGCGAGTAGTCGTTGCCGCTCCAACCGGAGCGTGACCAGGCGAGCAATCTTTTCGTCGGTGTGATCCGGATTCGCTCTGAAGACCGCGGCGGCGTACTCCTCTGTCTGGAGGAGACCGGGAACAATCGTGGGGTCGTATTGCCGGAGCTCGCTCGCCGCTGCCTCGAGGCTGACGTACAGCTCGAACCAGTCGGGCATCGCACCATCAAACGAGGCCCACCAGCCTTGAGCTTTGGTCTCGGCGGCGAGAGCGACCAGGACATCGGTCATCGTCGCGTCTACACCATAGAGCCCGGCGAGGGCGAGGACTTCCACCCTCTTCAGCGGCGACTCGCCACCCTCGATCCGGTAGATCTTCGACCGACCCACCTCGATCTCCGCTGCCGCTGCGGGCGCCGTGATGCCGGCCTTCTCGCGGGCTTCCTTCAAGAGCCGGCCAAGCTGACGGCGGGGCACGGATGAGCCTGCCGAGTCGGTCACCGACCCACCTCCTTGTCTCATTTAGGACGCCGCATCAGTCCTGTTTGAAACACCTTGCAGTGTCAATTCGGGACGACGGACTCCACCAGCGGGATTCCCGGAGCAAAGTATTGCATTGAAGGCACCGATTGGGCCAGGCCTCTATCCAGTGGCCCTACGTGACCTCCATCAGGTGCAACGTTGAGGGCTCAACCGTTGATCGCGCCCTGCCAGATCAGCGGCAATGAAGCGCCAGGTTGCACGCCGGCGCTCCCAATCCGTACGGGAGGCGATCATGCATGTCCGGATGAAGCGCTGGTGGTGGCTGCGTGCTCGGTGCTGGTGTGGCGGCGATTGGCCGTGCTGCGACGCCGCCCCGCCCGGCGAATTGCACAACCGAGCCGTTCCGACGCCCGGCTGGAACGCCCCGACGCACCGCTTTCGAGAACTCCCGCTCCTGACTCGAGGCGGCGTTTGGCGCGCGAACGGAGGCAAATGGTCATGACGGCACCGACCACGATCAGTGCGCTGCCACCCGCGCCGCAAGCGGACTACGACCTGGACCTGCGGTCGCTGGAGCCGTACCTCGCGATCGACGAGGACGGTGACCCGGTGCTGGTACTCCGCGACGGAGACACCGTCGTCGTCCTGGAGTTCGGGCTCGGCGGTCACGCCCTTCTGGCGGCAATCAACGCCACCGCGAAGCTGAGCGCCGCCGTCGACCGGTACGCAGGACTCCTGCACGACCTGCGCGAACCGACAGCTCAGGCGTAGGCCAGCAAGGCCCGAAGGGCAACCTCGACGAGGTCGGGCTCAGGGGCAACCCGTTACAGCCAGGGAGAAAGCATGAACACTCAGCCCCATCCGGACTGGTGCGCACGTACCGCATGCACCGCCTACCTGCCCGACGGAGACGAATACCACCGCTCCGAACCGCTGGTCGTCAAGACCGACGACCCAGCCATCAACCTCTTCATCTCCAAGATCGCCGACCCCGACGGCAGCGATGAACACATCGAGCTCTCGATACTGCAACTGTCCGACGGCCAGCCGTGGCACCTGACCGAGCCCACAGCCAACCGAGAGTTGCTGCTGCCGACCACCACAGCAGACGCCGTACGCCGCGCCCTCGCTGATCTTGTCGGCGTCTGACGATTGGGTACTGCACTACTCCGGCTGCTGTCGCTCCGCCTCCTGGCGCATGAGCTCAGCAAGGTAGACCCCGACGGGCTGCTTCACCGGCGCGGTCCCACCCCACCAAAGATCGGGCACGGTCACCCGGACGGTCAGCAGGCGGCAGGCGCTCACCGCACCGGCCAACGCCGCATGCAGGCCACGCGTGGCAATCCTGAGGTCTTCGATCATGTCGATCAGCCTCGTCGCCGCAGCTGCGATGACAGGGTCACTGTTCGCACTCTCGCGGCCGAGGACGGCGTACACCGCGTGCGGATCGCCTTCGGTTCCCGTGCGGAGGACCGTACGCATCATCTCGGTGAAGCCGACGTCCAGCTCATCTTGGAGCTCAGTCTCGGCCGCCTGCGCGTCGAGGATCGCTTCGGCGGCGGCGCGGCTGGTCCCCATCATGCTGCGGTCGAGCAGCGTGAGGAACACGGTCCTCGTCATTGCTGACAGCGGCACTGCGGAGTCCTCGCTGAACGGCTTGACGACCAGATCCGGGTCGGCGGCCAACTCCTGCGCCTTCGCCTCGAACAGGTTGACCGCATGGGCGGTCATGTTGGCCTTCGGAACGCTCGGCTTGGCCTGCGCCGTAGCGGCCGCAGCGCGCACCATCGTCCAGGCGGTGTTGTATGTCTCCGCCAACGACCGCACACCCGCCAACCGCCGCGCGGCGTCGGACAACCGCGCATCGTGATTCGCAGCCACGTCCGGCAAGTTGTGCCTGTTCAACTGGAACCTGAAGTAGCGAAGCGTCTCCTCCGCAATCACTTCGACGACCAGGTCTAGGAACTCCTCGCGCCGGCGGCGGCCGACCGTCGACAGACGCAGGCGACGCAGCAGATGCGCGTCGAGCTGCTCAGCGGCCGTCCCGAGCGATGGCCCTGTCGGTACGTACCAACTGACGGACGCCGGATAGAACTGTTCCCACACCGGCGTCGGCGGTTCCTCAGCCGCAGCCGCGGCCTCGAACGTGGTGTTCCAGGTGAACGCCGACACCGGCGAGCCAGGGTGAATCAGCAGCAGGTCCTCATCGAAGCAGTCGAGCACC
Source organism: Dactylosporangium cerinum (assembly GCF_042653625.1). NCBI lineage: Bacteria > Bacillati > Actinomycetota > Actinomycetes > Micromonosporales > Micromonosporaceae > Dactylosporangium > Dactylosporangium cerinum. Next base: position 240,460 of record NZ_JBHSIU010000028.1, on the reverse strand, counting down.
AATTCGTTCCCCCGATCAGGCATCGGTCCCAGCGGTACGGCCCACCCGCTCAACGGAGGAATCGGCGTCACCTTCGGGGCGTGCCTGATGACGGCCAGCGCCGCGACCTCCGTACGCACCGAGGCGGTGACCTTCGACCAATCGGGTTCCGGGTCGAGTCGGATCTCGAGCTCCTGCGACAGGTGCGCCACCTGCGCCGCCTGCCAGGCCGTCCGCGCGTCAACCAGTGCACCGCGGCGGCGCTCTTTGACCTGCACGGCCCGCCGGCGTTCGATCGCCGCGGGGTTCGCCTCCCGATTGACCGCGTCCAAGACCCCAGCATCGCAGTCGATGCACGGCACGGCCTGCTTGCCGGCCAGCAGCTTCTCGAAGTTCAGCCGGGATCGCAGCGAGAGCGGACCGTCGCAGGTGGGGCAGTTGAGGGTCGGCACAACGGCGCGGACACCGGCTGCTGCAACCAAGTACACCCGGCCGTTGCCAACGCCAGCAGCCACGCTCAACGCGCTCGACTTCTCCCGCCACCGCGGCCGGGGCGGATCGACGGTGTCATCCACGCCATCGAAGGTCCAATATCGCCCGCCTATCGCGACAGCCTGCGGATCCGCGTCAGGCAGCGGATTGACCGCCAACGCAGCCACACCAGCAGCCGATGGGACCGCAGGTACCGAGTCCACATCCTCTGGAACCGAGATATCAGCGTCCATCTACACAGTATGCCAATTAACCAGATTAATCTGATCAAACACGGCCGCATTTCTCGATCGACCCACAACGGCACCGTGCCACGAATGTCGCCATGGTCGAGGGATGTCGCCATGGTCGAGGCCAGCCCGGACGCGGCGGATAAAGTCCTGCCGCTGCAATCGCTCCCGTTCCCAATACAACGTTTCGGCTGGGAACGGAGCGCATCGAGCTGATCTACTCCGGCGTTGTCGGCGAGTATTGGCCAGCCAGCGTTGACGCCTCGGGCTAGGCCGGCCTCGGCAACGGCGAGCTGTTCATCTGGTGGCCCAGTTCGAGCGAGCGCCCTGGCGGCACCTGCCCAAACATGTCCACACCGGGCTCCTCACCGGCGATGATCGCCCCGACGATCTCACCGGCCTGACCTGAGCGACGGTGGCCATCGCTCTCGCCGTGGTCCGCGCCGGGCACAAACCCGACCTCATCATGGTTGACGAGGCCCAACAAATCGGCGAGAACGGTCAGTTCGCCGAACTCCTCGACCGGCTGTCGAATGCTCAGCAGTTCGGCGTCACGGCCACACCGTGGCGCAGCAATCGGTCTGACCTGACTGGACACTTCGGAGAGCCACTTCACACTCGGCATCGAAGAGAGCATGCGCCGCGGCTACCTGGCCAAGGTGGACTACCGGCTCTTGGTCGACAAACATCGACTGGGATGTCGTCGGCGCGGCCAGCAACATGGGTACGGCATCAAGGATACTCAACGCGTGCCTGTTCTTACCGGAACGCGACGAGGCCAACCGTGATGAGCTCGCCGCAGTCTGGAACCGCACGCCCAGCCTCGCGCGCTCGTGTTCTGCCGGACGATCGAGCACGCCGAACGCATGGCGGACATGCTCAACGACTCGCCTCACTGGGAAAGCAGCCGGGCCATCCACGCTGGCCTCTCCATTCGAGAACGACAATGACGGCTGCTCGCCTTCCACGGGCGAGACCAGGGTCCTCGCCGCCGTCGACATCCGCAATCTCCGCTGCGGCGCTCCGGAGCGCCATCAACAAAACTCATCCCAACCGTCCTAGGCGTCTAGGTCTGCCTGATAGACGTAGTTGTGATGCCATGTAAGGTACGTTTGACCAGGTCGGGCGGCATTGTCAGAAAGTTGTAGGCGATCGAACAGGGGCGGCGAGCCAAAAGCAGCACGCGTCGCCGGATCAACTTTAGCAAAATCGCGAAGCTCGGGAGCGACGTGAATTCTCAGGTCCAAGTCAACAGTGAGCAACCCCGTATCGAATCCAACGTCGTGCGTCGGACAGGCTGCTAGTCCATTACTCACATCCAGGCGCTCGCCTGGTGCACTATCCTTCCACGGCTTGATATGACTCGCTATTAGCATGCGGCGAGCACGCGTTTCCTTGGACTTGACGGCCAAGCCGCAGAACGCGCATCTGTGCCCCTGATTGCGCAAGACCGCAGCCGCGAAACGATGCTGACCGACACGCATCACGGCAGCGAGGACACGCTCAGTCAATCGGCTATCTAGCGAGAATCGGTCTGCGGTTGCCGTTGCGGCGGAGATTTCGTTCTCCATGACCGTCTGATCCAGTTCATCCTGCCCGAGGAGCGTGAAGCCGTCGGCCTCATCCTCCGCATCGATGAAGTCCGGAAGGCGCAGTTCACTGATGCCGGTTTCACGAGCGGCCGCGAATATGATGCGATAGATATTTGCGAGACGGTCTGAGTCGGATAGCAGGATAGTCGCGGCCTCAATTTCGCCTCGCCCACCGTTCGACCGTGTACCATAAAGATTCGCCATCTTGGCAAGGATGCTGCTATTCGGCCGGCGAAAAAGCCGTGCGAGAGTTGGTACTGGCTCCTCGGCTCGATGGTTCGACGAACCACCGTAGCGCCTGTGGTCGACGACCAGGCTGGCGGCAAGACAGAGCAACGTCTCCACTGGCTCGAAGACGGCTTGCCGCCGACCTGCGACGAGAGTGCGCGCCTCGATCGAAAGCCACTGCGCGCGCGCCTCCGCTAACCCAAGATCAACGTACGTTTGAGCAGTTCTCACCTGAGGGCTCCTTGTGCGAACCGACAGAAGTCGGTGGGCGATTCGCACCCTCAGCCTACAAGGAGGGCCCGCTCCCCAGGCCGGGGCGTTTCTGTGACTACTTCGAGCTCCAGCACGCTACTGAGATCGCCCCGAACACGGGATGGACCAGTGCGGCGCCGCAGTGGGGCGGGCAATGCACGGACTATCGACCCCGTCTATCACGAGAGCAGCATGACGGTCGGGAGAGACGGGGCCAGCTCGATGAAACGCCCGTGGCCTACGGAGTATGGAAGAGCTGGGCTGGTGAGCCGTTACAGTCCCAGATTCGTAGTCGGGTGCCCGGGGTTGTGTTGCCGTTGGGGGCGCCCAGGCAGCGGCCGGAGTTGGGGTTGCGCAGGCTGCCGTCGGGTTGCTGGACCCATTGCTGCATCGGGCCACCCCAGCAGTCCCACAGCTGGACCTCGGTGCCGTTGCGGACGCCCCAGTCGGTGGTGGCGGTTGCGATCACGTCGAGGCACTTGCCCATCGCCCGCAACGTGTGGTCACTGTGGACGGTCCAGCTCTGGGCCGCGCCCCCGATGCAGTGCCAAACCGCGAGCCCGTTCTGGCGCCGCAGGTACCGATCGGTGAAGCCCGGCGTGGCAACCCGCAGCGAGGCGAGACCGGCGCCCAACGCGACCGCCCAAACGGCAGCCAGCCGGTCGTACCCACCGCGATTGGGATGCACCCCATCGGCAAGGTCTGCGGACGCTCAGCGCGGCGGGCATGTCGACAAAGTGCACACACGAACCCTTGCCGGCCACAATGCCAGGAATGGTGGCGTTGTACGCGTTGACATTCGCCTCCCGCCCGGATCAGCAAGCGGCGTGATCGAGGCAACAAACACATCAGCGCCCGGCGCGGCAGACGTGATCCGATCAATCAACCCCGACAGACGCCCCGGCGCCCCGGCCAGATCGAAATTCTGAATGACGTCATTGGTACCGATATGCAACAGCACCGCGCGCGGCGCCGTACCGGCGACCCAGCCAGCGACATTCGCGGAGATCTCGTCAATGCGCCACCCCAGGTGTCCCTCGTGGTCGTGGTCGCCCAGGTCGAGGCGTCAATGCCGGGCCGATGGTCGGTAGCCCGAAGCTCACCACGGAAGGTGTACGGATCGAGCGGGTTCGCGCCGCCTCCGGCGCCCAGATGTTGCAGCAGCGGTACGGATCCCCGTCCGCCCAGACCCGGTGCTCGGGCGCGGTACGCAGCCCCAGCGAGGTGGGCGCGGCGACGATGCCGATGTGGTCACCCTGGATGAAGACTAGGTAGTAGCTGCCATTGGCGTACATGATGTGCGGGTCGGCCGCACCTTCACGGACCGGGTTGACACAAAGGTGGCCGGTAGGCGGCGGCCGGTCCGCTGAGCATGACACCGGCGGCTGCGAGGGTCAGCAACAGCACGAGCAGATGGCTGCGTGTTCGTCTTGGCATGGCTGGTCCCTCCCGGGCCACCTCGCTGGCGGCCGGATGAGCCGGGAAACTGTCGCCCAGGCGACAGAAGATCCACTGCAACCTTCTTCTTCGCTGCGGCGTGTTGCCGCCGTACGACCGGAAAGCCGGTCGCCGACGGGGAGGAAGGCAATGTGAGCACCTTGCTTGACGGGGGCAGAGTGAAAAGCCAATCCGACGCCGGACCGCCCACCGGCGCCACCGGTTTCGACGAGTTCTACGCGGCCTGTTTCCGGCCGCTGACGGTCCAGCTGTTCGCGTACACCGGCGACATGGCCGCGGCCCAGGACGTGGTCCAGGAGGCGTTCTGCCGCGCGCTGGCGCGGTGGAAGCGCATCGGTGACATGGACGATCCCGCGAGCTGGGTCCGCCACGTCGCCTGGAACCTCGCCACCAGCCGGTGGCGGCGGACCCGCACCGCGATGGCCTTCGCCCGCCGGCACCGCGAGGAGCACGTGGCGGCGCCCAGCCCCGACCGGGTCGCGCTCGCCCAGGCGCTGTCGACCCTGCCGGCGCAGCAGCGCCGCGCGGTGATCCTGCACTACCTCGCGGACCTGCCGATCACCGACATCGCCCGCCAGGAGGGTGTCGCCGAAGGCACCGTCAAGTCCTGGCTCCACCGCGGGCGCACCGCGCTCGCCGCCCAGCTCACCGACAAGGAGTCCCACCGTGCCTGACTTCACCGACGACGACCTGCTCACCAGCGCCTTCGCCGACTTCAGCAACGAGGCGTCCACCTACGTCAAGCCCGCCGGCACCACCGCCGCACGCGCCACGGTGCAGCACCGGCGGAAGGTGCGGACCATCGCCGCGAGCACCCTCGCCGCACTCGCCATCGCCACGCCCGTGGCGGCCTACGCAGCCGGCGGCGGCGAGTCCAACGGGCCGCCGGCGACGCCCGGCGACTCCCCCAGCGTGGTCCAGACCACCACGCCGCCGGCCTCGCCCACGACCGAGGCGAGCGCGACCCCCTCGGCGCCGGACGGGCGGATCAGCAAGACCGACCTCGGCAAGGCGACCCTCTCCATCCCCTCGTGGCCCAAGGGCTTCGCCGCGGGCTGCCCGCACGGCTCGGTGAAGTTCAACGGCGGCAAGGCGGGCGACACCGGCAGCCTCAAGCTGCAGGGCGACCCGGTGTACATCGACGTCGACCACGACGGAGCGCAGGAGACGGTCATGCTCCTGTCGTGCAGCCCGCAGGGCGACGACTTCAAGGTGCTCGCCTTCGACCGCGACGCCAGCGGCAAGATCGTCACCCTGGGCCAGGTCGTCGGCAGCGCCGGCAACGAGGGTAGGCAGGGCGTCGACATCGAGACGATCTGGGAGGTGCAGGCCGGCGACAACGGGCAGGTCAGGGTCGACGTGGGCGAGTACCGGCCCTGCTGCGACAACGCGCAGGCGTCCCAGCACCAGTGGCGCACCTACGGCTGGAACGGCACCGCGTTCACCCAGACCGGCGGCCCGACCACGTTCGGACCCAGCCCGTACGTCACCGAACTGACCTCCACCGCGGACAAGCTGACAATGACCGCGACCGGCTCCGGCACCTGGCAGGGCACCGTCAAGGTGACCGTCCACAACAACTCGCAGTTCGCCACGCCCGGCAAGCTGCGGGTCGGGCTCGGGCTGCCCCTCGCGTGGACCGTCCAGGTGGTCTCGGGTTGCACGATCGCGCCGGAGGACCAGCCTGGGGCGTGCCTCAGCGGCAGCATCCCGGCGGGCGGCACCAAGGTCTTCACCTTCAAGGTGACCTCGCCGGCCGCGCCGGAGCTGACCGAGAGCAGCGTCTACGCGTCGGCGCAGGACGACAAGGGCGCCAGCTACCCGGGCCACGATCAAAAGCCGGGGAAGTTCCAGATCGTCCGGGGCTGACCTAGCGGCACGAGCCCGGTCCAGCGGTCACCGACCGCCGGGCCGGGCCCTTGCCGAGCCCCTCGCAACACATCGAGGCATGTAGATCTTTCGTGGCCCGGTCATACGCTGTCGTGATGTATCGACGGGCGCACGGATGGATGGCTTCGCTGGTCGGCGGGGTACTGCTGGCCGCGGCGGCGGGAACCGCGGCACACCCGGCGCCGGTGGCGGTGCCGGACGGGCTCAAGCAGATCCAGGTCCGGCAGTCACTGCTGGGCACGCACACGTGGTACCAGCAGCTGTACCACGGCCTACCGGTGCTCGGGGGCTTCTACGCCACGCACAGCGACGCCCGGACCGGCGAGGTCGTCGTGCAGGACGGGCGGCTCGCGGTGACCGGGCTGAAGACCGAGGTGCCCGCGGTCGCCGCCGACCACGCGCGGGCGTCGGTGTCCGGACGGCTCGCCGGGCCGGCGGCCCGCACCGAACTCGTCGTGGTGCCCGGCGCGACCGCGACCCTCGCGTGGGCGGTCGTGACCCGCACCGGCAGCGGCAGCGTCCTCACCGTGCTCGACGCCGGCAGCGGCGCCACGCTGCAGGAGCAGAAGCTGGTCAAGGAGGCCGACGGCACCGGCCGGGTCTTCGATCCCAACCCGGTGGCCGCGCTGCAGAACGAGACGCTGAAGGACCGCCAGGACGCCGACTACCCGGCCCTGCAAGCGACGTACAAGACGGTGACGTTGACGCACCTCAACAAGCAGACCACCACGCTGCAGGGCGCCTACGCCTTCAACATCAGCACCAACCCGGTCGTCTCGCCACAGCGGATCTTCATCTACAACCGCGCGCAACGCGGCTTCGAACAGGTGATGGGCTACCACGGCATCACGTCGGCCCAGGAGTACATCCACCAGCTCGGCTTCAACGACGTCAACAACGAGCCGCAGAAGTACGCCACGACGGGCCTGACCGACGACAACTCGTTCTACGATCCCGACACCGACGGCATCACCTTCGGCACCGGCGGCGTCGACGACGCCGAGGACAACGAGGTCATCTGGCACGAATACGGCCACGCGATCCAGGACGACCAGGTGCCGGGCTTCGGCGAGAAGCTCGAGGCCGGCTCGATCGGCGAGGGCTTCGGCGACTACTGGGCCTTCACCATGTCGCAGGCCACCAGCCAGGGCACCGCGCGTACGCCGCTGGCCTGCATCGCCGACTGGGACGCGACCTCGTACACCGACGACGAGCCGCACTGCCTGCGCCGCGTCGACGGCTCAAAGCTGTACCCGACCGACCTCGAGGGCGAGGTCCACGCCGACGGCGAGATCTGGTCGCGGGCCCTGTTCGACATCAACGCGGCACTCGGCCGTACCAAAGCCAACAAGGTGATTCTCGAGGCGCAGTTCGGTTTCGCCCCCAACACGAAGATGCCCGCCGCGGCGCGCGAGACGGTCCGCACGGCGAAGGCCCTCTACGGCGCGGCGGCAGCGGACCAGGTGCGCGCCGCCTTCCAGGCCCGCGGCATCCTCTGAGGCGCATGATGGTGGCCCCCGGCGACAGTTGTTGCCGGGGGCCGTTTTTCTAGGTCCGCACGCGGGCGATCGCCTGATGGGTGAGTCCGTTGAGCGTCGTGGGGTCGGGGGCCCCGATGCGGGCGTCGGACATCATGACCACGACGACGTACCGGCCGGTGGCCGCCACCCCGTAGACGACGTAGCGGTCGCCCAGGTCGTAGTTGCCGAAGAACAGTGTCGAGTCGGGCCCGTACACGTCGTCGGCGACGGGGTCGAACCCGTTGTCGCCGCCCCCGACACCGCACCGCGCGAGCTGTGCTTTGAGCTCCCGGACGTACCCACGCGCCGCGTTGCTGTTGCGGTACCGCGCAACGTTCTCATAGACACGGAACGTTGCGCCGAAGTCCGCGGCCTGCTGGCGACTCACCACCGGAAGCGGTACCGGCGATTTGACACACGGCTGTGGCAGCAGCGGCCACGCGAGCCCGTCCTCGACCGCCCCGGGGACGCTGCCCCCGAGGTCTTCGGCCTGCAACATGAGATGGTCGGCGATCCCCCGTGGCCGCGAGGCGGCCACCGCCGGCGACGAGCTGGCCACGAGCGCGACCGTAACGGCCGCCATCAGCACGAATATCTTCCGCATGCGCCAATCCTGCCGAGCCAGCGGCGCCGATGAATGGGTACGCGTACCCAACCCGACTGAGTATCGATGCTCGGGATGGCCAGGCGAGGTCTCCGGCAGGCAACTGCCGGAGACCTCGCCGCAGATCTGGTACCGCGTTACTGCTGGCTGTACTGGTACGACGGCCGGGCGACAGGGGGCTTGATCGCGGCCGGCGCGCTGCTGGCCGTGACGCCCGGCGAAAGCGGGTACGGGAAGTAGTCGAACCGCCCGGCGACGTCGACGATCACATCGACGTTCGACCCGGCGTTGTACACGTTGTACTTGTTGCCCGGCCCGAGCAGCACGAATGCCGCGTTCGGCCGGACCTCGCGGGGCTCCAGGTTCAGGTTGCTGGCCGTCGGCCGTGCGGTGCCGGCTGCCCATGCCGTCAGGTACGTCCCGCCGTTGCCGTTGTTGACGCCGGTGATGTTGGCGACCAGCGCGCCCGTCTCGTCGACCGCGGCCGGTGCCGGCGCGATGAGCGTGGCGGTGCTGGCCGGTCCCAATGTCCCGGCCCCACCCAGGTTGCTGCGGGTGTCGGCGATCCGCGTCGGGGTGAGCGGTTGGAACCGGAAGCCCGGACCCATCTGGGCGTCGTCGAAGAACCCCAGGACGTCGATCACCACGTGCGTCGTTCCCGAGGAACCGTTGTAGACGCTGATCTCGGGAATGCCGGCGCAGCTCGGGGTCCGTTCGCAGTACATGATCGGGACCACGGCGAAGTTGGGCACCACCGAGTTCGGCGTGTAGTTCAACGTCGAGGCAAGCGGTGGAGGACCCCCGCCATTCCACGTCGTCAGGTGCCCGGACGAGGTCGGGGTGACGGCGGTGATGTTGATCGCCAACGCCCGCACGTGCGGGTTGATGGTCTTGCCGTAGTCGACGAGCGCCGAGAGGGACCACTTGCCGGGCAGCGGACCGCCCCAGCCCTTGTCACGGGTGTCGACCACCCGGGTCGTCTGGTGCGGTTGGTACTGCCCGCCGGGGTCGATGATACCGGGGGTGTCCCGGCCCTGGTAGACGCCGAGCATGTCGGCGATGACGTCCACCGAGCCGCCGGCGTTGTAGATGTCGATCTTGCCGTTTGCGCCCACCGGCACCGTCACCGAGTTCGCGCCGGTCCAGCCGGCCGTGAAGTTCAGGTTCGACACCGTGGGACGGGTGGTCCCTGACGGGTACACCGTGAGATACGACGCGGACGTCGGGTTGGTGACGGTCATGTTGAGCACCACCGCCGAGATGCCGGATTCGGTGGCGCGGTTGATGGTTGGGATCTGCAGCGACAGTGTCTTCTGCGCCCCGAGGGCGCCTTTCGGAGCCCCCATACCGAGCCGCGTGTCGAGGATGCGGGTCGGATCGTTCGGGTAGTAGTTGCCGAACGACGTTTTGCGGCCGTACTCGTTCACCGCGACCCCGTGGAACCCCATGAAGCCGTTGTCGGCGATCTTGAACAGCGCCGGCTGGTCCCCGAGCAGCGTGGGCTTGGAGTAGATGGTGACCGAGCAGGTCTGCTTGTAGGTCAGCGTCCGGCCGGTGCAGGTGTTGGCTTCGGTGCCGAACGAGCCGGCCCCCACGCCTTCGAACGAGACCGCGCCGAACGTCAGTGGGTCACTGCCGATGCCGGTGAACGTCACCGTCTGCGTCATGCCCCGCTGGCCGAACCCCACACCCGTCCCGGTGCCCGGCATTTGGACCAAGTCCTGCGCCGCATCTACATAGCCAATTGTCGATTTGTAGCGGATCTCGCCCCACGAACCCATCCCCCGGCTATTGCAGCCCGACGTGTGGTACGACGCAGCAAGCGAGGTGATGGTGCCTTCGTCGTCGTGGGTTACCGACCGAACTGTGATCGTCCCCTGATCCCCGCCGCACTCCTCACCCCAGAAGTTGATACGCAGGCCGTACGTGCCGGGCGTGTCACCGTACGGGGAGGTCGGATACGTGCCGGGTGCGATCTTCTGGCCCGGCAGGCTGATGATGGCGGCGTACGAGGTGAACCTGGTCGAATCCGCGTGGAACACGACTACCTCGGCACCCTGGTACACCTGGGGCGGGCCGAGCCAGAAGAAGGCGCCAGGAGAGCCGGGGTCGACGGCGAGGCTGTGGTAGCCGTTGATGGTGAACGCGTTGTACGGGGCGACCGGGTCCGCGATCGCCTGCGCCGGTAGGGCGGTCGCGCCCAGCGCGAGCGCTGCGAGCACGGCCGTAACCGTCCGTAAGAAGCGCATGAGACTCCTGTTGGTCCATCGGTGCATTGAGCGGCGCGCCGCAGCTATCGCAGTGTCTGCCGCAGCGGCGTGCCGGTCGGACTGGAGTGCAGCGGCATTTGCCCGTCGAGGGTTGCCGCCTGGGTTGAGGGGACCGATCCGGGCAGGAACTCGAACGTGCCTGCCACGTCGATGACGACGTCGACCTTCCACGCCGCGTTGAACACGTTGAACTTGTTGCCTGGGCCGACGTTGACGAAAGCAGCGTTGGGCCGGACCTCGTGCGGGGTCAGGTTCAGGTTGCTCACCGTCGGCTGGGTCTTGCCCGTCGCCCACAGGCTCAGATAGGTCGAGTTCGCCGGGTCGACCCCGGTCACGTTGGTCACCAGCGCGTACGTGTTGTCACCGGCGACCGATGACGGCGCGGTGACCGTCCTGGTGCCGGCGCCGGTGAACGTGCTCGCGCCCAGCCCGTCGCGGGTGTCGACGATCCGCGTCGGGTTCAACGGGTGGAACCGCAGACCACCCGGGACCTGCCCGTCGTCGTAGAAGCCGAAGATGTCCACGACGATGTGCGTGCTGCCGCCGGAGTAGTTGCTGACGACGATCGCCGGGTGTTCTCCGCACTCGGAGCACCACGCTGTCTTGACGACGGCGAAGTTCGGCACGACCGAACCCTTGGTGAAATTCAGCGTCGATGCGGTCGGTGGTTGGCCACGACCGGTCCACGCCATCACGTACCCACCCTGGGTCGGCGTGACCGCGGTGATGTTCACGGCCAGGGCCCGGATGTGCGAGTTGAACGTGGGGCCGTAGGCGACCGGGATCGTCACGGACTCGAACGGACCCAGCGGCCCGCCGAACGCCGGGTCCCGGCTGTCCAGCAGGCGCTGCGGCACGGTCGGCCAGTACTGCCCTGCGGGCTCCTGGGTGTGGGAGTCGTCGTACGCCAGGTAGTAGCCCAGCAGATCGGCGATGACGTGCACGTTGCCGGCGGCGTTGTAGATGTCGACCTGACCGTTGGCGCCGACCGGCACGGTGACCGAGTTCGCCCCCGTCCACCCCGCCGGGAAGTTCAGGCTCGACGCCGTCGGCCGGGCGATACCGCCCGGATAGACCGTCAGATAACCCGCCGACGTCGGACCGGTCACCGTCATGTTCAACACGACCGCCGACACTGTGCTCGTCGGCACGCCACCGCGCCCGGCCACTTGCAGGTGGATCGTCTTGCCACCCCCGAGCGGCGCCTTCGGCGCGCCGTTGCCGTCCCGGGTGTCGAGCAAGCGGGACGAGCTGAACAGCGGCACGTAGGTGCCTTCGCCGCCGGAGCGCCCGGTCACCCGCAGCTCGACCGTCCGCTTCCCCGACACGGTGTTGTCCGTCAGCGAAAGCGACGCGTACTGGTCACCGATCGTCGTCGGCCGGCCTATCACATTGATCGCGCAGCTCTGCCCGTACGTCAACGTGGCACCGGTGCACGTGTCGCCGGTGATCGTGAAGGCCTCAGGCGTGGCTCCGCCGAGCACGACGGCGCCGAACTGCAGCGCCGAACTGCCCGACGATGTGATCGACACCGTCTGCACCGGCGAACTGTGCCCAAGATCGACCGGATTGAAGAACCGGTTGACGGCCGACTGGGTACCGTTCACGTAGGGCCGATCCGAGTGCCAGCGAATCTCGCCGGACACCTCATAACAGTCCTGGTAGTAGCTGGCGGCGACCGACGTGATGTCGCCGGTCGCCGGGTCCCGCGTCAACGCGTGGATCGTCACCGAGCCCGTTGCTTCGCCGCAATCTCTACCGTCGCCGCGCACGTCCAGCCTGTAGCGCCCATCGCCGCCCGTCCCGACGGTGGGGAAGGTGCCGACGCCGAGTGTCTGCCCCACCGGCGCGCTCACCAGTGCACTGAACCGGTGTTCGTGGTCGAAGGTGTACGCCGTGATGGTGAGACCCGTGCCCCACTCGTCGAAGGTGACGGTGGCGTTGCTGCGATCGAAGCTGTAATTCCACAGCGACCCGTTGAGGGTGAAGGCGTCGTACGGAGCGGTCGGCCCGGCAGCAACGGCCACCCCGGGCAATGCCGTAACAGCCAGGATCGCCGCTACGAAGGCAGCACCAAACTTGCGCAAAAGGCGCACTGTATTCCCCGTGTTGGATGTCGATCACGATGCAACAACGGCCACACCGTAGTGATCATCATCCTTGGGCGCAATCAGCCATCCGGCCCCGCCGCCCGACTCCGTCTTCAGTACTGCATCACGCAGTAGACGACCGTCGGGTGCTGGAACTGGTACCACCGGTTCCACTTGTAGTCCCGCGTGCAGTTGTTGCTGTTCGTCGCGCCGGGCACGATGTCGATGACGTGCACGGTTCCTTTGGCCTTGCACGCGGGGGCGGGCACGACCCAGCCGGGTCCGCTCGGGAACTTGTAGCAGTAGGTGCGCACCAGGTACAGCTCGAGGCAGAGCCGGTAGCCGTCCTCGGTGATGTAGGGCGACTCGGGATCCGGGCAGGTGTCCCGCGAGTAGTCGACGGTGAGCACCTTGTACGTCCCCTTGGTGCCGTTGCAGCTCCCCGTACCCAGATACGTTCCGGCCTCGTCGATGCCGATGCACTCCCCGACCCGCGCCGGTGCCGGCGGCGGTGCCTGCGTGGTCGGCGCTTTGGTGGGAGCTGTGTAGGTGTCGCCCCGATAGGGGTCGCGCGTCGACGCCGAGACGGGCGACCGGTCTTCCGCCTGCGACCTCGCCTTGTCCCGGAAAACGGTAACGGCAAGCACGCCGACCACGCAGACGCCGGCAAGCAACACGAGCACGCCAACGACAATGCCGATGATGAGCCCGGCATTGCTCCGCGGTGGCGGCGGGGCCGGGGGGCCGTACATCGGAGGAAGAGCGCCCGTGTACGGGGGCTGGCCTGGGTAGTTCGGCTGAGGGGGCAGCGTCACTCGGGGAGTGTGCCATAGAACGTCGATGCGTGCGGGGCGGTCCGGACCTGGCGCTCCGCCGAGTGGATCACGCCGACGTATCGTCAGGTCCATGATCGAACGGGTGAAGGTCGCGGTCGTCGGGGTCGGGAACAACACGTCGGCGCTGGTGCAGGGCATCGCGTACTACCAGCAGACGGGCAGTCTCGTCGGCATCTCCCGGCCGGAGATCGACGGCATCGGAGTCGGCGACATCGAGTTCGTCGCGGCGTACGCAACATCACCGGAGAAGATCGGCAAGGACATGACCGAGGCGATCTTCCTGCCGCCGAACAACTTCCCCCGGCTCGACTGCGAGCTCCCGGCGGCCGGTGTACCGGTCACCGCGGGACTGGTGGACGAGAGCGGGATCGACCGGATAGCGGCGACGCTCGCCGGGGCGGACGTCCTGCTCTACTCGGCGCCGAGCGGCCGGCCGGTGACCGCGCTGGCGTACGCCGAGGCAGCCTGGCGGGCCGGGGTCGCCTTCGTCAACACCACCAGCGACGCGGTCGCCCGAGACCCGGAGCTGCTCGCGCGGTTCGCCGCCGCCGGAGTGCCGCTCATCGGCGACGACCTGGCCAGCCAGTTCGGCACCTCGGTGCTGCACGACACGCTGCTGCGGCTGCTCGCCGAGCGGGGACTCACGCTCGTCAGCTCCTACCAGGTCAACCTCGGCGGCACCGAAGACTTCCGCAACCTGGTGGCCAACCCCAACACCAAGAAGCAGTCGAAGCTGAACGCACTGTCGGGGGCCGACAAGGTCGAGGTGGCACCGCTCGGCTACCTGCCACACCTGGGCTCGCAGAAGGTCGCCCACCTCAACCTGGAAGCGCAGGGCTGGGCCGGCACCGCAGTGAGCCTCGACGTGAAGCTGAAGGTCCACGACCCGAGCGGCGCCGCCGGCGTCAACATCGACCTCATCCGGATCGCCGCAAGCGCGAACCGCGCCGGCCGCGGCGGCTACGCCACCGAGGCGACCACGCTGCTCAAATCCCCGCCAGGCACAGCGATCTGACCCCGCCCCGCCGAACGCAGATCAGGAAGGATCTTCAGTACGACCGGGCAACGTATGCCACGACACCGGGTTCGTCCTCGGAATCAGGGACGGTGTTGTCCGGCCGGACCAGGCAACGGACGGTCACGCCTGCTCTGTTTGCCGTTGCCTCCCCTTCGGCCCCCATGGTCGACCACGGAACCCGCGCCCATTTGCCGTCGAGCGCAGCGGCGACCGCGTCCTCTGCCGTCTTCACCTCGACCGTGTTGGACGTACGGCGGGCGAGCGCCTCGTCGTACAGCGCCTGCTGATCACGCGCCAGCGCCTCCACCACGATCTTCACGATCGCATTGAGCTCCACCGGCGCCTTCGTGCCGTCGAACCGCCGCACGAGCACCACGTTGCCCGCTGCCAGGTCGCGGGGACCGACTTCGATACGCACGGGGAAGCCCTTGAGCTCGGCATCGACGGCCCGTCGCCCGAACGGGGTGTCTACCCGATCGTCGAGAGCCACCCGGACGCCGGCCGCGCGGAGTTCGTCGCGCACCTGAGCGGCGGCCGCCAGTACACCTTCGCCTGCCTTGACCACCGTCACGAGCGCCTGCGTCGCGGCGGCACGCGGTGGGACACGGAGGCCGGCGTCGTCGCCGTGGCACATGATCAGGCCCCCGAGCATGCGGGTGGAACTACCCCACGACGTCGTCCACGCATGTTCCTGCACGCCGTCCTGGTTGGAGAAGACGATGTTGAACGCCTTGGCGAAGTTCTGTCCGAGCTCGTGGCTGGTGCCCATCTGCAACGCCTTGCCATCGCCCATCATGCCTTCGAGGGTGTACGTGTTGGTGGCGCCGGCGAACCGCTCGCGTGCGGTCTTGCGCCCCACCACGACCGGCATGGCCAGCACGGTACGCATGAAGTCCTCGTACACGTCGTGGAGGATCCGGCGCGCGTATCGGCGGGCGTCGTCCTCCGTGGCATGGGCGGTGTGCCCTTCCTGCCACAGAAACTCGGTTGTGCGCAGCAGGAGCCGCGGCCGCAGCTCCCATCGCACGACGTTGGCCCACTGGTTGAGCAACAGCGGAAGGTCACGGTGGCTGCTGACCCACTTCGCCATGTACTCGCCGATGACCGTCTCACTGGTCGGCCGGACGACCACGGGCTCGGCGAGTTCCTTGCCGCCCCCGTGCGTCACCACGGCGAGCTCAGGCGAGAAACCCTCGACGTGTTGCGCCTCGCGCCGCAGGTAGCTCTCCGGGATGAACAGCGGGAAGTAGGCGTTCTCGGCGCCGGCTGCCTTGATGCGGTCGTCCATCTCGGACTGCATGCGCTCCCAGATCGCATACCCCGTCGGTCGAATCACCATGGTGCCGCGCACCGGCCCGTTGTCGGCCACCTCGGCCTTGGCGAGCACGTCCTGGAACCAGCGGGGAAAGTCATCCGAACGCGGAGTGACGACACGGGCCATAACCGGTAACTCTAATCACTGCCACAGAGCACGTCGGTGCATTTTTTGCACCCGGCATCGCAACCCGGGGCCCATCCAGCCGAGCGGCGGTCGACCTGCGTTTCCGCACGTCAACCGCCGCTCGATGGTGCGCGCCGCTCATTCCGCCGCGATGGCGGGCTTGTTGCGCAGTACGGCGGCGGTGGTCAGCAACGTGGTGGTGAGGGTCAGAGCGAATGCGGCGGCGAGCACCGTGGCGAGGATCCAGGCGGAGCCGCCCGGCACGACCGAGCCGAGCACGCTGACGCTGAGCGGGACGAGTGTCGCCGCGGCGATGAGGCCGCCGAGGACGACGCCGGTGAGGGAGATCACGACGGCCTCCACCGTCATCATCGTCATCACCTGCCGCCGGGTGGCGCCGACGAGCCGCTGGAGGCGGAACTCGCGCCGCCGCTCGGTCGTCGCCAGGACCTGGGTGTTGATCAGTGCGATCACGGCGTAGCCGACGACCACACCGGCCACCAGAAAGGCCATCCAGGCCTGGGTGTCGTCCCGGTCCTGCTGCATGGCGGTGAGGGCGTCCCGCCCGACGACCCGGAGACCGGGGTGCTGCGTGGCCAGTGCGGAGAGGGTGGCTGCCAGCGTTGCCGGGTCGGTTCCTGCGGCGGCGCTGACCAGGATCTGCGGGACGAGGCCGGTGTCCGTGTGCGGCAGCAGGAGCGCTGCCGGCACGAGGGTGGTCTCGTAGCCGCGCGGGCCGTCGATCGTCGCCACCAGCATCAGGTCGACCCGGCTGCCGTCACCCAGCCGCATCGGGATCGTGTCGCCCACGTGGTGTCCGCCGGCGTACCGGACCGGCAGCGCGACGGTGTTCCCACGCAGGTCGTCGAGGTTGCCGGTGGCGGCGCGGAAGGCCGTGGTGCGGGACAGTCCTGCCGGGGTGACGCCTTGTACGGAGAGTTCGATGGGCTGGGCGGAGTTCGACTCTTCGTCGGTCGCGGCCGGTGGAGCCGCTTGGACGGGTTCGAGGTATCCGCGGCTGGGGACCGCGGCGGAGGCCGCCGCCACTCCGGGCTGACCGCCGATGGTGCTCACCATGGCGAGCGGCAGTCCTCCGGAAACGGCGGTCACCACCAGGTCGGCACGCAGCGTCTCGGTGTACACCTGCCGTGCGCCGTCCGCCTGCGTTGTCTGCATGTAGATGAGTCCGGTGGCCAGGCCGGTCGCGAGCATGACCGGCATGGCCGCGGCTGCCAGCCGGGTCGGCCGTGCCTGCGCGTTGCGGGTGGCCAGGTGGCCGGCGAGCCCGGCGACCAGTCGCACCGGGCGGCGCAGACCGGCCGTCACAGCCCGGGACAGCATCGAGCCGAGCAGGCCGAAGCCGACCGTCCACACCAGCGCCGCCGGGGTCGCCACGCTGGCCGCGCGGGGGCCGTCCATCTGGGCGGTGACCAGGGCCAATGCCGCACCGCCGCCGAGGCACACCAGCCCGGTGACCAGCCGGAGCACGCTGGACCGGCGGCGCGGCGGGGACGTCTCGGAGAGCGCCTCGGTCGGCCGGGTGCGCGCGGCTGCGTTCGCCGCGATGAAGGCCGCCCCCACGGCGGTGATCAGCGCGGCGCCGACACCGACCAGCACCGGGACCGATCCGGCGCGGAACGCGATCGAATCGGGCACCACCCCCGCGCCGGCGAAGGCGTCCAACAGCCATCGCCCGAACCTCGTGCCGGGGTAGCAGGCCAGCGCGGTGGCGACCACGGCCAGCACCGTCGTCTCACCGACGATCAACCGGCGCAGCTGTGCCGGGGTGGCGCCGACCGCCCGGAGCAGGGCCATCTCCCGCTGCCGCTGCTGGATCGACAGCCCCACCGTCCCGGCCACCACGAACACGGTGACCAGCAGCGACAGGCTGCCGAACGCCGCGGCGAGCGGAATCAGGTCGCCGCCGTCGGCGATGACATCCGGGTTCTCGGCGCGGCCGCGGTCGTCGCCGGTCAGCACGGCGACGGGACGGACCTGTCCCGCGACGACCGCCCGGATCCGCTCGGCGGTCTCGCCGGGGTCGGCCGTGGGGGTGGTGAACACGCCGATCGAGTCGACCGTGCCGGAATGGTTGCCGAGCCGGTCGGCTTCCGCGTCGGTGACGAAGACATCGCCGCCGCCGACCGCCACGCCAGAGATCTGGTACGACTCGGCGGTGCCGTGGACCAGCAGGTCGATCCGGCCGCCGGGGCGCAGACCGGCCCGCTCGGCCAGGTCGGCGCCGAGCACGATCTGGCCGGGACCGGACGGCGCGGTGCCGTCGACGATGCGGTACGGCGTGAGCCGGGCCGTGGACCAGCCGTGGCCGACCACCGCCGGACCGGCGGCCACGGTGGCCGGGAACGAGATGTCCGGCACGGCCGCGGTGACGCCGGGAACCGACGCGATCCGGTCGGCCAGCGTGGCGTCCAGCCGGATCCGTTCCGGGAAGACCAGGTCCTGCTGGGTGCCGAGGTAGCGCTGGTCGCCGGTGACCACGATCGGTGCGGCGGCGAGGCGCCGCGGCGGGGCTGCGTTGTGGGTACCGGTCTCCAGCAGCCCGCCGCAGCCGATCACGATCATGGCACCGAAGAACAGACCGATGAACGAGGCGACGAAGCCGCCCTTGTGAAACCGCAGCGTGCAAAGCGCGATCCGGATCATCGCAGCGCCTCCCGTCCGGCCCACACGCCGAGGTGGGTCATGCGCTCGGCGACCTCGTCGGCGCGGGGGCGGTCCAGGTGGTCGACGATCCGGCCGTCGGCGAGGAACAGGACGCGGTCGGCGTGCGCGGCCGCCACCGGGTCGTGGGTGACCATCACGATGGTCTGCTCCCAGCGTTGGACCGCTTCGCGCAGCAGGCCCAGCACCTCGCTCGCCGTGTAGGTGTCCAGCGCGCCGGTCGGTTCGTCGCCGAAGATGACCGCGGGACGGGTGATCAGCGCGCGGGCGATGGCGACGCGCTGCTGCTGGCCGCCGGACAGCTCACCGGGACGGTGTCCCTGCCGCCCGCCGAGGCCGACCCGTTCGAGCACGTCGCGGACGGCGGCCTTGTCGGGCCTGCGGCCGGCCAGCCGCACCGGCAGCGTGACGTTGTCGATGACGTCGAGTGCGGGCAGCAGGTTGAAGGCCTGGAAGACGAATCCGATCCGTTCGCGGCGCAGCCTGGTCAGCGCGCGTTCGCCGAGCGGCGCGAGGTCGATGCCGTCGAGGTGGACCGAGCCGGACGTCGGCCGGTCGAGCCCGGCCGCGCAGTGCAGGAAGGTGCTCTTGCCCGAGCCGGACGGCCCCATCACCGCGGTGAAGGTGCCCCGGTCGAAGCCGATGCTCACGTCGTCGAGGGCGACCACGGGGTTCTTGGAGCCGTAGACCTTGCGTACGGAATCGAACCGTACGACCTGCCGGTCGGCTGTGCCGTTGTTCATGTGATCAATGCTGGTCGGCGGCCCCCTGCCGCCGACAGCCTCGACCGATCGAACTCGGGGTCCACCGGTCGATGGACCCCAGGTTGGATCTGTCGATGCTGTCGGCGGCAGGGGGCCGGCAACCAGCATTTCCGGCATGACTGATCTTCCTGTACGGGTGGCCGGCTGGAGTGCCCGGCACCCATGGCGCGCGATCGCCGGCTGGCTGTTGTTCGTCGTCGTCTGCATCGGCGTCGGCGTGGCGGTCGGCGGAAATCCGGCCACGAGCGAGGACTTCCGGATCGGTGAGGCCGGCCGGGCGGAGGCGATGGCCGCCGAGGGCGGCATGCAGCAGAAGCCGGTCGAGCGGGTGCTGATCACTGCGGCCTCCGGGGGCCGGTTGGACCGGGCCGCCGCGGAGGCCGCAGCAGCGGATGTGACGGGCCGCATGCGTGCGCTCGGCGAGGTCGAGTCGGTCGGCGGGCCGGTGTGGTCGGCCGACGGCACGGCGGTGCGCGTCGACGTGACGCTCGGCGGGCCGGAACTCGACGGCAAGCAGCACGTCGAGCCGCTGCGCGCCCAGACCGCCCTGGTGCAGGCCGCGCATCCGGCGCTGCGGGTGGAGGAGACTGGCAGCCCGTCGATCAGCAAAGGCGTCGAGGAACTGCGCGGCAAGGACCTCGCGCGCACCGAGATGATCGCGCTGCCGGTCACGCTGATCACCTTGCTGCTGGTCTTCGGCTCGGTGGCGCTCGCGGTCGTACCACTGGTGCTGGCGTTGTCGTCGATCATCGCGGCCGTCGGTCTGTCCATGGTCGCCTCGCATGCCTTCCCCGACGCCGGGGTGGGCACGAACGTGATCTTGCTGATCGGCATGGCGGTTGGTGTCGACTACACGCTCTTCTACCTCAAGCGGGAGCGGGAAGAACGCGCCCGGGCCGGCGGCCGGCTCAGCGCCCGGGCCATCGTGGATCTCGCGGCGGCCACGTCGGGGCGGACGGTGGTGCTGTCCGGCATCGCGGTCGTCATCTCCAGCGCGACGCTGTACCTGGCCGACGATGTGATCTTCTCGTCGATCGCCACCGGCGCGATCGCCGTCACGCTGGTCGCCGTGGTCAGCTCCATGACGGTGCTACCGGCGCTGCTGGTGATGCTCGGCCGGCGCGCCGAGCGCCGGACCGCCCGCACCGGCCGGGTCGCGCGGGCCGACCGGGAGAGGACCGGGCACGGCCGGCTCACCGGTGCCGTCCTGGGTCTCACCAGCCGCCGCCCCGCCGCGGTGCTGATCGTCACCTCGGCCGCTCTGCTGGCGCTCGCCGCACCGCTGCTGGGCTTGAGGCTGACCGACATGGGGCGCGAAACCCATCCCCGCGCCATCCCCGCGATGCAGACGTTCGACCGGTTGAACCAGGCGTTCCCCGAGTTGAAGGCGATGCACCAGGTCGTCGTGAGAGCCGACGCCGACCGGGTGGGCGACGTCGCCGACGCGCTCAAAGACCTGGCGAGCCGCGCGGCGGCCGACCCACGGCTCGCGGGTACAGCGCAGGTGCGGACATCCGCCGACGGCAGGATCAGCATGCTGGAACTGGCGGTGCCGCACTACGTGAGCACGGCCGAGGCGCGGACCTCCCTGCGGACCCTGCGCGAGGAGTACGTGCCGGCCACCGTCGGCAAGGTCAGCGGCGTCGAGACGGCCGTCACCGGCGATGTGGCCCGGTATGCCGACTACCCCGAGCACCAGGAGCGGAAGCTACCGCTGATCATCGCGACGCTGCTGCTGGTGACCTTCGCGATGACGGCATGGGCCTTCCGGTCCGTCGTGCTGGGCCTGGTCGGCATGGCGCTCAACCTGCTGTCCGCGGGCGCCTCACTCGGCCTGCTGGTCCTGGTGTTCCAGCACTCCTGGGCCGAGAGCGTGCTCGACTTCACCTCCACCGGGACGATCGGCTCGCGAGTGCCGCTGTTCCTGTTCGTGATCCTGTTCGGCCTGTCGATGGACTACCAGGTGTTCGTGATCAGCCGGATCCGGGAGGCGGCCCTGCGCGGCGTCAGCACCCGGCAGGCGGTGCTCGACGGCATCGCCGGCTCGGCCCGGGTCGTCACCAGCGCCGCCTTCGTGATGGTGACCGTCTTCGCGAGCTTCGTCGGCCTGCACATCATCGAGATGAAGCAGATGGGCTTCGCGCTCGCCACGGCGGTCCTGCTCGACGCGGTCGTCATCCGGATCCTGGTGCTGCCGGCGATCATGCTGCTGCTCGGCGAACGCAGTTGGTGGCCGTCGCGGCCGGGCGCGGCCGCCGCCGAGCGGGCCCGGACGGTGGCGACAGTAGGGTGACCGAATGGATCAACGACCGCGCTTCGACGGCCGGATCCGGCTGATGACGTTGCCGCGGGCGTACGCCGTGACCTGGGTACTGTTCGGGCTGTGCCCGCCGGTCATCGCGGTGCTGGACCGACCCGCCGGCACGAAGTACTGGACGTTGGTCGTGATGACGGTGTTCGGCCTCGGCTACGGCGTCGTCCGGATGTTTCCGGGCGACGCCGCGTTCCGCCCGCACGCGTATCTCGGCCTGGCGGTCATCTGCCTCGGCACGATGGGGTACCTCCTCACCGGTGGCGCGGCCCTGTACATCGCAACCCTCCCGCAGTTCTGGATCCTGGCGAGGACGCCGCTCTGGGCGGTCGCGTCCAGCGGCGCCGGGGCGGCGGCCACCGTGGCCGTCAGCACCGCCGCGCACGGCCCGTCAGCGGGCAACATCGTGTTCACCGGGCTCGGCTACACGTTGAGCGCGGGCGTCGGGCTCCTGGTCCACCGCATGATCAAAGACAACCGGGCGCGCACGGCACGGCTGTCCGCGGACCTGGACGTCGCCCAGCGCGAGCTCGCCGAGGCCAACCAGCGCCAGGGTGCCATCGAGGAACGTGAACGCCTGGCCCGCGAGATCCACGACACCCTCGCGCAAGGCTTCGCCTCGATCATCGTGCTGGCCGAGGCCGCCCGCGCGAACCTGGGTGCCGCCCCCGAGAGTGCTGCCCACCAGCTGCTCTCGATCGAGCAGACCGCCCGGGAGAACCTGACCGAGGCCCGAATCCTCGTCGGGTCGGCCCCGGCGAGCGGCCTGGCCACCGGTTCGATCGCCCAGACCCTGCGCCGCACCCTGGACCGGTTCGCCCAGGACACCGGGCTGACCGTCGACGCCGACCTGCCCGAGGTCACGTGCGACCAGCCGATCCGGATCGCGTTGCTCCGCTGCACGCAGGAGTCGCTGGCCAACGTTCGCAAGCACGCCGCCGCCACCACGGTCGGCGTGCTGCTCACCCGGCGCCCGGACTCCGTCGAGCTGGAGATCACCGACGACGGCCAGGGGTTCGTCGTGGCCGAGGCACGCGGCTTCGGCCTCGACGGCATGCGCCGGCGGCTGGCCGAGCTCGGCGGCGAACTCGTCGTCACCAGCGCACCCGGCGAAGGCACCCGGGTGCTCGCCACCCTTCCCACCGACGAACGGGGCTGACATGACCGATCCGGTACTTCGCATCGTGGTGGTCGACGACCACCCGGTCATGCGCGCGGGAGTCGTCGCACTGCTCGCCGCCGAACCGGGCCTCGAGATCGCCGCCGAGGCCGCGAACGGGCGGGAGGCCGTCGAGCTCGTCGAGCGGGAACGACCCGACGTGGCGCTGATCGACCTGCAGATGCCGGTGCTCGACGGTGTACAGGCCACCGCCGCCATCGTCGCGGCCGGCACCGGCACCCGCGTCCTGATCCTCACCACCTACGAGACCGACGCCGACATCGAACGGGCAGTCGAGGCCGGCGCCATCGGATACCTGCTCAAGGACACCACCCGCGAACAGCTGGTCGACGCGATCCGCGCCGCCGCACGCGGCGAGACCGTGCTCGCCCCCCGCGTCGCGCAACGGCTCATCGCTCGGATGCGCCAGCCCGCCCCGGTGGTGCTGACCGCGCGCGAGGCCGACGTGCTCACCGCGGCCGCCGACGGCCTGTCCAACCCCGACATCGGCAGGCGGCTGGTGATCGCCGAGGCCACCGTCAAGACCCACATGCTCAGGATCTTCGCGAAACTCGACGTCAGCGACCGCACCCACGCGGTCGTCGTGGCCCTGGAACGCGGACTCATCACGCGCCCCAAACCCTGATCCGGCTGCTCAAACAAGCAGGTCCATTGAGAGCCGACGGCGGGACCTGAACCCGCAACCTTCCGATTACAAGGCGAGTTATGCCCGGTTTCACGAGTATTGCGCGTGCTATTTAGTACGGGCTTGTCCATTTTCCGGTCCAGCCGGGCGGCCCAAGTCCAAGACGGCGGGGTGGTGTCCAGAAACGGCGGAGCACGCGTCGAGCCCGCTCCGATCCACAGTGGACACCCTCGTTACGACTGGTCGTTGCCGATCAGCTTGACGCGCCACTCTGCGAACCGAGCCCGCAAACCGTCCAGCGCTCGGCCAGTCACCCCGTACTCGGCGAAGTCGGAGCGGCACAGCAGTCGCAGCGCCTCGGTCGTCTTCGGCCTGTCGCCGATTTTTGAAATTTGACCCCTTTTGGGGGGTTCGCAGTTCGGCACTCTCCTGCAACGGGTCGATCATGAGCGCCACGGCAGCGACCTTGCTGTGGAGGTCCGACCTGCTGTGGTACTGCCAGAGCACGAGCCGCGAGCGGCACAATCCACAAGGCTCGACAGTATTCCGATCGGCTCGGACGCCATGGCATGGGGAATTCTGCCGGTTTGTTACCGGTTGTCAGCGCGTTGAGTTGAGCGGCCGCCGACGACCGCTGCGGCGACCCGGTCCGCCGCAGCTACGGGCGACTCGTGTTCCCAGACACGCAGCACAGTCCACCCGAGCGATGCGAGCCGGGCGTCGGTGTCACGGTCCCGGTTGACGTTCGCCTGCAGCTTCGCGGTCCACCACTCGGTGTTCCGCTTCGGTGTGGTGCCATGCTGCGGACACCGGTGCCAGAAGCAGCCGTCGACGAAGACCGCCAAACGCCGCCGGGGGAAGACGATGTCACCGCGGCGACGGGTCCCGGGCAGTACGGCGTCGACCCGGTACCGCATCCCACGGGCGTGTAACACCCGTCGGATCGCCAGTTCGGGTGCTGTGTCGCGGCGACGCTGCCGTGACATGCGATCCGCAATGTCCGGAGTGCTTGCGGCAGGTCGCTGTGAGGCCATCACAGGCCGGGCGGCTGCGCCTGCATCGCCCGCACGTGTTCCTTCATCGCGATCCGGAACCCGTCATCGAACCGCAGGCTGCTCTGCTCCATCCGGCTGAAGAAGCCTTCGCTGGCCCGGCGGCTCAACGGTGTTGCCTCATCGAGATCTACCACGTCGAGAAGGTGCTGGTATGGCCTCCGCAGCGGCCACATAGAGATCTCAACCTGCCAGCGCTCGCCTTGCTTGCCCCATGCGGCCAGCGGCCACCGAGGGTGCCCTGGGGGCAGAGCCATCGACCGGTTGAGGTCGAAGGTGCCGGGTTCGAGCAAGCGCCCGCCCAGCCACTCCGCGACGCCAACGGTCACCGCGTTGCCGATGAGCTTCCACCGGGTACCGTTACGCCGCCCGTGCGCGGCCGCCGGCAGGGTCCAGCCTTCCGGGAATCCCTGAAGCAGTTCGCCGGCCCGGATGCCGGGCGTGACGATGGCACGTCCAATGGGCGCATCGCGAACCCAGAGCGCAGGCGGTGACGGAATTCCGATCGTCGAGCCACCCTTCAAGGTCGGCAGCGCATCGCGAGCCCAACCGAGTCCACGTAGCCCCTCGGTCCAGTAGAACCCGAACACGTCGTCGGCAAACCAGTCTTCCGCTGGCTCCTTAGCGTCGTCGGCGAAGAGTACCCCGCGCGGATCAGCTTGTTTGGATGCCACCATGATCACTCGTTGCCGACGCTGCGGAACCCCTGTGAATCGGGAGTCGACCAGCCGGTACGCCCATTGGTAGCCGAGCTGCTCAAGCTGGCCGATCAGGTAGGTCATTGCCTGGCCCTGATCCAGCACCAGCATGTTCCTGATGTTCTCGATCACGACCCAACGGGGCTCGGTGTCGGCAAGAAGTCGGAACAACTGGTTGACCAGTCCAGACTGAGCCCCGTGGATGCCTGCGGTGCGGCCGGCCTGGGACAGATCGGTACACGGAAAGCCCGCGGTGACGACGTCAACGGCGGGAAGATGCGGCAGTGTCCTGACGTCCTCACTGATCGGGATACCAGGGAAATGTGCCGTCAGCACCTCTCGCGCAGGCTCCCAGATCTCGCATAGAGCCGCCGTATTGAACCCGGCCCGATGCAGTCCGAGCTCCAGGCCACCGATCCCAGCGAACAGGCCGGCGACGGTGGGGGCCGGCTCGGCTGGGGCATCAGGGATGGCCTGGTCGGTACTGTCGGGCATCGGGGCATCATGGCATCGCTTGACGCCTAAGGTCGAGTCGCCGCCACGGGCCTTGACGAACAACACCCACCCCTCACACGTAATCGATCATACGATCGAATACTATGGCCGGAGGGCGTGATCGGCTGCAACGAAACGCGTACAAGCTGCCATCCCTGAGTGGGTGATTGGACGTCGTCGGCACTACGTCCCAGCGTGGCCGCCGTTCAGCCGCGTTCAATGCCGGGTCGCCGCTCCGTGAGGGCCGCCTTACGGTCATATGGGTTCTCTACGCTCCGTGATCGACAAAGATGCCCGTGCCCGCAAATCCCATCATCGCTGTTGGAACCCGTCTGGGTCGAGTTCGCCGTGCAGCTGCCCGAGTGCAGCGAGTTCGACCCCGGCCACCCCGCTCGGCTGCCACCGCCGCCGGGCTCCCGACCGGGTGGTCTTTGAACAC
The DNA here is from genome assembly GCF_042653625.1 of Dactylosporangium cerinum. NCBI lineage: Bacteria > Bacillati > Actinomycetota > Actinomycetes > Micromonosporales > Micromonosporaceae > Dactylosporangium > Dactylosporangium cerinum. The sequence goes on along the minus strand of NZ_JBHSIU010000028.1, from coordinate 214,314 downwards.
CTCGTTGCCGCGCTGGTGCGCACGGGTCGGGCTGCGAACGTGTCGCCACCGCTGCCTGCTCGGACTCCACGATCCGGCGCCGGCTCAAGGGCTGGGCAGCCACCGGCGTCGCCGAGGCCGTCCACGCCGTAGCCCTCGCCGCCTACGACCGCATCGTCGGCCTGCAACTGGCCGATGTCCCGGTGGACGGCTGCATCACCAAGGCCCCGTGCGGAGGCGACAAGGCCGGACCGTCCCCAACGGACAGATGTAAAGGCGGCCTGAAACGCTCCATCGCCATCGACGGCGCCGGTGTTCCCTTAGGATCGTCTCCGCGGGCGCCAACCGCCACGACTCACCACTGCTGGGCCCGACCTTGGCAGCGGCCACCACTCAGGCCGGCCCACACTGGCCTGAAGACGTGACCGTGCACCTCGACTCAGGCTACGACTCCGGCGTGACCCGCGCCCTGCTCGACGGGCTCGGCCTGCACGGCAAGATCGCCCGCAAGGGCGTCCCCACACCAATCCAGGTCGGCAAACGGTGGGTCCGTGAACGCACCCGCGCCTGGATGAACGGCTACGGCAAGCTCCGCCTCTACCTCGCCGCCACGTTCGTCACCGTCCGTACACTGATCCGCGAAGTCCGAACCGCTACCGCTGGGACACCCGACCCACCACCCGCCGCCTCAAATGATCCCTATTGACGGTCGCTCTTATTTATCTCGATCTTACGAGACCACCAGTCGGCGTTCGCTTCGGCGGACGTGCGATGCTCCAGACAACCATGTCAGAAGCAACCGTCGATGTATATCGCGAGACGTGTGCGGGTGAAGGCGATGTCGCTCGTCCTCCGCCGCTGGCCTGGGACGGGCCCACGCAACTCGGTAGCGCAAGCCGCAGGCGTGGAGGAGTCGACGTACGGCGAGTTCCGGCCCATTGTCGCGTCGCCGGAGCCGACTCATCCGCTGCGACACCTCCGTACTGGACGACCCGGGATGCGGACCAGCGTCGAAGCCCGGCTCTTCTGCTGCACGCCCCCGTCGCTGACATAGTATCCATCGTTCCACCGATCGGGTGATCCGCCATGTCCTCGGTAGGCTCTCATGGGAGCAAGACGGGTCGCTGCCGGTGAGGAGGGTGCTCATCGAGGCCAGTGCAGGTCTATCGTCGCCACGAGCACACGACTGAAGGAGGGCACCGCACCGTGGCAACTGCACTACCTGAGGTGGGCCAGCTCGTCGACGTGAGGGGCGCACGCTGGGTCGTCACGGATGTCACGGTGCAGGGGCTCCCGAGGTCATCCGCCGACGACGGCACCTCCGAGATCCAGCACGCCGTCACACTCCAGGCGATGGGTGAGGACCGACACGGCGACGAACTGCGCGTGGTGTGGGAGATCGAGCCGGGCACGAATCGGGTGCCGGAACGGGGCCTGCCACGCACTCTGGACACCGGACGGATCGACGATCCGTCGACGCTCGCAGCGTTCGTCGATGCGCTCCGCTGGGGTGCGGTGACCTCGGCTGACCCGTCGGCCTACCAGGCACCCTTTCGTAGCGGTGCCACGGTGGAGCCATACCAGCTCGAGCCGCTGCGCCGGGCGCTCTCGGCGCCGCGGACCAACCTCTTGCTGGCAGACGACGTCGGCCTCGGCAAGACGATCGAGGCGGGGCTAGTCATCCAGGAACTGCTCCTCCGGCACCGGGCGCGATCCGTGATCGTCGTCTGCCCCGCCGGCCTGGTCCTTAAGTGGCGGGACGAGATGGCGGAGAAGTTCGGCCTATCGTTTGAAATCGTCAGCTCGGAGGCGATGCGGGACGTTCGACGGCGGTACGGCGTGCACGCGAACCCCTTCGTGCTCTTCCCCCGGGTGATCGTCTCGATGTCCTGGCTTCCGACGGCACGGGCACAGCGCCTGATGCAAGCTGCGTTCGACGTCGCTCGCGGTCCCGGCCGTGAGGCTACCGCCTTCGACGTGCTCGTTGTCGATGAAGCTCATCACGTCGCTCCATCTGCGCCGCAGCCCGAGGGCGGGCGCAGGACCTACGCCGTTGATTCTCAGCGTACGCTCGCGGTGCGGGAGTTGGCTCGTCGCTGCGAGCACCGCTTGTTCCTGTCCGCGACACCGCACAACGGGTATGTGGAGTCGTTCACCGCACTGCTGGAGATGGTCGACGACCATCGCTTCGCCCGCGGCGCGGAGATCGATCGCGCGGCACTGGCCGAGGTCACCGTCCGACGACTCAAGTCGACCTTGGATGACGCGCGGTTTCGTAAACGTGAGGTCAAGCCGCTCTTGGTGGAGTCGACACCTGACGAGCAGGAGGCATACGACAGGCTGATCGGCCTCCTCTCCCGACAGCGCGCCGCGAGGAACGGAGACGGCCGTGCCGCGGACATCGCGACGCTTCTCCTCAAGAAGCGGTTTCTCTCCTCGCCTTGGGCATTCGCTCGCACGGCTAGCGCCTATCTTCAGGCCCGTCGCGACGGTCGAGAGCCAGAACTCCCAGACTATGACGACGTGCTGGGTGAGAACGCGACCGACGAGGAGGAAGGCCGTGTCGAGCAGCCCGAGCTGGACACCCTAGTCGACACACGACGGCTGCTCGACGACCTCCCTGTGCAGGATGTAGAAGATCTGGAGCAGCTGATCGGGTGGGCTCGTGGTCATGAAGCGCGTCCCGACTCGCGCCTGCAGGCGCTCCTGCGATTCCTCAACGCGATCATTCGGCCCGGCGGGACGTGGTCGAACGAGCGCGTCGTCATCTTCACGGAATACGTCGACACCCTTGAGTGGATCCGGGGCGTACTAACGACAGCAGGGTACGGATCGGACCGTCTCTCCGTGATCCATGGCCAGACACCGACGGATGAGCGTGAGGACATCCGGCTCCGGTTCAACGCCGACCCCGCTGAGCATCCGGTGCGCCTCCTGCTCGCCACAGACGCGGCCGGTGAGGGCATCGACCTGCAGCGGTACTGCCACCGTCTCGTGAACTTCGACGTCCCGTTCAACCCCAACCGTCTTGAACAGCGGATCGGTCGCATCGACCGATATGGTCAGGAGAAGACGCCTATCGCCTGGCACTTCGTGCCCGCGAGAAGGACGTCTGCCTTTGACCGGGACGTGGACCTGCTGCGCCGACTCGTGGACAAGATGCAGCGGGTACGCGCCGACCTAGGTTCTGCCAACGAGATCCTCGCGCCCGACGTGGAGAACGAACTGCTCGGACGGAAGACGCGCGTTGCACGACCCAGCCGTGACGCGTCCGCCCGCGCGGTTACAGAGATGCTGCAGGGCGAACGGGAGCTGGCGGGTGAGCTGACCCAGATCGCTGACGATCTCGCGACCGTTCGTGACCGGCTGCACCTGCACGCTGCCAATGTTCGCCGCGTGGTCGACACTGCACTGGCGCTGGCCGGCCAGCCGGCCCTGGTAGAGACTGGAGACGATCGCACTGATGCCGGGGTGTTCACCGTCCCCGCCAGTCTGGGCGCGACTTGGTTGCGCGCCACGGAGGATCTTGAAGACCGGCTCACACACGAGCGCCGGCGTATCACGTTCGACGAAGGTGCGGCCGTCGATCGTTCCGACTTGGTTCACGCCCACCTCGGTCACCCGCTAGTCCGCCTGGCGACGCGATCGCTGCGGCAGGAACTGTGGGATCCGGACCCGTCGATCAACCGAGTGACGGCCGTCGTCGTCCCCAGTCTCAAGGATTCGTTCGCCGCAGCCGTCGCTCGGCTGGTGCTCGTCGGTGGAAGCGGTATTCGTCTGCATGAGGAGGTCTTCCTCGCTGGCACCCGCCTACAGCGCCGCCAAGCCCTGGGAGAGGAGCTCGCTGAGGAACTGCTGGCCGCGACACTCGACGGTGAGCACCTACAGGCGGCCCCTCCGGCCGCACTTGCGGCTCTCGTCGCACGGTGGAACTCAGACATCACGTCGAGCGATGGGCTGCGTGCACGCGTCGAACGCGCGGTGGCCGATCGAGCCGACCGCCGCCTGCGGGATCTCACAAACGACCTGGCAATACGCCGTGACGCAGACCTGGCCAGGGTGGAGGGCACGTTCCGTCGGTTCCGTGCCACGCTCGACCGATCTATCGCTCGCATGGAGGAAGCTGCGCGCGAGGCGGAGTCGGCGCTGTTCGAGCTGGAGGGATCAACCCGTCAGCGTCGGCGGGACATCGCGGAGGTCCGCCGTCGCCTGGACGTTCTGGACGAGGAGCTCGGTCGCGAACGCCATGCTGTCTGTGCACGCTACGAATCACCAACCCCGTACCCGTTTGCGGGCGCATTGATCTTCGCCCTCACCCCTGCTGACGCCGAGGAGACCTTCTAGTGCGCCCGCGACCGAGGCAGCGTAAACGTGCTGGCGATCTGTTCGCCTGGCTTGAGCTGGTAGTCACCGACGGGCCTTTCCTGTCGCGCCCGGCCCTGAAGGCGCAATTTGGGGGGGTCCTCCCACGACCGGACGCCACGGTAGACGAAGTACGTTCCGTCTTCCGCGACGGCTTCACCTCATGGGAGCGTGCCTGGACGAGTTGGGTGCAGTCCGACCGCTCAGAGGATGCACGAGGACGCTACCTCCGCGAGCGCGATACCTGGGTGCGCACGGTGGTCACCGATGTACTTGAGTGGGGTCACTACTACCGCCCTGGCAGCTCTGGGATCAGGGCGGTGTCGCTCGACGGCCAGGTCGCGGTCGAGGCGACTGGCGCTCTTGTGACCGCAGAGCGTCCTGAGGCGCTGCTGCTGGTCGTAGAACCCACCGACGACCTGGCAGCACCAGGCACCGACGGATGGACTGCGAGTGCAATCGATCGCGGAGCAGCGCTCCTGCGGACCGCGAATGAATACGCGACCGCGAAGGTGCCGGTCGCGTTGGTGACTGACGGACGCTGGTGGTCGCTGGTCTGGGCGAGCGAGCAGGGAAGCAGCGGTTCGGGGACGTTCGACGGTGCCCTGTTCCGCGAGGAGCCGGACCTGCGTGATGCCTTTTGGGCACTCAGTCGGCTAGCCTCTCTGGCCGGCGGGGCGGCCGAGCGGCGTCTACCGGCTCTCTTGAGCGCCTCGGTGGCGAGTGCCGAGGAGATCACCGACGCACTCGGCAATCAGGTCCGGTCCGCGGTCGAGCTTCTTGTCCAGTCATTTTCGGATTCCCACGTACGGACCCTCGCAGCCGGCACGAGTAGCCCATTGCCAGCCGACGGACACCAGGTCTACGAGGCAGCCGTCACGGTGATGATGCGCGTGGTCTTCCTGCTCTTCGCAGAGGCCAACGAGCTATTGCCGGATGGCGACCTGTTCCACCAGGCCTACGCCATCTCTGCAGTGGGTGAACGCCTTGATGAACGTCGTCGCCACGCCGTTGGTGTGGAGGGCGAGGAACTGCTTGAGGGGTCGTACGACAGCTGGCACCGCCTGCTCGCCACGAGTCGCGCTCTGTTTGAGGGAGCGACCTTCGAGGACCTTCGCATGCCCGCTTACGGCGGGTCGCTGTTCGACCCGCAACGGTTCGATTGGCTCATGGCAACCGACCCCTCGACGGGTCGACTGTGCGTGCTCGTCGACGACCGTGTCATGTCGCATGTCCTCCGGGCCGTCCAACACGCACAGGTGGACGGCGAGGATCGGACGGTCTCCTTCCGCGAACTCGACGTCGAACAGATCGGCTACGTCTACGAGGGGTTGCTGGGGTACTCTGCGCGCTTCACCGAAGGTGAAGAGATTGTCGTCGGCCTTCAGGGGCCGGAGCAGGGCTCCGAGCCGGTGATCCCGCTCATGGTGCTGCACGATCTCGCCGACCAGGCAGGCGACGACGGGAAGGCATTCGCCAAGCTGCTCCTGGATTGGCTGAAGAGGGAACAGCCGGGCGCGAAGCCTCGCACCGCTCTGCAAATCGCCAAGGCGTACGACGTGAGCGGTACAGCCGAGGCACAGGACGACGCGCGCCGCCTGCTGCGCCCCGTTGTGCGGGGAAGGGCGCTGGTCGAGGAACTGATCGGTTACATCGCACTCATCCGCCGGGATCTGCGCGGACTGCCCTACGTCATCCCCGCCGGCGGGCTGGTGGTCGTCGAGACACGGTCACGGGCCACCTCAGGCACTCACTACACACCTCGGTCTCTGGCCGAGAGGGTCGTGCATCACACGCTTGAGCCACTGGTCTACTCGCCGGGGCCGCATCAGACAGCCGAGACGAGCCACTGGGTCCCTATTTCCTCCTCAGAGATTCTCGATCTCAAGATCGCTGACATCGCGGTCGGCTCCGGGGCGTTTCTCGTGGCAGCCGCGCGCTACCTAGGCCGCAAATTGCTTGAGGCGTGGGACCGTGAAGGCATCACTCGGGAGGACGTCACTGCGGAGCAGCGACGCCGGCGTGAGACCGAAGCCAGGCGGGAGGTCGTCGCCCACTGTCTCTACGGCGCCGACATCAATCCCATGGCCGTTGAGATGTGCAAGCTTTCCCTCTGGCTCGTGTCACTCGACTCTGCGCGACCCTTCTCCTTCGTTGACGACAAGATTCTCTGCGGCAACTCGCTGCTCGGGCTCACCCAGGTGCGTCAGCTCCGCGGTCTGCACATCGACCCCACACCGGAGCGCGTCAGCAACCCGGGGTTCACGGTCGACGTCGATCTTCTGCTGCAGCGAGCGATGGAAATCCGGCACCAGCTCGCCTCGACCGTGTCGGAGGCGGACACGATGCGGTCCACCCGAGCGAAGCGGGCACTCATGAGGCAGCTCGACAACAACAACGCCGTGCTACGCGATGTGGCCGACGGCGTCCTCGCTGCAGGGCTGCCTTTGGGGGGGAAGCCAGGGAAGGCGCTCGACGATGCCTACGAGAGATTGTCCTATGCCCTAATGAACGCCTTTGCCTACGACGGTGAGGGCGATCGTACGGTGCTCGACGAGATTCGAAACCGCGGGCTCACGCCAACGGTCGAAACTGACTGGAAGCAATGGAAGCCCATACACTGGGTGATCGAAGTGCCGGACGTGATGATCGAGCACGGCGGTTTCGATGCAGTTGTCGGCAACCCCCCGTATTTGGGAAGCAGGTTTTTGAGCGGGCTTTTTGGCTCTAATGTCAGAGAATGGCTCGCTAAACAGGTCGCGGCAGGTAATATTGGCCTCGCCGACTTGATGTCCTACTTCCTCCGTCGAGCGGGTCAGATTAGCCGAACCGAAGGCTCAGTGCATGGACTGCTGCTGAAAGATTCGATCGCGAGTTTTGAAAACCGCCGGGTCGCACTGAAACCGGTGGAACTGGGGAGTCGGGAAGTGGTCCGCGTTGAAGGGCCCTCCGACTGGCCTACCTCAAGCGCGGAACTACGATACGTGCTCCTGTGGACGAGCGATCGGTCGGGGATTCAGATGCGTGTCCATAACGGAGATATAGTCCCGACTATCGGTGCGGACCTCAAGGTTGCAGATGACTCATTTAGCCAGCGAAGGATCCTCAATCGCAACGCAGCATTCGTTGGCAGCTACCCCAATGGAACGGGATTCCGTCTGTCGTTAGACGAGGCTGCGGCTCTTGTCGAGGCAGGCTCGCGCAACGCAGAAGTTATTTGGGACTACTTGACGGCTGATGCGATTCAATCTGCCATACCGCCGAAACCCGTAAGTAAAATCATAAACTTCGGCGATATGAGCCTTGAGGAGGCGTCGGATTACATTGAGCCTCTGGAGCGCCTAGAAAAGCTGGTGAAGCCTGATCGCGCCAAGAAGTCTAGTCGCTCACTGCGGGAGCAGTGGTGGCGATACAAGGCACAAGCGAAGGCCATGTACGAACAGATCACATCCTTAAGTCATGTTTTATGCTTCTCCCAGGATGGGAAGAATCTCCAGCCCGCCTTGGTCGATCAGGTCAAGCGTGTGGTGATCGACACTAAGGTTACGGTGGTGGCGGATGATTCTTTCTCTACCTTTGCCTGTCTTTCGTCATCACTGCATCGGATCTGGGCGATCGGAGACGGGTATGCGCGCGCCCGGGTGTTCAAGTATCTGCCGTCACACTTCAGCTCCTTCCCGCTCCCGGAGCAGGACAATGAGCTGGACGAACTTGGCATTCGACTGCACCATATGCAGCGCGCCTGCATGAAGAATCGTCACGTTGGCTTGCGTGAACTTTACAACTGGGTGGCCGAGCCCGATAACAGGCTGAGCGAAATACTAGAACTGCGTAAGATCCACCATGAGATCGACAATCGATTTTTACAGCTTGCTGGCTGGGGAGACCTTCGCGGGAATGATTACACATTCGAGGCGATCGCTGGGATCCGGCAGCTCCTTCCAGATCAAGAGTGGCGGCGGGAGGTACTGCGGCGGCTAGCGTTGGAAAACGACCGCCGCGCCACCATCCAGGGAGATGCCAGTACGGCCGGCGAGAATGACGACGAAGGCGAGGACGAGTGACAACCAGCTCCACGGAGGTCCGCAACGAGTTACACCGCCTGCTCGCAGCTGACCTCGTCGGCCCCTGGGGAGGGCCGGCGGAGACGATCGTCGGCAATCCGCGCGGCCGGTACCTCGCCGGTGCCCTCGCGCCCGTCAAGGTTTCCGGGGGCGGCGAGGTCAGGCCCTTGCCGCCATTCGCCATCGCGGAGCCCGAGAGCGTCGCAGACCTTCGCGCCGTTGAGGACCCGCTCATGGTCGTCTCCGAGAACGGCTCCGCTGGTGTACCGGAGGTGGAGGACGGCGAGGTCATGGACAGCGAAGAGTCGGCTGAGGCGGAAGACCGAGGTCCGGCGTCCCAGCTCATCGCTCCGTCGTCGATGGGGCTGCGCTTCCGCATTGGTGCCGATGGTCCGGGCCTTATCCTCACAGCCAGGTGGGGCACGTACACGCCGCGCCGGGAGGCGGACGACAACGGCCGCATCCGCACGCTCTACGACCGAACGCAGCATGAGTACTTCATTCGTGTCGATCGTTCTCGACTTAAGTCAAGGGCATACCTCGATGAGACGGTGCTTGAGAAGGACGGTGAGGTCCTCGTCTCCATAAGTGTGGAGGTCCTTCCCGACGAGGCCGACGGCTCTCTCGTGGTCGAGGTTGCCCTCCAGAACCGCAAGATCACAGATGGCAACCTTCCGCCACGCGAATGGCTCTTCCAGGCAGATTTGGAGGTGACCGCCGACGACGAGAGCGATGTGTTTCTCCCGATCCACGACCCCCTCGACGGTTTCGCGCAAGGGCTCGACGCCGAGGAGAAGCGGCTTGAGCTTCTTTACCGGGACCGACTTGAGTTCGCGGTCGGTCGCACGTGCTCGGCCACTTGGTCCTGCGCCAATCCTGCGAAGACCGGGGGACTCTGGGTGCGTGACCTCGTGATGGACTCGCGCCGGGCGAACCGCATCCGCACCACATGGCTGCCAGAGACCGAGGTCCCGCAGACCACCGCCCCGCCCATTCCCGGCACCATCGTGTCGATGTGCAGGCTTGGCGATGCATCTCTCCACGAGGTGATCGATGGTCTGAGGCCCTTGATCGACGGCTACCGCAACTGGCTCACCGAGTGCCAGACCGAGGCGGAACAACTGCCGTCCCACCTCCAGGCCGTCGCGGACGAGGCGATCGAGGATGCTGACGCTGTCGGCAAGCGTCTGGAAGCTGGCCTTGAGCTGCTCAAGGAACCTGACGTGTTCCGGGCTTTCCAGTTCATGAACCGGGTCATGGCCGAGCAGCGCATCCACAGCCAGGTCGCACAGGCACGCTCAGAAGGGGGCGCGCTCTCGATTGCGGAAGCCCTCACGAAGGTGCTTAGCGAGGGCGAGAAAGCTGCGTCGTGGCGCCCTTTCCAGCTGGGGTTCATCCTCATGCAGCTGAGCGGGCTCAGTCGACCGGAATCGGCTTTGCGCAGCGGAGAAGCGGCCCAGGCGGAACTTCTGTTCTTCCCGACGGGCGGCGGCAAGACCGAGGCGTACCTCGGTCTTGCCGCGTTCACCTTCGCGATCCGCCGGCTCCAGGGCACCGTCTCCTCACCCGACGGCGCGCTCGACGGTCGTGACGGTGTCGCGGTTCTCATGCGCTATACGCTTCGACTGCTTACGACCCAGCAGTTCCAGCGCGCGACGGCTCTGATGTGCGCCACCGAGATTGAGCGCCTTAAGGACACCGCGACATGGGGCGACGAGCCCTTTCGCATCGGCCTTTGGGTGGGCACGAGCGTCAGCCCCAAGAGCGTCGCAGAGGCGAAGGCTCAGGTCGACGAGGCGAAGAGCACCGAGGGCAAGGCCTACGGCGTCACCGTCTTGCAACTGCAGCGCTGTCCGTGGTGCGGGACGAGTATCAGCTCGAAACAGCACATCCGTCACGACCCGGTCCGCCGCCGAGTGCTCGTCTACTGCGGCGCGAAGCTAGGCACCGAGTGTCCATTCGCCGAGGGCGGTCAGGTCGAGGATGGTCTCCCCCTCCTCACCACCGATGAGGAGATCTATCGCCACCCGCCGACCTTCCTACTCGCCACGGTCGACAAGTTCGCCCGTATCGCACGCGAAGGCCAAACCGCGAGCCTTTTCGGCCACGTTGTGCGGCGGTGCCCGAGGCACGGGTATATCCATCCCGACACGCCTGACGACGTGTGCAACGGCTCGTCGCACAACGCCAAGGGCGGCGCGCCCAAGGCGGTCGTCGCACCGGTCGGCCGACTCCGCCCTCCGGACCTGATCATCCAAGACGAGCTCCACCTGATCACCGGGGCACTCGGGACGGCTGTAGGGTTGTTCGAGGTCGCAGTGGATACTCTCTGCAGTTGGCGGCTCGGTGCGGATGCATCGACTGCCGTCCCCGTGCGACCGCTCGTCGTCGCCTCGACCGCGACGAGCCGAAATGCCGCGGTCCAGGTCCGGCGGCTCTACGGGCGTGGCGTCGAGATCTTCCCTCCGCAGGTCCTTGACATCCGCTACACGTACTTCTCCACAGAGGTGCCCGTCTCGCCGGGGAATCCCGGTCGGCGCTATCTCGGCGTCTGCGCGCATGGGGCTCGGCTCACCCTCACCGAGATCCGCGTGAGCGAGATCCTACTGCTCGCGGGTCAGCGCCTGCTCGACCAGCACGGCGAGGCCGCGGACCCCTACATGACCCTCGTCGGGTACTTCTCGGCCACCCGAGAACTCGCGGGTATGCGCCGCTACCTCGATGACGACGTCACGACTCGAATCACGAACCCCGATAAGCAGAGCGGATACCCCCCACGTGGCCGCTTCGGCCTTGAGATCGGTGAACTCACGTCGCGGATCTCGTCGACGGACATCACGGCGACGCTCAACAGGCTCGCCGTCGCGTTCGACCCGGCCTTCGACTCCACGGCTGCGCATCAGGAGCAGGCCGCGCTGCGGCGCGCTGGCGGCAAACCGTCGGGCCGAGCTGGGGAGCGGCCATACGACGTGGTGCTCGCGACGTCGATGCTCCAGGTGGGCGTCGACGTCGGGCGACTCGGTCTCATGCTCGTCGTCGGTCAACCAAAGAACACCGCTGAGTACATCCAGGCTTCCTCGCGGGTGGGCCGCGTCGCATCGCGAGCAGGGCTGGTAGTCACGCTCGCTAACCGCGCGCGTCCCAGGGACATGGCGCACTACGAACAGTTCGAGCATTATCACCGCACCTTCTATGCTCACGTCGAGTCGCTGTCGGTAACCCCTTACTCAGACTCCTCTCTCGAACGCGGACTCACCGGGGTGCTCGTGTCGATCGCGCGCGTCCTCGACGCCACACGGTCGCCCTCGCTCTCGCCTCAGGCCGGCGCAGGCTCGGTCGCCACGCGCTACTCGACCGTTGAGCACCTCATCGACGTCATCGCGGAGCGCGCAGCCGCTGCGGAGGCGGATGATGGGATCGATGAAGTTCGAGCAAAGCTTCAGCGACGGCTCGACACCTGGTACAAGAAGGTCAAGTCGACGCCCGACATCGTTTATGACAAGCGCGGCAAGCCCTCGCTTCTCATAAGCCCGGAGGATGGTGCCGTGTTCGACGATGACGTCTACCTCCGCGTCGCGAACTCCATGCGAGAGGTCCAGCCCGAGATCAACCTCGTCGTGCGATCCGTCCAGGACAAAGTGACCGACGCCGAGCCTCACGACGCGCCAGGCTGGGTGTTCCCGGTGGAGGCTAAGGCATGACCGATCCCATCTCAGCACCCGACGGCGCGCAAGACGCAGGGTCGTTCGTCGCCGCGGCAGAGGTACTCGATCCCTTCGCTCACCTCGATGAGATCAAGCCGAAGAACCACAGCCGCATCGGGTCCGTCCGCCCCACCGCTCTGCTCTACACCGGCGGCATCGGGGCCACAGTTGACCTGCCGCACGTCGCTGTCATGCCGCAGGGCCTTGAGACATGGGACCTTGCGTATAAGAAGCTCGGCAAGGTCTTCCAGGTGTCCGAGCCGCGCCTCGTCGAGGCGGTCAAGGCGCAGATCGGTCGCCAGGTGATCGAACTGCGTCGCCCGCCCCGCGAGGAGACGGGCCCGGACGGCTACTCGACGATCGGGGTGCCTGCAGCCGTGTTCCCCCGCTGGCTGCGCTGTACGGGTTGCGACCTGCTGGCGCCCTTCGACGGTGAGGGCGGCTCGTTCACGTTCATCAACACCATCCGACGTAGGCCGGACAAGGCGCGCTTCCTGCACAAGGGTTGCAAGGGCCGCAGGGGAACGAGCAAGCCGCGGGACAACGTCGCGGTCCCAGCCCGCTATCTCGTCGCCTGCCTCGATGGTCACCTCGACGAGTTCCCCTACTGGGGATGGGTGCATCAGGCTCACGGCGGCGGATGGACGTGCGACAAGACCCCTGGGGTGATGAACCCGCGCACTCTGCTCCGCATGCTTGAGTGGCGTAGCAACCTCGGCCCGGAGGTACACATCCATTGCGTGACGTGTGGCGAGCGTCGTTCCATGCGGGAGCTAACCGGTACAGCGGGTGTGCAACGCATGCCCCAGTGCCGGGGACGCCACCCCCACCTCGGCACCTTCGAGGACTGCAACGCCGAGACCAAGTTCATGCTGCTGGGCGCTGCCAACCAGTGGTTTCCCGCCACGGTGAGCTTGCTCGTCGTTCCGGAGAGTGCTGATCTCACTGTCAACGATGTGGCCGCACGGTTGCAGGGCATCCCCCCCGAGCAGCGCGCTATCTTCTCACAGCCAGGGATGATCCCCGGTTTCAAACTCTTCGCGCAGGCGTCGGCAGGGTTGGACCTCGCTGATGTGCCGGATGACGTCGTGTCCGAAGCCCTGGACCTTCTAGCGTCGGGGGGGATTCCGGACACCGGCCGCACGACGCCCTACACGCCGATCGAGCTCCGAGCACCCGAGTGGCGAACCTTGGTACGACCGAACGACTTCGCCAAACACGCTCGGCAGAGCGACTTCCGGATCCGCGAGGTGGACATCCCGGCGTCGCTCACGGACGTCCTCAAGACCGTCGCGGCCGTCGACCGCCTTAAGAAGGTCAATGCATTTGTCGGCTTCACGCGTGTGGATTCGTTCGACCGCATCGACGACGTCGCTAGGCTCGCTCCCATCTCACGCAAGCGCCCTCGCTGGGTGCCAGCGACGGAGGATCATGGCGAGGGCATCTTCGTCCGCCTGCGGGAGGAGGTCGTCGGACCGTGGGAGGAGCAGATTCTCGCCTCTGGTCTGTGGGAGGCCCATAGAGAGGCTCACCGCCTCAACGTACGACGGCGCACGAGCGCATCTGCCGCGGAGATCGATCCGGACGCCCGCCTGGAGCCGCCGCGGTTTTGGGCCGTCCACACGCTCGCACATCTGATCATCCGTCAGATGGCCATGGACTCCGGCTACGGCTCGGCGTCGTTGACGGAGCGCATCTACGCTTGGCGCGGGAACGAGGACCACGAACCCGCCGCAGGGTTGCTCATCTCCACGACCTCACCGGACAGTGAAGGAACACTCGGCGGGCTGGTCGAACTCTCGTCGCCAGACCGGCTGTGGCGACTGACCCAGCGTGCACTACACAAGGCATCCCGTTGCTCGTCAGATCCAGTCTGTGCCCATCGCGCACCCGCCAATGGCGAGGATTTCCTACACGGTGCAGCATGCCACTTTTGCACGTTCAACTCCGAGACCTCATGCGAGAATGCCAATCGCTTCCTGGACCGGCGCTTCCTCCGAAGGTTAAACATTAACCAGGAAGTCAGTGGCCTCCTGGACGCCGTGGATCTGGAATGACGACGGGTCTGGCTGCGCTTGAGCCTCTCGTCGAACTTCTCACGCCGACCGAGCTCCGCCGCGTGGCTGCCAGTCTTGAGGCCACTGGCCGAGTGCGTCGAGCGGCTCGTGAGGTCGCGGCGACCCGCGAGGCGTTGGCCCACCGGCTGCTCAGCGAGCTCGTCCCTGAGTTCGGCGCGGCCCACGCCCTGGCCGCGGCACTTCGTGTTGCGGCCAGGATTTTGGAGAGGCAACCGGAGCCACCCACGATCATCTGGAGCGGACCGCAGCTTCCCGGGGACTCGGTCCGTACCACGGATGCCATCGAACGCCTCATCGACGAGGCTGAGGAGTCGGTACTCGCCTCCACCTACTCGGGCTCCGGCACCGCGCCGTTCGTCCAGGCCCTCCGCCGGGCGGCGAACCGCAAGGTCACGATCATGGTCGTCGCCGACGTCGTCAAACAGCGCGACTGCGCCTACGCGATCGCATCAGCCGTCCCCCGCGCGAAGGTCTACGGCTACCACTATGAACACCAGTCCGGTGCCGGCTACCAGCATTCAAAGGTCTTGGTTATCGACGGGCAGATCTCGCTTGTTACGAGCGCCAACCTCTCGGCCGCGGCTCTAGAGCGCCACCTTGAGGCCGGGCTTCTAACCCGCGATATCTCCGTAGCGAGCGGAATCGCCAGAAGGATGACTGACCTTATTCAGTCAGGTCACTTGCGTCCACTACCCGGCTCACGGTGAGGTACCAGTCCTAACGACCGTTACGCACATGGATCTCAACCTCCGGCTTCCCGACTAACTGACCGGGAAATCGAAAGTGCTGCGCGGTGGATGTGCGACGCCTGGGCTCGGACAGAAGCTGGTTCATATCACGACGGACTCGTCCGAGCACAGAACGAGCACGAGCGCCCCACCGACGGGCCCTCCAAAATCGGGGATCTGCACAAAATCCGAGCTTACGGGCTTGATCGGGAGAGCCGACGGCGGGACTTGAACCCGCAACCTTCCGATTACAAGTCGGGTGCGCTACCAATTGCGCCACGTCGGCCAACAGGACGATCCTACCGGGCCGGCCGTAGGGCGCGCCTCCGACATACCTGCAGGCCAAGTCGGGACGAATCTGACCAAAAACGCGTACTGACCTTGGCAGAGGGGCCATCCCCGCCTACTGTTACCCCAACTCCGGGCGGCACCGCCGCTGCTCAGAGCTTCTACTCGGATCGTCCGGCACGTTCCTGCCGGTGGAAGGTGGCACCCTGTCATGGCTACGGTGACGTACTCCAAAGCCTCCCGGATCTACCCGGGCACCCCGCGCCCCGCGGTGGACCAGCTGAACCTCGAGATCGGTGACGGCGAGTTCCTCGTGCTCGTCGGGCCGTCCGGTTGTGGCAAGTCGACCTCGCTGCGCATGCTCGCCGGCCTGGAAGATGTCGACGCCGGCGACATCCTGATCAACGACCGCAACGTCACGCACCTGCCCCCGAAGGCTCGTGACATCGCGATGGTGTTCCAGAACTACGCGCTGTACCCGCACATGACGGTGTACGAGAACATGGCGTTCGCGCTCAAGCTCCGCAAGACGCCGAAGCACGAGATCGACCGGCGCGTGAAGGAAGCCGCGGCGATGCTGCAGCTGGAGGACTACCTCGGCCGGAAGCCGAAGGCGCTCTCCGGTGGTCAGCGGCAGCGTGTCGCCATGGGTCGCGCCATCGTGCGTGAGCCCCAGGTCTTCCTCATGGATGAGCCGCTGTCGAACCTCGACGCGAAGCTGCGTGTGCAGACGCGTTCGCAGATCGCGACGCTGCAGGCGAAGCTCGGCATCACCACGGTGTACGTCACGCACGACCAGGTCGAGGCCATGACCATGGGTCACCGGGTCGCCGTGCTGCTCGACGGTGTGCTGCAGCAGGTGGACAGCCCCCGCGCGCTGTACGACCGTCCGGCCAACGTCTTCGTCGCCGGCTTCATGGGCTCCCCGGCCATGAACATCAAGACCGTTCCGCTGAGCGACCAGGGTGGCCGCTTCGGCGACGTCACGCTGCCGCTGACCCGGGAGCAGCTCGCCGCGGCGCAGGCCGATGGCGGCGGCAACCGGGTGACCGTCGGGTTCCGGCCCGAGGACACGGACCTGGTCGGCCCGAACGACGGTGGCATCCCGATCACCGTCGACCTGGTCGAGGAGCTCGGCTCGGACGCGTACGTGCACGGCACCGTCGCCCTCGAGGGCCAGGACGAGCGGTTCGTGGTCCGTGCCGACCCGCGCCGCACGCCGCGCCTGACCGAGATCGTGTACGTCCGCCCGCACGTGAACACGCACCACGCGTTCAACGCCGCGACGGGCCTGCGCATCTGATCAAGCACGAGCAATAAGCAAAGGGCCCGGCGACCAGAAGCCGGGCCCTTTTGCATGAGCAAAATCAAGCAGCAGCAAACCGCCACACCTGGAACTTGCCCTCACTCGCACACAGGATCACCGCCGCGTTCCACGAACACGTCAACCCGATCGTCTTCGTCAACGGCCCCAGCGCGATCCGCTCCCCCGACGCCGACGAAACCCCGACCAGCGTGAGGTTGTACGCCGACGTCGCGCTCTGCGTGCCCGTGAAGAACATGAGGCTGCCGGCCGTGACCCGGACCCCGTAAGAGCCCTTGTCGTCGTTCTTCAGCAGCTGTTTCCCGTCGTACGACAGCAGCACGCTCGCCGGATTGTCCCAGTCCGTTGCCAGGACCTGCCGGCCGGCGGGCACGAGGACGGTGCTGCCCGGCGCCGGCGCGTTCCAGACCTCTTTCTTGTCGGCGATGGAAATCGCCCGGACCGTGTTGTCCTTGCCGTCGGAACTGCTGCCGTCGATGAGACACAGCCGCCCGTCGGCGCACGGCGACCAGTCGATGAGCCGCACCTTGTCGTTGGCGAAGCTGTAGATCTGGCTGGGTTCGCCGGCGCTGCCGAGGTTGTAGGCATTGACGGTGTACTTGGTGCTGCCGCCCGCCACGAACAGTTTGTCGTCGTGCGCGAGGTACTTGGCGCCGTACTCGCCGACGTTGTTCCAGCTGCGGATCTCTTCGCCCTTGGTGGCGTTGATGAGCCGGATCTTGTCGTCGCCGTCGATGCTGATGAGGTCGTCGCGGGCCGGCATGTCGCGGCTGGTAGACACGCCGCTGTAGTTGCCGGGGCCGCGGAGGTCGGCGCTGTTGGACTGGTCGTAGATGACCGAGCCCTTGGCGTTATCGGGTCGGGTCCACGCGTTCTTGCCGGCCCAGGTGACCGCCTCGGTCTTCTTTCCTTCGTACCGGTGGATCGCCAGCACCGGACCGAGCGGGTAGAGCAGGTCGTAGGTGTCGATCGTCCCCTGCCAGACCGTCTTGCCGTTCTTCCAGTCCAGGATGAACACGCTGCCGAGTTCCGAGCCGGTGCCGGTGACGACGATGCCGGTCTGGTACGCCGCGACGGTCCACTTGCTGTAGTCGCGATCGATCGTGACCTTGGGCCACGAAACCTTCATGCCGCCCAGGTCGATGGCCTGGATGAAGTACTGCTTGCCGACCTTCCAGCCGATGACGGCGCGGTCGTTGACGGTGGCGGAGTGGATGGCGTCGAGCTTCGTCGGGTCGCCCATCTCGAACGACTTCTCGCCCTTCAGCGTGGCGAAGTCGACGGTGGTGCTCCGGTCGCGGAAGAACCAGAGGTACCCGCCGGCCACCACCGCGAGCACGACGACCGCGGCGGCAACGGCGATCAACAGCCCGCGCCGGGAGCGACCGCGCGTTCCTGAAACCGGCGGCGGCACCGAACCAGGCGCGGCGGCCTGGAACGGCGCGGTCGGCGGTGCGCCGTTGTACTGCCCGGGCGGGATCACCTGCGACGCCGACATCGGATACCCGGAAGGCGGCCCACCCGAGGTCGGCGCCCCGAACCCACCGGACGTCGGCGCGGCACCGAACCCGGGCGACACCGGCGCGGCAGCGGGTCCGCTGCCGAAAGCGCCGGTCGGAGACCCGGTCGGCGCGCCATGGAAGCCGGCCGGAGACCCGGTCGACGCGCCGTGGAAGCCGGTCGGGGCGGCACCGTACCCGGTGGCCGAGGTCATCTCGGCGCCACCGAACCCCACCGTCGGCGCGGGCGGTGCCAGTTCGGCCAGGGCACCTTCGGCGACCGGGAGTTCGGGCTGCTCCAGTACCGTCGGCGGAATCCCCAACTCGGCATGCAGGTGTCGCGACGCGAGCGGCAGCCGGGACGACCCGCCGACCAGGAACAGCCCGGCGAGCTGATCGCCCCGCAACCCGGCGCCCGAAATGACGGAACCGGTCTCCCACACGGCCCGGCGGATCAGCGGCCCGATGACCCGGTCCAGCTCCTCGCGGGTCAGGTGGATCGCCTGGTCCGAGCCCGGCACAGTGATCGGCGCGACAGTGGTCCGCGACAGCATCTCCTTCGCCCCGCGCACGTCGTCCCAGAACAGCCGCCGGTCCCGCCGAGAAGTGGTCGTCGCCGGGTTCCGCAGCGCGTCCCAGATCGCCGGGTTGATGCTGGAGATCAGCTGCCCAAGGTGCTCGACGAGCGCCGCGTCGATGTCCAGCCCGCCGAGGTCTTCCACACCCCCGGACCCGATGACCGTGAACCGCCCGTTGTCGTTGCGGACCACGGCGATGTCGAGCGTCCCACCCCCGAAGTCGAAGACCGCGAGGGCGGAGCCCACGGGGACCGGGCGGCGCAGTACATCGGCGAAGTAGCGGGCGGCGGCAACCGGCTCGGGGACCAGCATGACCGGCGGCCAGCCCGCGCGCCGGGCGGCGGTGGCGAGCACGTCCCGCCGGTGGGTCCCCCACGCGGCCGGATACGTGAGCACCGCGGTGGGCAGGAACCCGACGGCCTCGACGGCGGCCCGGGCAACGGCGGCGAGGATCGCGGCGAGCAGGTCGACGGTCGCGATCTCGCGGTCGCCGAGCAGCACGGTCGGCTCGTCGATGCGGCGTTTCGGGTTGGGCTCGAAGCGCGAGGGGTCGAGCCCCGCCAGGCGGGCCGCATCGCGACCGACGTGCAGCCGCCCGTGCTCGTCGAGGAAGACCCCGGACGGCATGATCGGCGCACCGTCGACGAGCAGCGGTCGGGTCCGCCCGTCGGGCCAGCGCACCACGGCCACCGTGTTCGACGTGCCGAGGTCGACACCGATCGCGAAGCCCTGCTGAGGCTCAGTCACCGGCCCATCCTAGGTGCGCCGCCAAACAGTCCGTTCAGGCCGACGAACGGGAGGCGCCGAGCAGTTTCGCCTGGCTGCGTTTCAAGTCCGCGAACGAACGCCGGGCGTACTCGGACACCTGCTCCCCCGGAAACCGGACCAGCGCGAGATGGTCAGCGACGTCGCCCGCGGCCCACCGCGCCACGAGGATCTCGCACGCCGTCACGTGCGCGCACAGGTCCAGCAGCACCGCTGGCATCGACGACTCGATGAGGAGGTCCCGCGATCACTGCAGCGCTTTGAGGCCTTCGAGGGTCGCGCGGATGCAGGCGGGGAAGTCCGGCTGGTCGTCGATCCACTGCTCGAACGCCACCTTGAACACCGTCACCCCCACCTCCGCGGCGAGCGTGGCGGTCGGCTCCGGCACGCCCCGGTCGCGCAACGCGGACGCCGCCGCCGCGCCGAGGGTGGCGAGTTTGAGCAGCTCACGCTCCTGCAGACTGGGGTTGGCGGCGATCGCGGCGGCCCGCTGCCGGGCGAAGTCGCGCCGCTCCTGCATCATCGCCGCCGCGTGTTCCATGGCCGCGCCGACCATCTCGATCGCCGTTTGCGCGGCTGAGGAGGCGATGGCCGTGACCACCGTCTCCTGCAGCGTGCCGGCGCCGTCGAACAGCACCTCCCGCTTGTCCGCGAAGTGCCGGAAGAACGTGCGCTCGGTGACGCCGGCCCGCTGGGCGATGTCCGCGACGGTGGTCTGCTCGTAGCCGCGCTCGGTGTACAGCTCCAGCGCCGCCACCATCAGGCGCCCCTTCGCGTCCGGCTCCCAGCGTCCCATGTCCCCGAGTCTAGTGATGGCAGCTTCTGACATCACGCGCTATGGTTCCTGATGTCAGCCTCTGACATCGCTAAGGAGCTTCTCATGAAGGTGTTCGTCACCGGAGCATCGGGCTGGATCGGGTCCGCCGTCCTCCCCGAGCTCATCGCCGCCGGCCACGACGTCCTCGGCCTGGCCCGCTCGGACGCCTCGGCCGCCGCCGTCACCGCCGCCGGCGCCCAGGTCCACCACGGCAGCCTCGACGACCTGGACAGCCTCCGCACCGGCGCCGCGGCCGCCGACGCGGTCATCCACCTCGCGTTCAAGCACGACTTCACCGACTACGCCGGCGCGGGCCGCACCGAACGCGCCGCCGTCTCGGCCATCGGCGACACCCTGGCCGGCTCCGGCCGCCCGTTCCTGTTCGCGTCCGGCGTCGCCCTGCTCACCCCCGGCCGCGTCGCCACCGAACACGACCCGAACCCGTTGCGCGGTCCCGACGCCCCTCGCGGCGGCGCCGAGAACCTGGCCTTCGAGTACACCGACCGCGACGTCCGCACCGTGAGCCTCCGCTTCGCCCCCACCGTCCACGGCCCCGGCGACCACGGCTTCGTCGCCCAACTCGTGCGCATCGCGAGGGAGCACGGCGTGTCGGCCTACTCCGGCGACGGCTCCAACCGGTGGCCCGCAGTGCACCGTTCCGACGCTGCCGCGTTGGTACGCCAAGCGCTCGAAGCCCCGGCCGGCACCATCGTGCACGCGGTGGCCGAGGAGGGCGTGCCGGCCCGCGACATCGCCACGGCCATCGGGCAGGGCCTGGGGCTGCCGGTCACCACCGCAACCCCTGACCACTTCGGCTGGCTCGGCCCGTTCTTCGCCGCCGACATCCCCGCCTCGAGCACCGTCACCCAGAAGCAGCTCGGCTGGACCCCGACCCATCCGACCCTCCTGGAGGACCTGGCTGCGGGCCACTACTTCACGGCGCGGTAGGTCCCGCCAGGATGCGCGCGGCCAGGTCGCGCATCCACGGGGCCGGATCCTGCAGCACGCCACGCATCGCGGCCAGCGCCCGCGGGTCGTCACGCAGGCTGCTCATCGCCCCGAGCGCGTCGCCGCGCACCTCCACGTCGGGGTCGCGCAGCGCGGCTTCCAGGAGATCGAAGTCCTCGGGCGTGACGACGTACCCCAGCGCCCACAACCCGGCACGACGCAGGTCGGTGTGCCGCTCGGTGGCGAACGACACCGCCGTCGCGCGGCACCCGACCGGGTCGGCGCCCATCAAATCGGCAAGCGTCGCCGACAACCCGTCCCAGTCGTGATGTATGGGCCGCGCGATGGCCCTCAACAGCAGCGGAAATGCCCGCGGGCCAAGGATTCCGGCGAGGACCTGCGCCAGCACCTCGACACCGAAGAAGTTCTCCTCGTCGAGCGAGCGCTCCAGCCCCGCCTGCACCCGCGGCACGAGGGTGCGGTCCCCGCTCTCGGCGAGCCGCTGAACTTTGCCGTGGTCGTACTCGATGCTGAAGTCGTTGAAGCCGGCCAACACCTCGGTCAGTGCAGCGTGCGTGTCGAACACACTCGGACAGTACCGATGCCACCCGTCTGATGCCTGCCTGGTCACCTGGCTCTCCGGCAGTTCAGCCAGGTCGGGTGACCAGGGACGCAATGAGTGTTGCGAGCCGGGCTGCGGGCACGTCGAGGTCGTTCAGGCGCCGGCTGCGTCGGGCCAGCTCGTGCAGGTGTGCCGCGGCGTCGCGGCGCGAGGCCCGCAACGGCGTCTCCGACAGCCGCCAGCCGCCGATCTCGCCGGCAGGGTGGGTGTCGACGATCTCCAGCAGGCGGTAGATGTCCTCGACGTCGCGGGGTTGCTGCCGTGAGCCGTACGCGAGCGCCTTGATCACCAGCGCGAGTTCGACCGTGGGCACCGGCACCGTGAACTCGAGTGTGGCGCCGTCGAGCATCCGTGCTCTGGCGTCGATCACGATGGGGTCCGCGGCCAGGGCGGGGGCGAGCCCGGGAGCTGCGTCGAACGCACGCCCGCCGTGTTCCTGCGGCCGGAAGCGCCCGTCGAGTGAGGGTATGAGCAGGTCGACGGCGAGTTCCGGAACGGGCCCGCCCGCAACGGCGAGGTCGGGTACCGGTCGCGTGTAGCTGTTGCCGCTGGTCGCGGTGTACCCGTGATCGAGGAGACGCTGATGGATGACGCCGGAGCCGGCGAGTTCGGTGGTGATGGCGGCATCGGCGTCGCGGGTGCGGCGCACGGCGATCCCGGCGACAGGGAACGCGGTCAGCAGCAGCGACGCCATCTGCCCGCCGATGATGCGCACGTTCTGGTCCGCGGTGATCGCCGTGATCTCCGCGAGCGATCGTATCGACAGCTCGTCGGCGTACGAGGTGGCCGCGAGCTCGACACGACGCGTCATGCCCATAGTGACTCCCGCAATGCTCGCGCTCGAAGTTGGTCGACGGCTTCGTCGACGTCCCCGCCGGGTGACCGGCGCAGGTCCCACGCCGCGATCAGCGGGTCGGCGTACCGGCGTGGGCCCCTCGTTGACGGCCACTCGCGGGACATCGTCAGCACCGTCGGATCCCTGGGGGTGCACAGCTCGACCGTCGCGTCCGCGGACCGCACGGTGGCGAAGCCGTGCTCCTCCAAGGCGGGCTGATCGACGACGTACGCAACGACCCGGCCCGGCCGTCGCCACGGGGCGTACAGGTCGGCGGCGAGATCGCCCGACACGGCCGGCCGAGCAACCTGTTCGATGCGTTCGAGCTGCGCCGCCAGGTCTCCGGTCGCCGCCCAGTACGTGGTCAGCCCCCGCGGCCCCGGATAGTGCGACATGAACCGGTCCCAGCACCCCGCCCGGTCGACAACCTGCCAGCCCGCCGGTGTCCGCGCCACCAGTTCCTCGGGCAGCGGCAGTTGCTTGCCGATCGCCACGTGCGACACCCCGAGCCGGCGCGCCATCTCCGACTGCGACAACGGCCCGGCAGGGCTCAGCGCGAACAGCCGCAGCATCGCCAGCCGAGCCCAACTCGTCCGCCCCGGATGCCCGGGACCGGCCGGCCGTTGCTCACCGGCCCGGTGCACCTCGCCCTGGAAGTGGACAACGGCATCGTCGACCGCCGCGTAGGCGACGCGGTGATCCCGCTCAGCAGCCAGGTGGAGGGCACGCCCCGCCCGAGCGACCACGAACAGCAACCCGTCCACGTGCGGGCGCAGCGCCGCCACGGCGCGATCGATCGCCTGCGGGCTCGGCGAATGGCGTAGCAGCAGCACCTGCCGGCGTGACCACGCACCGTCGCCCGTGCCGATCTCAACCTCGGCGCTGCCCGTGACCCGCCGATCCAACCCGACATCCAGCAGCAACTCGACACCGTCGCTGCTCTCCACCAAGCAACTGTAACCTACCTAGAACATTTCCAGGTGGGTTACATCGACAAGCTCAAGGCCGAACGGCCGATTGAATCAAAGCTTGTGCATCTCTATTGTGCTTGCCGTTGATGCAACATCAACAGCCAAACAACGGGGAGTAAGATGCGCCTTTTGCGCAGGTTTGGTGTCGTCTTTGCAGCGGTAACCCTTGCCGCAACCGCATTGCCCGGTGTGGCCAATGCGGCTGGGCCAACCGCTCCGTACGACGCCTTCACCATCAACGGATACTGGAGCTACGGCGCCGATCCCAGCAACTCCACCATCTCGCTGACCATGCGAGGCGACGAGGGCTTCCAGTTCGGGGCCCAACAGATCGGCGGCGACCACTACTACTACGCCCTGGTGAGCGCGCCGACCGGGCAGACGCTCAGCACCGGCACGTTCCCCACGACCAGGTTCGGCGACGCGACGCACTACGGCCTGGACGTGTTCGGCGACCACGTCGGCTGCAACACGTCGACGGGCTCGCTCACCATCCACTCCCTCACCCGCGACCCGGCGAGCAAGGCCGTCACGTCGATCGCGGCCAGCTTCCGCATGCAGGACTGCGTCGAAGCACGCGGCGAGATCCGCTGGCACTCGGACATGGCCTATGTGGACGGTGCCCAGACGCCCAACTCCCTCGGCTTCGCCACGGTCGACCTCGGCCACACCGCACCGGCGCAGACGGTGACGATCACGTCGTCGGGGAGTTCGGCACTCCAGCTCGGTGCTGCCTCGCTTGGCGGTGCGGTGCCGGCCGCGTTCGCGATCACCGGCAACACCTGCTCCAACGTCACGCTGCAGTACGGGCAGACCTGCACGATCAGTGTGAAGGGCCAGCCCACGGCGGCCGCCGTGCAAACCGCGACCATCACCATCCCGGACAACAGCACCTTCGGGAAACGGACGATCGACCTGCGCATGACCGGGCGCCTCGGCGCCGAAGGCACCTACGTGGCCGAAGGCCCACATCGGGTGCTCGACACGCGGGAAGGCCAGGGTGCGCCGAAGGCACCGATCGGGAGCGGTAAGACGCTGCACCTGCAGTTGGGGGGCGTCGGCTACATCCCGTTGAACAATGTGTCGGCGGTCGTGTTGAACATGACCGTGACGGAACCGACCTCGGCGGGTTACCTCACCGTCTACCCGACCGGTGTCGCCCGCCCGACGGCGTCGAGTCTGAACTTCCCGGCGGGGTGGACGGGCGCCAACTCCGTCACCGTGCCGGTCGGCGCCAACGGCCAGATCGACATCTACAACGCTGCCGGCAACGTCCACGTCATCGCCGACGTGCTGGGCTACTACCTCGGCTACGACGACACGCAGACCCGGTACCCCGCTGGGCAGTACTGGCCGACCGAACCGGAGCGACTGCTGGACAGCCGTGACCCGGAATTCGGCGGGCCGCTGGGTCCGTACGAGTACGTGCGGATTCCGGTCAGCTACGGCGCAAAGTTCAACCCCTACATCCGGGCACTCGCGGTGAACATCACGGCGGTCACCCCGACCCAGGGCGGGTATGTGACGGCCTGGCCCGGCACGTACAACCCACCGCTCGCGTCGACGCTGAACTTCACGAAGGGCTCGGTGGTGCCGAACCTGGCGGTCGTGCCGACCTCGTGGTGCTCTGAGTGCGGTGGCAACGGGTATCCGTCGATCGGCGTTGCCAATTTCTCCAGCGGCAGCACGCACATCGTCGTGGACATCTTCGGCTTCTACGACGACGGTCAGGTCCCGGGTGGTCTGCGGTTCCACCCGCTGACCCCGAAGCGGATCGTCGACACCCGCGACGGGCTGGGCGCGACCACGTTCACCGGCACCGGGACCAAGACGGTCACCACGCCGGCATCGGTCGCCGGTGACAACACGTACGCGCTCGTGACCAACGTGACCGGGGTCGACCCGGCGAACTCGACGTACCTGAGCCTGTGGGCGGCCGGCGACGCCCAGCCGCTGGTGAGCAACCTGAACCTGACCCCGCACGAGGTCCGGCCCAACGCCGCCTTCGTGAACGTCGGCCCAGGCAACAAGTTCAACGTGTTCAACGCGGCGTGGAAGGTCGACGTCGTCATCGACGTGGCCGGCACGTTCGAGTTCCTGCCCGGATCGGTGCCGTCGGTCCAGAGCGGCAGCGTGGCCCACCAAGGTCTGCTGCAATCCAGCTCGGCCGGCGCACCACAGCGGCAAACACTGCGGTAGATCGAGCAGTACAAAACGACGGCGTCACCGGGGTACCCCGGTGACGCCGTCGGCGCATTTCCAGTGTCAGTGGGTGCGGCGGCGGTTGACCTCCGCCAGGGTCACCGCGGCGGCGACCGAAGCGTTCAACGACTCCACCTCGGAGATCATCGGGATCCCCACCTTCAGGTCACACGTCTGCCCGACGAGCCGGGACAGCCCGCGCCCCTCCGAGCCGACCACCACGACCAGCGGACCGACCGCGGCCTCCAGGTCGTACAGCGACGTCGCGCCGTCCGCGTCCAGGCCGACGACGATGAAGCCCTCGTCCTGGCACGCCTTCAGCGACCGGGTCAGGTTCGTCACCTGCGACACCTTCACCCGCGCTGCCGCGCCGGCGCTGGTCCGCCACGCGGTGGCCGTGATGGCCGCCGACCGGCGCTCCGTCAGGAACACGCCCTGCGCGCCGAAGGCGGCCGCCGACCGGATGATCGCGCCGAGGTTCCGCGGATCCGTGATGCCGTCAAGCGCGATGAGCAGCGGAGCCGCGTGCTCCTTCGCCGCCGCGAGCAGGTCCGCGAACGGCTCGTACGCATACGGCGGGACCTGCAGGCCCAGCCCCTGGTGCAGGACACCGCCCGTCATGCGGTCGAGCTCGGCGCGGGTGATCTCCAGGATGGCGATGCCGCGCTCGGCGGCGGTGCGCACGGACTCCTTGACGCGCTCGTCCATGTCGAGGCCGATCGCGACATACAGCGCGGTCGCCGGCACGTGCGTGCGCAGGGCCTCCACGACCGGGTTCCGGCCGACGAGCAGCTCCGGGCCGTCCTTCGGCTGCGTCGACTTGCGGCCGGGCGAGACCCGGGGCGTCGAGCGCGAACCCTGGGCCGCCCCGGACTTCTTGACACTGAAGGGGCCCTTGCCGGCCGTGCGCTTGGTGCCCGGCTGGCCGATCTTCGGAGCCCGCCCCTGGGCCGCGGCGGCGCGCAGCTCGTTGGCCTGCTTCCGGGCGGTCTTCTGCGGGAGCTCCTCGTCGCCGCTGTACCCCTTGTGCCAGGGGCGCTCGTCGGCGGGCAGGGTGCGACCGCGGCCCGCGAGGGACTGGCGGTTCTTGCCGCCGGTGCCCTTCGCGGCGCCCTTCTTCGACACGACCCGCTTGCCGCGGCGTTCAGAGTTGCCTGGCATGTGTTCTCAGCTCTCCAACGTCCATCGTGGACCGGCCGGTGTGTCCTCCACCGCGATACCGGCGTGTTTCAACTGGTCCCGCACCGCGTCGGCGGCGGCCCAGTCCTTGCGGCCGCGGGCCGCGGTGCGCTGCTCCAGGGCGAGCGCGACGAGCGAGTCGACCACACGGGTGAGGTCTCCGGCTTGCGTGGAGGCCCACTGCGCGTCCAGCGGGTCGAGGCCGAGGACGTCCAACATGGCCCGCACGGTGCTCAACGCCTTGGACACCGCCGTCAGATCGCCAGCGGCAAGGAAACCGTTCGCGTCGCGCACCACATCATGAAGGACGGCAAGCGCACGCGAGGTGTTCAGGTCGTCGTCCATGGCCTCCGCGAACGCGTCCGGCACGTCGCCCACCACTCCGGGCCCGACGAGCTCCACCGCACGGGTCACGAAGTTCTCGAGGCGACGGTACGCGGCCGCGGCCTCCTCCAGTGCCTCCTGCGTGTAGTCGATCACCGACCGGTAGTGCGGCGCGAGCAGGTAGTAGCGCACCTCGACGGGGCGCAGACCGGACTCGACCAGCGCCTCGAGGTTGATGACGTTGCCGAGCGACTTCGCCATCTTCGAGCCGCCGAGGTTCAACAGCGCGTGATGCACCCAGTACCGCGCGAACGGGTGCCCGGCCGCGTGCGACTGGGCGATCTCGTTCTCGTGGTGCGGGAACTTCAGGTCGAGGCCACCACCGTGGATGTCGAACTCGATGCCCAGGTAACGCCAGCACATGGCGGAGCACTCGATGTGCCAGCCCGGCCGGCCCGTCCCCCACGGCGACGGCCAGTTGGCCTCGGCCGGCTCCTCAGGCTTGGTGCCCTTCCACAACGCGAAGTCCCGCGGGTCCTTCTTCGCCCGCTCGGGCCCGTCCGTGGCCGGCTCCATGTCGTCGGGCCGCTGCCCGGACAGCGACCCGTACTCCTCGAACGAGCGCACGTCGAAATACACGTCGCCGCTGCCGTCGGGCGCCGGATACGCGTGGCCACGGTCGATGAGCAGCTGGATCAGCTCGTGCATCTCCGTGATGTGCCCGGTCGCCCGCGGCTCGTAGGTCGGCGGCAGCACGCCGAGCTTCAGGTACGTCGCCGACAGCAGCCGCTCGTTCGCATACGCGACGGCCCAGAACGGCTTGCCCTGCTCCGTGGCCTTGACGAGGACCTTGTCGTCGATGTCAGTGATGTTCCGGATGAACGTGACGGTGTACCCGGAGCGCAGGAACCAGCGCCGCAGCACGTCATAATTCACCCCGGAGCGCAGGTGGCCGATGTGCGGCCCGCCCTGCACGGTGAGCCCACACAGGTAGATACCGACCTGCCCGGGCGTCATCGGGACGAAGTCCCGGACCGATCGGGTCGCGGTGTCATACAGGCGTAGGGTCACGGATGCAAGAGTAACGGTCGCACCGCTCCAAGCTCACATCCGCATAACCTGGTTGCCGTGGCTACCGAGACCGCCCAAACCCTCGATCGGGGCCTGCGCCTGCTGCACGTGGTCGCAGAGACCCCTGGCGGCCTGACCATGACCGAGGCAGCCGCGCTGCTGGGCGTCGGCCGGGCGGTGGTGTACCGACTGGTCGCAACCCTGTCCGAGCACGGCATGGTCCGGCGCGACCGATCCGGCCGCCTCCGCTTGGGTGCGGGGGTGCTGCAACTCGCGCGCCGGGCGCAGCCGTTGGTGGCCGACGCTGCGTTGCCGGCGTTGCGACGGCTCGCGGAGACGGTGGGCGCGACGGCGCACCTGACGATCGCTGATGGCGGCGAGGCGTACGCCCTGGCGGTGGTGGAGCCGAGCTGGACACAGTTCCACGTCGCGTACCGGACCGGCTCCCGCCATCCACTGGACCTGGGCGCCGCGGGCAAGGCGATCCTGGCGGGCCGCCGCGGCGACTACGCCGTGGTGTCGACGGTGGGCGAACTGCAGGCCGGCGCGTACGGGGTGGCCGCCGCCGTCGCGGGCGTCGAGGGGCTGGAGGCGAGCGTGGGCGTGGTCGCCCTGACCGCCCTGGACCCGGCATCCGTCCCGACCCACGTGACCGCCGCCGCGACCACGGTCGCCAAGGCGCTGAGCTGACCCGCGCTCACAACGGCGGGGGTGGGTCGGTGCGGAGGCGGCTGTACAGGTAGCCGTCGCGCCACTGGCCGGCGCGGAACTCGCAGGCCCGGACGATGCCCTCGAACAGGAAGCCGGCCTTCTCCAGGGATTTCTGCTCGGCGATGTTCTCCGGGTGGGTGCCGGCCTGGATGCGCTGCACCGGTGAATGGGCGAACAGGTGGTCGCACAGCATCGCCTGGGCCCGCCAGCCAAGGCCGCGGCCGCGCCATTGCGGGAGGAGGGCGATGCCGATCTCCCAGTAGCCGACGGGACCGCCGTACTTGCCGGCGATGTAGCTCACGAACCCGGCGGCGACCCCGTCCGGCTCGACCTCGACCATGAGCCGCCCGTAGTCGGCGCCGAGGTAGCCGTCGTGGGCGAACTGCCGCGCCGGGCCGTGAGCGTCGCGGAACCCGGCCCAGTCGAGGCCGATGAGCCCGGGCTCCGAGCCGAAGCGGCGGAACATGTCCAGGTCGGCCTCGAGCACCGGGCGCAGGCGGATGGAGAGGTCGCTCATTCGGGCTGGGCGACCGCGACGGGGGCGGCTGCCTCGACAGCCGGCCGGGTCAGCAGGTGACTGATCGCCGCGAACAGCAACCCGAGCATCAGCGCCGCGAACGACAGCGACAGGTCCGTGTCGGCGGAGTTGATCGGCGGGTTGTCGGCCACGGAGGTCATGGCGCCGCCGATGGTTGAGCCGAGGATGTACAGCAACACGTACCCCGGGATCAACGCGACGGCGCAGGCGACCAGCACCCCGAGCAGCCGCAGCGGCGACACACCCCGGGCGGCGGCGACCGCGGTGGCCGCACCGGCCGGCAGGAACAGCAGGCCGAGCATGCCCAGCAGGCCGTACGTGGCGGTGGCGGGCCACGCCGCGAGGGCGGCAAGCGCGACGAACGGCGCCATCCACAGGACCCGGCCGAGCGGCAGCAGCGCCAGCGCGACGGCCGCGAACATGAGCACCAGGCCGACCTTGAGCAGCGAGAGGGCGTTCTCGACCTGGACCTGCTCCGCGTTGGTGACCGGCTCCTCCCACGGCGTCGTGATCAGCACCGTGGTCGCGGCGCACACGGCCGCGACGGTGGCTAAAAGATGCCCGGTGAACCCTGACCCGGGCTCGCCGGTCGAAACGAACCGGGCTGCAACCGCGATCACCGCGAACCCGGCCACACCACCGATCACCAGCTGGACGGCCGTCGTGCCGCCGCTCACGTCGAACCGGTCCAGCACCAGGTCGACCCCGATCCACGCGGCGGTCCCGACCGCGGCGGCCGGGATGCCGCGGACGTTCGCCCGGCAGATGAGGACCACACCGACGAAGGCGAGCAGGATCGCGAGCTGGCGGATGTCGCGCGGCCAGTACGTGTTGTTGCTGCCGATCTCCGGGTACTGATCACCGGTCGCCGGGTCGGTCCAGAACCCCTCGGGCTGCATGTACGGCTGGTAAATCGCCAGGCTCACCGCCCAGATCACGGCGGCTACCACCCCACTGAGCGCTCCGAGCACGATCCGCCAACTGGTCCCCATCGCTGCATCCTGATGCCTGTCCGCCCGCAGCGGAACCCCCCGCCGCCTGATCACCCGGCGGTGAGCCCGCCGGTGGGCCCAGTGGTGAGGCCAGCGGTGAGCCCGGCGGTGAGCAGGTCGCCGAACTGCTGTCGCAGGGTGAGCAGGCCGACGTCGGTCCGGCCCGTCGCCTGCCGGATGAACGATGGCAACGGCCACTGCGCGAGGTACCCGAACCGCGCCGCGTAGATGCCGACCGACTGCAGGGCGTACCGGTCGGAGAAGTCCAGGAGGGCGTAGCCGAGCAGTTGGTACACGTCGGTGGCGGCGAGCGTCGGCGACCGCGACCCGTCCAGCCGTGGCTTCCCGCCGCGGCCGGCCTTGACGTCGATGAGCAGCCCCGCCACGACCAGGTCACCGTCGGCCGCGAGGGGCCCGTCGAACGTCGGCCCGGTGTGCACCTCGCCGGCCGCCAGCCGTGGCAGCAACCGCGTCCGGGCAAGGTCGCGCATCGCGATCAGGTCCGCCACCTCGTCGTCGTTGGCGAGCGCCAGCAGCTCCGCCGCCCCACTCCCCGGCGGCAACGTGAACAGCCGCGACCCGGTGACCAGCGGACTGCGGTACCGCTCCACCAGCAACGCCAGCGCATAGCAGGTCCTCGCCCACCACTCGTCCGGCCGCCCCGCATGCAACGCCGGCTCGAAGATCGTCGGCCGGCGTGGGCAGAGCTCAGCGAGCAGCGCCCGCCCCGCCGCGTTGAACCCGCTCGGAGGACCCCACAGCCCCTTCGCCGGCAGCTCCAGGGACACCCGCTCGCCGACCAGCATCCGCAGCCAGTAGTCGATCGCTGCGCCCTGGGTACCGAGGGCAACCGCCTCCGGCGGCGTGACCACGATGTCGTCGACGGCGTCCCGGACGGTCTGCTGCAACGGGGTCAGGTGCGGAAACGTGGTCCGCATCCACCGCCCGACCGGATTGTCGGACCGCTGCACCGCAACGGTGAGGCTCACCATGCGATGCAGCCTACGAGCGATGTCCGCGCGGTCAGGGGTGGGTCATGGAGAGGAGATCGAGGGCCTCGTCGAGCTGCTTCTCGGTCAACGTGCCCTTGTCGAGGTGGCCACGGGAGACGACGACCACGCGGATCGTGTGACCCGTGGCCAGAGCCTCCTTGGCGACCGCGGCGGCCTCGTCATAGCCGAGGTACTTGTTCAGCGGGGTGACGATCGACGGGGAGCCGGCGGCGTACGAGTGCAGCACCTCCTCGTTCGCCTCCAATCCGTCCACGCACCGGGCGGCGAACAGACGGGAGACGTTGGCCAGCAGGCGGATCGACTCGAGGAGGTTGCGGGCGATCACCGGCAGCATCACGTTGAGCTCGAAGTCGCCCTGCGAGCCGGCGAAGGCGACCGCCGCATCGTTGCCGATGACCTGTGCGACGACCTGGCGCACCGCCTCGGGCACGACCGGGTTGACCTTCCCCGGCATGATCGACGAGCCGGGCTGGAGATCCGGCAGCCGCAGTTCGCGCAATCCGGCTCGCGGACCCGAGCCCATCCACCGGATGTCGTTGGCGATCTTGTACAGGCCGACCGCGATCGTCCGGAGCTGCCCGGACGCCTCCACGAGGGCGTCGCGGGCGCCCTGGGCCTCGAAGTGGTTGCGCGCCTCCGTCAACGGCAGGCCCGTCGAGGCCGCCAGGGCGACGATCACCGACGAGGAGAACGACGGCGGCGTGTTGATGCCGGTGCCGACCGCGGTCCCGCCGAGCGGCAGCTCGCAGACCCGGGGCAGCACGGACGAGACCCGGTCGATGCCGTAGCGGACCTGCGCCGCGTACCCGGAGAACTCCTGCCCCAGCGTCACCGGCGTCGCATCCATGAGGTGCGTGCGGCCGGCCTTCACCACGGAAGCGAACGAATCCGACTTGTCCGAAAGGGCGGCAGCAAGCGTGGAAAGCGCCGGCAAAAGCTCAAAGGAAAGCGCCGCCGCCGCGGCGATATGAATCGACGTCGGGAACACGTCGTTGGAGGACTGCGACGCATTCACGTGGTCGTTCGGGTGCACCGGTTTGCCCAGCAGCCGAGCGGCGAGGGAAGCGATGACCTCGTTCGCGTTCATGTTCGACGACGTGCCCGACCCCGTCTGGAACACGTCGATCGGGAAATGCTCGTCATGCACCCCGGAAGCCACGTCGTCCGCGGCAGCCGAAATCGCCGCGGCCACGTCGAGAGGCAGCACGCCCAGCGACCCGTTCACCGTGGCCGCCGCGCTCTTGATCTGCGCCAGGGCCTTGATGTGCGCGGACTCCAGGCGCCCGCCGGAGATCGGGAAGTTCGCAACCGCCCGCTGTGTCTGCGCCCGCCACAGCGCATCGGCCGGGACCTGGACCTCGCCCATCGTGTCGTGCTCCACGCGAAATTCCATACCTGGAAGCTTGCCCCGCGGAGCCGGTCCTCAACGAGTCAGCGCGCTCAGATCACACGCGCCGAGTTCCTCGAAGAGCGTGACCGCCTGGTCGAAGCGCCCCAGTCCGGCCAGGGCGCGGGCCTGCTCGTACCGGTCGCCGATCCGGATCGTCTTGGCCAGGGCCTCCTCGTTGAGCCGGCGCGCCTCCTCGTCCAGGCCGAGCGCCCGGAGCGTGATCGCGAGGTCGTTGGCGGCGAGGCACTGGCCGGACACGTCGGCGACCTGTTCCATCAGCGAACGGGCGGCCCGCTGGCAGGCCACCGCGTCGGCGAGCCTGCCCTGCAGCCGGTGTGCGGTGCCGAGTTTGCTGAGCGTTTCGGCCGATCCGTACTGATTGACCGAATGCTGCTTGAGCACCAGGGCGCGGCGCAGCATGGCGATGGCGACCGTGAGGTGCCCCAGGTGCAGGTGGACCAGGCCGATCTCGCCGAGCATGATCCCGAACGCGCGCAGGCCGCCCATGCGCCGGGCGACGGCGAGGGCGCGGCGGTTCGCGGCGAGCGCCTGTTGATAGTTGCCGGCCTGGGTGTGCACCTGGCCGATGGTGCTGTTGATTTTGAACTGCAGACTGGCCGGGGCCTCGTCCATCTCCAGCGCGGCGGCGGCCTCGGCGGCGGCGATCGCTTCGGCGTACCGGCCGAGCCTGCTGTGCAGCATCGCGCTGTTGGTGAGGGCGGTGCCGACGAGGCGCGGGATGCCTTCGCGTTCAGCGATCGTGGCGACCAGCCGCAGCGTCGACAGGGCCTCCGCCATGCGGCCCATCCGGAAGTACACGGCCGCGAGGTAGTTGCGGGACTCCGCCTCCAGCTCCGGGCTCGGCAGCGTGCGGGCCGCGGCGATCGCGCGTTCGTACAGGTCCAGTTGCGCCTCGCCATAGCCGAACCCGAACAGGAACGGCGACACCGCCCGGGTCATCAGGCAGATCTGCCGGTGCCGGCCGAGGTCGGAGGCGAGCCGGGCTGCGCCGAGCACGTTGGTGAGTTCGCGCTCCAGCCAGCGCCTGGCCTCCGCGACGTCGCTGAACTCGCGCGCGGTCGGCGGCGGCACGTCCAGCCGCAGCACCGCCCGCGTGTCGGCGAGCTCCAGGAACGTGTTCGCGCTCGCGACACTGTGCAGGTAGTGGTCGAGGAGCCGGTCGACCGCCGCGTCGCCACCGGCCGCGAGCTGCGCCGCGTAATCGCGCAGCAGGTCGTGCAGCCGGTACCGGCCGGCCGCGGGCGCCTCGACCAGGTGCACGTCGACGAGTTCCTCGAGCAGGTCCTCCGCCTCGGTGACCGGCAGTTCCGCCATCGCGGCGGCCGCCGCCGGCTCGAAGTCGCCGGCCGGGTGCAGGCCGAGAAACCCGAAGAACCGTTGCAGGTGCACGGGTAGCTGCTGGTAGGACAGTGCGAACGCAGCCGCCAGGGTACGGCCGTCGACCGCGAGCTCCGGCAACCGCCGGTCGGCCCCGCGCAGCCGGCGGGCCAGGTCCGCGACGGTCCAGCTGGGCCGGTGCTGCAGCCGGGCCCCGGCCAGCCGCACCGCCAGGGGCAGCCGGCCGCAGAGTTCGACGACCTCGGTCGTGCACGCCCGGTCGGCGAGGGCGCGGCCGCCGACGGTGCGTTCCAGCAGCTCGATGCCCTCTTCGAGGGGCAGCACGCCCAGCGACACGGGCTGGACACCGTCGAGCCCGCCGAGCCGGCGCCGGCTGGTGATGATGACGCCGGTGTGTGCGGTGCCGGGCAGCAGCGGCAGCACCTGCGCCGAGTCGAGGGCGTTGTCGAGCAGCACGAACACCCGCCGGTCGGCCAGCTCGGTCCGCCACAGCACGGCCCGGTCCTCCGATACGGCCGGCACGCCCTCAGGGGGTACCCCCAACTGCCGCAACAACGCACCCAGCGCCTCGCCGGGATCGAGCGGCGCGCGGTCGCTGTGTCCACGGAGGTCCAGGTAGAGCTGCCCGTCGGGGAACCGCGCCGAGACCGCGTGCGCGGCCCGCACGGCGAGGGTGGTCTTGCCGGTGCCGGCCATCCCGTCGATGGCGAGCACGGCGTGCCGCTCGTCGCTGAGCGCGGCGACGATCCGGGCGAACGCGTCGGCCCGGCCGGCGAAGTCGGCGACGTCGCGGGGCAGGCAGCGGGCGGCGCGGCGCGGCTCGTCCCGCGGCTCGACCGAGGTGAGCAGCAGCGTCACGTCGCCGTTGAGGATCCGCCGGTGCAGCTCGACCAGCTCGGCGCCGGGTTCGATGCCGAGCTCCTCGGCCAGCATGGCCCGGCCGCGGCGGAACACGGCGAGGGCGTCGGCGCGCCGGCCGGTGCGGGCGAGGGCGGTCATCAGATGACCCCGGAACTGCTCGTGGTGCGGATACCGCTCGACCAGGTCGGCGACCTCGGCCAGGATCTCCTCGGCCGCGCCGAGCCGCAGCTCCAGGTCGAGGCACAGCGACATCGCGGCGGTCCACTGCTCCTCGAGGTGCGCCGCGGAGGCACGGACCGCGTCGGAGTCGACGTCCGCGAGGGGCCGGCCCCGCCACAGCGCGAGCGCGGCCCGCAGCTCGTCGCGGGCGGCGGGCAGGTCACCGTCGGCGGCCGCGGCCCGACCCCGCTCGATCCGGGTGGCGAACAGCGCGGCGTCGAGCTCGTCGGGGCTGACCTTGATGCGGTACCCGGACGGCTCGGTGATCACGAGCTCCTCGGGCAGGCCGACCCGGCGGAGCAGCTGACGGAGCCGGGAGACGCAGCTGTGCACCTGGGCCCGGGCGGTCGTCGGCGGGTTGGTGTCCCACAGCGCCGAGATGACCTGTTGGAACGGCACCAGCTGGCCCTCGCGCAGGAGCAGCAGAGCGAGGAGGATGCGTTCACGGGGCGCGGCAACCGTGATTTCGGTAACCGGTGTGCGGATCTGCACCGGTCCCAAGATCGAGAACCTGGTCGAATTGCGCATAACCACCCTCTGTGCGGCGCCTGCCTCCCCTCGAAGCTGCACGCGGTATGGCTCGATGGTAGTCAAATGAGAGCGGCGAAAGAGCAGCGCCGTGGAGTCTTTTTCGTGGGACGACATGCGCATGCCGGAATGCGTCCAGGTCTTGCAGGGGATCTACTCAGAACCCACCCCAAGGGCTACTCAAGCCCTACTCCTGCATTGCTCTGGACGAACGGGGATATTTCGGCCATGCGGACGAATTCAACTATTTAGGGGTCGCGCCCAACGACGTGTGCGACCCCCAAATTTTGGGTACGGAACACGCTGCGGCCATGCATCGTTCGGCCGCCTCGCCGAACGTCCGGCGGTATGGCTAACCTGCTCCGCGCAGTTCCCGTCCTGGCCCTTACCGCCGTCGCCGCGATTGCCGCCAGCCCGGCCGCCGCTTCCGCCGCTTCCGGCGGCCTCTCCGGCAGAGTGACGTCGACTTCGACCCTCCCGTCGATCCCGCTGAGCCGGCTCGGCGTCGCCGACGACCGCGGCGTCAACCTCGGCGGCATCGGCAGCGACATCTTCCCGACCGGCCGCCCCGGTGAGTACTGGACGATCACCGACCGCGGCCCCAACGGCCTGATCACCATCGGCACCGAGAAGCGCCGGACGTTCCCCACGCCCGACTTCAACCCGACGATCGTGAAGGTCCGCGCCACCCGCGGCGTGCTCAAGGTCGAGCAGACCATCCCGCTGACCACTTCCTCCGGCAAGCCCGTCACCGGCCTGCCGAACCAGCTGCCGCACGACGAGCAGCCCTACACGTACAACGCCTCGACCCCGCTCCAGATCAACCCCAACGGCCTGGACACCGAGGGCATCGTCCGCGCCGCCGACGGGACCTTCTGGCTCGTCGACGAGTACGGCCCCTCCCTGGTCCACGTCTCCTCCCGCGGCCGGGTGCTCGCCCGGTACACCCCGCGCGGCCTCAACCTGACCGGCGCCGACTACCCGGTCATCGAGGCCTTCCCCGCCATCTACGCCTCCCGCAAGGTCAACCGCGGCTTCGAGGGCCTCGGCCTCCTGCCCGGCGGCGACCTGGTCATCGGCCTGCAGAGCCCGCTCCTCGTGCCAACCAAGGCCGCCGGCGAGGCCTCACTCACCAGCCGCCTGCTGCGCTTCAACCCCCGCACCGGCAAGGTCACCGCCGAGTACGCCTACCAGTTCGCCCCCGTCTCCGTCGTCGACCCCGGCCAGACCAACCCGGCCGAACTGAAGATCTCCTCGATCGTCGGCATCGGCCCGAACACCGTCCTCGTCCAGGAACGCACCGACCAGGCCGCCCGCCTGTACCTCGCCGACCTGCGCAAGGCCACCAACCTCCTCGGCGGCCGCTACGACGACCCGACCACCTCCCCCTCCCTGGAGCAGGACGCGTCGTCGGTGACCACCGTCCCGAAGGTGCTGGTCCTGGACCTGAACACGGTCCCCGGCACGCAGAAGAAGATCGAGGGGGTCGCGGTCGTCAACCCGTGGACGATCGCCCTGATCAACGACAACGACTTCGGCATGTCGGACGGCCCGGCCGCCTTCGACGCCAACGGCCGCCTGGTCGACAGCGGCATCAAGACCACCCTGGTCACCGTGCAGCTCGGCCGCCCGCTCCACTGACGTCCGGCACCAC
This sequence comes from Dactylosporangium cerinum, assembly GCF_042653625.1. Classification (NCBI taxonomy): domain Bacteria; kingdom Bacillati; phylum Actinomycetota; class Actinomycetes; order Micromonosporales; family Micromonosporaceae; genus Dactylosporangium; species Dactylosporangium cerinum. The sequence goes on along the minus strand of NZ_JBHSIU010000028.1, from coordinate 176,711 downwards.
CGGCGGGCCGCCCACCCAGGACGGCCCGCCGGGTCTCGCCGCCCGTATACGGGATGTATACACTGGCACTGTGGGTTATGAGTGGCTGCCAGGCCTCATCGCAATTCTCCGCAGCGTCGAGGAATACGAAGTCCTCCAGGCACTCGACAACCCGCACCGCTGGCCCCGCCCGATGCGAGACCAGCGCGGCAACGCCTTCATCGCCATCTGGACACGCACCAACGGCGGTCGGCCGGTCATCGTCACCATCCGCCTCATCGGCGGACTCGATGCCCAGATCGTCGCAGCACGACCCATGACGCCCGCCGAGACGGTTCAACTCGAGCAGTGGGAGCAAGACCATGAGTGACACCTTCGACCTGCAACAGGCTGCTGCCGCCGAACGGCTCGGGGTTGAGATCGCCACCGGCCACGTCGAGTTGCAGCCCGTCGACGACCCTGGCGAAGCCGCGGAGATCCTGGCCCAACTGCCGCCCGCCGGTGCGCCAGTCACTGTCGTGCGGCCGATCCGGCTGCCGCATGACGTCGATGCCGCCGTGAGACGCCTCGCCGAGCAGCAGGGCACCACGCCGTCGGCGCTCATCCGGCGCTGGGTCGAGGCCGCGATCGTCGACAACACCACCCCGGACCCGGTCACCGAGCTGCGCTACCTGAGCGCCGCGGTGCAGCGGATCGCGGAGACGCTCGACTCGACCCGGGGACGAGACGCCGCCTGAGTCAGGCCTTTGCCGGGTCAGTCGGTAGCTAACGGATCGCGGCCGAGGGCCGTTCTGATGGCTTCGCGAAGCGAGACCATCGTCGTGGGGTGGGCGGACGCCTCACGCCCGCCTGAAGCGTCTGGGCCTGTTCGCGATCTCGGGGAGTGCCGGCGCTTCGTCCGGCTCGTCGAGCGATGCGATGAGCAGGTCGAACTGCTCCGCCGCCACGATCGTCCGGTGCGCCCGGGCCAGCACCTTCTCTGCTTCCGCGAGCGCTGACCGCACGACGAACGACGACATGGGTTCACCAAGCAGTTCGGCCGCCTCGGAGATGCGCGACTTGCTCGTCTCGTCTGCTCGCACTTCGATGCGCTCAGTCTTTGGGCTCATCTGACGCTCCGTCTGCCACCTTGCGTGTCCCTCATTGGACGGCGAATGTACGGCACCGCCGAGCCGGATACCCCGGACCCGGCCGCCGGAGGGTGAGGTGTGGGGCCCGGGCGGGTGAAATATCCGCGACACGGGCGTATCGGGCGATCCCACGCAGTATTATCCCGCGCCGCTACGGTGGGCGGGTGGCTAGGGGAGCGGTCCGCAACTTCGAGACGGCGCTCGGCGCGATCGGTGTGCTGGCGCTCATCATCACGGCGATTCTCGTCACCGGCTGGAACCCGCTGCCCAAGGTCTCCGGGGACTTCACCGACTGGTGGGAGAAGGTGGCGTCCAGCAGCGGGAAGCTGTCCGAGCCCGAGACGCTGTGGTCGGACCGGGTCGGTGGGCAGCCGTCGGCGGCCGTGATCGCCGGGGACGCGGTCGTCGTGCAGATGCGCGGGACGATCGAGGCGCGCGGGCTGCGCAGCGGGACCGAGCTGTGGACCAAGGAAGCCGACTGGGCCGCGGCCGCCGGGGACGGGTCGAATCTGGTCGTGATCGTCGGGCGGCGCGGGAAGGGTCTGGAAGCGGTCGACCCCGCCGCCGGGACGGCGAAGTGGAAGGACCCGGACGCGATCGGGGCGTGGACGTACCGGGACACGGTGCTGGCGCTGGCCTGCGGCGGGCTGTCGGACTGCACGTTGACGGCCCACGCACCCAAGGACGGCGCGCAGATCTGGAAGCTGCAGCTGCCCGGGATCGGCAGGGTGCTCGCCGGCGCCAACAACGATCTGCTCGGCACGCGGCTGCTGTCCGGCACGTTCGACGACGCGGTCGAGGCGATGCCCGGGTCGGTGCCGGCGATGCTCGGGTTCCCCATCGATCAGCGGGTACAGGTGGTCGACACGATCACGGGGAAGCGGCTGCGTACCGAAGAACCGACGACGAGCAGTCGGATCGTGGTCGTCGGAGGGCGGGTGCTGGTCTCGACCGCGTCGCCGAAGGACGGCAACTGCCGCTACAGCCTCGAGGCGCGGGATGCCGCCACGGGCAAGGTGGTCTGGAAGAAGGACGGGTACGACCTGCGCACCTCCTCCGGCGCCGGCTGTGAGCAGCGGCGGGACCCATCCGGCACGGACACAGTGATCGCGGCGACGCGGGGGGACAACCGGGAGGTGTTCCTGTCGCCGCGGGACGGGCGGGAGCTGTTCGTCGGCGGGCCCGGGGACACGCTCGTCGCGGCCGACAGCCAGTACGGCCTGATCCGCGGATCGGACAAGAAGACGCTGCAGGTGATCAACCTGACCACGGGCAAGACCGCGTGGAACAAGGAGATCACCGCGAAGGCGGACGTGGCGGTCACCCGCTATGCGGTGCTGGTCAGCGATCCGGGCGCGGGGACACTCAAGGCGTACAAGCCGGACAGCGGGAACCAGATCCTGGACGCCAAGACGACGTCCGATGTGCTTGGCATCGGGCCCGACGGGCTGATGATCTCCCGTGGCCGCACGATCGGGTTTCTCCCCTACACCTAGGCCTTAGCGGTGCTCCATCACGAGGGTGAAGGACGTGCCGGGGGTCAGGGCCTCGTAGAGGTGCGGGACGTCGCCGGGGAACGAGCAGTAGTCGTGGACCTCCAGGTCGACGGTCGCGTCGGCGGGGCCGACCCGCAGGCGGCCGCTCATCAGGACCACGTGCTCGACGGTGCCGGGCAGGTGCGCGTCGGCCTTGCGGGGGCCGCCCATGCCGACCCGCATCACGTACAGGTCGCGCTTGGCGCCGGGTGGGCAGGTGGCGAGGAGCGTGCCGCCGAAGTCGGCCTGCTCGGCCTGGATCGACGGGCCCTCACCGGCGCGGATCACCCGCGGGGCGGTCGGCGCGGGCGGCTCCACCAGGCGGCTGAACGGCACGTTGAGCGCCACGGCCAGGGCCCACAGGGTCTCGATGTTGGGGTTGCCGGCGCCCGACTCCAGCTGGTGGAGGGTCGACTTGGCGATGCCGGCCCGCTTCGCGACCTCGCTCAGGGACAGCTTCTCGCGGTCCCGCTCGCGGCGCAGTGCGGCGGCGATGAACTCCAGCGGCGCACCCAATGAAGCCTCCCGACGAGAGTCCGGCGTATCGAACGAAACATTCGGCTTGACGAACGACCCCCAGCACGTCCAGCATAACGAACTATGCGTTCGATGTCCCGAACGGCTCTGGCGAAGGACCCCCTGGTCCGCGACGTCGGGGCCCTGTGTGCCGCCGCGGTGGTGGTCGGCCTGTCGTTCGGCGCGATCGCCACCGCCGCCGGCCTGCCGCTCAGCCAGATCGTGGTCATGTCCGCGTTCGTGTACGCCGGTGGCGCCCAGTTCCTCGCCGTCGGCCTGGTCTCCGCGGGCGGGACGGCCCTCGCGATCATCCTGGCCGGCCTGCTGCTCAACGCCAGGCACCTGCCGTTCGGCCTGGCGGTCGGCAACGAGACCCTGGGCGAGTCCCGCTGGCGCCGGATCGTCGGCAGCCACATCCTGACCGACGAGTCCGTCGCGTTCGCCCTCGCGCAGGACGACCCGGCCCGGCGCCGCCGCGCGTACTGGCTCACCGGCGCCGCCCTGTACATCACCTGGAACATCTCCTCGACCCTCGGCGCGATCGCCGGCAGCGCGCTGGGCGACCCCGACCGCTACGGCATCGACGCGGCGTTCCCGGCCGCCCTGCTCGCGCTGACCCTGCCGTCATTGAAGGACAAGGTGTCGGTACGGGTGGCGATCGCCGGTGCGGCCGTCGCACTGGTCGCGACGCCGTTCCTGCCCGCCGGGCTGCCGGTGCTCCTCGCGCTGCTGGGACTGGCGTTCGCGCTGCCCGTGCCGTCGCGGAAGAGGTCGAAATGAGCTGGATCGCGATCATCGTGCTCGGCGTCGGCACCTACGCGCTGCGGTTCGCCGGGCCCGTCCTGCGCAGCCGGATCACCGTCTCGCCGGCGGTCGGCCGCTACCTGACCCTGGCGGCGGTTGCGCTGCTGGCGGCGCTCATCGGCACCGCGGCGCTGCTCAACGGCACCGAGTTCGTCGGGATCGCCCGGCCGGCCGGGGTTGCCGTCGGCGCCGTGCTCGCCTGGCGGAAGCTGCCGTTCGTCGTGGTCGTGGTCGCCGCCGCACTCACCGCCGCCCTGCTCAGGCTGGCCGGAATCCAGTAACTACAGTCGGGGGCATGCCAGAGTTCGCGTTCTCGCCGCTGCTGCCGCTCGGACCCGACACCACCGAATACCGGCTGGTCACCAGCGACGGGATCGGCCGCGACGGGCGGTTCCTCACCGTCAGCCCCGAGGCGCTGACGCTCCTCACCGACGAGGCGATGCACGACATCGCGCACTTCCTGCGCCCCGCGCACCTCGCCCAGCTCCGCGCCATCATCGACGACCCGCTGGCCTCGCCGAATGACCGGTTCGTCGCCCTCGACCTGCTCCGCAACGCCAACATCGCGGCCGGCGGTGTCCTGCCCATGTGCCAGGACACCGGCACGGCGATCGTCATGGGCAAGCGCGGCCGGTTCGTCCTCACCGACGGGAACGACGAGGCCGCGATCGCGCGGGGCGTGTTCGACGCGTACACCCGCCTCAACCTGCGCTACTCGCAGCTGGCCCCGCTGACCATGTGGGACGAGAAGAACACCGGGTCCAACCTGCCCGCACAGATCGAGCTGTACGCGGAAGGCGACGACGCCTACAAGTTCCTCTTCATGGCCAAGGGCGGTGGCTCGGCCAACAAGAGCTACCTGTACCAGGAGACGAAGGCCCTGCTCAATCCCACCCGGATGATGCAGTTCCTGGAGGAGAAGCTTCGCCTGATCGGCACCGCCGCCTGCCCGCCCTACCACCTGGCGGTCGTCATCGGCGGCACCTCCGGCGAGCACGCGCTGAAGACGGCGAAGCTGGCGTCCGCGAAGTACCTCGACACCCTGCCGACGTCGGGCTCGCCCACCGGCCACGGGTTCCGCGACGTCGAGCTGGAGGCCGAGGTGCTGCAGCTGACCCGCGAGTTCGGGATCGGCGCGCAGTTCGGCGGCCGGTACTTCTGCCACGACGTCCGGGTCGTGCGCCTCCCCCGCCACGGCGCGTCGTGCCCGGTGGCGATCGCCGTCTCGTGCTCCGCGGACCGCCAGGCGGTCGGGAAGATCACCGAGTCGGGGGTCTGGCTGGAGCAGCTGGAGCGGGACCCGGCCCGGTTCCTGCCCGACGTGACCGACGAGCACCTCGACGACGACGTGGTCGCCGTCGACCTCAACCGCCCGATGTCGGAGATCCGGGCGCAGCTGTCCGCGCTGCCGGTGAAGACGCGGCTCTCGCTGACCGGGCCGCTGGTGGTGGCCCGCGACATCGCGCACGCAAAGATCGCCGAGCGGCTGGACGCGGGCGAGCCGATGCCGGCGTACCTGCGGGATCACGCGGTCTATTACGCGGGCCCGGCGAAGACGCCCGCCGGGTACGCGTCCGGCTCGTTCGGCCCGACGACCGCCGGCCGGATGGACGCGTACGTCGCGAAGTTCCAGGCCGCGGGCGGTTCGCTGGTGATGCTCGCGAAGGGCAACCGGTCGAAGCAGGTCACCGAGGCGTGCAACAGCTACGGCGGGTTCTACCTCGGCTCGATCGGCGGCCCGGCGGCCCGGCTGGCCCAGGACTGCATCAAGCACGTCGAGGTCATCGAGTACCCGGAGCTCGGCATGGAGGCGGTCTGGAAGATCGACGTGGTCGACTTCCCGGCCTTCATCGTCGTGGACGACAAGGGCAACGACTTCTTCGCCGAGGTGACGAAGCCGGTCCTCACCGTCGGCCGCCGCTAGCCGTCCGCGTTGCTCAAGGTCAGGGGCGTCCTATGGGCGCCCCTGAAGGAGTTGCCGTCTGTGCGAGTGGGCGTCAACAGTAGTCCGCGCTGGAGATGGATTCGATGGCGGAGATCGGTATGAGTATCCGTACGGGGGCTATCGCTGGCCTGCCGTCAAGGCCGGTTGAGGCTTTCCGCACGGTGATTGCGACGAAGTCGTGATCCATGGACGTGATGTCGCCGCATACCGACTCGTTGCTGGTCTTGACCTCCACACGACCGGGAAAACGATGCTCTGATACCCCCGATGCCGACCATGAGACGGCGAGCGCGACGCTCAGCATGACGACACCGAAAACCGCAATCGCCAGGTGATTGAAGTTGAGGGGGACGATGCCGGCACCCAGCGACGCGAATGACAGAAACGCCAGCATCAGAGCGAGGATCACAACGTACCGCCAGCTCAGCGCCGACACCCCAGCCACCAGATCTGTTCCGCCAACGACGATGGCCAGGGCGAACACCGCACTCGTCACACCCAGCCAGCGAGTGGGGCGGCGAGGCGGGGCATCCGGGGCCGTGAGCTCCTGCGCGTCGGTCACGGCGTGAGCCTAAACGATCAATGATCAGCGTCGCTGTCCCGTGCGCGCCGGCGGCGACCTCTTCGTCGGGCTCATCGGGGTGGTTCGTTCGGTGACTCCCTACGGCGTCGCAGGAACTGCCGGATCAAGGTGCTGGCCATGCTTCCCGCGAAAATCATCTGGCCCACCTCGACCGCCTGGTCGCCAGGGTCGTGCGCGATACCGCTGGCAAGTTTGAAAATCGAGGTGCACACGGACGCGACCGCGCAGGTGACGAAGAAGCGCGCCAGGATCGTTTCGGTTCGATCGCTCCACACGACCCGGCCGATCACCGCGAAACCCCGGCGAAGCCCGGACCCGCCGGCTCGAAGGACGCCGCCGCCGAGCAGGACAAGGGCGCTGACCAGCTTGAGCAACTTGCCCGGCCGTTCGTCGATCAGGGCCTGCCACTCCTCGGCGTACACCTCCCGCTGTGCCTCGTCGGCGGTCCACAGGTGCACTGCCGGCGGGATGATCCGGGCGGCCAGCCATGGGCAGACCTCCAGCCATTCGGCGAGCAGCAGCCCGACGAGGGCGCCGACCGTCAGCTCCCACCAGTTCACGCGTGAGCCTCCCCGCCGGGCCGGGGGCTCCAGCGTGCGGCGGTCTTCGGGCGGCGCTCGGCGAGCAGCTGGCGGGCGTGCGCGATGCCGGTCGGGGTGAGCTGGTAGAAGCGGCGGCGCGGCCGGTTGTCGTCCGGGCCGAGCTCCTCCCACCGCCCGGCGAGCAGACCCGCGCCACTCAGTCGCTCCAGGATCTTGTACACGGTCGGCCCGGCGCGACCCGTGCCCTTGATGATCGCCCACCCGTGCAGCTCAAAGCCCTCGGCGCCGAGAAGCGCCTCCAGAACGTCGAGCGTCGGCTGTGTCACGCGCTCCGTCACGCCCTAACGGTACTACATGAATTAAACCTAGGTGAAATAGCGAAGACCCCAGCACCGTCTTGGGTTTCAACCGCGCTACCGCCCTCAGTTAGGCGGATCGTGCGGCGGCGGCGACCAACGGCAGAGTCCGGTGCGGGATCTGCTCGGCGAGGGCGATGATCGTCGATGAGCGTTCGATCCCGTCGAACCCCATCACCCGGTCGATCACCCGCTGCAGATCGGTGTTCGAGCGGGCCACGATCCGGCACATCAGGTCGCCCGAGCCGGTGATCGTGTGCGCCTCCAGGACCTCCGGGATCTCGGCCAGGTGGGCGGCGACCGGGTCGTGGCCGAAGCGCTGCCTGATCTCCAGCGTCACGAACGCGGTCACCCCGTAGCCCAGCGCCGCCGGGTCGATCTCCGGGCCGTAGCCCCTGATCACACCGCGCTCCGTCAGCCGGTCCAGGCGCGCCTGCACCGTGCCGCGGGCGACGTGCAGGCGGCGGGAGCACTCCAGCACGCCGATCCGCGGTTCCGCCGCCAGCAGGCCGATCAGCCGCGCGTCCAACGCGTCGATCGGGTTGGGCAACTTGTCCACCCGTACCCCCGAAAACCTCGACAATATGAGCAACCTGACCATGCAGAATAGCGTTCCTTGCCCAGCTGCGGGGCAGGCGGCGAGGCTGGGCGTATGACCCGCGCTATCGAAGACGTCAACGAGCTCATCGGTGCTGTCGAGCACGATGTGTCGCATGACCCGTTCCCGCTGACCGGGCTCGATCACGTCCGGTTCTACGTCGGGAACGCCAAGCAGGCCGCGCACTACTACTCGACGGCGTTCGGGATGGCGCTCGTCGCGTACCGCGGGCCCGAGCAGGGATACCGCGACCACGCGGAGTACGTGCTGAAGTCCGGTTCGGCCATGTTCGTCCTCGCCGGCGGGGTGCACCGGCAGGCAGCGGCGACGCAGCACTACGAGCGGCACGGCGACGGTATCGCCGACATCGCGCTCGAGGTGCCGGACGTCGACACGGCGTATGCGCACGCGCTGCGGCAGGGCGCGACGAGCATCGAGGCCCCGCACGACGAAGAGGACGAGCACGGCGTCATCAGGGTCGCGGCGATCGCGACGTACGGCGAGACCCGCCACACGCTGATCGACCGCTCCCGCTACAGCGGCCCGTTCCGGCCCGGGTTCGTGGCGAGGCAGCCGATCGTGACGCCGCCGGCGAAGCGGTTCTTCCAGGCCGTCGACCACGTGGTGGGCAACGTCGAGCTGGGCCGCATGGACGAGTGGGTCGAGTTCTACCGCCGGGTCATGGGGTTCACGAACATGGCCGAGTTCGTCGGGGACGACATCGCCACCGAGTACTCGGCGCTGATGAGCAAGGTCGTCGCCAGCGGCACCCGCAAGGTGAAGTTCCCGCTCAACGAGCCGGCCGTGTCGCGCAAGAAGTCGCAGATCGACGAATATCTGGAGTTCTACGGCGGGCCGGGCGCGCAGCACATCGCGCTGGCCACCGGTGACATCCTGCGGACCGTCGACCTGATGCGGGCCGCCGGCGTGGAGTTCCTGGTCACGCCCGACTCGTACTACGACGACCCGGAGCTGCGGGCCCGCATCGGCCGGGTCCGGGTGCCGATCGAGGATCTGAAGGCGCGCGGCATCCTCGTGGACCGCGACGAGGACGGGTACCTGTTGCAGATCTTCACCAAGCCCGTCCAGGACCGCCCGACCGTCTTCTTCGAACTGATCGAACGGCACGGTTCCCTGGGCTTCGGCAAGGGCAACTTCAAGGCCCTCTTCGAGGCAATCGAGCGGGAACAGGAACGTCGCGGGAACCTGTAACACTGTCGGGGTGACCTACCCCCAACAACAGCCGCAGCACAACCCATATGCGCAGCCCAGTTACCCGCAGAACGCCTACGGCGTGCCGGCGCAGGCCTACTACGGGCCTCCGCCGGTGCCGCTGGCGCCGAACGGTCAGCCGCTCGCCGGGTTCGGCCTGCGGCTCGGCGCGTACCTCATCGACGGCGCCATCTTCTTCGTGGTGTCGATGGCGGTCATGATCCCGGCGGCGTTCGGCATGGTCGCGTGGGTCACCGCGCTGGCCGCCGATGTGGAGACCGACCCCGAGACCGGGCAGATCGTCAGCTCACCCGACGTGTCGCTGTTCGTCCTGCCGCTGATCATCGGCTACGCCGCGATCTTCGTGATCATGGTCGGGCTGAACTACGTGTACCACGTCGAGCTGTACCCGAGCCGCCGCGGTGTCACACTGGGCAAGCGGGCACTCGGCCTGGACCTGATCCGGCTCGACGTTCCGGGTGCACCGATCACCCGCGGCGTGGCAGGAAAGCGCTGGCTGGCACAGTATGTCGGCGGGATCGTCCTTCCGTTCTTCAACTGGATCGACGGGCTGTGGCAGCTGTGGGACAAACCGTTCCAGCAGTGCCTGCACGACAAGTTCGCACAGACGGTTGTGGTAAAGGTCAACAGGTGACACCTCCAGGTTGGTACAAGGATCCCGTCGATCAGGCCGTCCAGCGGTACTGGGACGGTGAAGGCTGGATCGGCGAGCCCATCCCAGCCGATGAGGTCCCGCCGGAAGGCCCGCCAGCCGTCGCGCCGCCCGAGCCCGTTGAAGCCGCCCCGACGGTCCCGCAGCTGGGCGCGGTCATCCTGCCGCCCGGCACGCCCGTGCCACCCGGCGGCTTCCCGCCCGGCCAGCTGCCACCCGGCGCCGTCGTGCTGCCGCCCGGCGCGCCACTGCCGCCCGGGGTGCACCCGCAGGGCACGCTGCCGCCCGGCGGGTACCCGTCCGGCGCGGTCCAGGTGCTGCTGCCGCCGCAGACCCGCGCCGCCGGGCAGGCCCTGGCCACGGCCATGCCGCACGGCCGGCAGGTCGCCGGCCTCGGTGCCCGGCTGCTCGCCCGGCTGGTCGACATCGCCGCGCTGCTGGTGCTCAACGCCGTCGTCACCGGCTACTTCATCTACCAGTACCTGCGCGAGATGTCCCCGGTCTTCCAGGAGACCTGGGACCGCATCCGGGCCAACGAGTCGACCAGCGACATCGTGCAGCCGGACCGGGCCGGACCGCTGCAGGTCGTGATCCTGCTGTTGATCGCCGCGCTCTGGTTCGCCTACGAGGTGCCCTCCATCGCCAACAGCGGCCAGACCCTCGGCAAGCGGCTGCTGAAGATCAAGGTCATGCGACTGGAGAGCGAGGAGCCGATCGGCTTCGGCCGCGCCATCCGCCGGTGGAACCCGCTCGGCCTGTCGGTGCTGCTGTGGACCTGCGGCGTCGGCTTCCTGCTGCAGTTCCTCGACAGCCTCTCGCCGGTGATCGACTGGCCGCTGCACCGCGCCTTCCACGACCGTTCGGCCGGCACCGTCGTGGTGCGCGACGCCCAGTCGCCGTCACAGCCGCCGCCTTCAACGCCTTCAACGCCTTCGTCGTCAGAATCCTCCGGAGATCCGTCATGACCCGCCTCACCCGCGCAGACCTCGACGCCCTGCCCGCCTACGTCGCCGGCCGCACCGTGCCCGGCGCGATCAAGCTGGCCAGCAACGAGGTCCCCTACGGCCCGCTGCCCGGCGTCGTCGACGCGGTCGCCGCGTCGATCACCGGCGCCCACCGCTACCCGGACCCGGGTGCCACCGCGCTGCGCGCCGCCCTGAGCGACCGCCTCGGCGTCGACCCGGACCGCATCGCCACCGGCTGCGGTTCCGTCGCGCTCACCGAGCACCTGTTCCGCACCACCTGCCTCCCCGGCGACGAGGCCATCTACGCCTGGCGCTCGTTCGAGGCGTACCCGATCATCGCCGCGACCAGCGGCGCGACCAGCGTCCGCGTGCCGAACACCAGCACGCACGGGCACGACCTGCCGGCCATGGCGGCCGCGGTCACCGACAAGACCCGCCTGGTGATCGTCTGCAACCCCAACAACCCGACCGGCACCAGCAACCGCAAGGCCGAGCTCGACGCGTTCCTCGACGCCGTGCCGCCGACGGTTCTGGTCGCTCTCGACGAGGCGTACCGCGAGTTCGTCACCGACCCCGACGTGCCGGACGGCCTCGCCACGTATGGCGACCGCCCGAACGTCGTCGTCCTGCGCACCCTGTCCAAGGCGTGGGGCCTGGCCGGCCTGCGGGTCGGCTACCTCGTCGGCTCCCCCGAGGTCGCGGCCGCCGTGCGCAAGGTCGTCACCCCGTTCTCCACCTCCGCGACGGCGCAGGCCGCGGCCCTCGCCGCCCTGCAGGCGTCCGACGAGATGCAGCGCCGGGTCGACCTCATCACCGCCGAGCGGGAGCGGGTCGTTTCCGCCGTTCGCAAGGTGTACCCCGACGTCCCCGACACGCAGTCCAACTTCTTCTGGCTCCCGCTCGGCGACGCCGCCACCGACTTCGCCGCGAAGTGCGAGGAGTCCGGCGTCATCGTGCGCGCCTTCGCCGGCGACGGCGTCCGCGTCACGATCAGCTCCCCGGGCGAGAACGACGCCTTCCTCGACTGCATCTGAGCCCCACTCCATGATCCGGAAGACCTTGTGCACCCCCGGGTACACAAACTCTTCCGGATCATGAGAAGTGCCTACGGGAGCTTGTCGAGCAGGGCTTTCATCTCGGCGATCTCGGCGGTCTGGCTGGTCACGATCGACCCGGCGAGCTGCTTCACCGCGGAGCCCTGCGACTGGGCCGTCGTGGCGGTCTCGACCGCGCCCTCGTGATGCTTGATCATCAGGGTGAGGAACAGCTTGTCGAACGCCGGGCCGGTCGCGGCGCCCAGCTGGCGCAGCTCCGTGTCGGTCAGCATGCCGGGCATGCCGCCCATGTCGCCCGAGTCGTGGTGCATCGCGCCCGGGCTCGGGACCGGCTCGCCCCAGGCCATGAGCCAGCCCGACATCGTCGTGATCTCCGGCTCCTGCTCCTTGCGGATCTTCGCGGCCAGGGCCTTGACCTCGGCGCTCGACGCATGGGTGGCGGCAAGTGTGGTCATGTCGACCGCCTGCTGGTGGTGCGGGATCATGTCGGTCGCGAACTGCACGTCCGTCGCGTTGAAAGGCCCGGTGGATATCGGCCCGGAAGCGGTGGCCACGACGGAAGCGGAACTGACCGGCGGGGCGTGACCGTGGTCGCTCTCGCAGCCCGCGACAAGAGCGACCAGCACAAGCGCGACCGCCGGAAACCGCATCAGCCGATGCCCACGAGCACGACGGTGTTCATGCTGAAGTAGTACTTGTCGTCGATCTCCGACGCGTTGGTGGTGTGCAGGCGCTCGATCACGAGGTAGCCGCCGTGCAGATACAGCTCGCTGAACACGAACCGGTCCTCCGGGCGGATGCGCAGCTCGGTGCTGGAGGTGACCGCGCCGGTGATCAGGTTCAGGACCAGGAGCTGGTAGTCCTTGTTGATCAGGTAGACGTTGCGCTGGTCGGCGCCGATCAGGGTGCCGGAGACCTCGGACATCCACTGGCGCTGGCCGGTGGTGCGGGAGAACGCCCAGATGTAGCCGCCGACGACCTGCTCGGCGAGGACGTCGCCGACGACCACGACCTTGTCCTTGTCGGGGATGAGCTCCGACTTGATGATGTGGTCGGCGCCGAGGGCCCAGTACGTCGGGGTGACGCTGCCGACGCCGGACGCCGCGTCGGCGTAGCTGACGACGTCGCCGGTCGGGGCGGCCTTGAACAGGACGCAGCCCGAGCGGCCGAGCTGGCAGGACGTCGGCTCGAGGAACCAGTTGGTGACGTTGTCCGGGCCGATCGACGCGCCCGGCGGGCGCCAGGTGGTGAGGAGGGCGCCGGTGCCGGCGTCGTACACCTCCAGCGTCGCGGGCTTCGCGCAGGTGTCCTTCACGAAGTACGCGTCGAGGCTGGTCCAGTCGACGGCGTGGCAGCCGGGGGTGGCGGCGAAGGAGTGGGTCCAGCGGACCTTGCCGTCGGACGGGTCGATGGCCTGCACGATGTCCTTGCCGGTGGCGATGACGACCGGCTGGTGGTCCACGGAGGAGGTGGTGACGAACAGGTCCTCCGGGGAGTACATGGTCTTCGCGCCGGTGCGGCGGCCCTTGAACGTCTCGCCGTCGGCCGGGTCGATGCGGACCTGCCAGACGATGTCGCCCTTCTCCGCGTCGAGGGCGACGATCTCACCGTCGGACCATTTGGTCACCACGACGGAGAGGCCGACGCCGCTGGCGGGCTTCTCGACCGCGACGATCGAGACGACCTCGGCGGGCCAGCGCCGGTACGCCCAGTGCGGCGTCATCTCGCGCTGCGCGGTCACGGGCGTGTCGGCGAAGACGCGCCGCTGCTCGGTGTAGACGCGCAGCCGGCCCTCGACGATCAGCGGGGCGGAGGGCAGCTCCGCATACTGGATCGACTGGATGGGCTCGGGCGACGGCACGGGCTTGTTGGCCCGGCTGACGGTCTCCGCCGGCTTCAGGGTCCGGTACGCCGTGACACCCATCGCCGCGATCACCACGATCGCGAAGAACGCAGTGAGGACCCGGCGCAAGGACCGGGGCCAGTTTCGTGGGCGCACGCTGAATCGCCGCCCCGCACGACCCGTCCCCATAACCACCTCCGCCGGGCACCATACCCGGCTTAAGTCGCATTCTGCTCACGGTGACCGTCGATCGCCGGGCTTCTCACACCCGCGTCACCACTGTGCCCCTCACCTCACCGAAGCCAATCATGGCGGCATCGCCCGGACCACCTGGACGCCCTGCGGTAGCCGAAATCGTGACCGTGTCGCCATCGAGCAGAAAGCTACGGGTCGAGCCGTCGTCGAGTCGGACCGGCTGTGCGCCGTTCCACGTCCGCTCGATGAATGACCCGGTCTGCTCCGGTGTGGGGCCGGAAATGGTGCCGGAGGCGTAGAGGTCACCCGTTCGGGCCCACGCACCGTTGGCGGTGAGATGGGCGAGCTGTTGCGCCGGAGTCCAATACACGCCCTCATATGGCGGCTGCGCGACGAGTGTGCCGTTCCAGAAGACTTCAAAGCGGATGGTGTACGTGTACCGCTCCGCCTCCCGCAGGTAGTCCAGGACCGGTGGGTGCTGGACGGGCGCCTCGGTGCGAGCCGGTTCCAGGGCGTCCAGGGGCACCACCCACGGCGAGATCGACGTCGCGAACGACTTGCCGAGGAACGGCCCGAGCGGCTGGTACTCCCAGGCCTGGATGTCGCGGGCGGACCAGTCGTTGACGAGGACGGCGCCGAACACGTGCTCGCGGAAGTCGTCGACGCCGATCGGGCCGCTGGACGGCGTGCCGACCACGAACCCGAGCTCGGCCTCGATGTCCAGCCGCCGGGACGGCCCGTAGCTGGGGCGCTCCTCGTCGGGCGCCTTGCGCTGCCCGTGCGGGCGCGGGATGTCGGTGCCGGAGACCACGACGGTGCCGGCCCGGCCGTGGTAGCCGACCGGCAGTTCCTTCCAGTTGGGCAGCAGCGACGGCGAGTCGGGGCGGAACAGCCGGCTGAGGTTGTTCGCGTGATGCTCGGACGAGTAGAAGTCGATGTAGTCGGCGACCTCGAACGGCAGCGCGAGCGCGGTCCCGTCGACCGGGTGCAGCAGCGTCTCTTTGCCGGCCAGGCGCGGGCCGGTGAACAGGCCGGTGAGCTGCTCGCGGACCCGGGTCCAGGCGGGGCGGCCGGCGGCGAGGAACCGGTTGAGGGTGGCCGCGCGGGTGAACGTGCCACCGGCGTCGATCAGTCCGTCCTCCTCGGCGGCGCCGAGGTTGAGGATGAGGTCGCCGGCGCGCACGCCGACCCAGCCGTCGCGGGTCGCGCACAGCGGCAGGTTGTGCACCCCGAACGGGTCACCCGGCGCAGGCTCGATCCACGAGGTCATGCGCGCACCTCCCGCGGCAGCAGGCCGAGGTTGGTCAGGTCGGTGACCGGTTCGTCGACGCTGCAGCTGCCGAAGCCGACCCACAGCGGCCGTGGCTCGTCCAGCGCGGCGCGGATCGTGGTCGTCAGGGGGTGGGCGTCGGTGCCGGCGAGGATGCCCGCGAGGTCGGCGGGTTCGGCGCCACCGGCGGCGGCGAGGGTGGCGGCGAGCACGTTGAGGAAGCCGTGGTGGACCAGGCCCGTGTCGGGATCGGTGTGCCGGACCGCGTGGTGCAGGCCGGCGGTGAGCTTGAACGGCAACTCCCGGTCCCGGCAGGCGCAGATCACGGCGGCCAGCTCGACCGGGGTCGGGAACAGCTCGGCGGCCAGGCCTCCGGTGCGGAACTTCGCCGCGGCCGGCAGCCCTTCGGCGCGCAGCTGGGCCAACTGGTCGAGGGCCCGCATGAGTCCCCACGCGAGCGGGACTTCGAAGTACCAACTCCATGGCTCGTCGCTCTTCTTGCGGAGCAGGCCGGCGAGCTGGTCGATGCCGGGCGCCGGGTCCTCGCCCCGTTTGGCGACGGGTGACTCGATCTGGCGGACGGTGAGGTGGCCGGGGATGGTTTCGAGGGCGTGCTCGACCGCGCCGGGCGGGCCGACGATGCCGATGTCGACCGCGGTGGCGATCTCGGACAGGTCGTCGGCGGGGATCAGCAGGGGGCCGATCATCGCTGCCCAGGGGCCGTGGCGGTGGCTGAGGTGGGCCGGGACGGCGTCGGGCAGCGGCATGTTCCCCGGTGGGAAGACGGCGGCGTCGTCGACCAGGGCGGCCAGCAGAGGAGGAACGGCGTTTGACACGGCTTCCGAATCTAATGGACGCTATACAGGGCGGACAACTATGTCCGTTATCCGGACAGACTTTCTTCGGGGAGGCAACGGATGCCGTACTACCGTCGCGTGGGCGAGGTCCCACCGAAGCGACACACCCAGTTTCGCCAGCCGGACGGCTCGCTGTTCGCGGAAGAGCTGATGGGGCAGGAGGGTTTTTCGAGCGACTCGTCCCTCCTGTACCACAAGCATCGACCAACGGCGATCTTGTCCGCCACCACGATCACCCCGTTCACGACGACCCGCGCGCCCAACCTGCCGCTCAAACCGCGGCACTTCCAGACCCACAAGCTGGACGGCGGGCCCACCGACGCGGTCCGCGGCCGGCAGCACCTGCTCGCCAACGACGACGTGCGCATGTCCTATGCGATCGCCACGATGCCGTCCCCGCTGTACCGCAACGCGATCGGCGACGAATGCCTCTACGTCGAGTCCGGCTCGCTGCGGGTGGAATCGACGTTCGGCCTGCTGGAGCTCTCCGCCGGCGACTACGCGATCATCCCCACGTCGATCATCCACCGGCTCGTGCCCACCTCCGACGAGGTGCGGCTGCTGGTGATCGAGGCGTCCGGGCACATCGGCCCGCCGAAGCGGTACCTGTCCCAGCGCGGGCAGTTCCTGGAGCACTCGCCCTACTGCGAGCGCGACCTGCGCGGCCCGGCCACGCCGCTGCTCGTGGACGCCACCGAGGTCCCCGTCCTGGTCCAGCACCGGCGCGGCTGGACCGAGCACATCTACGCCACCCACCCGTTCGACGTCGTCGGCTGGGACGGCTGCCTGTACCCGTGGGCGTTCTCGATCCACGACTTCGAGCCGATCACCGGACGGCTGCACCAGCCGCCGCCCGTGCACCAGACCTTCGAAGGCCCGAACTTCGTCATCTGCTCGTTCGTGCCGCGCAAGGTCGACTACCACCCGCTCGCCATCCCGGTGCCGTACAACCACCACAACGTCGACTCCGACGAGGTGCTGTTCTACACCGGCGGCAACTACGAGGCCCGGCGCGGCTCCGGCATCGTCCAGGGCTCGATCTCGCTGCACCCGAGCGGCTTCACCCACGGCCCGCAGCCGGGTTCGGTCGAGCGGGCGATCGGCGCTGAGGCGTTCGACGAGCTGGCGGTCATGCTGGACACGTTCCGGCCCCTCGACCTGTGCGAGCCCGCACTGTCGGTCGAGGACACCGGATACGCGTGGACCTGGGCCCGCAACGCTTAACTACAGGTCCAGCGGACCCATTCGCCGGTCGACGCCTGGCTCAGCATCTGCCGGCCGTCATGGCGGACGAACTCGATGCCGGCCCGCAGGCCCTCGGACCGCTGCACCGGCTGGACGGTGCCGTTGATCCAGACCACCGCCCGGTGTTCGGCGGTTTCGGTGGTGCCGAAGACCCGCCCGTACACGTCGACGACGCTCCACTTGTCCATGCCGTTGATCACGTCCGCATGGCGGGTGCGGATGTTCCAGCGGATCTTGGGGCCGACCGCCCAGTCGCCCGTCAGGTTGGAGACCTCGACGCTCTGCCCCAGCTCCGCCGGCACTGGCAGCGGCTCGCCGGTGCCGTCGGGCTGCCACAGGTAGGGCGTGGCCGTTCCCTGGTCGATCACCGTGCCGACGACTGTGCCGTCCCAGGCGATCCCGGCTCCCCGCGCGATCTTGCCGGCCGGAGCCTTGAGCAGCCGCGGCCGGTCCGGGTGGCCGGCCGGCCAGACGACTCCCTCGTAGCCCCCAACTTTCCCGGTGTCCACCGAGCCGAGGATGTCGCCGGCCTCGTTGATGTCGGTCAACGCGACGTGGGTCGCGCCGCCGGGCAGCTTGAGCTCGATGAACCGGCCGTCGCGGTACACCCAGCCGCGCTCGACCTTCGAGTGCACCCCGGCGAAGTCACCGGCCCGGTTCACCAGGGCCACCTGGAACCGGCTCGGCACGTCCGGGATGCGTTCCACCCGGCCGTCCGTGTAGCGGACCGCCTCGACCGGTGCCGTGCCCGGCGCGTCGAGGTGCACGGCGACCCGCCAGGTGTCGTCGAGCACCACCCACGGATGCCGGCTCAGGTACGGCGCGTCGGCGGGGCCGGGCGTGCAGTCCCCCAGCGGAGGCGCGATCGTCGACGTCGGCAGCGGCACCGGCGTCCGATCCGCCGGCATCGACCGCGGCTGCCCGGTCACGGCGTTGACCGCGACCGCCGTGGCGAGCACCGCCGCCGCGGCCAGCCCGGCGATCGCGGCCTGCCGGATCCTGCGCCGTCGCCGGCCGACCCGGATCGCCTGGCCCAGGTCGACTCTCGGCGGGCGGACGTCGACGTCGCGCAGCGGGGTGAGCAGGTCCTCGTTCATTCCGCCCCACCCCCGGCCGGCGCGAGCGCGCCCAGCTGCCTGCGCAGTTTCGCCAACCCGTCCGACGTCTGACTCTTCACCGTCCCGGGAGAGCAGCCGACCAGCTCCGCGACCTCGTCGACGGGCAGGTCGCACAGGAACCGCAGGACCAGGACCGCCTGCTGCTTCGGCGGCAGTTTCTTCAGTGCGGCCCGGATCTCCAGCCGCTCGTCGGCCGGCTGCCCCGTGACAGCCGGACGATCTGGGAGCGTCTCGGTCAGCACGACCCGGGACCAGAAGCGCCGGCGCTCGCTCAGGAACGCGTTGACCACGCTGCGGCGCACGTACGCGTCGAGGTTGTCCGCCTGCCGCGCCTGCCGCCAGCGCGTGTACAGCGTGGTCACCGCCGCCTGCACGATGTCGTCGGCGCGGTCGGCGTCGCCGCAGAGCATCACCGCCAGCCGGTGCAGCTGTGGCAGCCGTGGCTGGAAGTACTCCACGTACTGCCGTTCCAGTTCGTCGCGCACATCGCCTCCCGCCGCAATGACGCCGGCGGGAGGTTCGGCGGTTGGGTGCTTTTTTCTGCTTATCTAGTGTTCGATGATCTTCGTGGCGGTCACGCGGCAGACCACCCGCGTGACGCCGGGAACCTTCTCGACGAACGGCTTGCCGTCGTACAGGCGGCTGAGCTCGTCGATCAGCTCCGGGCCACCCTCCTCCACCAGGCCGACCGTGCCGCGGATCTCGACGTAGCGGTACGGGTTCGCCGGGTCGTACACGCAGATCGACACCCGTGGGTCGCGCTCCATGTTGCGGGTCTTGCGGCGCCCCCGGATCGTCGAGAAGACGACATCGTCACCGTCGTGCTTGGCCCAGATCACGCTGGACTGCGGCGCGCCGTCCGGGTTGATCGTGCTGAGCACCAGAAACGCCCGGCGGTCCAGCAGCTCACGCAACATCTCGTTCAAGGCTCATCCCTTCGGTACCGGATAGATCAACGCTACGGCGGTGGCGGCCAGCCCCTCACCCCGCCCGGTGAACCCGAGCCCGTCGGTCGTGGTGCCCGACAGCCGGACGATCGCCCCGATCGCCTGCTTCAACGTGTCCTCCGCCTCGGCCCGGCGCCGGCCGACCTTCGGAGCCACCCCGATGACCTGCACGGACACGTTGCCGATCTCGTACCCGGCCTCGCGGACCAGCCTGGCGGCCTCAGCGAGCAGCGTCACCCCTTTGGCGTTCGCCCATTCCGGGCGGCCCGTGCCGAAGATCGCCCCGAGGTCACCCAGCCCGGCCGCGGACAGCAACGCGTCGCAGATCGCATGGGCCGCGACGTCCCCGTCCGAGTGCCCGGCGAGCCCGTCGACCCCGTCCCATTTGAGCCCCGCAACCCAGCACTCACGGCCCTTTTCGAACGCGTGTACATCGGTCCCGTTGCCGATCAGCATCATTTCCAGATCACTTCGGGAGGGTACGACGATTGGTGCGCAATCGTGAACTTCTGGTTGCTGAGCCGTCATCGGACTCGGCATCCTGGCGTTCCGGGCCTAGGCTAGGTCGGGTGCGCAGCGACCAGACGACCCCGAAAGCCCCACGGCAGTGGTGGCGCTCCGGAGCCGCCGTGCGCTTCGGGCTGCTTGCCCTGCTGGTCGCGACGTTGTCCGTGGTGATGCTGATCATTCACCCGGATAAATCGTCGCTCACCCATGCCGTGGGCCCCAACCACCCGTTCGCCCCGGCGATCGCCGTTTTCGGCGCCGCCCTGTTGACCACCGCCCTGGTCCCCCGGACCCTCCTCGCCGGCGTCGGCGGGGTGCTGTTCGGCTTCGCCGGCGGCGTCCTGTACATCATGGCCGGCGTCACCCTCGGCGCCCTGATCGCCTACACGATCGGCCACCTCCTGGGCCGCGACTTCATGGCCCGCCACCTCAGCGGCCGCTTCCTCGCCATCGAGCAGGCCGTCGCCAACCGCGGCATCATCGCCGTCATCATCTCGCGGATGATCCCGTTCGTGCCGTTCTGCGTCGCCAACTACGTCTTCGGCACGACCCGCGTCCGCGGCACCACCTTCATCGCCGGCACCATGCTCGGCGCCCTGCCGGCCACGATCGCGTACGCGGCCCTCGGCTCCGCCACGGCCCGCGGCGACACGCTCGGCATGTCCCTGGCCGGCGCGATGATCGCCACGCTGGGCATCGGCGGCTCGATCGGCACCTACCTCGTGTGGCGCCGCCGCCCCCGCAAGCAGCCGGCCATCGCACCCGTGTCGGCCGCACCCGCCTGACCTTCGGCCCGTTCCTTTTCCTGACCTTCCCGGCCCCGCGGCGCTCGTGCGCCCCGGGGCCGGCGTCGTTTGAAGCCGCTCCGGGCTGATCGAGACGAACTTGCGGTCGCCCGGGCAGCCACCGCTTCCTGAGAATCACCCCGCGGTTGAGTCACTCCGCAGTCGTGCTGGCCGCACCAGGGGTGAGTGCCGGCGAACTCGCGCGGAGCGTCGAGAAGCAGCCGGCCACGACTGCGGCGCCGCGAACTCCGGCCCCGCTCCGTCACACACCACCGGACCGGGCGCACGAGCTTGCGCACGCGATCGAAGCCGCCCCACGGCCGCCTCACGACTTCGATCAACCAATCACGTGATCAACTGACGCACCGCGCTTGATCCGACGCCAGCGTCCATCTCCGGCCCGCAGCAGCGGCATGACCGACGGCGCCGCCTGCAACGCGACCACCCCACCACCGTGATCGAAGTCGTGCACGGGCTGCGCGGACAGCCGACCGGCGACTTCGATCACCAGGGAGATCCACTCCCGATGCCACACAGGCAGGCAACGAGGCCTGATCCGGACCGAGCAGCGGGGCACGCGGGGATCGTTGCCGGATCCGGACATCAGCAGCGCCAACCGAGCGGCGGACATGCGGCGTCGTTGCCAGATCCCCCCACAACCCGAGGGATCCCGAGCACCTGACCCCGGCGATCATTCGGCTTGTCGCGCCACCATCCGCCCGACAAGGCCTCTCACAGGTCGAAGTCGGCGCAACGGCCACTGGCGCGTCGCACACACCCCACGTGCCGCGATCGAAGTCGTGCAGTGGCCACCTGGACGTCCACCGCACGGCTTCGATCAAGCGGCGCACGGTCAGACGGCGGGAGAGCTGGGCGGTTCGGCGATCGAGAAGTGCGCAAACAGGGACGATGCCGGCGCGGTCATGCTGGTCGGCGCATGGTTGCGGCGGCTCGGCGGTGGGCGAAGGACTCGATCCTGGCGAGGTCGCTCGGGCGGAGGCCGCGGCGGGGGTGCGGGCGGATCAGCAGGCCGCGCCCGCCGGCGGTCAGCTCGTCGGCCAAGGGACCTGCGGCGGGCACGGCGGTGTCGTCGGTCCACACCAGGCGGCGGCGCTCGGCGAGGACCCGACGAGCGGCGGCCAGCTTCACGGCATCGGTGCCCTCCACCGCGGCCAGCTCGGCGGCGGTCAGCGCCCGGCCCAGCGGCGGCAGGTCGAACAGCCGCTCCAGCGCGTCGGCGTCCGGGCACCAGGTCGTGCACCAGCGCACCTCGACGACACCGGCGACGGCCAGGCGGCGGATGCGGGTGATCAGCGGGGGCGCCCACCGGATCGGCCAGTCCACACCCTGTGACCGCGCGACGCCACGGCGCAGCTCAGGGCCCCATAGGGGGCGGCGGGTGTTGATCACGCCGTCGACGTCGAGCAGCCAGACTGGCGGGTGGCTCACGGTCAGAACAGCAGCTCGGCGACGGCCAGGTCGAACGGGCGGGTGATCTTCATGGCCGCCTCGGAACCCGGCACGGTGTGCACGGCGACGCCGATCTTCTCGGCCATGCCGGCGTCGTCGGTGTGTTCGTCGACGGCGGCGGCGTGTGCGCTGGTCAGGACGTCGCGGCGGAAGCCCTGGGGGGTCTGGACGGCACGCAGGACGGAGCGGTCCACGGTGCCGACGACGACGCCGGAATTGTCCACTTGCTTTATGGTGTCGACCACCGCAAGAACGGGTATGACCGCGCCGTGCCCCCCTCGCACCGCGTCCGCGACTGCCTCCACCAGCTCCGGTGGGGTCAGTGCCCGAGCCGCGTCATGGACCAGCACGATGCCGAACTCGTCGGGCACCGCGGCCAGCGCGGCGGCCACCGACGCCTGTCGGCTCGCCCCACCGGCGACCACGATCAGCCGCACACCCGGAGCAGCACCGAAACCGCCAGAAGCGCCGGCACCATCAAGAGCGCCGGAGCCATCAAGAGCAACGGACCCGTCAAAGGCACCGGAAGTTACCAGCGCAGGCTCAGCCGCCACACAGGTCTCACCGGCAACAATGGAGCTCAACAGCACGGTGACGTCGTCCACGGCATCCGCTGGAGCGGCGACGACGATGCAGCCGACGCTGGGGGCCAGAGCCACCCGGCGAACGGCGTGCACGAGCAGCGGCTCCCCTCGCAGGAGCCGCAGTGCCTTCGGCGCGCCGGGGCCCAGTCGGACCCCCATGCCCGCAGCAGGCACGAGGACCGCGACGTCACCACGCACACGGAAGTGCGCCGTCACGTCGCGGTCCTCGTCTTCAGTGATAGCCGGGCTGAAATGTCAGGCCTCGGTCAGCACCTTGTCCAGCAGCGTCTCGGCCTCATCCTTGGTGCTCTTCTCAGCAAGCGCCACCTCGCCGACCAGGATGTCCCGAGCCTTGGCCAGCATGCGCTTCTCGCCGGCCGACAAACCACGCTCCCGGTCACGGCGCCACAGGTCACGCACGACCTCAGCGACCTTGAGCGGATTGCCGGAGGCCAACTTCTCCAGATTCGCCTTGTACCGCCGCGACCAGTTGGTCGGCTCCTCGGTGTGCGGAGCGCGGAGGACGTCGAAGACCTTGGTCAGGCCTTCCTCGCCAACCACCTCGCGCACGCCGACGATCTCGGCGTTTTCGGCGGGCACCCGCACCGTCAAGTCACCCTGAGCGACCCTGAGGACGAGATACTGCTTCTCCTCGCCCCTGACGACCCGAGTCTCGATTGCCTCGATGAGTGCGGCCCCGTGGTGGGGGTAGACAACGGTCTCGCCGACACTGAAAACCATAGGTTCGAAACCCCTTTCGCTGTGTCTAGGGTAACACGGTCACGCGCTGTCGTCCCACCCCAGAGAGCAGCATTCGCGCAGGTCAGAACACATGTGAGTCCCCTTTCTCCCGCTTGACATGAATCGTGGAACCTGCTGCGTAACGGATCAACAACCCAGGGCACGCGCAAATGCGCAGGCAGTAGGACATATCTGATTGATTGTCACGAGTGCGTACAGATCACTCAACGACTCCCTCGAACAGCACTCTCCGTGATGCTACCAGCGGCGGAGCGTGGGAAACTCTTCATGCATCTCGATGGGTACGCCTCTGGCGCGCAGCCGTCAGGTGAGGGAAAGTTAAGGCAGGTGCGAGGAGAACAGCGATGGGCACGCTGCGCGGCGACAACGGCGGTGGTGAGCGACCACAAGACGGTGGTGGCCTGCCCGACCTGCCCCCTGAGTGGGGCACGATCATCATTCCCGACGATGCGGGCGCACTCGACGACGAGGGCACATCGATCCGTCGACAATTCCGCCGTGCCGCAATCCGCCGTCGCTGGCGCCGCCGGCTGCACCTGAGGCCGGAGCCGATCGGCCGGACCGACGACGATTCTCCCGGGCTTGCGGTGCCGTTGCTGATCATGTCGATCGCCGTCATCGCGACGCTGGTCAGTCTGTTCGCCGTCGCATGGCCCCGGCGCAATCCCAACGGCACGCCGCAGCTCGCCCCGTCGTCCCCGGCCGCGGTGGTCTCCCTGGCGGGGCTCAGCCTGTTCGACCAGGACGGCAAGTCGGTGCCGCTCCGCGAGCTCACCCCGGCCGTGATCCTGCTCGTCGACGGGTGCAGCTGCGAGGAGCTCATCACCGGCACCGTCGCGGCCGTCGCCGCCAGCAAGGCCCCGTCCACGCAGGTGCTGCTGGTCGGCGTCCGGGCGCCGACGGTGCCCTCGGGGCTCAACGACAAGGTAAAGGTGCGTGCGTTCGCCGACCCCAACAGCTCGGTCCGCGCGGCCGTGCCGTTCCTGGCCCCCAGCCGCACCACGGCCGCCATCCTGGTCGCCGCCAACGGCACGATGATCCGGGCGGTCAGCTCGGTGACGAGCGCCAGTTCCTTCGACACCGAGCTGGCCAACCTCGCGGTGGCACCCGCCTCAACCGCGTAGCAGCGTCCCGTACAACGTCAGGCCTGGGCCGAACGCCAGTGCGACCGTGTTCTTCGGCGGACCGGCCGCGCGGCGGCGCAACGCGTCGATGATCAGCAGCACCGTCGGCGACGAGCAGTTGCCGTGCTCGGCGAGCGTTCCCCGCGACTCGGCAAGGGCCGACTCCGGCAATTCGAGCCGGTCCCGGACCACGTCGAGGATTCGCGGGCCGCCCGGGTGCACCGCCCAGCCGTCCACGTCGGCGAGGGTCAGGCCGTGCCGGGAGAGCAGATCACCGACCAGGTCCGCGACGTAGATCGACAGGACGTCGGGCACCTTCGGCGACAGGCCCATCCGGAACCCGAGGTCCGTCACGTCCCAGGTCATGTGGTCGGCGGTCGCGGTGTCGGTCACGGCCGCTATCTCAGCGACCGTCTGACCGGCAGCACTCGGGACCAGTACCACCGCAGCAGCCGCATCGGAGAAGAGCGCGTGCGCCACGATCTGCTGGGGATCTTCGCTGGGCGGCTGGACGTGCAGGCTGGTCAGCTCGAGGCAGAGCAGCACCGCCGGGCGCCCGCGGGCCGACACGAAATCCGTCGCGGCGCCGAGGCCGGGCAGCGCGGCGTAGCAGCCCATGTGGCCGATGAAGAGCCGCTGCGTGGTCGGGGCCATGCCCAGGTCGCGGGCCAGGAGGATGTCGAGGCCGGGGGTGGCGTACCCCGTGCACGAACACACCACGAACAACCCGATCTCATCCGGTCGCAGGCCGGCCGCGTCCAGCGCGCTGCTGACCGCGTCCTTGCCCAACGGGAGCGCCTCGGTCAGGTACCGACCCATGCGTTTCGCGGTCGACCAGCTCGACGCGTCCTCCAGGAGCGGGTTCACCGCCCCGTGCCGGCTGACCACGCCGGAGTTCTCGAAGATCCGCTTGGCCAGTCCCTTGCGGGAGCCGTTGTAGTGCCGCTCGAAGAAGCCCGACCACACCTCGTCCTGGCGCATCGGGCCCGGGAATGTCACACCCATGCCTGCGATCGCGGCACCTGTCACTGGGTCCCCTTTCTGCCGCGCCCCTGGTAGAGGATCGCGGTGGTGAACGTCGGCACGATCGGCACAGCGTTACGGCGGGTCACCAGCCATCGGGCGAGCGCGGGCAGCGTCGGTCGGACGCCCCGCACCTCGATCGGCACGCCGTTGCCCGCGCACGCCTTCTGCAGCGCGCGCGGGTCGACGA
Organism: Dactylosporangium cerinum; assembly: GCF_042653625.1. NCBI lineage: Bacteria > Bacillati > Actinomycetota > Actinomycetes > Micromonosporales > Micromonosporaceae > Dactylosporangium > Dactylosporangium cerinum. The sequence continues at coordinate 150,898 of NZ_JBHSIU010000028.1, read as the reverse complement.
GCATGGCTGGGTCGTGAATGCCACGGACCGCGGGAATGATCGCCTCGGCGAGCCGGACCGCGATCAGCCGCGATGCGGCGGTGTCAGCCAGGGTGTCGAGCACCAGCCAGCCACCGGGTCTCAGGATGCGGCACGCCTCGGCGACGACCGCCGGCCAGTCGGGCACGTGCTCCAGCAGTTCACCTGCGCTGACGACGTCGGCGACACCGTCGGCGAACGGCAACCGCCGCACATCCGCCAGCACGGGCGTCACGCCGTGCGCGGCGGCCTGCTCCAGGCCGGACACGATCAGGTCGACGCCGACGTGTCGATACCCCTTGTCGGCGACGTGCGGAGCGAGCAGCCCGCCGCCGCAGCCGAGATCGACGAGCACGGCGCCGTCGCGCTCCGCGGGCGGGATGAGCCGGGCGCGGGCACGGGCCAGCCAGTACAGCATCGACAGCGGCGACCCAGGACGCCACCACTCCCCGGCCAGGTCGTCATACTGACCCGGGTCGTTACGCGCCCGGCGCGTCGATCGCATGGATCGAGACTGACACGGAACCCCTCCGACAGCCACACTTGCCGGATGTCCGTAGCTCGCTCAATCGTCCGCGCCAGCCACCCGGAGCCGGCGGTCGCGGTCACGGCGGTCGCCGCGCTGCTGTCGTTCGGACTCGGAAGACCCTGGCCGGGCGTGGTTGCGGCTGCTGCGACGGTGCTGGCAAGCCAGCTCTCGATCGGTTGGATCAACGACGCGCTGGACGCTCCGCGGGATGCCCTGGTCGGGCGATCGGACAAACCGGTTGCCTCCGGCGTGTTGTCACGGCGGCTGGTTGTCGTTCTCGGCGCTTGCGCGGCACTGCTTTGTGCATCTTTAGGATTTTTGTCCGGCGTGACTGCCGGATTTGTCGCCCTGGTGGCCCTGGTCTCGGCGCTGCTCTACGACTGGCCGCTGAAGTCCACACCGGTGTCGGTGCTGCCGTACGCGGTGTCGTTCGCCTGCCTGCCCGCCTTCGTGGTGCTCGGCGCCGGCCTCGACCCGCCGTTGTGGCTGCTGTTCGCCGGCGGCCTGCTCGGCGCGGGCGCGCACTTCGTCAACACGCTGCCCGACCTGGACGACGACGTGCGCACCGGCGTCCGCGGCCTGCCACACCTCATCGGCCGGCGCGGGTCACTCGGCGCCGCGGCCGTCCTGCTGCTGCTCGCGACCGTGTTCCTGGCCTTCGGACCGCCCGGGCCACCGCCGCTGCTGTTCTGGCCCACCCTCGCGGTGGCCCTGATCGTGCTTTCCGCAGGTGTCTACGCCATGCGCCGCGACCCCAGATCCCGCGTCCCTTTCCTGTCGGTCATCGCCGTGGCACTCATCGATGTGGCATTTCTGCTGGTCAGCGGCTTGAACCTGGAATGACCGGTGCAGTGTCAGGGTGCGCGTAATCGGCCGATCAACGGCATCTAGGCTGTACTCGGCCGCCCGATCCAGATGGAGGACCCAAGGTGACGCGTACGATTCCGGCTGCCCGCCGCTTGGGGCTGGGCGCCGCGCTGGCGGCTTCCGCAGTGCTCGGCGTCGGCCTGCTCTCCGCGTGCAGCGCCGGTCAGATCACGCAGACCGACAACCAGGTCGCCGCGGTGCCGGGCATCAGTGCTCAGAGCAAGGACGGCCTGATCGCGCTGCGCGAGGGCGTCGTGGCGTATTCCGACGGGTACAAGGCCGGCAGCGTCGTGCCGATCGAGGTGCGGCTGTTCAACAACGCCCGCCAGTCGGTGAAGCTGACCAGCGTGACGGCCGGGTCCGCCGGCAGCGTCGTGCTGGTGGGTGAGGCGTCCGCGGCTCCTGCCATCACTTCTGCGCCTCCGCCGCCGCCTTCTGTTTCCGCGTCCGGCTCCAAGTCGGCCTCTTCCTCGCCGTCCGCGTCGAAATCGCCGACGCCTCCACCCCCGCCGGCCCCGGTGGGTTCGTCGAAGATCAGCGTGGAGATCCCGGTCGGCGGGTTCGTGGCGCTGAGCCAGGGCACCAAGACCTACCTCGCGGTCGAGAAGCTCACCGGCGAGGCGCTGCCCGCCGGCACCGCGCTGGCGGACGTGACGTTCACCTTCACGTATGCGGACGGCACCACCACCACGATCAACCTGCCCGAGCTGCCGATGACGGTGCCGGCGAGCCCGCTGCCGAAGCCGAGCCCGGTCGTGGGGCACGAGGAAGAGTAATTTTTGTCGTACCCCTGGGCTAGTTTTCGGGGGTGACGAAGACCAAGGGCGCCGCCTATCAGTGCGACGTGTGTGGGCACCGGCCGGCCAAGTGGATCGGGCGGTGCCCCGAGTGCGGTGAGTGGGGCTCGATCATCGAGTCCTCTCCATTGGCCGCGCTCGGCCCCTCCGCCCTGCGCACCGTGCCCAGCCGCGCCCCGCTGGAGCCGGCCCGCCCGATCGCCGAGATCAGCGCCGCGCCGGCCCAGGCCCGCCCGACCGGCGTGGCCGAGTTCGACCGCGTCCTCGGCGGCGGCATCGTCCCCGGCGCGGTCGTCCTGCTCGCCGGCGAGCCCGGCGTCGGCAAGTCCACCCTCCTGCTCGACGTCGCCCAGCAATGGGCCAAGCACGGCGACACCCCGTCCCTCATGATCAGCGGCGAGGAGTCCGTCAGCCAGGTCCGGCTCCGCGCCGAGCGCATCGGCGCCCTGCACGAGCGGCTCTACCTGGCCGCCGAGAGCGACCTGGGCGCCGTCCTGGGCCACCTGGACGCGGTCAAGCCCGGCCTGCTCATCCTCGACTCGGTGCAGACCATCTCCGCCCCCGGTACCGACGGCGTGGCCGGCGGCGTCACCCAGGTCCGCGCCGTCACCGCCGCCCTCGTCGCCATCGCCAAGGAGCGCGGCCTCGCCACCGTCCTCGTCGGCCACGTCACCAAGGACGGCAACGTCGCCGGCCCCCGCGTCCTGGAGCACCTGGTCGACGTCGTGCTCAACTTCGAGGGCGACAAGCACTCCTCGCTGCGCATGGTCCGCGGCCTGAAGAACCGCTTCGGCGCCGCCGACGAGGTGGGCTGCTTCGAGATGCACGAGGGCGGCATCACCAGCCTCCCCGACCCCAGCGGCCTGTTCCTCACCCGCTACGCCGACGCCGTCTCCGGCACCTGCGTCTCCGTCGCCATGGAGGGCCGCCGCGCCCTCGTCGCCGAGGTCCAGACCCTGATCGGTGCCCAGACCCCCGGCTCCCCCCGCCGCACGGTCAGCGGCCTCGACTCCGCCCGCCTCGCCATGATCATCGCCGTGCTCCAGCAACGCGCCCAGATCCAGCTCCACGACCGCGAGGTGTATGCGGCGACGGTCGGCGGCTTACGTGTCACCGAGCCGGCCGTCGACCTGGCCCTGGCGCTCGCCGCCGCGTCGGCCGCCCACGACCTGCCGATGCCACCCGACCTGGTCGTCGTCGGGGAGGTCGGGCTGACCGGCGAGGTGCGCCGGGTGGGGGCGGTGCCGCGGCGGCTGGCGGAGGCGGCGCGGCTCGGGTTCCGGTTCGCCCTCGTCCCACCGGGCTGCGGACCAGCCGCCACGGGCGTCACGCCGCCGGGGATGCGGGTCTTGGAGGTCGGGGACGTGCGGACGGCTTTGCACTACGCGGTCAAGGCCTCCAGCGAGGTCGACCCCCGCTGAGCCCTGCCGTGCCGGGTTGCTGCCCGGCTCGCATCACTTGCCGGGGTGGGCTCGTCGAGACGAGGTCGCCGGGGGGCGCTGTTGTCCGGTGCAGCTCACGTGCGGCACAGGCGGGAAGAGTCAGTTGGCCGGCTGAGGCGTGCCCGGCTCGCGTGCCGGTGATCAGCAGGAGGGTGCGGTTGACCGGGGGCGACCAGTAGGTCCCGTCGATCAAAGCTGGCAAACGGCTTGTGGACCCACCACTGGAAGCTGTCGCGCGGCTGGCTGAGCGAGATTGACCATGGCGTTCGCGGTCTCGGGCTCGCCGCGGACTGTCCGGATCTGGGATCGTTCGCCCGGCGGATCGTTCGCACCGCAGATCGCCCGCCCAAGCAAGGAATGCCCGATCAGTGTCCGCTTGCCAGCGCGCTGCGGCTCTTCTCCGCTTCTAGGCTGATCTTCTCGATGATCGAAGGAGCGCCCTGGCCGCGCGGGTAGCCGGAACCATCCTTCGATCTTGACTCCAAGACCGAAGGAGCGAGAAGACGCGGGGCGGCGCCCGACGCATGGGACGACTCGCCGCTCTCAGCCACCGCTTGCACCCAGGACTCTTGGTCGAAGGAGCGGTCGGGTCACCTGGGCGACCGGATCCGTCCTTCGATCACCGGCCGAGCCGACCCCGGTCCGCAGCCGCAGCGCGGGAAGATTCAGCCCCAGGACGGGTTCAGATTGGCCCGGTACGCCGCGCTACCTGGTCGATCGCTGTCCACCGGCGATCAGTAATCCACCAGGTAGTTCATGATTGCCGGTGCGGTGCGGTGCGGCTCTTCTCCGCTCCTAGGTTGATCTTCTCGATGATCGAAGGAGCGCCCAGGCCGCGCGGGTGGCCAGAACCGTGCTTCGATCACGGTCGCAAGATCCGCCCGCCGCCCGCTGAGCACCCCGCACTCCGCACTCCGCGCCCCCTCGTGATCGAAGTCGCGGACTGGCTGCGCGCGACCATGGGACGACTTCGATCACCCGGCAAGATCCACGCGAAGCCGGAATCACGGCCGAGGCGGGCCAGCCCGCAGCGCAGTAAGAGGGTCAGCCGCGGGACGGGTTCAGGTGGTTGGCGATCAGCACCTGGTCCGGGGCGAACGCGGCCAGCGCCGCCAGCTGGCCGTCCGGGCCGCCGGCGAAGTCGCGCAAGCGGACCGCGACATCGAAGCCGCTGGCGCGCTTCGACGGGGTCTTCGACAGCTCACGGACGACGTTCTGGTCCAGCCAGGCGGGGTTGGTGCCGGTACGGTCCAGGCCCGCCCTGAGCCTCACCAGCAGGTACCGCTCCCCGCCGACCTCCATCAGCGTCACCTGCGCCACCCGCGACCACGGCAGGACCAGGGTGCGGATCCAGCCGGGGCGGACGGTGAGGGCGAAGTGGTTGGCGCCGACCCGGGGGCGGCGGGCAACGGCGAGGACGAACGGGATGGCGCCCACCGCGGCCAGGAAAGCAGTCCACAGCGGAAGGGTGGCGAGTGGATTGGAAGCGCCCGAGGGGAGGACGGACGGTTCGTCGGCGAAGAGGCCGCGCACGAGGCCGACGGCGAGGGCGGCGGAGAGGACGTACCACGCCAGGGTGACCAGGGAGCGGGACGGGAAACTGCGCCGCCACTCGATCCGCTCCGGACCGGCCACCGGTGGGACCTCACAGACATCAACTACGATCCATCAGCTGATGGCGTCCGCCCACTCTACGGGCTGGGTCGATACCGCACCAGCACAGGATGTCCAACCATCCGTAGACTGTGCGGGTGCCGATCGACCGCGAGCCCAGCAGGGGCGGTTCCCATACCGGCCTCAACGGGGCCTGGGCCGTCGCCGACCCGTTGCGTGCGACGCTCGCCCTGATGGCGCCGGGGACGGTGCTGCGGGACGGGCTCGAGCGCATTCTGAGGGGGCGCACGGGCGCCCTGATCGTGCTCGGCTACGACAAGGTGGTCGAGCAGTTGTGCACGGGCGGGTTCCCGCTGGACGTCGAGTTCTCCGCGACGCGGCTCCGCGAGCTGTGCAAAATGGACGGTGCTGTCGTCCTGTCGAGTGACGGCACGAGAATTGTCCGGGCCGCGGTGCACCTGATGCCGGACCCGACGATCCCGTCGGAGGAGTCGGGGACGCGGCACCGCACGGCGGAGCGGGTCGCCAAGCAGGCGGGGTTCCCGGTGATCTCCGTCAGCCAGTCGATGCGGATCATCGGCCTGTATGTCAATGGGCAGCGGCACGTGCTGGACGACTCGGCCGCCATCCTGTCCAAGGCGAATCAGGCACTGGCGACGCTTGAGCGATACAAGCTGCGCCTCGACGAAGTCAGCGGGACCCTTTCGGCGCTGGAGATCGAGGATCTGGTCACCGTGCGCGACGCGGTGGCGGTGGTGCAGCGGCTGGAGATGGTGCGCCGGATCGCGGACGAGATCGCGGGCTACGTGGTGGAGCTCGGCACGGACGGGCGGCTGCTGGCGTTGCAGCTGGAGGAGCTGATGGCCGGCGTCGAGGCGGATCGCACGCTGGTGATCCGCGACTACCTGCCGTCGGGGCGGCGCAGCCGTTCCTCCGACGACGCACTGGACGAGCTGGACGCGTTGACGGCGACGGAGCTCATCGACCTGGTCGCGGTCGCGAAGTCGCTGGGATATCCCGGGGCGAGCGACGCGCTGGATGCCGCGGTGTCGCCGCGTGGGTTCCGGCTGCTGGCGAAGGTGCCCAGGCTGCCCACCCTGGTCGTGGACCGGCTGGTCGAGCACTTCGGCAGCCTGCAGCGGCTGCTCGGCGCGACTGTCGAGGACCTGCAGGCCGTCGACGGCGTCGGCGACGCAAGGGCGCGCGGCGTGCGGGAAGGCCTGAGCCGCCTGGCCGAGGCCTCAATTTTGGAGCGGTACGTCTAGGTCAGCTGGACCTGCACCGGCGCGCTGAACTTCGTGTCCAGGCGGCCGACCAGCTCATACTTGCCCGCCGGCGGGATCTCCCGGTTGACGCAGCCGTTGTTGCTGGCCTTGCCGTTCCAGTTGGTCGAGAACGACACCTCGATCGACGGCTTGAGCGTCGTGGGTTGGCTGCCGTGCGGCGCGTCGCAGTGGTCCGACGACCACATCTTCAGGGCGCCGACCTGCAGGTACAGCTCCTGGAAATCGGCACCGAGGTCGCGGGTGCAGTCCCGGGACGAGATGTTCTTGATCTTGAGAGTGAACTTGAGGTACGCCCCGCGGAACTGCACCGGCATCTCCGGCGAAGCGGCCAGGCTGAGGTCGGCGTCGGCGCAGACCGGAATTCCCGAGGCGGCCGCCGGCGTCGAGGACACCGCGGACGCCGAGGACGCCGCCGAGGTCGGCGAGACCGGATCGCCGGTGGTCGGGGTCTGCAGCGTGGGCGTCGGGTCGGCCGAGACACTGGTGGCCGGCGACTTCGCCGAGGACGGGGTCCGCTTCGGATCCGGCCCGGAGCACTGCGTCCAGAGCAGGAGCACCACGATGAGCAGCGCCCCGCCGATGATGGCGCGACGCCGCCAGTACACGCCAGCGGGAAGCGGGCCAACCGTCAGCTTCATGATGCACTCACCGTATCGAGGGAACGGGTAGCGAACGGGGCGGCGCGCCGTGTAGACCGCTCAGAGATAGACCTTGCGGGCGTAAACGGCATGCGCGCCGGCAACACGATCAAGGAACAGTAACCCAGAGCAATGGTCGATCTCGTGCTGTAAAGCCCTCGCCTCGAACGCGTCGGTAGTGATCTCGATCTCTTCGCCGGTGCCGGGAAGCTGGCCGGCGACGACGAGCCGGTTGGCGCGCTTCACGTCACCGGTGAGGTCCGGCACGGACATGCAGCCCTCGCGGCCCTTCTGCCACTGCGACGCCTCGACCACCCGGGCGTTGCACAGCACGAGCGTGCCGTGCACGGTGCGGGCCTTCGGATGGCCGGTCACGTCGACCGCGAACACCTGCGCACCGACGCCGACCTGCGGCGCGGCCAGCCCGACGCAGCCGGGCGAGACCCGCATCGTGTCGACCAGGTCCGTGGCCAGCTGGACGATGTCGGCGGCGAGCGGGTCCACGGTCTTGCCCGCCGCGCCCAGCACCGCGGCCGGCGCCTGGACGACCTGCAGGACGGTCACATCAGATCCGCTTCGGCGGGGCGCAGCGTCGCCTCGACCCCGAGCTCCCCAGCGACCCGGTCGATCGCGGCGGCAAGCTCCGACATCTCCCCGGGCGCGTCGACCTCTGCCACGACGACATAGAGGTTGCCGGCCAGCCGGGTCGTCAGATCGGTGATGTTGCCACCCGCTGCCGCCACGGTACGGCTCAGCGCCGCCACAATCCCGAGCCGGTCAGCCCCGTGGACCGTCAGCACGTAATGCTCACCGCGCGGCGGCTCGACCAGATCCTCGCCGACCTCCCGGACGGTGACCAGCAGCGTCCGGCCGGCGGTCAGCGGCGCGAGCGCCGACTCGACCTCGCCGGCGGACACGGACCCGGCGCAGACCAGCGTCATCGCGAAGTGCCCGCGCAGGCGGGTCATCGTCGAGTCGGTGAGGTTCAGGCCCAGCCCGGCGAGGATCTCCGCGACGTCGGCGATGATGCCGGGACGGTCGTGGCCGATGACGGTGACGGCGTACTCGTTCACCTGGCTTATCCTTCCTTATCGCCTCTCTCGCCATTGCACAGACCGTCACCCGTTGGTACGACGCCAACGCCCGTGACCTCCCCTGGCGGCAGCCCGACGCGACGCCGTGGGGTGTGCTGGTCAGCGAGGTCATGCTGCAGCAGACCCAGGTGTCGCGGGTCGACCCCGCCTGGCGCCGCTGGATGGAACGCTGGCCCACGCCCGCGCACCTGGCCGCCGACCCGCCCGGCGAGGCCATCCGCGCCTGGGACCGGCTCGGCTACCCACGGCGCGCCCTGCGGCTGCACGCCTGCGCCGCCGCGATCGTGGAGCGGCACGACGGCGAGGTGCCCGACGACGTCGACGCGCTGCTCGCGTTGCCGGGCATCGGCATGTACACGGCCCGGGCGGTCGCCGCGTTCGCCTTCCGCCAGCGCCACCCCGTCGTGGACACCAACGTCCGCCGGGTCGTGGCCAGGGTCGTCGACGGCACGGCCGACGGCGGCGCCGCGACCACCCCCGCCGACCTGCGGGCCGTCGAGGTCCTGCTGCCCGAGGACCACGAGGCGGCGGCCGTCGCGTCGGTCGCGTTCATGGAGCTGGGTGCGGTGATCTGCACCGCCCGGGCACCACGCTGCGACGACTGTCCACTGTCAGCCATCTGCGCCTGGCGTACCGCCGGCTCGCCGCCCGCCACCGGACCGAGCCGGCGCACCCAGCGGTACCACGGCACCGACCGCCACGTGCGCGGCCTCCTCCTCGCCGTCCTGCGGGCCAGCGACGATCCGGTGCCCGCCGCGCGCCTCGACCTGGTCTGGGACGACGAGGTCCAACGCGGCCGGGCGCTTGCCGGGCTGCTCGAGGACGGACTGGTCCGCGAGCGGGCGGGGACATTCACGCTCCCCGGGTGATGCCGAAGGTTGCAACCGGTTCATCTAGTTTTTCCCACACTTTCCGGGCCTCCGATCACGCGCGTCCATGGATAGGCTCGGCGGCGTGCTCATCCCTCATGTCCGGGCACGCCGGGCCGTCGCCGCGCTGATCGCCGTCGCGACGCTGGCGGGTTGCGGCGCGTCCCCATCCGGCAGCCCCAAGTGGACAGAGGCCGGCGGATCGCAGGCGGCCTCGTCCAGCGCGTTCCCGGTGTCACCGGCCGGCACAACGCCGTCCGGCTCGCCTTCTGCTTCTGCCTCTTCCTCGCCTTCGGCGAAGCCGACCAAGACGCAGACCACCGCCGCGGCACCGCCCGCCGGCACCAGCTACGCCGACCGGCTGCCGAAGTTCGACCGCCCACCCAAGGCCGACAAGGTCCAGCTGCCCGAGGGCACGTCGGTGCAGTACTACTCCCGCATCCCGACCGAGCAGCCCGTCGCGTTCATCACCATCGACGACGGCCAGATCAAGCGCCCCGAGGCGCTCGAGCTCATCAAGCAGGCAGGCGTTCCGGTCACCCTCTTCCTGATGATCGACGCGATCAGGAACGACCCGCCGTACTTCAAGCGCCTCCAGGACGCCGGCGCCGTGATCGAGGCGCACACGGTCACCCACCAGAACCTCAAGGGCAAGTCCTACTCGGTCCAGCGCAGAGAGATCTGCGACTCCGCGGACAAGCTCGGGCAGTGGTACGGCCGCCGCCCCGTCCTCTTCCGCCCGCCCTACGGCGAGAAGGACGCCACGACGCTGAAGGCCGCCTACGACTGCGGCATGCACGCCGCGTTCTTCTGGAAGGAAACCGTCGACAAGGGCATCGTGCGCTACCAGGCCGGCAACACGGTCCAGCGCGGCGACATCATCCTGATGCATTTCCGCGACCGTTTCGTCGACGACTTCATCGCCGCCCTCCAGGCCATCAAGGCCGCCGGCCTCACACCTGCCCTCCTCGAGGACTACATTCCCTGAAACGCCTCCAGCAGCGCCCGCCGTTCCGGCTCAGCCAACGGCAGGCGCTGCTGGATTGTTTCCCGCAGCGGCTCCGGTACGCCGTAGCGCCCGCCCTTGCCGTACACCGGCAGCACGATGGGCGGCAACCCACCCAGATCCTCAGTGAGATCCAGCGCGTCAGCGGTCGCGGCGTCGATCGCCGGCAGGTGCGCCAGCCGCCGCACGAACTCCCGCTCATCATGGTGCAACGCCTGCAGCAGCACCCCGACCAGATGATCCCGCAGCGGCCCGTCGACCCGGGCCAACTGCCGCAGGCTGGCCCCCCGATCCGCCACCGGCAGCCGCGCCAGCCACGCCGCCGCCAACCCCACCAGCGCCGGCCACCCCCCGGTCAACAGGTGCAGATCCGGCGCCAGCCGATCCGCCCCGGCCGCGTCCGCCAGCGCCCCCGCCAGCACCTGGTACGTCTCATCCTCAGCAAACTCCAGATGCCCAGCCCCGAGCCGATCAACGGCCGCCACAGGAATCGGCTCCCGCCCACTGAGCACCAGCGGCACAACCCCGACCAACTTGACGATGCTCCGCCACTCGGGCCCATCGACCGCCAGCCGCTCCACCCCGTCCAACACCGTCACGGCACCCGTGCCGACCGCCGGCACCTGCCCGTTCTCCAACTGCACCAGAACCGCGCCGCGCGGCTCGGCCCACTGCTGCAACAGCGTGCTCTTCCCCGCCCCACTGCCGGCCACAACCACCACCACCGGCTGAACCCCGCCCTCGACCAGCTCCGACTCGCCGTCCCGCTCGCGCTCCGGGCCTGGCCCCGGTTCCGGCGTCAGGTGCGGCGTTGACGACGGCGTCGAGTCCGCGAACGCCCGATCAAGCCGGGCCAGCAGCCCGGGCCGGACGATCGGCCGCGGCGACGCCGGCCGCCCGAACCGCGCCGCCCCGAAATCCCGCCACCACCCAGTCACGCCAGGCAACGTAACCCGCCAACCCCCTCTCCGGTCGCCCGATGTGTCCCACCTCGCCACCAACTCCACCCGAGCGTGACACCACCCGCCCACTTCGATCCGTGAAAGGCCTTGTCAAACGGTTGCCGGCCGCGACAAGCCGAACCATCGCCTGGGTCAGACACCCGGGGATCCTTCGGCTTGTGGGAATCCGGGGTGTCGGAATCCGGCAACGACGCCACGTGCCCGCGCCCGATGTCGCTGCCGATGTCTAGGTCAACCTCGTTGCCCGCGTGTCCTGCGCCGAGAGTGGATCTCCCTCTCGGCCCGTCTGTTCTGAGCCGGGAGCGGATCTCCCGGTGATCGAAGTCGCCAGCTGGCTGTCCACACAGCCCGTGCACGACTTCGATCACGGCCGCAGGGCACGGGGCAACCCGTAACGCGGGCGTGGGCAGCCCGAAACGCCGGGGGCACGCGGCACGGGCAAGCCGCAGCGCGGGGTGCGATGGATCGACCATCTCGCGGCCATGATCAAAGGTCGGATCTGGTTGTCCTGATGGCGCTCCTGGCACGGGGCCGAACGCCAGTTCTCATGATCCGGAAGACTTTGTGTACCCCTGACTACCCAAGGTCTTCCGGATCACAGAGCAGGTCAGTGGAAGGCTGGGACGATCGATCGGCTGGCGTGACACCGAGCCGGGCAGGCGATCGAACCTGCCGGGCGAACCATCGCACCGGCCACCGAGCAGGAGCCGGGAGAACCTCGGCGGAGTGGTGAACGACGCAAAGGCTGCCGGTCCTGCGGAAATCGCCAGGAAACAGGCGAAGGGGCAAGTGCGCCGAGCCGGAACGGGAGGAGAAGCGCACGGCCTGCCAGCAACAAACGCGGCCGTGGCGGGCCCAAAAGAAGCAGGTGGCGGGCGCCACGGAAACGGGGTGCGTCCCGACTTGAAAGGAAAGGACGGGGTGGACTCCCCGGCTTGAAACAGGCGGAAACGGAGTGCGCCCCCGGCTTGAAGCGGACGGAAACGGAGTGGCCCCCGGCCTGAGAACGGGCGGGAGCGGGGTGACCCCCGATTTGCAACGGGTGGGGAAAGGGAAAGGCCCCCGGCCGGTGAAACGGTCGGGGGCCTCTCCTGTGGTGCTGGAGCCTACTTAGGCTGCTGACTCCTCGGCGGAGCCGCCCTTGGTCAGCTCGGCCGGGACGCCATCCGGGACGTCGCCCGGGCGGTCGGCACCGTTGAAGACCAGCTTGGCCTTCTCGAACTGGGCGGGGTCGCCCTCGCAGTCGATGACGACGATCTGGCCCGGGCGGAGCTCGTTGAACAGGATGCGCTCGGAGAGTGCGTCCTCGATCTCCCGCTGGATCGTGCGGCGCAGCGGCCGCGCGCCCAGCACCGGGTCATAGCCCTTGTTGGCCAGGAACTTCTTCGCGTTGTCGGTCAGCTCGAGGCCCATGTCCTTGTTGCGGAGCTGGGACTCGATGCGGGCGATCATCAGGTCCACGATGCCCAGGATCTGGTCCTGCATGAGCTGGTGGAAGACGATCGTGTCGTCGATGCGGTTGAGGAACTCCGGGCGGAAGTGCTGCTTCAGCTCGTCGTTGACCTTCTGCTTCATCCGCTCGTAGTTGGACTCGTTGTCCTCCGACGCCTGGAAGCCCAGGGACACGGCCTTGGCCACGTCGCGGGTGCCCAGGTTGGTGGTCAGGATGATCACCGTGTTCTTGAAGTCCACGATGCGGCCCTGACCGTCGGTGAGACGGCCGTCTTCGAGGATCTGCAGGAGCGTGTTGAACACGTCCGGGTGGGCCTTCTCGATCTCGTCGAAGAGGACCACCGAGAACGGCCGCCGGCGGACCTTCTCGGTCAGCTGGCCACCCTCGTCGTAGCCGACGTATCCGGGGGGCGCGCCGACGAGGCGGGACACCGTGTAGCGGTCGTGGAACTCGGACATGTCGAGCTGGATCAGCGCGTCCTCGGAGCCGAAGAGGAACTCGGCGAGCGCCTTGGACAGCTCCGTCTTCCCGACGCCGGACGGGCCGGCGAAGATGAACGAGCCGGACGGGCGCTTCGGGTCCTTCAGGCCGGCCCGGGTGCGCCGGATGGCCTTCGAGACCGCCTTGACCGCGTCGTCCTGGCCGACGAGGCGCTTGTGCAGCTCGTCCTCCATGCGCAGGAGCCGTGCGGTCTCCTCCTCGGTCAGCTTGTAGACCGGGATGCCGGTCCAGTTCGCCAGGACCTCGGCGATCTGCTCGTCGTCGACCTCGGACACGACGTCCAGGTCGCCGGCCTTCCACTCCTTCTCGCGCTGCGCCTTCTGACCGAGCAGCTGCTTCTCCTTGTCGCGCAGCTGCGCGGCACGCTCGAAGTCCTGTGCGTCGATCGCGGACTCCTTGTCGCGGCGCACCTGTGCGATGCGCTCGTCGAAGTCACGCAGGTCTGGCGGCGCGGTCATCCGGCGGATGCGCATCCGCGCGCCGGCCTCGTCGATCAGGTCGATCGCCTTGTCCGGCAGGAAGCGGTCGGAGATGTAGCGGTCGGCCAGGGTGGCGGCAGCGACCAGGGCGGCGTCGGTGATCGTCACCCGGTGGTGCGCCTCGTAACGGTCGCGCAGGCCCTTGAGGATCTCGATGGTGTGCGCCAGCGACGGCTCACCCACCTGGATCGGCTGGAAGCGGCGCTCGAGCGCGGCGTCCTTCTCGAGGTGCTTGCGGTATTCGTCGAGGGTGGTCGCACCGATGGTCTGCAGCTCGCCACGGGCCAGCATCGGCTTGAGGATGGACGCGGCGTCGATCGCGCCCTCAGCGGCACCGGCACCGACGAGGGTGTGGATCTCGTCGATGAACAGGATGATGTCGCCGCGGGTGCGGATCTCCTTGAGGACCTTCTTCAGGCGCTCCTCGAAGTCACCGCGGTAGCGGGAGCCGGCGACGAGCGCACCGAGGTCGAGCGTGTAGAGCTGCTTGTCCTTGAGCGTCTCGGGCACCTCGCCCTTGATGATCCGCTGGGACAGGCCCTCGACCACGGCGGTCTTGCCGACACCGGGCTCGCCGATGAGCACCGGGTTGTTCTTGGTGCGGCGGGACAGGACCTGCATGACCCGCTCGATTTCCTTCTCGCGCCCGATGACCGGGTCGAGCTTGCCTTCGCGGGCAGCCTGGGTGAGGTTTCGACCGAACTGGTCGAGCACCAGGCTGGTCGACGGAGCGGCCTCGCCGGGGGCGCCGGTGCCGGCTGCAGCCGGCTCTTTGCCCTGGTAGCCGGAGAGCAGCTGGATGACCTGCTGGCGGACCCGGTTGAGGTCGGCGCCGAGCTTCACGAGGACCTGGGCAGCGACGCCCTCACCCTCGCGGATCAGACCCAGCAGGATGTGCTCCGTGCCGATGTAGTTGTGCCCGAGCTGCAGCGCCTCGCGCAGGGACAGCTCCAGCACCTTTTTGGCGCGTGGCGTGAACGGGATGTGCCCGCTCGGCGCCTGCTGCCCCTGGCCGATGATCTCCTCGACCTGCTGGCGGACACCCTCCAGCGAGATGCCGAGGCTCTCAAGCGCCTTGGCCGCCACGCCCTCACCCTCGTGGATGAGGCCGAGCAGGATGTGCTCGGTGCCGATGTAGTTGTGGTTGAGCATCCGGGCTTCTTCCTGCGCCAGGACGACAACCCGTCGTGCTCGGTCGGTGAACCGCTCGAACATCCCTGCTCCTTCACGTGCCGTGTCCGTCGCCGCCGCCCCTGCCGCGGAACCCCCCTTGGGAGGTCGCCACGCCGAAGCTCTGTCGGACGCCAACGTGACCGTGCCATCACTCTATCGCCGTAGGCCGACACATTGCGGGTGTGCGCCATTGCCGCACCCCACGATCGGACCATGTCGCAGTCGTCGTGTGGTACTTGCTTACCCGCCGGGAACGCGTGTACCCGGCGTTTTGCCCAACGCGAGCATCCGCTGCCTTGTTCCGGCGGGCCCGCCCGTACGCCAAGAGCGAAATCGACGCCAGATGCAAGTCACCCACCGTAGCTAGTTGACTACGGTGGGCGCACGCTGCCGAAAGAACCCCAAAACGACCGCTCAGGCAGAAAACGGTCAACGATCGCTAACGGCCCGCTTCGGCGTTGTAACGGTCCACGATTTCCTGCTTGATGCGACCCCGGTCCGAGACCTTGATGCCCTTGTTCTGAGCCCATTCCCGAATCGCCTTGTTCTGCTCCCGGTCCGCGGCGGCGCCACCGCGTCCGCGCGCACTGGCGGCACGCCCTCCGACCACGACGCCGCCCCGGCCGACCTTCGTGGCCGCACCGAGGAACGGCCCGAACGCGTCACGCAGCTTCGACGCGTTCTTCTTCGAGAGATCGATCTCATACTGAACGCCGTCGAGCGCGAACTTCACGGTCTCGTCGGCGTCCCCGCCGTCGATGTCGTCGACCAGCACGTGGATGGTCCGCTTGGCCACTGTGGTATTCCCTTCGAGGAAGTCCGCCCCGCGTTGTGCGAATGCAAAGATAACGCAATCAGGGACTACCTCGTCAACGGTACGCCGAAACTACTCCGGCCGCACCAGCGGAAACAGGATCGTTTCCCGAATGCCGAGCCCGGTGAGAGCCATGAGAAGACGATCGATTCCCATGCCCATCCCGCCCATCGGTGGCATTCCGTACTCCATCGCACGCAGATAGTCTTCATCCAGTTGCATCGCGTCGGGATCTCCCTTCGCGGCGAGTAGCGACTGGGCAACCAAACGTTCGCGTTGCACAACCGGGTCGACCAGTTCGGAGTAGGCCGTGCCGAGCTCGAAGCCCTGCACGTACAGATCCCACTTCTCGGTCAGCCGCGGGGTCACGCGATGCGCCCTGGTCAGCGGCGAGGTCTCCTCCGGGTAGTCGAAGACGAACGTCGGCGCGACCAGCCCCGGCACGACGAGCGCCTCGAAGAGCTCCTCGGCGAGCTTTCCCGGGCCCCACTTCGGGTCGACCGCGACGTCCTGCTTCGCCGCCAACTCCACCAGGCGCGCGTGCGGGGTTTCGACCGTGACGTCCTCGCCCAGCGCCTCGGAAA
This sequence comes from Dactylosporangium cerinum, assembly GCF_042653625.1. NCBI lineage: Bacteria > Bacillati > Actinomycetota > Actinomycetes > Micromonosporales > Micromonosporaceae > Dactylosporangium > Dactylosporangium cerinum. Next base: position 134,772 of record NZ_JBHSIU010000028.1, on the reverse strand, counting down.
GCACGCCGTAAAGCGTCACACGGCGCCACTGCCCGCCCAGGTCGAACTCGCTGCCGTCGGCATAACGCACGACGTGCGTTCCGGTGAGCGCAACGGCTGCGTCCTGGACCAGCCGGCGGGTAAGGTCGGCCATGTCGTTGTAGTCGGCATACGCCTGGTATGCCTCCAGCATCGCGAACTCCGGCGAGTGGGACGAGTCGATGCCCTCATTGCGGAAGTTGCGGTTGATCTCGAAGACCCGCTCGATGCCGCCGACGACGCACCGCTTCAAGAAAAGCTCCGGCGCGATACGCAGATACAAATCCGTGTCGAGCGCATTGCTATGCGTGACGAATGGCCGGGCAGCTGCACCACCATGAAGCAACTGCAACATGGGAGTTTCCACCTCGAGGTAATCGAGGCCGTGCAACGAGTCACGAAGACTGCGCACCACCGTGGCCCTGGTGCGGACCGTTTCCCGGGCCTGCGGACGCACCACCAGGTCGACATACCGCTGCCGGACCCGGGCCTCCTCGCCCATCGGCTTGTGCGCGACCGGCAGCGGGCGCAACGCCTTCGCCGTCATCTGCCACGCGTCGGCGAGAATGGACAGCTCACCGCGGCGGCTGGTGATCACCTCGCCGCGGACGCCGACGTGGTCGCCGAGGTCGACCAGGCGCTTCCAGTCCTCCAGGGCCTCCGCGCCGACCTTGTCCAGGGACAGCATGGCCTGCAGCTCCGTGCCGTCGCCGGCACGCAGGGTGGCGAAGGCGAGCTTGCCCGTGTTGCGGATGAAGATGACCCGGCCGGCCACGGCCGCCTGCTCGCCGGTGGCCGTGTCGGTGGGCAGCTCGCCGTAGCGGGCCCGGATCTCCGCGATCGTCGCGGTCCGCTCGAACCCGACCGGGTAGGGCTGCTTGCCCTCGTCCAGCAGCCGGGCACGCTTCTCCCGGCGGATCTTCATCTGCTCGGGGAGATCGAGTTCCTGCTCAACGGCTGGCTGGTCCTTCACAGCGGCACAATCCCTCTACGAGAATTCCACGAATTACGACGAGCCTACTCAACAACACGTTCGGTACTTTTGGCGACGTGGATTTCGCAGCTCACGCATCCTCGTTCGGCGCCGCCGCAGACCTCTACGACCGGATCCGCCCCCGCTATCCCCGCGAGGCACTTGACTGGGCGATACCGGAAAAGTCGGATATCGCCGACCTCGGTGCCGGCACCGGCATCCTCACCCGCCAGCTCGCCGACCTGGGCCACCACGTGATCGCCGTCGAGCCGGACGACAAGATGCGGGCCAAGATCCCGGGGGATGCGCGCAAGGGCAGCGCCACCGACATCCCCCTGCCCGACGCCAGCGTCGACGTCGTCACCGCCGGCCAGTCATACCACTGGTTCTACGGCGAACCCGCGCACGCCGAGATCGCCCGCGTCCTCCGCCCCGGCGGGCGTTTTGTCCCAATCTGGAACATCCGCGACGAACGCGTCCCGTGGGTCGCGAAATCCTCCGCCTTCTTCGACGGCGCCCGCGAACGTGACGCGTTCGACGAAACGAAGGTCACCACCTTCGGCCCACGATTCGGTCCCGTGACGCTGCGCACGTTCGAGTGGAGCACCACGCACACGACCGCGTCGTTCCTGGAGCTGATCAAGTCCCGCTCCTACTACCTGGTCTCCGGCCCGGAGGCCCGCCAGCGCCTGGAGCAGCAGCTGCGCGAGGTGCTCGACCAGCTCGGCGAGGAGTTCGAACTGCCGTACGTGACCTACGCGTACACCGCCGAAAAACGCTAACCGCGGTTGCGGTCGAAAATCAGTCGCAGCCCGATCAGGGTCAGCATCGGCTCGTGGTGGGTGACCGTGGCGCACTCGCCGATCACGATCGGGGCCAGGCCACCCGTCGCGACGACCGCCTTCACGGTGCCGCCCAGCTCCGCGGACACCCCGCGCACGATCCCGTCGACCTGCCCGGCAAACCCGTAGACCACGCCGGACTGCAGGCACTCCACGGTGTTCTTGCCGATCACCCGCGGCGGCTTGACCAGCTCGACCTTGCGCAACTGGGCGGCCCGGGCGGCGAGCGCGTCGACGGAGATCTCGATGCCGGGCGCGAGCACGCCACCGAGGAACTCCCCCCGCGCCGACACCACGTCGAAGTTCGTCGACGTGCCGAAGTCCACCACGATCGACGGCCCGCCGAAGAGCGTGAAAGCGGCCAGGGTGTTCGCCACCCGGTCCGTCCCGACCTCTTTGGGATTGTCGATCGCCAGCTGTACGCCCGTGCGCACGCCCGGCTCGACGATCACCGTGGGCACGCCCGGGTAGTACCGCTGCAGCATTGTCCGGAGTGACCGCAGCGCCGCCGGCACGGTCGAGCAGGCCGCGATGCCAGTCAGCGACACGGCGTCGGTGGCGAGCAGGCCCCGGTAGAGCAGGCCGAGCTCATCCGCGGTCGCGCGCGAGTCGGTCTTGATCCGCCACGAGTGGACCAGCTTCTCGCCCTCGAACGTGGCGAGCACCGTGTTGGTGTTTCCGATGTCGATGCACAGCAGCACGCGGTGAGCCTAACGAAAGGGCCGCCAGTATCGGGGTGAGCCTGGTCATCTACGATCCGGTTCCCATGATGCCGACAGCCCGCACGCTGCTCGCGTTACTGCCGCTGGCAGCACTGGTGTTCACCGTGTTCGCCCTGCGTCCGGGCAGTCAGGACATCCGCCAGGCGGTCATCCGCGCCGCGGCGACGGTGGCGGGGGTCACGGTCGTCGTCGTCGAGCTGCTGTCCCTCGTGGGATGGATCTCCACCTGGCCGGTCATCGTCTACTGGCTGCTGTTCGCGGGCGTGTCGGCGTTCTTCGCGCGGCACAACGTCAAGGGCTTCCAGCGACTTGTCCTGAAAAATTGGGACAAAGTGCTGGTCGGTGCGATCGCGGCGCTCGTCCTCGCCGAACTCGTCCTGGCGCTCGCCTCCTCGCCGAACAACTTCGACTCGAACCACTACCACCTTCCCAAGATCGAACACTGGATCGCCGACGGCGACCTCGACCCGTACCCGACGATCCAGAACCAGCAGATCATCCTGGTCCCGGGTGCGGAGTACCTGCTGCTCCAGGCCCGCCTGCTGACCGGCGGCGACAGCCTGTTCAACCTGCTGCAGTGGGGCGCCGGCCTGCTCGGCGCGCTCGCCGTCTCCCGCTGCGCCGCCCAGCTCGGCGCCGGCCGCACCGGGCAGCTGATCGCCGCCGCCGTGTTCGTCACCGCCCCCGCGGTCGTCCTCGAGTCCACCAGCACCCAGAACGACCTCGTCGTCACCACCTGGGTCGTCTGCGCCGCCACCCTCGCCCTGGACGGCGCCCGCCGCGTCGCCACCGCCGCCGACGTGCTGTCCCTCGCCGCCGTCGCCGGCCTCACCGCCGTCACCAAGTCGACCGGCCTCATGGCACTCGCCCCGATCCTCGTCTTCTGGGGCATCTGCCAGCTGCGGCACCGGCAGTGGCTGCGCACCGTCGGCGCGGGCCTCGCCGTCATCGCCGGCATGGCCGTCCTCGCCGGCCCGGCGCTGGTCCGGGTCAACGACGCGTTCGGCTCACCGCTCGGCCCGCCCGGCTACAGCGCCGCCCTCTCCACCGAACGCAAGGACCCGCCCGCGATCCTGGTCAACGGCCTGCGCCTGGCCGCATCCACCCTCACCACGCCGATCCCGGCGGTCAACAACGTGATCAGCGACGCCGTCATCGGGATCGCCCACCTCGTCGACGTCGACCCGAGCGACCCGCAGATCACCCAGTGGCGCAGCGTCTACCCCGATACGCGCTGGAAGCCCGACGAGGACCGCTCCCCCTACCCGGTGCAGGCCGCCCTGATCCTGGCCGCCCTCGCCGCCGCGCTGCTCTGGTGGCGCCTGCCGCCGCTGGTCAGAGCCTATGCGGTGACCGTGCTCGGGGCCTTCATCCTGACCGCGGCCGTGATCAAGTGGCAGTACTGGGGCAACCGGCTGATCCTGTCGGCGTTCGCGGTCGGCGCGCCGCTCACCGGCTACTGGGCCGACCGCCTCAAGTCCCACCGCGCCACCGCCGCCGTGCTCGTCGCCGCGATGGTGGCCGCCTTCGCCAGCGGTGGCGTCGCGGTCGCGTACGGCCAGCCCCGCCGGCTCGTCGGGCAGGGATCCGTCTTCACCCTGTCGGACTGGCAGGAGCGGTTCGTCCGCCTGCCCGACGAGGCCGTGCCGTATCAGCAGGCCATCGACGCGATCCGGGCCAGTGGGGTACGCCGGGTGGGCATGGTCATGGAGGGCGACCTGTGGGAGTACCAGTTCCAGATCTCGCTGCCGGACGTCGAGCTCGTCGCCGTCGAGTCGGTGATCCCGACCGCACCGCCCGCCCCGATCTCGTCGGTGCAGGCGTTGATCTGCGTGGGAACGGTCGACCACTGCGCCCAGGTGGTCCCGCCGACCTGGCGCATACAGCGCTACTCCACCGTGGTGGCGGTCGCCTTCCCGTGATCCGGAAGACCTCGAGTACCCCTGGGTGCACGAGGTCTTCCGGATCACGGGCAAGGGGTCAGTGGGTACGGAGGTCCATGGCGATGTCGAGGATCGGCGACGAGTGCGTCAGGGCGCCGACCGACAGGTAGTCGACGCCGGTGGCGGCGTACTCGGCGGCGGTCGCCAGGGTCAGGCCGCCCGTGGCCTCCAGCTCGGCCCGGCCGCCGACCGCGGCCACCACCTCGCGCAGCAGGTCCGGCGACATGTTGTCCAGCAGCAGGAACGTCGCGCCGGCGGTGACCGCCTCGACGGCCTCGCCGACCGTGGTGACCTCGACCTGGACCGGGACGTCGGGGAACGCCGAGCGGACCCTGGTGTACGCGGCCGAGATGCCGCCGGCCGCCAGCTTGTGGTTGTCCTTGATCATGGCGACGTCGTAGAGGCCCATGCGCTTGTTGGTGCCGCCGCCGGCGCGGACCGCGTACTTCTCCAGGATGCGCAGGCCCGGCGTGGTCTTGCGGGTGTCCAGGACCAGGGCGTGGGTGCCGTCGAGGAGGTCGGCCCACTGGCGGGTGTGGGTGGCGATGCCGGACATGCGGCACAGCAGGTTCAGAGCGGAGCGCTCGGCGGTCAGCAGGAAGCGGGTCGGCCCGGTGACGGTGGCGAGGACCGTGCCACGGACGACGTGCGAGCCGTCGACGGCGTGCGTGGACACCTCGACGTCGGGTGAGACGGCCTCGAAGACGGCGGCGGCGACGGCCAGGCCGGCCACCACGCCGGGGGCCCGGGCGACGAGCTCGGCGGCGTCGATCTGGGTGTCGGGGATGGTGGCCACGCTCGTGACGTCGAGGCGGTCCGGGCCGAGGTCCTCGGTCAGGGTGCGTTCGACGATCTCGGCGACGGCGACCGGGTCAAGCCCGACCTTCCGCAGCGAGGCCTCGGTCTCGGGCGTCACGCGCCCACCTCCATTGCGCACCGGCGCTGCCGGTGACTGCGCTCCGGGCCGTTCATGCGTCCTCCCACGTCTCGGTCAGGGTGCCGGTCTCGGACAGGCCGGCCAGGAAATGGCCGCGGAACACGTCGCTGGCGTCCGGGAAGTCCTCGCGCCAGTGGCAGCCGCGGGTCTCCTGACGCAGGTCGGCGGCGCCGACCAGGGCGCTGGCGACGGTGAGCAGGTTGGTCGCCTCCCAGCTGGCAAGGCCGGGGGCGGAGCGGTCGAGGGCGAGCTTGGTGAGTGCCTGCGCGGCCTGGTCGAGCGACTCGGCGCTGCGCAGCACCGACGCGTGCGCGGACATGGCGGCCTGCAGCGGCGCGCGCAGCGCCGGATCGCCGGACCAGGACGCGAACGAGCCGGTCACCGGGTCGGTCTGGGCGGGCAGGTCCCGGGCGATGTCCTCGGCGATCCGGCGGGAGAAGACGAGCCCCTCCAGCAGGGAGTTGGAGGCGAGCCGGTTGGCACCGTGCACACCCGTGCACGCGACCTCACCGCACGCGTAGAGGCCCGGGATCGAGGTGCGGCCGCGCAGGTCGGTCCGGACACCGCCGGAGGCGTAGTGGGCGGCCGGGGAGACGGGGATGAGGTCCGCGGCGGGGTCGACGCCGGCAGCGCGGCAGGACGCGACGATGGTCGGGAAGCGGCCCTCGAGGAACTCGCGGCCCAGGTGGCGGGCGTCGAGCCAGACGTTGTTGGTGCCCTCGGCGCGCATGACCCGGTAGATGCCCTTGGCGACGATGTCGCGGGGGGCGAGCTCGGCGAGGTCGTGACGGCCGACCATGAAGCGGTTGCCGTCGCCGTCGCGCAGGTAGGCGCCCTCGCCGCGCAGGGCCTCGCTGACCAGCGGCTGCTGGGAGTCGCGGTTGTTGAGGGCGAGCGCGGTGGGGTGGAACTGGACGAACTCGATGTCGGTGACGGCGGCCCCGGCGCGCAGGGCGAGGGCGACGCCGTCGCCGGTGGAGACGACCGGGTTGGTGGTGGCGGAGTAGATCTGGCCCATGCCGCCGGTGGCGAGGACGACCGCCCGGGCGAGGACCGCGCCGACGCCGTCCTCCGCGCCTTCACCGAGGACGTGCAGGGTGACCCCGCAGGCCCGGCCGGCGGCGTCGGTGAGCAGGTCGAGGACCAGGGCGTGCTCGATGAGGCGGATCCACGGGTCGCGGTGGACGGCGGCGTGCAGGGCCCGCTGGACCTCGGCGCCGGTCGCGTCGCCGCCGGCGTGGATGATCCGGTTGGCGTGGTGGCCGCCCTCGCGGGTGAGCATGAGCGAGCCGTCGTTGTTGCGGTCGAACTCCGCACCCCAGCGGATCAGCTCGCGGACCCGGGTCGGGCCCTCGCGGACCAGGACGTCGACGGCGGCCGCGTCGCACAGGCCGACACCGGCGACGAGCGTGTCCTGCGCGTGTGCCTCGGGCGTGTCGAGCGGGTCGAGGACCGCGGCGATGCCGCCCTGGGCCCAGCGGGTCGAGCCGTCATCGATGTTCACCTTGGTGACGACGGTGACGTGCAGGCCGGCCTCGCGCAGGTGCAGGGCGGCGGTCAGCCCGGCGACGCCGGAGCCGATCACGACGACATCGGTCGGCTCGGCCCAGCCCGGCTGGGGCCCGGCGAGTCGGCGCGGCAGTACGGGCAGCTCCATCACTCCAGTCAACATCACAAAAGGGCATCGCGCGCCGTGCCGAGTATCACGCGAACGGCAGCGGACCAGTACCGATCTTGGCGATCGACGCCTTCAACGGGCGCGAGCTCATCAGGTAACAGGCGAAGGTCTGGTCGCTGCCCAGCCAGTCGGAGCCGTTCTTCGGCCCGACGGCCGCCGCGGACAGGTCGGACCGGTCCGCGGTCTCGGCCAGGCCCAGGTATCGCAATCCGACACTCGTGCAGCCCCTGGCCGACGCGTTGCGGACCGCGGTCTCGTCGAACGGGGCGTCCATCGGCGCGATCGAGTAGCTGCCGGAGTACTCGCCGTCGTGCGGGGCGGTGCAGTCGACGTACTTCAGCGATGCGATGCACCCGATCGGCAGCGACGGCCCGGCCTTGGCCAGGCTGCCCTCACGGGTGGCGAACTCGTCACCCGCCGGCCCGGTGACCGCAGCGACCGCGCAGGCGAAGAAGCCGTCGGCGGCCGGGGTGACCCACGACGCGAGGATCTGCACCTTCGACTCGTGCCAGTTGCCGCCGAGGAACGCGGTGCCCTGCACGACGCACGCCCGGCGGGCCTGGGCGTACACCAGATTCTGGGTGAGTTTGACGTCCTCGCCGGAGGCCGAGTCGAGGCGGTGCAGCAGGTCGTCGCCGACCTGGCCGACGTGGAACACCTCGGCGGTGTGCGCCGCCCCGCAGTCCACGGCGCCGCCGGGCCACGGGAAGGCGGCCTTGGCCCCCGCCGCGTCGACCTTCCAGCAGGAGCCGACCTGCGGCGCGGCGGCCGGCGGGGTGTGCGGGATCTTCCGGGAGGTGTCGCGCAGCAACCAGTAGGCGCCGCCCCCGATGAGGGCGAGCACGACGACGATCAGGAGGACCCGCTTCATGAGGAAGCAGTGTGCCATTACCAGCCGGTAACGTCACCCGTCTCAGACCGGTTGGTTGCCGTTGCCGAGCAGCGACCGGCTCACCGAGAGGGTGCCCTCCAGCATCAGGTAACAACGGGCGCTGCGGTCGCCGTACGACCACCGGGTCGGCGTCGCCGTCGACCAGGCGAACGAGATCTGCTTGTTCTCGGCGAACTGGGCGTCGGTGACGCCGAGGAACTTCGCCACGATCGTCTTGCAGGCGGGCTGGATCAGGGCCCGGCGGGCGTTGGCGTCGCTCGGGTAGGGCCGCGCGTCGGGCGAGTAGAACGTGCCGGCGTATTCACCGTTGTGCAGGGTCTCACACTTGGTCGGGATGAAGTCCTCGATGCCGCCGCCGCTGCTGGTCTCGACCTTGACGCAACCGATCTGGATCGGCCGGCTGCCGCGCAGCGTGTCCTTGAGGCTGGTCGTGCGGGGCGCGATGGTCCCCGTGTCGTCGGAGACCTCGATCAGGTCGCACCGGAAGTAGCGGGCCTGGCCGGTCCACTGCTTCTCCGACGGCGGCAGGACCCGCAGCGTCAGCCGGCCGTCGTGCCAGTCGCTGCCGAGGAACGTGTTGGCCTCGGTGAGGCAGGTGGCGAAGGCGTCGGTGAGATCGGAACCCTCGGGCACCTTGGTCCCCTGCGCGAGCACACCGGAGAACTCACCGACGTGGATCGTCTCGCTGGCGTGCGACGTGCCGCAGTCGACCTCGACCAGGCCGGGTCCGACGGCGAGCTTCTCGGCGGTGCCGGAGAAGGTCCAGCACTCCCCGGCGGCGGGCTTCGGCACGCTCGGCGCGGCCAGGGCGGCCCAGTCGTTGACAAGGTCACCATCGGTGCCCTCGGGGTTGCCACAGGCGGCCACCGTCACCAGCGCCACGGCCAGCACCAGCGTCATGGACCAGCGCTTCATCCCGAGCCTCCCCTATGACAACGGCACCGCCCGCGCGAACGCAAAGCGGTGCCAGTGTGTCAGAAAGGATCAAATCTTACCGGTGCCGATGCCCTTCAGGGACCGGACCACGCTCTTCTTGTCGTAGAGCATCGCGTAGCAGCGGGCGGTGCGGTTACCGCGCAGCCAGTTCTCCTCGTCGACCATCCAGAAGCCGATACCGACCTCCTGGTGGTTGTCCAGGGTCGTCTGCGCCATGCCGAGGAACTTGGCGCCGAGGGCCTCGCAGCCGGTGCGCATCGCGGCGCGGCGCTCGTCGGCGGTCTTCGGGAAGGCCCGCTCGCCGGCGGCGTACGTGCCGACGTACTCCATGTTGTGGGTCGTCGTGCACGCCTTCGGCTCGAAGTCCTCCCACGTCTTGCCGTCGGCCTCGTAGGTCTCCTGCGCGCAGGTCAGCGCGATCGGCTTGTCGCCGGTGAGGCCGTTCTTGAGGCTGCTGGTGCGGCTGACCGGCTTGCCGGCGTCGCTCTGCACCTCGGCGAGGTCGCAGCGGAAGTAGCGCCCGCCGCCGGTCCACTGCGCCGAGGACGGCGGCAGCACGATCAGCTCGAGGCGACCGTCGTGGTAGTCACCGCCGAGGAAGGTCTGCGCCTCGGTGCTGCACTTGGCCCAGGCGTCCTTCAGGTCGGCGCCCTTCGGCGGCGACGTCGCGCTGGCCGCGGTGCCGGTGAGCTCGCCGACGTAGAACGTCTCGCTGATGTGCGCGCCGTCGCACTTGGAGACCGGCGTGAAGGAGAAGATCGTGATGGTGTCCGTCTCGAAGTACGGCACGGTGCTGTCGTAACACGCTCCGACCGGCGGCGACGGGACCTTCGGCGCGGCCAGCATGGCCCACTCGTCGGTCAGGTTCTTGTCCACCCCCGCGGGCGTCGTGCAGCCGGCCAGCATCACGACCGCGGCGACCGGCGCCACAGCCAGCACGAGCCGTCGGAAACGCACCATGATCTAACCCCTCCCCCGGCGCACACAGCGCGGGTGCAGTGTGCCAATGATCAATGTGGTTGGCAACCAGCTAAGCGATGGTTATCGGTAGTCCTTTTGTACCTGCACCCCGCAAGGACGCCTTCACCGGCTTCGGCGGCCACACGAAGCACCGCACGCCCCGATTGCCCAGTTCCCAGGCGGTCTTGTCGTAGGGCATCGTGACCAGACCGGTACGCGACTGGAAGTTCGCGTCGTCGGGCACGGCGATGAACCCGGCCACGACCGGACGGCAACCGGCGAAGATCGCGCTGCTGCGGGCGTCACTGTCGGCCGGGTACTCACCGTCCGGCGGCTCGTAGATGCCGGCGAACTCGCCCTCGTGCGGCGCGGTGCACGAGGCCGGGAAGATCCGGTCGATGCTGCCGGCGGCGCCGCCCTCCTTCGGCGTGATCTTCACGCAGCCGATCAGCAGCTCCCCGCCGTCGGGGCGCAGGGCGCCGCGCAGCGAGGCCGTCCGGGTCGCGATGCTGAACCGGTCGATGTCCTGCAACGCCTGCAGGTCGCAGCGGAACCAGCGGGCCCCGGCGTCCCACAGCACCGGGCTCGGCACGTCCACGCTCAGCGACACCCGCCCGGCTCGCCAGTCCGCCCCGAGCAGGGCCTTCGCGTCCGCGGCGCAGCGGGTGTACGCCCCGCGCATCGCCGGGCCGCCCGCGATCGGTGGGGTGGCCCGCTCGGCGTCGGCACCGGTGAACCGCCCGACGGAGACCAGCTCGACCTCGTGCGGCTCGATGCAGGCCACCGGCGCCGGCCAGCTGGTGACGTCGGCACTGGCGGTGCCACCGGGCAGCGGATAGCAGGCCGGTGCGACCGGCTCGGTGAGCACCGCGACGGGCAGCATCGGCCAGCCGTTGACCAGGTCGCCGTCAGTGCCCGGGGGCGGTGATGGCCGCGTGCAGCCGCCGAGCAGCGTCATCGCCGCGACGACCAGCACGACCGCGCGCCGCACCGCACCTCCCCAGGGGCTGGCTCATGCCCGGAGAAGGTCTCCCCTCACGGGCTCGCCCACCATACCCGGTATGGCGTCCGCAGGATCGTGACCGAGCTCGATGATTCGGTTGGTGGCGTCGACATGGACGATCCGCGGCGCAAACGTCCTGGCGGTGGCGTCGTCGAGCTGCGCGTACGAAATGAGGATGACCAGATCGCCCGGGTGCACCAGATGCGCGGCGGCGCCGTTGATCCCGATGACCCCGCTGCCGCGCGGCCCTGCGATCACGTACGTCTCCAGCCGGGCGCCGTTGGTGACGTCGACGATCGCGACCTGCTCGCCGGCGAGCAGGTCCGCGGCCTCCATGAGGTCCTCGTCGACGGTGACCGACCCGACGTAGTGCAGGTCGGCCTGGGTGACCGTGGCCCGGTGGATCTTCGATTTGAGCATGGTGCGGATCACGGGAGCTGGACCTCGATGTTGTCGATGAGCCGGGTGCCGCCGACCCAGGCCGCGGTCAGCAGCCGGGCCGGGCCGTGCGCGGGCGCCGGGCCGAGCATGGGATCGGTGAGCACGAAGTAGTCGAGTTTGACCTCGGGCTCGGTAGCGAACTCGGCGATGCCCGCCGCGACCGGTTCCGGTTCGGTCGCTGCTTTTTTCAGTGCCCGGGACAGCACCAGGGCGGCCTTGCGCTCGGCCGGGGCGAGGTACCGGTTGCGGCTGGACAGCGCGAGGCCGTCGGGCTCCCGCACCGTCGGCACGCCCCGGACCTCGATCGGCAGGTCGAAGTCGCGGACCATCGCCCGGATCATGCCGAGCTGCTGGTAGTCCTTCTCCCCGAAGTACGCGACGTCCGGACGGGTCAGCTGGAACAGCTTGTTGACCACCGTGAGCACGCCGTGGAAGAACCCGGGCCGGCTGGCACCTTCCAGCTCCTGCCCGGCGGGCCCCGGATCGACCCGGACCGCGGGGGCACCCTGCGGGTACATCACGTCCCGCGACGGCGTGAACGCGATGTCCACCCCCGCTGCGCGGGCAAGTTCAAGATCTTTTTCCATGGTACGGGGATAGCGCTCGAAGTCCTCGCCCGGCGCGAACTGCAGCGGGTTGACGAAGATCGTGAGCAGGACCGTGTCGGCCTCGGCGCGGGCGGTCCTCAGCAGCTCGACGTGCCCGTCGTGCAGCGCGCCCATGGTCATGACGACGGCCACCCTGCCGCGGGCCGCGGCTCGGGCCGCCGCGAGCTGTTCGCGGGTCTCGACGACGTTCATGCCTTGCCTCCTGTCCCTTTGGCCTTCCTCCGGGTGCTGCGCTGCGCCGACGCGGCGCTTTGCGCCGGGACGGTGCTCTGGGCCGGGACGGTGCTCTGCGCCGGCGCGGTGCCCAGCACGTCGAGCAGCGGCTCGGCGTCCATCGCGCGCAGCCGGCCGGCGGCGATGACCCGGTCGGCGGTGCGCCGGGCGAGCGCCAGATACGGCGGCACCGACTCGGGCGCCACGTCGTTGAGGGCCTGCACATGCTTGGCGACCGTGCCGGCGTCGCCGCGGGACACCGGTCCGGTGATGGCGGCGTCGCCGAGGCGCAGCGTGTTGTCCAGCGCCGCGCCGAGCAGCGGGGCGAGGACCTGCTCCGGGTGCCGGACGCCGGCGTCGCGGAGCCGGTCAAGGGCCTCGTTGACCAGCGTGGCGAGGTGGTTGGCGCCGTGCGCCAGGGCCGCGTGGTACAGCGGCCGGCGCTCCTCGGCGATCCACTCGACCTGCCCGCCGAGGTCGGCGACCAGGGCGGCGGCGAGCTCCCGCAGCTCATCGGGGGCGGTGACGCCGAACGAGACCCCCTCGGCGAGCCGGCCCAGGTCCACCGCGGTGCCGGTGAACGTCATCGCCGGGTGCAGGGCGAGGGGCCGCGCGCCGACGGTGGTGACGGGCGCGAGCACGGCCAGGCCGTGCGCGCCGGAGGTGTGCGCGACGATCTGCCCGGCGCGCAGCGCACCGGTCTCGACCAGGCCGTTGACCAGGCCGGCGAGCATGTCGTCGGGGACCGCCAGCAGCACGAGATCGGCGGAGGCGGCGACCTGGTCGGCGGGGAGGAGCGCGACGCCCGGGAGCAGCTGCTCCGCGCGGGCCTTGGAGGCGGCTGAGACGCCCACCGCGGCGACCACCCGGTGGCCGGCGTTCACGAGCGCGGCGCCGAGCACCGCACCGACCCGCCCGGCACCGATGATGCCGATGTTTTGCCTGTTCACGGCCATGTTCATCGTGATGGATCCAGTCCTCGATGATGGGGTACCGGTCGATCACGAGTATGCGCCGCGGCGGGCAAAGCGGACAGGTCGTGTGGGATTGTCAACAGCAGGTTTCAGACCCTTTACCGGCCCCTGTGAACAGCCGATAAAGGGTCCGAACGGCGTCGTCAGAGGCGGTGGTGCAGGTAGTCCTTGATCAGGGCCTTGGCCTCGCCGAGCACGACCGGGTCGCCGTCGGGCGAACGCCGGAACGCCATCTTGATCAGCGCGTCGGCCGCCTCGACCGCGATCGCCAGCACGAACTGCAGACGCTCGGCGTCCACGATGCCGAACCGGCCGATCAGCAGCGCCGCGAGCTGCGAGACGATCACGTCGTTGTTGTCCCGCTCGTCGTCGAGCAGGTGAATGTCCACGACGTCACCGAAGTGCAGGGTGCGGAAGCCCGGCACGGTGCGGTGCATGTCGATGTACTCGTCGATGGCCGCGTCGACCGCGTCCCACCAGTGCGAGATGTCCTCTTCGGCCAGCCGGGCGCCGAGGCGCTCCAGGTAGCCCTCCAGGCTTCGCAACGTGAGCGCCTGGACGATCGCCCGCTTGTCAGGGAAGAACTGGTAGACCGAACCGATCGCCACCCCCGCCCGCTCCGCGAGCAGCGTCGTGGTCAACCCGTCGTAGCCCACCTCATCGACGAGCTCGGCGCATGCGTCGAGCATCCGCCCGACCCTCGCCACGCTGCGCCCCTGCACCGGAACCCGGCGCAGTGGCTTCGTCCCGGCACTGGCCACTGTCTGCGTCGCCACCCGGCAATCCCCCTCAAGCTCGTCCCCACCTTTGAAACCTACTCACGTCAACGAGCGGGCACGATCGGCGGATAGCCCATTTCACTCTTGTGGTTCAACGGGTCATTGACGGCGGGCATACGTGAAGGGTACTCAGGTTTCGTGACTTCTCCGTGGGCCAACTGGGCCGGCAACCAGACCGCTCGGGCGGCGCGCGTCGCGCACCCGGCGACCACCGCTGAGCTGGGCACCGTGCTCCGCGCGGCGGCGGACGAAGGGCTTCGGGTCAAGGCCGTCGGCAGTGGGCACTCCTTCACACCCACCGCTCTGACGGACGGGGTCCGGATCGAGCTCGACCAGATGGCGTCACTCGTCCGGGTCGACGGCAACCTGGTGACGGTCCAGGCCGGGATGAAGCTGGCCGCCCTCAACGCGACCCTCGCCGCACACGGCCTGGCCATGCCGAACCTCGGGGACATCGACGCGCAGACGATCTCCGGCGCGCTCTCCACCGGCACCCACGGGACCGGCGCCGCCTACGGGTGCCTTTCGACGTTCGTCGAGGCCCTCGAACTGGTCACCGCGGACGGTGCGGTGGTGCGCTGCTCGGCCACGTCGTCGCCGGACCTGTTCGCCGCCGCCCGGGTCAACATCGGCGCTCTCGGCGTCCTCACCGAGGTCACCCTGCGCTGCGTGCCGGCGTTCACGCTGCGGGCCGACGAGCGCCCAGCCCCGCTGTCCGACGTCTGGTCCGGCCTGGACGAGCACATCGCCTCGAACGACCACTTCGAGTTCTACTGGTTCCCCTACACCGACCGGGTCCAGATGAAGCGCAACAACATCGTGCCCACGTCGGACCGCCCCCTCCCGGGCTGGCGCCGCCGGCTCGACGACGACTTCCTGTCCAACACCGTGTTCGGCGGCGCGTGCCGCCTCGGCCGGGCGATTCCGTCCGCGGTGCCGACCATCAGCCGCGTCTCGGCCCGGGCACTGTCCGCCCGCACGTACACGGCCTCATCCCACGACGTGTTCTGCACCCCGCGCCGGGTCCGCTTCGTCGAGATGGAGTACGGCCTGCCCCGCGCCGCCCTCCGCGAGGCGTTCGACGGGCTCCGTTCCGTGGTCGCCGGGCTGCCGTACAAGATCCAGTTCCCGGTCGAGGTCCGGTTCACCGCCGCCGACGACATCTGGCTGTCGCACGGCCACGGCCGCGAGAACGCCTACATCGCGATCCACCAGTACGTCGGCGCCCCCTTCGAGGAGTACTTCCAACGCTTCGAGGCGATCACGACCCCGCTCGGCGGCCGCCCGCACTGGGGCAAGATGAACTTCCGCGACGCGGCGTCCCTGGCCACGGCCTACCCGCGCTTCGCCGACTTCACCGCGCTGCGCGACAAGCTCGACCCGGGCCGCCTGTTCGCCAACGCCTACACGGACCGCGTCCTCGGCGCCTGACAAATCACCCCGGCAGCGGCGGACCGTCTCACCACCGTAGCCCACACCTCCAAATCAGGGCCCGGTCGCGTTACGGACCAAATACCATCCGTAACGCGACCGGTCACTCTGCTGGCGGAGGGGTTTTCTTCGCGGCGGTCGCCTTCCGCGGCGCCGCCTTCTTCGCCGGCGTGGCCTTCTTCGCAGCCACCGCCGTCGTGGTCTTCTTCGCCGCCGCGGTCTTCTTGGCCGCCGCGGTCTTCTTCGTAGCCCCCGCCGCCTTCTTGGCCGGCGCGTCGCCGGCCGCCTTCTTCGCGGCCGGGCGGGCCTTCTTCGGCGCAGGACCCTTGGCCCGCTTCTCGGCCAGCATCTCGCTCGCCTCGTCCAAGGTCAGCGTGTCGACCGCCTGGTTACGCCGCAGGGAGGCATTGAACTCGCCGTCGGTCACGTACGGGCCGAACCGCCCGTCCTTGATGACCAGCGGCTTCTCGGTCGCCGGGTCGGGGCCCATCTCGCGCAGCGGCGGCTTGGCCGCGGCCCGGCCCCGGGTCTTCGGCTGCTCCAGCAGCGCCAGCGCCTCCTCGAGGGTGACCGTGAAGAGCTGGTCCTCCCGCTCGAGGGATCGCGTGTCGGTGCCGCGCTTGATGTACGGCCCGTACCGCCCGGGCGACGCGATGATGTCCTCGCCGGCGGCGTCCTTGCCGACGGTCCGCGGCAGGGTCAGCAGCAGCAGCGCCTCTTCCAGGGTCAGCTGCTCCGGCGACTGCGTCGACAGCAGCGAGGAGTTCTTCTCGCCGGTCGAGACGTACGGTCCGTAGCGGCCCGACTTCAGCACGATCGGCTCGCCGGTCTCCGGGTGCTCGCCGAGCTTGCGCTCGCCGCTCGCGCCACCGATGAACAGCTCGGCGACCTTCTCCGGGGTCAGCTCGTCCGGGGCCAGCCCGTCCGGCACCGTCGCGCGGTCACCCTCCTCGCCCTCGGGCTGGTCGGGGACGAAGCGCTGCAGGTAGGGGCCATACCGACCGACCCGCACGACCACGTCGCGGTTGGCCTCGTCACGAAACAGCGGGATCGAGTTGATCCCGCGTGCGTCGATCTCGCCCAGCCGCTCGGTGACCATGCGCTTCAGCCCGCCCTGGCGGGGCACCGACCCTTCGTCGCCCGTGTCCCCACCGAAGTAGAACGGGCGCAGGAAGTCCACGGCGCTCTCGTCGCCGTTGGCGATCTCGTCGAGGACGTTCTCCATCGACGCGGTGAAGTCGTAGTCGACCAGGCGCGGGAAGTGCTTCTCCAGCAGGCCCACGACGGCGAACGCCAGGAACGACGGGATCAGCGCCTGGCCGCGCTTGAACACGTACCCGCGGTTGTTGATCGTCTCCATGATCGAGGCGTAGGTCGAGGGGCGGCCGATGCCGAGCTCCTCCATCGCCTTGACCAGCGAGGCCTCGGTGTAGCGGGCCGGCGGCTGGGTCGTGTGGCCGGTCGGGGTCAGCCCCTTCTCGGTCAACGCCTGGCCCTTGACCAGCACCGGCAGGCGGCGCTCGGCCTCCTCGGCCTCCGCGTTCTCGTCGTCGGAGGACTCGACGTAGACGCGCAGGAAGCCGGGGTCGGTGATCGTCTTGCCGGTCGCGCTGAAGTCGACCGACTCCTTCGCCGGGGTCTCCGCGTTGATCCGCACCGAGGTGCTGTTACCGACCGCGTCCGTCATCTGCGACGCGATCGTGCGCTGCCAGATCAACTCGTACAGCCGCAGCTCCTCGGCGGAGAGTTCCTTGGCCACGTCGCCGGGGGTGCGGAAGGCGTCGCCGGCGGGGCGGATCGCCTCGTGTGCCTCCTGCGCGTTCTTGACCTTGCCGGTGTACCGGCGGGGCTGCGGCGGCACCGCGGCCGGACCGTACAGGCTGAGGATCTGCTGGCGGGCGGCGGCGATCGCGGCCTCGGACAGGTTCACCGAGTCGGTTCGCATATAGGTGATGTAGCCGTTCTCATACAGCCGCTGGGCGAGCCGCATGGTCTGCGCGCTGGACAGCCGCAGCTTGCGGGAGCCCTCCTGCTGCAGCGTCGAGGTGATGAACGGCGCCGCGGGCTTGCGCCGGTACGGCTTCTCCTCCACCCGGGTGACCGTGAACGGCCGGCCTTCCAGGCGGGCGGCCAGGCCGCGGGCGCCCTGCTCGTCGAGGTGGATGACGCCGGCGTTGGGCCGGACCTTGCCGGTCTCCGGGTCGAAGTCGCGGCCGGTGGCGACCCGGTCGCCGTCGATCGCGAGCAGCGTCGCGTTGAACGTGCGGGTGTCGCCGTCCGGCAGGAGCTTGGCCAGGATGTCCCAGTAGTCCGCGGCGCGGAACTTCATCCGCTGCCGCTCCCGCTCGACCACGATGCGGGTGGCGACCGACTGGACCCGGCCGGCGGACAGGCCGCCCTGGACCTTCTTCCACAGCACGGTGGACAGGTCGTAGCCATAGAGCCGGTCGAGGATGCGCCGGGCCTCCTGGGCGTCCACCAGCGCGCGGTTGATCTCGCGCGGGTTGGCGACGGCGGCCTGGATGGCCGGCTTGGTGATCTCGTGGAACACCATCCGCTTGACCGGGACCTTCGGCTTCAAGGTCTCGAAGAGGTGCCAGGCGATGGCCTCGCCCTCGCGGTCCTCATCTGTGGCGAGGTAGACCTCGCTGGCGGTCTTCAGCAGCTCCTTGAGCCGGGTGATCTGCTTGCGCCGGTCGGCCGAGATGACATAGACCGGGGTGAAATCGTTGTCGACGTCGACGCCCAGGTAGGCCCACGGCTTGCTCTTCAGATCCTCGGGCATGTCTTTCTTGCCCACGGGCAGGTCACGGACGTGGCCGAAGCTCGCCTCCACGACGTAATTCGGGCCCAGATAGCCCGAAATAGTCTTGGCCTTCGCCGGCGACTCGACGATCACCAGCCGCTTCGTGTTGGCGGAGTTCGGCACAGCTCTCCCCGGTGCGGACGGACATGTGTCAAACGTAACGCGCGCCTACACGCCGAGTTGCGCGATGCGGCACCCGGCGGTCGGCTTGCGACACGCCGATCGGCGCCACGGTACACCCAAGCAGAAGCGCTACCTGCCCGATCTTGCGATCGTGTCGCATCGGCTGCCGTATTTGTCACGCTTTGTCGACCGCCGGTGACCCCGATGGCGGGTGGAATCACACTGCGCGGCGCAGGGTCAGCGTACCTCGCGCTCACCTCGGCCAACTCGCCTGCGGCGCCCCCGGGGGTGGCTCACCGACGAGCTCCGCGAGCCGCGTCACACGGCGCAGTCCCACGATGCGGTACGCGGGGCCGCCCGCTTTGGGACCGACGAACACCGCGATCAGCCCCGCGGTAGCCAGAGCGTCACCGATCGCCACCCAGTTGTCGGCCACCTGCCGGTCAATCGCATGTTCGTCTTGATTGTCGTTTTCATCCGGTACGTCTAATCTCTCGGCCGCCACTTCGGCGAGCGGATCGAGGTCGACGGTCGGGAGGTCCCCGACCCCGGAGTCGGGCCAGCCGTCGCGGTTGTCGTCGATCCAGTCCTCGGCCTCTTCCCCCAGGTCGACCGGCCCCGGATCGAACGTCGAGATCAGCGGCGCGGCCCTCTTCTTCGGCTTGCCGCGCGGCGCCTCCGGCAGGTCCTCGATCAATTCCTCGTCGGGCGGGTCGGCCGCCGGCACCACCCCAGCCTGCGGCGCCACTGCCTGCTCCTCCTCGACCGGCACCTCGGCGACGTCGGTCCCGCCCCCGGCCTCCCCGTCGTCCTCCTCGGGCACGTAGGGGCGGCTGGGTGCCAGGCGGAGCAGATAGGCGCGCTGGCCGTCCCACGAGCCCGCGGCCGCCACCCACAGCCGCAGCCGCCGGCCGTCCAGGACCAGGTCCCGGGGTGCCACCTTCGCGGTGCCGTCCAGCCAGCGGGCCGCGAGGGGGGCCAGCAGTGCCGCATACGCCGTCCGCACCGTCCACCGGTCCTCGACCCCGGTCGGCTCGCACGCCACGACCAGGCCCCGCTGCTCGCACTCGGCCCGCAGCACGTCCGCCCGCCACGCGTCCTCGACCTCGATCGACACCTTCGCGGTGCCACCCATCCGGCCGACCTCGCCGGCGCCGGCGAGCAGCCCCTCCAGGTCCATCGGCGTCGGCGGGCGCGCCTCCACCCCGAACAGCGACAGTTGCCGGCTCCGAGCCGGCGTCACCGACACTCGGGCACCTCGCTGAATGCCTTCTGCAGGTCCTTCTGACCCACGTGCTTCGGGTCGATGGCGCTCTGCTCGTATTCCTCCTTGAGCACGGCGAACGCCGACCCCACCGAGGCGTAGAACGCCTTCGCGTCGGCGGTCGGCAGGGCCTGCACGGAGCGCTTCGCATTGCCGTACGCGTCGCGGGCCTTGGACAGCGAGGCGGAGAACTGCCGGGCGACCTTGTCGCCACCGGAGACGTCCGGGACCCCGGCGCCGCTGATCCCCACCCTGGCCTTCTCGCTCGCGGTCTCCGCGCCCGCCAGCAGGTCCACGATGTTGGTCTTCGTCTGCGTGGCGGTCTTCGCCGACTGCAACTGCTGCTGTGCCCTGGCGGTCAGGTCGGCGATCTCGGTCCGCCATGGCGCGAGCGCCGTGCACACCGACTGGGCCCACCGCTTCGGCGCCACGTCGCCGGCACCATCAGCGCCGCACCCACCCGTACCCGCCGAAACGAGGACGAACAGGAGGCCAGTGGCGACGACGCGGATGCGCATGAATGGAAGCCTAGAACCGATCGTCTGTTCGACAAATACGACGCCCCGGCCGGAATGATCCCGGCCGGGGCGTCGGTGTGAAACTCGGTCAGGCGGTGACCCGCTCCGGGGCCGACTCCTGCGAGGAGGCGCCGTCGCCGTCGCCGGCGTCGACCGAGACCGGCCTGCGCTTGTTGAGGATCACCGCGATGGCGATGATCAGCGCCGCGCCGATCGCGATGGCGAACCGGATCCCCGGGTTGCCGTCGCCCGTGGTGTAGACCACCACGGCGGGCGCGATCAGCAGCGCGACCAGGTTCATCACCTTGATCAGCGGGTTGATCGCCGGGCCGGCGGTGTCCTTGAACGGGTCACCGACGGTGTCACCGATGATCGTCGCCTCGTGCGCCGGCGAGCCCTTGCCGCCGTGCGTGCCGTCCTCGACGAGCTTCTTCGCGTTGTCCCACGCGCCACCCGAGTTGGACAGGAAGACCGCCATCAGCGTGCCGGTGCCGATCGCGCCGGCCAGGTAGGCCGCGAGCGGTCCGACACCGAGACCGAAGCCGACCGCGATCGGCGCCATCACCGCGAGCAGACCCGGCGTGATGAGCTCACGCTGGGCGTCCCGGGTGCAGATGTCGACGACCTTGCCGTACTCCGGGCGCTGCGAGTAGTCCATGATGCCCGGGAAGTCGCGGAACTGGCGGCGCACCTCGATCACGACCGAACCGGCCGAGCGGGCGACGGCGTTGATCGCCAGGCCCGAGAAGAGGAACACGACCGCGGCACCGATGAGCAGGCCGACCAGGTTGCCCGGGTTGGCCACGTTGAGGAACTTGTCCACCTCGACCTGGCTGAACTCCTTCAGGATCGAGTCCGTGTAGGAGCCGAACAGCGCCGTCGCGGCGAGGACCGCCGTGGCGATCGCGATGCCCTTGGTGATCGCCTTGGTGGTGTTGCCGACCGCGTCGAGCTCGGTCAGCGTGCGGGCGCCGCGCTCGTCGATGTCACCGGACATCTCGGCGATGCCCTGCGCGTTGTCGCTGATCGGGCCGAACGTGTCCATCGCGACGATGACGCCGACGGTGGTGAGCAGGCCGGTGCCGGCCATGGCGACCGCGAACAGCGACAGCGTGATCGAGCCGCCACCGAGCAGGAACGCGCCGAACACGCCGGCGCCGATGACGAGCGCGGAGTACACGGCCGACTCGAAGCCGACGCTGATGCCGGCGAGCACCACGGTCGCGGGACCGGTCAGCGCGCTCTTGCCGATGTCCCGGACGGGACGGCGCTCGGTCTCGGTGAAGTACCCGGTCAGCGCCAGGACGATGGCCGCCAGCAGGATGCCGATGGCGCAGGCGATGATCGCGGTGACGTTCGGGCCGAACGGCGGTGCGTCGCCGCCCGCGAGTGCCTTGATCGCCTTCAGGCTGTCGCCCTCGCCGTGCAGGCCGGACCACTTGGCCGGCAGGTAGAACAGCGCGGCGCCGGCAACCAGCACGATGGAGATGAGGGCGGAGATGTAGAACGCCCGGTTGATGGCGACCAGGCCGTTGCGGTCGGAGGGGCGCAGGCGGGTGAGCGCCACCCCGAGGATCGCGACGATGACGCCGATCGTGGAGACGATGAGCGGGAAGACCAGGCCTTCCTCGCCGAACGCGGCACGACCCAGGATCAGCGCGGCGACCAGGGTCACGGCGTAGGACTCGAAGAGGTCCGCGGCCATACCGGCGCAGTCACCCACGTTGTCACCGACGTTGTCGGCGATGGTGGCGGCGTTGCGCGGGTCGTCCTCCGGGATGCCCTTCTCGATCTTGCCGACCAGGTCGGCGCCGACGTCGGCGGCCTTCGTGAAGATGCCACCGCCGACCCGCATGAACATCGCGAGCAGCGCGGCGCCGAACCCGAAGCCTTCCAGCACGGTCGGGGCGTCGCTCTTGAAGATCAGCACGACCAGCGCCGCACCGAACAGGCCGAGGCCCACGGTGAGGAAGCCGACGACGCCACCGGTGCGGAAGGCGATCTGCATCGCCTTCTCCCGGCCGCCGTCTTCTCGGGCCGCCGCCGCGACGCGCAGGTTGGCGCGGGTCGCCAGCGCCATACCGGCGCCGCCGATGAAGGCCGAGAAGACCGCGCCGACGATGAAGAACGCCGACCGGCCAATCTTGATCATGGTCTCGTTGTCCCCGGCGTCACTCACGGGGAGCAGGAACAGCACCACCACGGCGATGACGACGAAGATGCCGAGGGTCTTGAACTGGCGCGTGAGGTACGCGGTCGCGCCCTCCTGCACCGCCCCGGCGATCTCCTGCATCTTCGGGGTGCCCCGACCAGTCGCGAGCACAGCCTTGACCAACGCGGCCGCGAAGCCCAACGCCACGAAGGCGATGACGAGCGCGACGACGACATAGGTCAGGTTGTTCCCGCTGAGGGAAATCTCGTCGGCTGCGACGAGTGTTGCGGACATTCGTTGTCCTCCTGTACCGACACATGACAGCGCCGCGAGCGGTCAGGCCGGCGGCGGGTTCTCCCCAGGGGGAGCCGTGCGGACGGCCGAGGTACCCAATGACCAGGCCCGTCATACACGATCGCCGTACTCTAGCCGCAGAGCGTGTCTGTGGTCACACCGACTTGCGCGTTTCAAGAGATCGCTTTTCGTCGATGGTCCACTTTGTCATCGGTGTCCTACTCCGCAGGACGCTCCAGGGGCCACGACATCCGCACCTCGGTGCCGACGCCTTCGGCCAGCTCGGACACGTTGAGATCATCGACAAGCCCCGCGAGCAGGGCCAACCCCATCCGCGCCGCGACCGCCTCCTCCGCCAGCAGCTCCGGCGGCGTGGTCAGCGGCAACGCCGGGTCCGACAGGACCATCACGGAATCTTCATCCCCAGCTTCACCCGCCAGCCGCGCGACCAGCGCCCCGTTCGCAGCACGGTCCACCACCCGGACCGTGAACCGGTCACCGTCGGCCATGGCGACGTCGACCAGGTCCTCCAGTCCGTGCGACCGGTGCAGGGCCACGGCGCGGGAGCAGGCCTCGCCGATGGCGAGCCTGACCTCCTCGAGCAGCTCCTCAGCCACGCCGGCCCGCCGCGCGACGGCCACCCCGACCAGACGGGCGGTGCGGACATGCGCGGCCGCTGGCGAGAATGACAGCCTGACTGTGGGCATGAACCTACGCCGTGGGTTCGGCGTCCGAGCCGACCGCGGCGGTCGCGGCAGCTACGGAGTCGTACAGGGAGAACACCCGATCCAATGCGGTGATCCGGAAGATCTTCAGGAGCCTCTCGTGCGCGCACACCAGCCCGAACGTGCCGTTGACCGCCCGCAGCCGCTTCAGCGCGCCGACGAGCACACCGAGCCCGGTCGAGTCCAGGAACTCCACCCGGCTCAGGTCGACCACGACATGGCGGGCGCCCGTCTCGACGAGCTCGACCAGCTTCTCGCGAAGCCGCGGAGCGGTGTAGACATCCACCTCACCGCCGACTTCGAGCACTGTGTGGTCGCCGGAGTCGTACGTCGACAACGACAGCTCCATGCGGACCTCCTCATCTGAGCGGGTTCGGGGTGTCATGGGCCGTCGCCCACAATGAGTCTCTCGGGCATCTAACCATCGACGCCCCCACAAGGCGACGCGTCCACCCTGTTTCCCACAAATGCCACACGTGTACCGCAGCATCTCTTCGAACATCTGTCTTAGAGTGCTCGACGTGACGGCTGTGCTCCCGCTCTTCTCCTTCCTACCGCCCCGCCGCGCCGAATCACTCACCCACGTCGAGCACGTGCCGCCCCGCGCCGGGGCCGTCTCCCCGTGGCCCGACTGGACCCCGCCCCTGCTCAGGTCCGCTTTCGCGGCCCGCGGCGTGGACCTGCCCTGGACCCATCAGGCGACCGCGGCCCAGCTCGCATGGTCCGGCACCCACACCGTCATCGCGACCGGGACCGGTTCGGGCAAGTCCCTCGCGTACCAGCTGCCGTTCCTGTCCTCGCTGCTCACCGACGACAAGGCGACGGTGCTCTATCTCTCACCCACCAAGGCCCTGGCCGCCGACCAGCTCCGCTCGCTGCACGGCCTCGACCTGCCCGGCGTCCGTCCCGCCAGTTACGACGGCGACACCCCTCGGGAGGAACGCGACTGGGTGCGCCAGCACGCCCGCGTCGTGCTCACCAACCCCGACATGCTGCACCACGGCATCCTGCCCAACCACGCCTCGTGGACCCGCTTCCTGCGCGGCCTGCGCTTCGTGGTCGTCGACGAGTGCCACACGTACCGCGGCGTCTTCGGCTCACACGTCGCCCACGTCCTGCGCCGGCTGCGGCGGGTCACGGCCCGCTACACCCCGAGGGGCCTTGCCGGGCCGTGCTTCATCCTGGCGTCGGCGACGTCCGGCGACCCGCAGGCGTCCGGGTCCCGGCTGGTCGGGCTGCCGATGGCCGCGGTGACGGAGGACGCCTCACCGCGCGGCGGGGTGACGTTCGCACTGTGGGAGCCGCCGCTGCTGCCTCCCGCTCCCGACGCTTTGAACGCTGGCGCTTTGAACGTTGGCGCTTTCGATACCGGCGCTTCGGACGTCGGCGCTTTGGATGTCAGCGCTTTGGACGTCAGCGCTTTGGACGTCGGCGCTTTGGACGTCGGCGCTTTGGACGTCGGCGCTTTGGACGTCGGCGCTTTGGCTTTCGATGCGGCGCCCGCGGTACGGGACGCCGAGCCCGTGCGTCGCTCGGCGTTGCGGGAGACGGCCGACCTGCTCACCGACGCGGTCGTCGCCGGCGTCCGGACCCTCGCTTTCGTCCGGTCCCGCAAGGGCGCCGAGGTCGTCGCGAGCATGGCCCGCCGTTCCCTCAACCAGGCGGTGCCGGGCCTCGGTGAGCGGGTCGCCGCGTACCGCGCCGGCTACCTCCGGGAAGAACGCCGCGCCCTCGAACGCGACCTCATGGACGGCACCCTGCTCGGCCTCGCCTCCACCAACGCCCTCGAACTCGGCGTCGACCTCGTCGGCCTCGACGCGGTCCTCATCTCGGGCTACCCGGGCACCCTCGCCTCCCTCTGGCAGCAGGCGGGCCGAGCGGGCCGCGCCGGCCGGGACGCGCTGTGCGTGCTGGTAGCCCGGGACGACCCGCTCGACACGTACCTCGTGCATCACCCGGAAGCTCTCTTCGGCAAGCCCGTCGAGGCAACCGTCCTCGACCCCGCCAACCCGCACGTCCTCGCCCCACAGCTGTGCTGCGCCGCCGCCGAACTGCCCCTCACCCCGGCCGACCTGCCACTCTTCGGCCCGACCGCGGAGACCACGCTGGACGCACTCGTCGCCGCCGGGATCCTGCGACGGCGCCCCAGCGGCTGGTACTGGACCGAACGCCAACGCCCCGACGTCGACCTCCGCGGCGCGGGCGGTGGCCCGGTCGCGGTCGTGGAGGAGTCCACCGGCCGCCTGCTCGGCACGGTCGACACCGGCTCCGCCCACCACCAGGTCCACACCGGCGCGGTCCACCTGCACCAGGGCACCGCGTACGTGGTCGACAAGCTCGACCTGGCCGACTCCGTCGCCCTCGTGCACGCCGAGGAGCCCGACTGGAGCACCCACCCCCGTGACGTCACCTCCCTGACCGTCCTGTCGGTCCGCCAGACCCGCACCGCGGGCCCGGTCACGCTCTCGCTCGGCGAGGTCGAGGTGACCTCCCAGGTGGTGAGCTACCAGCGCCGCCGCATCTCCAGCGGCGAGGTCATCGACACCTGCCAGCTCGACCTCCCCGAACGCATCCTCAAAACCGTCGCCGTCTGGTGGACCGTCTCCCCCGAGGCCCTCGACGAAGCCGGCATCCCCGAGGTCGACTGGCCCGGCGCCCTCCACGCCGCGGAGCACGCGTCGATCGGCCTGCTACCACTCGTCGCCACCTGCGACCGCTGGGACATCGGCGGCCTCTCCACCGCCCTGCACGCCGACACCGCCCTACCGACCGTCTTCGTCTACGACGGCCACCCCGGCGGCGCCGGGTTCGCCGAACGCGCCTTCGACGTCGCCACCGACTGGCTCGCCGCCACCCGCACCGTCGTCGCCGAATGCCGCTGCGAGCAGGGCTGCCCGTCCTGCGTCCAGTCCCCCAAGTGCGGCAACGGCAACAACCCCCTCAACAAACACGACGCCGTCCGGGTCCTGACGCTCGTCCTCGCCTCCCTGTAGCGCTCCAGCGCCCACCCGCCGCGATCCGCTGCACCGATTCCCGAGAGACGTCGGCCCCGTTCCAGCGCTAATGCAATCGCGGCGTAGATCGAAGCCGCGCGCTGGCCGCGCGAACGACCCGCACACGACCTCGATCACCAGGAAGATCCACTCCTGGATTGAAGTAATCACACAAAGCGCCTTATTCGGACACCATCAACGCCAGATCCGACGCACCCGCCCGAGGCCTCAGCGCAGACCCCACGACCCAGCCCTCCACAGCACACCCGCCGCCCAGTGCTTCTCGGCACACCCCGCTTCCCGACCTTTCTCCGCACACCCGCCGCCCAACGCTTCTCCGCACACCCCGCTGCCCAACGCTTCTCGGCAACCGGGCTCCCGACGTCACTCGGCCTGCCAATCGCCTCGGCCAGCCGTGCCAAGCCGAAGGATCCCCGGCCCTTCTGGCCAGCGGTTCCTTCGGCCTGGCAGGTGTCTCTGTGATGCGGTCATCCGTCCCGATCGGCGGCGACGCTCGCGTCTCGGACCGGGCCTGCACGGGCGGTTGCCCGACCGGCCGGCGTGGTGTCCGACAGGCGGACCTCGACCGTCACGCGTACGTCGAGGCCATCGACCGTGCAGCTCACCAGCCTGGCGTCGTTGGCCGACACCACCCGACCGGCGACCGGGCAGGCCACCGCCGAGCCGTCGACCGCCCACACCGCTGCGGCGAGCGCACCCGCATCGGCCGCGTTCTGCGCCCGATGCCGCGCGACGCGCGCACCGCCCAGCCCGATCCCGACGACCAACGCCGCCACGAACACGACCCCGACCACGACCATCAGCAGCGAGATCGACCCGCGGTCCCGGCCCGGAGGCCTCGCACGTGCCGCCGCCACCGACGGCGAACCCGCCGGCACCGCCCCTGCCGACGCCACCAACACCGCACCCGCTGGAGCCGCCCTTGCCGACGCCACCAACGCCACACCTGCCGGCGCCGCCGTCACTACACCCCTGGCGCAGCCATTGGCGTCGTCACCAACGCCACACCCGCCGGCACAGCCGTCGACGTCGCCACCAAAAGCCACACCGTCCGGCGACATCGCCGCACCCGCCAGCACAGCCATCGGCGTCACTACCAAGGCCAAACCGTCGGGTGCCGCCATCGGCGACATCGCCACACCCGCCAGCACAGCCATTGGCGTCGCCGCCAACGCCACACCGTCCAGTGCCGCCGTCGCCGACACCGCCACACCGTCCGGTGCCGCCTGCGTCGACACCACCACACCCGCCAGCGCGGCCGTTGGCGTCGCCGCCAAGGCCACACCGTCCGGTGCCGCCGTCGCTGCACCCGCCCTTTCCGCAGCCGCCGTTGCGAGGCGCACCGGACAGGCCGTTGCCACCGGCCGCGGCACGGACGGCGCCGCCGATCTGGCGAAGACGGGCCGGCCGCTCACGGCTCCTCGCTCTCGGGCTCGACCAGCGCGACCGCCTCTTCCCGCAAGGTGATCGACGGCAGAGGGCCGAGACCGACCCGCTGCCGCACGGTCACCCGCACGAGGTCACCGTCGCGATGGACCGAGATCGTGACGCCCGGCGGCATGGCACCACGGCCGGTGGACTCCGGCTCGCCGCGGGCCGCCGCCCTTGCCGCCAGACCAGCCGCGTCGGTCAGGCGCACCTTGGCCGCTGAGGCGCTCCACCCGGCGAGGAAGATCAGCAGCAGGACGACGACTCCAGGAAGTGCCACGGCGAACTCGACCGTCGCCGACCCGCGGTCGTCGGCGCGGCCGCTGCGGAACGTCCAGCTCCGCCGTCGCCATGGACCCCCGCGGCGGACGCCACGATCCCGGTCGCTTCTCATCCCAGTGCCCCGCCGACCAGCCGGAACATGGCGTTGTACGTCGAATCCGACATCACGACCTTCAGCAGCACGGCGGCAAGTGCCACCCCGACGCCGATGACCAGGACGTATTCGATGCTGTGCGACCCACGGTCTCCCCTGCGGAAGGCACGGAGACGGGCGCGGAGGTTGTGCACTGGTGCTCCTTCACAAATGACGCTCGACCACATCGATCGACGAAACGAACAGCGACTCACAGCACGCTCAGCACGTCGCGGATGATCGCGGCGACCACCGGGACGACCCCGATCAGCACGAACGCGGGCAGGAAACACACCCCGAGCGGCAGCACGACCAGCACGCCGACCCGGCGCGCCGACGCCTCGCCGGCCGCCGTCTTCGCGACGCGCAGGTCGGCCGCCTGCCGCTCGAGGGCCACCGTCAACGCCGTGCCCCGGTCGGCGCTGCGGGCGGCGACCCGGGAAAGCCGCCGCCCGCCGGGCAGGTCGGCCAGGTGCACCCAGGCATCCCGCGGCGACGCACCGAGCCGCAGTGCCCGTCCGACGAGCGTCAACCTGGTCCCGACCGGCCCGCCGACGGCCTCCCCGACCACGATCGCCGCGCGATCGGGTGGCGCGCCGGTCCTCAGCGCGGCGGCCAGGAGGTCCGTCGCGAACGGCAGGTCGCCCCGGGCCCTGGCCCGCTCCTGGCGCGTGCGCGGCGACTCCACCCGCCGAAGCGCCCGCTCCGCCACGATCGCCGTGACGAGCCCGACCGCGATGCCCGCGATCCCGCCCAGCAGCAGGCCGACGGCCAGGGCACAGCCGGCCGCGGACAGCCAGCGCCGACCCCGGCTCATCACCGCACCTCCGCGACGACGGAACGGACCATCCGCCCGGTCCACAGCAGCCCGGCGCATTGCAGCGCGACGGCGGTGATCGCGCAGGCCGCGCCGAGCGGGGTGTGCAGCAGCTGGCCGAGGGGGTCGACGCCGATGCCGGCGCCGAGCCACAGCCCGGCTGCGGGCAACCCGACCAGCAGCGTCGTCGTGGTCTGGGCACCCGAGGTCTGCGCCCCGAGGTTGAGCCGCAGGGTCTGCCCGGCCCGCAGATCCGCCTCGACCTGGTCGAGGAGATCGGCGAGCGGCGTGCCGAGCGCCTCACTGACGCGCTGCGCCGCCTCCAGCCGGGCCAGCGCCACCGAGACGGCCGCGTCCTCCCGCCTCCGCCCTCGCCCACCGGGCGCGTGCCCGGCAGATCCCACCGGGCCACCGGTGCCCGCTCGCCGGCCACCTCCGTCGGCTGCCGCCCAGATCCGTCGAACGGTTGCCCCGAGTGCCGGACGGTCACCGGTCGGGGGCGCCGGTGCGGGGCCGGGTGCGGCGTACAGCTCCACGTCCGCCCCACCCGGATACGGCGCGGCGGTCGCATACGGCACCACGCCCGCCCGCAGATCACCGACCGCGTCCTCGATCGCGTCGAGCAGCTCCGCCACCGCCCGATCGGCGGCCCGCCGGGTCAGGTGGTGGCGGATGCCGATCAGCGTGACCGTTGCGTACGCCGCGGACAGCACAGCGGCGACTGGACCACCGCCCAGCAGCCCGATCCCACCCGCCACCGCGCCGCCGGCGGTGACGACCACACCGGGCCGCTCGACGAGCCCGGCGGCCAGCCGGTCCTTCGTCGGCCACCGGCGTCGAGCACCGGCGGTCCTGCGGTGTCTGGAGAGCCGGTCGAGCCGGGTCCGGGCTCGGCGCCGCCGGATCAGCAGCAGCCCGAAGCCGACGGTCAGTGCGCCGCCCGCGGCCAGGGCCAGGTCGATGGCGTTCATTGCCAACCCTTCCCCGACACGTATCGCCACGGCCCTGACGGTCTGGGCGGCGTGATGCCCCGGTCGGCGATCAGCATCTCCAGCTGCTCGGATGCCGGTGCCGCGCCGGTGCCACGCCGCCAGGCGGTGAGCACGACGGTGGTCCGCTGCTCCGGATGCGCGTCCAGGACACAGATCTCGCTCAGGAACCGGGTGCCGTCCGCGCCGCGCTGCAGGTGCACGACGACCCGCAGCGCGGCGTGGACGAGGGCGTGCAATGCCGCTCTCGGCACGCCTCCCAGCAGCCCGAGGGCCTCCAGGCGGGCCGGCACGTCGGCGGGCGAGTTGGCGTGCAACGTGGCCGCCCCACCCTCGTGGCCGGTGTTGAGCGCGCCGAGCAGGTCGACGATCTCGGCGCCGCGGCACTCGCCGACGACCAGGCGGTCAGGACGCATCCGCAGGGCCTGGCGGACCAGGTCCCGCAGGGTGATCTCGCCGGCGCCCTCCACGTTGGACATCCGCGACTGCATCGAGACCACGTGCGGGTGCGCGAGCCGCAGTTCGGCGGCGTCCTCGACGACGACGAGCCGCTCGGTGGGCGGCGCCAGGGAAAGCAGCGCCGCCAGCACCGTGGTCTTGCCGGTGCCCGTGCCGCCCGTCACCAGGAGCGGAATCCGCGCCGCGATGATCGACGCCAACAGCCGGGCCGCACCCGGGTCGAACGTGCCGCACGCGATGAGCTCGTCGACGGTGAACGTCTGCCGGCGAAACGTCCGCAGCGACAGATACGGTCCCTCGCGCCCGATCGGCGGCAGCACCGCGTGCAGCCGGGTGCCGTCGGGCAGTTGCGCGTCGACGAACGGCGACGCGTCGTCCAGCCTCCGCCCGGCGCTGGCCGCGAGTCGCTGGGCGAGCCGGCGCACCTCGGCCGCATCGCCGAACTGCCCGTTGGCCCGCCGCAGGCCGGCGCCGCGGTCGACCCACACCTCGACACCGTTGACGAGGACGTCGGTGACGGAAGGGTCGGCGAGCAGCGGTGCGAGCCCGCCGGCACCGATCATCTCGCCGATGAGCCGGTCGGCCACCTGCCGCAGCGTGCTCTCCCCGAGCAGGGGCGCACCCGGCTCGGCGCGCACCGCCGCCAGCACCGCCCCAGGTGTCGGCTCGACGCTGTCGACGGTCATCCGCAACCGGACCCGCTCGACGAACTCGTCCATCGGCACGGTCACCACGCCGCCTCTACGCGCCTCCAGGACCACTGCGTTCATGCCGCCACCCCGCCGGCCAGGCCGAGGTCGCCGATGATCCGGCGGCACAGCTGGGCGAGCGGGCCGCGGCCGTTGCCGGCCGGTGGGGTGCCCTGCTCGAGCCGCCGCGGCAGGTCGGGCTCGGCGCGCAGCGTCCCGGCCACGGGCAGGCCCAGCGACTGGGCGATCTGCCGGGCGCGCAACCGGCCGGGCGCGGGACCGCGGACAACCAGCCGCAGCTCGTCGGTGTGCGGTGCGACGGTTGCGGCGACCCGGGCGGCCGCGACGCAGGCCCGCAGCTCGGCCGGCACCACCAGGAGGACCCGGTCGGCCGCGCGCAGGGCGAGGACAGCCGCTTCGTCCAGCGATCTGGGCAGGTCGGTGACGACGAGGTCGCGGCCGCGGCTGCCGGCGTCGAGGGCGGCGGCCATCGCGTCCTGTGACAGGCCGCCGGGCTGACCGCGGTCGCAGGACAGCACGGCGACGTCGCCGCGGCTCGGCAGGGCGGCGACGAGCGCGGGCGGGTCGACGGCGCCGCTCGTCGCCGCGAGGGCCGGCCAGCGCAGTCCGGCGACGTCCTCCCAGCCGAGAATCAGGTCGGCGCCGCCGCCGAGGGGGTCGGCGTCGACGAGCAGGGAGCGCAGGCCGACCTTGCCCGCGGTGATCGCCAGGCCGGCGGCGAGGACGCTGGCGCCGGCGCCGCCGCGCCCGCCGAGGACGGCGAGGATCCGGCCGCGGGCGGCGACCGTGACCGCGTGCCGCTGCGCCACCGTCGCGAGACAGTCCACGAGCCAGGCGGCACCTTCGGGGAAGCGGACGATCTGCTCGGCGCCGACCGCGTCGGCGAGCGCCGTCGCGTGGTCCGGCCGCGGGTCGCGGGTGAGCAGCACGACCCCTCGCCGGCGGGGCAGCCCGGCCCGGGCGCAGGCCGGCGCAGCGGCGTCGCCGATCAGGACGATCGGCGCGTCCGGATATCGGTGCCGGGCCGGTTCTGGGCCGGGTTCGACGTCGACGTCGAGCGGGACCCTGGCGGCGAGGCCGAGCACGTCGTCGAGCAGGTCGAGGTCGTCGGTGACGAGCAGCGGTCGATGTCGGGCCACGGCGTGCTCCATGGTGTCGGCGGGCTGGGTGGACTGCGCACACCATGGCTCCGACACGATGGGGGCGGCTGGGCCGCCGGGCCGTTTCTGTGGATAACCCGCCGCTTGTGGATAACCTCCGCGCCCACAGTCGATCTGCTATGTCAGTCCGGACAAATAGGGCGCAACGCGGCGTGCGACTCGCTGGCCGTACCAGCGAAAAAACGATGCATGCCAAAACGGTCGAAGAGGCAGAATTCGTGAACGCTCAACAAAGCATCCAGCGTCAATGCTCTATAACCCGACCATTAGTCGGTGCCAGGACGCAGAAAGCCATGTGGCACACGCCATACAAAGGGGACGACCCCCGCCGGGGGGTGACGGGGGTCGCCGGGGGTTCGGCTCCGGGGGGGTCGAGCCGAACCCACTCAGCGGCTACGGGGGGGTGCAACCGCTGAGGGTCGAATAACGGGTCGCAGTCACTTGGACATGAAACCTCGTCGCAAACATAAGCATGCCTGAGTGGACCGCCATACGTCGAGTAGGACCGGCCCGCAACACGCCCAGAACGCCAATCAATATTTCACGCCGCGGTAATCATCCGTGATCAACCCCACGCCGAGAGTGATCCACCAAGTCCGGGCCCCGCTCCGTGTCCCGCAACGCTACACTTGCCCGCCGTGGGGCGTAGCGCCGCGTTTTTCGACCTGGACAAGACGGTGATCGCCAAGTCAAGCGCCTTGGCCTTCGGTCGACCGTTCTATCGCGATGGGCTGATCAGCCGCCGCGACGTGATCAAGGGTGCCTACGCGCAGCTGCTCTTCCGCGTCGGCGGAGGCTCCGACGAGCAGACCATGGCCAAGACGCGGGACTACCTCGCGGCCCTGGTCAAGGGCTGGCGCGCCGAGCAGGTCCGGCAGATCGTGCGGGAGACGCTCGAGGAGCTGATCAGTCCGTACATCTACGCGGAGGCCGTGCTCCTGATCGAGGAGCACCGTGCCGCCGGCCGCGACGTGGTCCTGGTCTCGACGTCCGGCGACGAGATGGTCCGGCCGATCGGCGAGCAACTGGGCGTCACCGACATCATCG
Organism: Dactylosporangium cerinum; assembly: GCF_042653625.1. Taxonomy (NCBI): domain Bacteria; kingdom Bacillati; phylum Actinomycetota; class Actinomycetes; order Micromonosporales; family Micromonosporaceae; genus Dactylosporangium; species Dactylosporangium cerinum. Next base: position 101,501 of record NZ_JBHSIU010000028.1, on the reverse strand, counting down.
CGACCCGGATGGTCATCGGCGACGACGGCCGCTACACCGGAGATCTCGACTTCTACGCGGCCGGACCCAACAAGGTCGTCGCGGTCAAGGAACTCGCCACCGAGCGCGACTACGACCTTGCCACGTGTTTCGCCTATTCCGACTCCGTGACCGACGCGGGACTGCTGAGCCTCGTCGGACATCCGACCGCCGTCAATCCCGACCGCGGCCTGCGCAAGATCGCCATTGAGCGCAGCTGGCCGATGCTCACGTTCCGCCACCCGATCCCGCTCGCCCGGCGCCTGCGGGAGCGTCCGGCGGTGCCGGTGACGGCCGCGGCCATCGGTGTCGGCGTGGGTCTGGCGATCGCGTTCGCCCTGTACAGCAAGCATCGCCGGACGAAAGCGGCCATCACTGCGGCATGATCACAGCAGCACCACCAGTCACATTTTGCGGCTGAGGGGTTCCGCTCATGGAGGTCACGGCGTAGAACAGAAGTGCGGGATCTGAACGGATCTCGTGCACGGCCACCGGGCACCCACGAGCGATCAGCCGCGGTAGGCACGTTGCGGCGGCACCGCAAGGACCGCCGACAACGAACGCAAAGTGCACGCATGGTAACCCGGTAGGACGTGTGTGACGGCGCCTCTAGTCGAGGCGCCGTTCACTGTGCGTAGGCGGCGCTCTCGCAGATGTCCACCAGTTCCTCCGCCGCACGCTCGGCCGCGCTCGCATAGTGCCGCAGCCACGAGCGCAGCCCGTCCGGCGTGCCGGTCGCGAAGGCGTTGGCCGCGCCCACATACTCGGGCTCGCGGCTGCGGTGGCCGACATCCATCGCCAGCAGGCCTCGAGGGTCCAACCCGCCACCGATCAGCGTCAACCGCGCCGCGGCACGCGCCACCACTCCGTTCGGACCCTCAAAAGCCTTCAAAGCCAGAAGCTCCCCGTGTACGACTGCCGCCTGCACCAGCACCGGGACCCTGGTCCCGCCCGTGACGAGCGCGGACAGCGCGTCCAACCGCGGCACGGACTCCGGCTTGACGGGGCGGCCGAGCCACGCCTCGGGCACGACGTCGCGCGCGATCAGGGTGTGGAGCCTGGCGAGCACCTGGCGGGGCGCCTTGGCCCATGTGCCGGTCAGACCGTCGAGGGCGGCGGTCGCCCGCAACGCACCCTGGACGACCGGGTCGGTCACGACCCCCGCCCGCACCCCTTCCAGGTCGAACCCGTGCGTGTCCAGCGCCGCACTGGCGACGGACGAACGCAGCGCCACCTCGGCGGCCACGGGCCCGCCCGAGCGGCGCAGGGCGCGGTGGCGCATCGCGGCGTCGACGGCGGCACGGGCGGCGTCGAAGGCGGGCCGGACATCGGCGAGTTCAAGGAGTGGAGCGAGTGGGTCAACCTGCACGGGCAAACGGTATCGTGCCCCTACTGGTAACAATACTTACAGAAGAGCCCGGCGCTCCACAGGCGCCACTCAGCGCAGAAGACTCGCAAACTGTCACACCCCCCAACTAGCCTGCTTGCGAGAGCTGGACCACATCGAGGAGCCATCACCGATGAGCGAGACCTTGGAAAACCTTCTCAACGAGACACGGCAGTTCCCGCCGTCTGCCGAGTTCGCCGCCGCCGCCAACGTGACGGAGGGTGCCTATGCCGAGGCCAGGCAGGACCGGCTCGCGTTCTGGGAGCGCCAGGCCCACCGGCTGAGCTGGGCCAAGGAATGGGACCAGGTGCTTGACTGGACCAACCCGCCGTTCGCGAAGTGGTTCGTGGGCGGTCAGCTCAACGTGGCGTACAACTGCCTTGACCGGCACATCGAAGCCGGCCGCGGCGACAAGGTCGCCATCCACTGGGAGGGCGAGCCCGGCGACACCCGCACCATCACGTATGCCGACCTGCACCGCTCGGTGTGCCAGGCCGCCAACGCGCTGACCGACCTGGGCGTCACGGCCGGCGACCGGGTCGCGATCTACCTGCCGATGATCCCCGAGGCGGCCGTCGCCATGCTCGCCTGCGCGCGCATCGGCGCGACCCACAGCGTGGTCTTCGGCGGCTTCTCCGCCGACGCGCTCAGCGGCCGCGTGGACGACGCCAGCGCCAAGGTCGTCATCACCGCCGACGGCGGCTTCCGCCGGGGCAAGCCCAGCGGGCTCAAGGCGATCGTCGACGAGGCCGCGGCCAAGTCGCCCAGCATCGAGAAGGTGCTCGTGGTGCGCCGCACCGGCCAGGACGTCGACTGGGACGACAGCCGCGACCTGTGGTGGCACGAGGTCGTGGAGACCGCCTCCGCCGAGCACGCGGCGCAGCCGTTCGATGCCGAGCACCCGCTGTTCATCCTGTACACGTCCGGCACCACCGCGAAGCCCAAGGGCATCCTGCACACCACCGGTGGCTACCTGACCCAGGCGAGCTACACGCACAACGCGGTGTTCGACCTGAAGCCCGACAGCGACGTGTATTGGTGCACCGCCGACATCGGCTGGGTGACCGGCCACAGCTACATCGTCTACGGTCCGCTGTCCAACGGCGCCACCCAGGTCATGTATGAGGGCACGCCCGACACCCCGCACCGCGGCCGCTTCTGGGAGCTCATCCAGAAGTACAAGATCACCATTCTGTACACGGCCCCGACCGCGATCCGCACGTTCATGAAGTGGGGCGACGACATCCCCGCCGGCTTCGACCTCTCGTCGCTGCGCCTGCTGGGCTCCGTCGGCGAGCCGATCAACCCCGAAGCCTGGATGTGGTATCGGGAACACATCGGCGGCGACCGCTGCCCCATCGTCGACACCTGGTGGCAGACCGAGACCGGCGCCATCATGATCTCCCCGCTGCCGGGCGTCACCGCCGCCAAGCCGGGCAGCGCCATGCGCCCCCTGCCGGGCATCTCCGCCGACGTCGTCGACGACCAGGCCCAGTCCGTCCCCGACGGCGGCGGTGGCTACCTGGTCCTCCGCGAGCCCTGGCCGTCGATGCTGCGCACCATCTGGGGCGACGACGAGCGGTTCAAGGAGACGTACTGGTCCCGCTTCCAGGACATGTATTTCGCCGGCGACGGCGCCAAGAAGGACGCCGACGGCGACCTGTGGCTCCTGGGCCGCGTCGATGACGTCATGCTCGTCTCGGGGCACAACATCTCCACCACCGAGGTCGAGTCCGCCCTCGTCAGCCACCCGAAGGTCGCCGAGGCCGCCGTCGTCGGCGCCACCGACCCGACCACCGGCCAGGCAATCGTCGCGTTCACCATCCCGCGCGGCGGCGTCGAGACCGATGGCGAGGCCGGCGAGGCCCTCATCCAGGAACTCCGCAACCACGTCGCGAAGACCCTGGGCCCGATCGCCAAGCCCCGCCAGATCATGCTCGTCCCGGAGCTCCCGAAGACCCGTTCCGGGAAGATCATGCGTCGCCTGCTGCGCGACGTCGCCGAGAACCGCAGCCTCGGCGACGTCACCACCCTGCAGGACTCGACGGTCATGGACCTGATCTCCTCAGGCCTGCAGTCCGGCAAGTCGGAGGACTGACGGCACCACATCTCGCACCCCCGGGCCGACGGCACTCCCGCCGGCCCGGGGCGAGATAGACACCGCTGGCGAGTGGATCGGAACACCCGTCGGCCCTAAGGAGGTCGGACACCGCCCGCTCCGACTTGGAGCGGACACCATCAGGCCGGCATGTGGCAGAAGTCGGGACACGCCTGCTCCGAGGTGGAAGCAGACACCAGGCCAGCACGCAGCTGAACACCGGGCGGGCCGGGTCGCACATCGCCCACATCGACGCGCTGGCGGACATCACCAGGCCAGTCAGGAACCGACACCGCCCGCTCCTGTCTACGAACAGGCACCATCAGGCTGGTGTGCAGCCAGACCCGGGCCGGAGTCGGGGCACCGCCCCGCTCCGACGTGGAAGCGGACACCAGGCCAGCACGCAGCTGGACACCGGGCGGGCCGGAGTCGGACATCGTCCACATCGACGTGCGGGCGGGCACCACCGGGCCATTCACGAGCCAACGCCAGCCGCTCCTGCCTACATGCGGACACCACCATGCGGGCGTGCAGCCAGAGATGTGGGTCGCGCGGAGCGCGAGGCGGGCCAGGGGTCGGACATCGTCCACATCGACATGCGGGCGGGCACCACCGGGCCATTCACGAACCAACGCCGGCCGCTCCTACCTACAAGCGGACACCACCATGCGGGCGCGCGGCCAGACACCACCAGGCTGGCTTGCAGCCAGAGATGTGGGTCGCGCGGAGCGGGAGGCGGGCCAGGGGTCGGACATCGCCCACATCGACATGCGGGCGGACATCACCAAGACAGTCAGGAACGACGCCGCCCGCTCCTACCTACAAGCGGACACCACCATGCGGGCGCGCGGCCAGACACCGCCAGGCCGTCGTTGACCAACCCCGCAGGATCGCTGGCCGATCACTTCGGGGCGACTGGTTCGATGCCCGCCTGCGGAATCGCCCGGTGAGTGCGGCGGCATTTTGGCACCACCCGGCCTCAGGCCCGGAGGGTTCAGCGCCCATCCCACGATCGGGAAGACCTTGAAGCACCGCCGGCCAACCCGACCTCGTTTCACCCCTTTTGCCGGATCCACTCCGACATCGGCGCCGCCGCGGCTTGATCGAAGTCCACTCCGAAGGGCAAGGCAAGCGCGAAACACGGTCCAGGATCGCGTGCCGGCGGGATCGAGGTTGGGCAGGCATGAGGAAAGGGGCGGTCCCCGGGACCGGGACCGCCCCTATGCACGCGTAGGTGGAGCTACGCGTAAATCTTGACCGGCGTGTAGGTCTGGCGGGGGAAGATCTGCCCGACCTCGGCATCCGTCAGGCCGAACCGGCCCTGTGCCACCGATCCGAACACGCTGAACATGTTGTTCATTTCCGGCAGGTCGCCGTTGACGAGGGTGGCGGTGCCGTTCCAGGTGCCGATGAGCTTGCCGGCGAGCTTCTTGCCCGACAGGACGATGACGCCGCCGCCCTTGCCGTGGTCGGTGCCGCCGCCGTTCTCCGCGACGCGCCGGCCGAACTCGGTCGAGACCATGACGGTGACGTTGCCGGCCAGGTCGCCCAGGTCGTCGAAGAAGGCGGCCATGCCGGAGGCGAGCTCACCGAAGTGCTGAGCCACGTAGCCGCCGCGGGTGCCCTGGTTCTCGTGGGTGTCCCAGCCGCCCATGCCGATGGTGGCGATGCGGACGTTGGCGCCGCCCTTGATGAGCTGGGCGAGCTCCTTGAAGGCGTTGCCGACACCGGCGTACTTGACGCCCTCGGCCGGCGTGTAGCCCTTCTGGGCCAGCGTCGAGGCCAGGGTCAGCGCGTCGATGCCGGCCTTCACCGGAGCCTCGATCGGGTGGTTGGTGCCGGTGAAGAGCTTCTGGATCGCTTCGACCGTCGGCTGCTTGTACTTGCCGTCGCCGTTCACGTTCAGGGAGGCGACGTTGTTCAGCGCGAGCGCGCCGCCGCCGCCGACGAGGGAGCGGGGCAGGGTCGAGCCGATGCCGATGGCGCGGAAGGCGGTGCCGGGTCCGAGCTTGTCGGCGAGGTTGGTGAGCCAGCCCATGCCGCCGGTCTCGGCGGGGAGGCCGCCGAGCTGGCAGATGTCGGTCGCGGCGAAGTGGCTGCGGTCGAGGCGCCGGTCACTGACGGCCGGGATGAAGGCCAGCTGGCCCGCGTCCAGGTACTTCTTCAGCGGCGTGAACGACTGGTTGAGGCCGAACCCGCGCTCGAGGGCGATCGAGCCGTTCTCCGGCAGCGTGAAGCTGGGCCGGACCCGGTTCAGCACGGCGTCGTTCATCGGGGCGAAGAGCGAAAGCCCGTCGGCGCCGCCGTACAGGAACACGTGGATGAGCGTGCCCGTCGGGGTGGCCCCGAAGGACGCCTGGGTGGTCAGGAACTGGCTGGTGGCGAGCGCGGTCGTGGTGGCCGCCGCGCCGACGAAGAACCGCCGGCGGGTGACGCCCTTGCCCTCGTCCTGCTCGTCCTCCTGGCGGGCCAGCTCGAGGTACTCGTCGCGGGTCGCCTTCTGCTCCTCCTGGACCGCGACAGCCTCGGCGCGCAGCGCGGCCTCGAAGCGGTTCGGGCCGAGCTTGAGCAGGTCGGGGCACTCAGGGTGCAGTGACGGGTGTTGTGCGCGCACTGTCTTCTCCATTGGTATGCCTCGACTTACCGAAGGTGGTGGTGGGGAGTGGCGAAGATGGCCCGGACCACGGACGCGATCGCACCGTTGAACGTGGCGTCGACGGGCGTGGCCGCCGTCATCGTCGGGCTGACGATGTGCAGGATCGCCATGCGACGGTCGTTGTCGAGCGTGACGTTGATCAGCTTCTTCGTCAGCGCGTCGAGGTAGGCACCCGCGGTGGCCGGCGGGCTGGCGATGATCGCTTCGGGCTTCGGCCAGGTGAACTGGCGCCGGCCGCCGGTGATGGCGTTGTAGGCGTCGTTCCACTGGTTGACCATCGTGCCGGCGGAGGTCCACGCCACGTAGACGTCGGGGTAGCCGTTGGGGGTCGGCAGCTCCATCGGGGCGTGGCCGAACTCCTCGAGCTTGCGCTTGATGTCGCCGAGCCCCTGCACCATCGGGCTGAGGTTCATGTTGTTCGACGTGAACCCGGCCGGTGCGTCGGCGCCGATCTCCAGCGCGCGGTACGTGGCGGTCAGGTACTCGGCGGGGCGGCGCACCTTCTGGCCGACGGACTCCCAGAACTCGGTGCGGCTCAGCATGGTCATGAGCACGGCCGGGATGTTGCTCTTCTTCTCCAGGTACGTCTTGGCCATCGCATCGACCAGCGACTTCGGCGGGACGTCGGAGACGAACCGGGTCGCGAGGTTCTGCGCCATGTACCGGGCGGTGTTCGGGTGCAGCGCCAGGTAGCGGAAGTACGCCTCCTGGACCGCCTCGCCACCTTCCGCGGTCGGGTTCGGGTGCGAGAAGCCCATGATCTTGACCGGGCCGACGTAGTGCTGCTCCGGGCGGTAGACGTACTGGTTGTCCCGGACGCTGCGGCCGGTCTGCAGCATGGCCGCCTGGCGGACGTCGGTCTCGGTGTACCCGTTGAACGCGCCGACCGTGTAGAGCTCGAGGTTCTCGCGGGCGAGGTTCTCGTTGATCTGGTCCTTCGACGACTCGTCCTGGTCGAGGTACTTCAGCAGGGCCGAGTGCTTGTTGCCGGCCACGAACATGTCCACGTAGTTGCCGAGGGCGTACTTGCGGATGACGTCGCGCTCGAACGAGGCGCGGGTCAGCTCGTTGCCCTCGTGGAAGGCCGCGACGTGGAAGTAGTCGCCGAAGAAGTCGACCATCATCTCGAAGAGCTGGCGGTCGGAGAAGAGCTGCTTGGCGATGGCGTACCGGACGTTCTGCTCGTCCGCCTGGATGCCTTTCTTGTCCAGGTCCTCGCGCTGCGTCTTGAGCTGCTCGTAGGTCATGGACCAGGTGACGAGCTCGGCGTCGGCCTTCTGCTCACCCCGGGTCAGCGGGATCGTCTCGGGCTTGAGCTGCTTGGCGATCCACGCGTTGATGCCGAGCTTGTTGATATCGGCGATCGTCTTGGCGTTCGGCCCGAAGGTGAGGCGGCCGGCGAGGTGTCGGACCGGGTCCTTGGTCGGCAGCACGGTCTTCGCGGTGACCTTGGCGTTCTTGGCCGCGTCGGCCGGCGTGCCGAACGAGTTGCCCTTGGTCGGCGTGTTCTTGCGGATGCCGAGGCCGGCCTGGCCGTTCATCAGGCTCTGGTTCTGGTCGACATACGCGGGAGCGGCGGTGTCGACGGGCGCCTCGGCGCCGGTGTTGGCCGGGTCGGTGCCTTCACCGAAGAACTGGGTGACGGCGTAGGCGCCACCACCGATCAGGGCGGCCGCGCCACCGCCGATGGCGATCATCGCCGTGCGGCGGCGCCAGTTCGACGGCTCCTCGTCATCGAAGTCTTCGTCCTCGATGTCGGGCAGGCCGTTGCCGCCGCCGTAGCCACGGGCCGCGGGATCGTAGAAGTGCGGGCCGGAGCCGCCACGGTCGGCGGGCATCGCCTGCCGGTCGTAGCCGCGCGGGCCGCCGACGCCACCCTGGGGGCGCCGACCGCTGCCGGTCTGGTCCTCGTAGCCGGACTCGTAGTACGAGTCGGCGTACGGGTCGTAGTTACCGTCAGGGCCCTGTCCCGGGCGCCGTCTCGGCACGTCTCGCTCGTTCATCTACAAATCCCGATTCCGACGATGTGGGGGCTCACGTGCGTCGATCGGAAGTTAGTGGGTGCCAAGAGCAGGTACAACCCGTGCATGAAGCGTTCTGACCAGGACTTAAGGAGCCTTGCGGCGACCCAGGGTGAAGATCGCCGCGGACGTGCCCTACTTAACCGAGCTGAGCTGCTGAAACACCCGTTTCAGAGATCGCTGCGGACCGTCATGGGAACGCGATCAGCACAGGTACATTTAAGGTGGGCCTGCACCACAGAGCTCAGGAGAAAAGTCCGGAAAGTCGGACCTCGTGATACGTATCGGCTTGGCACGGCGGCCCGGCGGCGATCGACATCCGGCGCTCGTCGAGGTCCAGCACGACGGCATAGAGCGACTCCGACCGGTCCTCCTCCGTGAGCGCATCCGCGTCGTGCCGGCAGATGGACTGCGGGTAACCACCGTGGTCTGCCAGCACCGACTGCAGGTCCTTCTCGGCAAGCACACCCGACCCGAGCAGGCGGCGCGCCCGGGCGCTCCGGAAGAACGACGCGCTGCCGAAGTCACGCAGCGTGTCGTGCACGGTCGGCAGCGCCTCGAAGTGGTTGGCGTGCGTAATCACGCCGTCGACCGGGTTCAGCACACCCACATCACCGGGAGCCACCTCGACATCGATGATCTCCCCCGGTACGCCCGCCGCAAATGCCTGGCCGAGCAACATGTTGATGCTCGCGCTGCGTGGGGTGGAGCACGCGACCCGCAGTGCCGAGCCGAGCACGCGCTGCTCGAGCACGGCCCGGAGCAGCACGTGATAGGGCACGCCGCCCGGCCGGCCGTCGCGGTCGCAGGTGAGCAGGTTGACGCAGACGCCCAGGCCCGCGTCGTTGAACCCGGTCTTGGCCAGCATGCCGGCCTCGGTCAGCGTGAGCACCGTCGATCCGCGCTCGTCCCGGGTGGCCAGCAGCAGCGTGTACGGCCGTTGCGCCGGGTGCCAGTCCCAGTTCTGCCCGAGGATGGTGTGCCCCGAGGCCGTCCGCGCGTCCAGGACGCCGATCGAGGTGCACTCGGTGTTGCCGTAGAGCAGTTCGGTGCGCGCGTTGAGCGCGTAGATCTCCTCGATCGGCACCCCGGCACCCTCCGCGACGCCGTCCAGCATCTCCGCGATCCGCGGCGCGTGCTGCCGGGACGCGGCGCGGAACAGGGTCCCCGCGCGCCGGACCGCCGGACGATCCAGGCCATTCGCCGCGAACCGCTCCAGATAGTTCGCGGTGTTCGCGGCGATCAGGGATCGGGCGGCAACACCGTACGCGACGCCACACTCACCGGGCGTACCCTCGACTTCGACCAGCGGCAACGGCAGGCTCATGCGCTGAACGCTAAGCGTGACCGACCCCTGCCGAGAACCCTCGGCGTTACGGATCACAGCCGGTCGCCTGGCAGAGTTCTTGGCCGCGGGGCCCTACGCTGAGCCACATGAACCCCTCGGTTGACGACACGTGCGTCATGATCGACGGGCCGTGGTCGCACCGCTTCGTCAGCGCCAACGGCACGAGGTTCCACGTCGTGGAAACCGGCACCGGTCCGCTGGTGCTGTTCCTGCACGGTTTTCCCGAGTTCTGGTATGCCTGGCACCACCAGCTCACCGCGATCGCCGACGCGGGCTTCCGGGCCGTCGCGGTCGACCTGCGCGGATACGGCGCCAGCGACAAGCCACCACGCGGTTACGACGGGTACACGATGGCGGGCGACGTCGCCGGCCTGATCCGCGCCCTGGGCGAGCGCAGCGCGCACCTCGTCGGCGCCGGCTACGGCGGCATGATCGGCTGGGCCACCGCGGCGTTCCACCCGAAGCTGGTGCGCCGCCTGGTCGTGCTCGGCGCGGCCCACCCGCTGCGGCTGCGCGCCGCGCTGGCCACCGACCCCCGCGGCCAGCTCGCCGCCGCCGGGCCAGTGCTGAAGTTCCAGCTGCCCCGCTTCGAGCACATCCTCACCAGGAACAACGCCGCGCTCGTCGGCGAATACATGGCGATGTGGGGCGGCCCGGACTGGGTCGGCACCGATGAATACCGCGACTACGAGCGTTGCTGCCGGGAGGCGATGCGCATCCCGCAGGCCGCGTTCTGCGCACTGGAGACGTACCGCTGGGCCGCCCGCTCGGCGTTGCGGCTACAGGGGTACCGCTTCGTCAAGCAACTCCAGACGCCGATCACCGCGCCGACGCTGCAGCTGCACGGCGCGCTCGACACCGCCGTCCTGCCCCGCACCGCGCAGGGCTCGGGACGCTACGCGCAGGCGGAATACGAGTGGCGCCTCCTGCCGGATGTCGGGCATTTCCCGCACCAGGAGCAGCCCGAGCTGATCACCGGCGAGATCCTGCGCTGGATCAAAACCGGCTAGACCCGGTATTCGCGCAGCTCGCTGACGTCGGCGCGGGGCGCCCAACCCTGGTAGACGCCGTAGTCGAACTCCTCCAGGCCGAGCTCGGCGGCGACGGTCGACTTGCCGCCCGTGTACTCGACCCGCAGCCACCCGTCGTGCTCGCCGAGCACGATGAACGGCTCGTCCCGCCAGAAGCACGTGGTGCGCACGTAGGCGAAGTCGACCTCGCTCAGCGGCACGACCCGCCGGAACCGGCCGGCCCGCACCTCGTCGAAGCCCTCGCTCGGATCCGGCCGGTACAGGCGGACGTTGTCGCCGTCGGGGCTTGCCTCGTATTCCGCGCCCTGCCAGCGGGCCGCATAGCCGTCGCGGATCACAGCTCCTTGCCCTTCCGCCACGCCGGCCCGTCCGCGTCGAGGCGGGCGATCAGCTCCTGACGACCGTCGCGCCGCAGCCGCCACAGCTCCGCGTGATGCGGCAACCGGGCACTGTCCACCTTGAACTCGGCGATCACGTCACTGGTGTCGCTCGGCGCGAACCCGTTGCCCCGGAACGGCGGGCGCTCGATGACCCAGCCCTCCATCGCCCGCATCGCCGCCTGGTTCGGTCCACCGTATGGGATCCGGTACAGGTCGCCGCGGTACGCCTTCCAGCGCAACACGTACGCCTCTTCGGCATCCGGCTTGAACGACGAACCCGCGTACCCCAGACCCAGCACCTGATACAGCTCCTCAGGCGTCTGCAGGTGCGCCACCTCACCGGCCCGGTGCACGAACCCGGACACCCGGTCGTACCCGCGTTCCAGATAGTAGGACAGCTGCTCGGGCGAGATCGGCTTCTGCATCAACAGCGGCCCGCTGGACACCTGCGGCTCGAACGCCGGCCTCGGCTGCTGCGCCGGCTTGGCCGCGGCGGCCGGCGCCGCCTCGGGCTCGTCGACCCCGAGACCCAGCTCCGCCGCCCAGGTCGCGAGCTGGACCACCTCAGTGCCCGGCAGCACCGCCCCGATCGGCGAGTCCGGATTCACCGCGAACGCCAGCTGGTCCCCCGGCGGCCAGTTCCGGATCAACCGCGTGAACTTGATCCAGCTCGCCTGTGTGTCCGCGAGCCGGTCCGCCAGCCGCTCCGCCGACGTGAACACGACCAGATGCGGCAGCCCGTTCATGTGCTCGGTCCGCCACGACGCCGGGTCGATCGGCCCCTCACCGGACCACCCCGGCACCAGGATCTTCGCCAGCAGCAGCGTCGACAGGAACCGGTCGGTGCTGTTGGCCTGCACCGCATCGAACAGGTCCTGCTCCACGGTGTTCGCCGGCCGGAAGTCCCGCGCCTGCGCCGCCGCCGACTTCACGGGCACCGTCGCGGGTGCCGTTGCCGGCGTTGTGGGCGTTATGGGCGTTGTGGGCGCCGCCACGACCTCCGCGTCGACGACCTCGGGCTCATACACCGACTCGAAGAACGACCTGACTTCTTGCGAAGGAGCCGCTGTTGTCTCGTTTGCCGCCGGTGTACCCCCAGCGCCTTCCGCGCCACTGAAGAACGACACCGGGGCGTCCCGTCCGGTCGCCGGCCCGCCGATCGCCTGAGTGGACTCGGTGTCCTCCCGTTCGACCCACGACTGTGCCTTACCGGTGGCGCTGGACCGAGCGACGCGCTCCTCGATGGCCCGCAACTGCTCGGCCAGCTCGCGGGCGGCGAGCTCTTCGGCCGCCTTCGCCTGCGCGGCCCGTTCCTCGATCGCTCGCAGCTCCGCCGCCAGGTCGAGCCCGGCCGCGCCGGCCGACGGCCGCCAGGGCTCATACGCGCCCTGGCCGCTCTCCGACTCCGCATCCTGCTCCTGGGCCAGCCAGCTCAGCGCGGCCCGTTGCTCGGCGGCCCGATCGAGCGCCGCGCGGTCCCGCTCGGCCTCGGCCCGGTCGGCGGCGGCCCGCTCAGCGGCGGCCTCCTGCGCGGCCAGCTCACGGGCTTCCTGCTCAGCGAGCTCACGGGCCTGTTGCTCGGCCAGTTCCCGGGCCAGCTCCTGCGCCGCGAGCTCGCGGGCTTCCTGCGCGGCCAGCTCACGGGCAGCTTCCTTCGCCGCCAGTTCGCGGGCTTCCTGGGCGGCAAGTTCGCGGGCTTCCTGCGCGGCCAGCTCACGGGCGGCCTCGTGAGCGGCAAGCTCGCGAGCTGCCTCCTGCGCGGCGATCTCCCGCGCGGCTTCACGGTCGGCTTCCTGCGCCGCGAGCCGCCGGGCCTCGTCGCGCGCGGCCTGCTCCCGGGCTGCCTGCGCCTGGGCCGCGTGCTCTCGCGCGGCCTGCTCACGGGCTTCGTCCGCCGCCTGCTCCCGGGCAGTCTGCTGCCGCGCTACCTGTTGAGCGGCGATCTCCCGCGCAACCTGGTCGCGGCCGCTGTGCTCCAGCGCGCTCGGCCCCCACGGGGCCGGCTCATGCGATGGCTCTTCTCCTGCAGGCTCCGGCTGCCCGAACGCCCGCCCGGGCGCGTCGAACTCGGACGGCTCGGTGTCGGCAAAGAACGGATGCTCGTCCAGGTCAGGAACCCGCCCGAACCCAGCGGCCTTGGCCCTGCCCTTCACCGGACCGAACAGCGACCTGGGCTCATTGACCGGCGCCTCGACCGAACCGGTGGGCGGCTCATCAACCTCGGGTGCCTCGATGTCCAGCCTGCTGAACCCGGGCCGGTCAAACACGGGCCGATCGAACGGCAACGGCGGCTCAGCCTGCGTCCGCCACGACGGCGCCTCACTCCGCGCATCGCCCAGAACCTCGCTCCGCGCCAGGTCGCCGCGCGCCGCATCGCCCCACGCCACAGCTTCGCCCTGCGCAGCAGCCTCACCACGGGCCGCAAGGTCACCACGGGCCGCGTCGCCACGCCCCGCATCGCCACGCCCCGCATCGCCCCACGCCACAGCCTCGCCCTGCGCAGCAGCCTCACCCCGCGCCGCAAGGTCACCACGGGCCGCGTCGCCACGCCCCGCATCGCCCCACGCCGCAACGTCTCCACGGGCCGCGACGCCCCACGCCACAGCTTCGCCCCGCGCAGCAGCCTCGCCCCACCCCGCAGCATCGCCCCGCACTCCAGGCTCGCCAAGCGCCGCGAGGTCGCCATAAACCGCAGCACCCCGCGCCGCAAGATCACCATGCCCCGCCTCGCCCCGCGCAGCACCGTCGCCCCACGCAGGACCGTCGCCCCGCGCCGCAAGGTCTCCATAGCCCCCAGCGCCACGGGCCGGAACGTCACCACGCTCCTCGCCAAGCGCCGCAAGCGCGCCATAAGCCGCAGCACCACGGGCCAGAGCGTCGCCACGGGCCGGGAGGTCGCCACGCCCCTCGTCAAGCGCGGCAAGGTCGCCATACGCCGCAGCGCCACGGGCCGGAACGTCGCCACGGGAAGCCGCATCGCCGCGGGACGCGGGGTCGCCGGGGGCAGCCAGGAAGCCGCCCTGGTCACCGGGGCGCGGACCGGGTTCGCTGGCGCCGGGCCGGGACGTGTCATCGCGGAACGCGGCGGGCTCGTCGGACCGGTCCCAGCCGGACGCCAGGAACCCGCCGGGACCCGACTGCGGCGCCCCACCCTCTCGGGCACCGGGCTGCTGCGCACCGTTCTCACCAGGACCGAACGCGCCAGGACCGAACACACCGGGATCGACCAGGCCGGGACGCGATGCCAGCACACCGGCGTCGCCCGCCTCGGCGCGCGACGGCAACGGATCGGCGGGGCGTGGGCGCGCCGGCAGACTGCTCGGCCGACCCGGCAGCGCACCCTGATCACTGGGCCGCGACGAAAAGCTGCTCGGCCGGCCCGGCAGTGCACCCTGGTCGCCGCCGCTGGGCCGCGACGGCAGGCCACCACCGGCACCAGGCCGCGGCGGCAGGCCGCCCGCATCGCCGGCACCCGGACGGGACGGGAAGCCGCCGGCGTCGGACGGGCCCGGTCGTGACGGCAGGGCACCGCCCTCGCCTGGGCGGAACGCAGCGTCGGGACGCTCGCCCGGCTGGCGGGTCGGCAGCGGCGGAGCTGCCGAAGCGGGCAGGGTAGGCGGCGGTTGCCAGGCGGCCGGGATCACCGGGTCGGCGTGCTCGGTGAAGATCTCGCCGAGACTGCGCGCGGGTTCGCGACGTGGCCAGTACCGACGGGGGTCGCCCTCGTGGTCATCCTGCTCGCCGTCGGCACCGGCGCCGCGCGTGGGAAGCCCGCCGGCTGCCGAAGGCCGCGCCGGCAGTCCGGGCGATCCACCCGCCGGCGAGGTCGGCCGCTGCGGCAACCCACCAGAACCGGGGGCCGGCGAAGTCGGCCGCTGCGGCAGCCCAGGCTCACCGGCACCGGGCCGCTGCGGCAGGCCGGGCTCACCGGCACCGGGTCGCTGCGGCAACCCAGAAGATCCTGGAGCGGGAGACGTCGGCCGCTGCGGCAGGCTGGACGCGCCGGCCTTGGACGGCGGCACGGGACGCGTGTCCGCACCCGGTGACCAGCCCGGCGAACGCCCAGGCACGTCGGGCTTCAGGTCCCCGAACAGCTCCCGCTCGCCCGGCACGTCCAGCGAGCTGCGATCCGACTCGTCGAAGAGCCCGGACCGCCCAGGCACTGCCGGCGGCGGCGCGGCGGCGGCCGGCGGCGTGGCCGGGGTGACCGGTGGCCGGGGACGGCGGAAGTCGGCGGGCCGCTCATACCCCGCGGCGCCGGTCGTGCGCTCGTAGTTGATCGGACGGTCCGCCCGCGTCGGCAGGAACGCCCCGGGCGGCGCCACGTCAGGCGGCGGCACGTCCCGCTTCGCCGGCGGCCCCGACGGCGAGCGCTGCACTGTGGAGGCGCCCGGCCGGCCCCCGGGCGGGGGCGCGGGAGGGGCTGGAGGCGCAGACACGGGAGGCGCCGGTGGCGCGGACTCGGCTGCCTTCATCCGGTGGCGCTCGATCGGCGTCGGCGCCGGCTGGTTGGGCACGCCGCGGACCGGCACCTGGGCCGTCGCGCGGGCCCGTGAACCGGCGGCCTGCTCGATCCTGGCGCGGGCGCCGAGCGTGCGGCCCGGCAGCCGGACGTCGCCGCGGGTGATTTGGGTCACGAACCACGACGGCAGGTAGCCCTCGATCGGCAGGCCGGGGTTGACCGCGAGCCACCAGTCGACATTGGGCCAGATGCTGGAGAGGTCGCGGAACGGCACCCGCCGGTGCGTGCCGGGATGCCCGGCAAGGCACTCGCGGAGCGCCTCGGGCGACGTGAACGCCAGCACATGCGTGCGGCCCTCGGTCGTCCAGGTGCCCCAGCCGGAGTCACCGTTCTGCACGCCCTCAGGCGCGATGGGCAGCATGATGTCCGTGCGGGCCAGGATGCGGAAATACTGCTCCTGGTCGTTCGCGCGCAGGGCGTCACGCATGGCGCCTTCGGCCTCGGTGGCCGGCTCCCACTCGCTCACGGCCACCCCCTCTGTCGGGCTCGGAACCGCCGCGCTCGCGAAACTTAACCTATACGGCCACGGCAATCCGAGGGGTGCGACCCAGCAAGCGCTCCGGCCAGCATAGCGATGGAACCGCCCCGGAACCCAGGCCTGTCTCACGAGCGTCACCGTCCGAGGGTGGAACAATTACCATCTGCGCATGCCTCGTCCGGTCAGACTGGCTACTTTGACGCTTTCATGTGTAATTGTCGGCTTTGGTGTCGCACCTCCGACGGCCGCCGCACAGGCTCCGCCCGGGTGCCCCACGCCGATCCGCCCGCCAGCGCCGGCACCGACCGGTGTGTCCTGGCCTTCGCAGGTGTACGACCACCGCAAGCTCACCCCTCTCGCCGACGGCACTGGCATCACCGTCGCGGTCCTCGACTCAGGGGTCGACGGCCGGCATCCGCAGCTGCGAGGCGCGGTGCGCGCCGGGCCCGACCAGCTCGACGGCGACGGTTCGCTGATCGACTGCGTGGGGCACGGCACCGGAGTCGCCGGCATCATCGCGGCCCGGCCGGTCGCGGGCTCGTCGCTGCAGGGACTCGCACCGGGCGCCACGATCCTGGCACTGCGGGTGAGCGAACTGGTCGAGCTGGAGGACGGCACGACCGCCGGGCGCCGCGGCACGCCTGCCGGGGTCGCGGCGGCGATCCGGGCCGCCGTCGAGCGCGGCGCCGGGGTGATCAACCTGTCGCTGGTGTCGTACCAGGACAGCGCCGACGTGCGCGAGGCGGTCCGGTTCGCGGTGGCACGGGACGTGGTGCTGGTCGCCGCCGCCGGGAACCGCTTCGCGGAGGGGAACCGGACGCCGTACCCCGCGGCGTACGACGGGGTCATCGGCGTCGGCGCCATCGGCCCGGACGGGCAGCGGCTGCCAGGGTCGCAGACCGGCCCGTTCGTGGATCTCGTCGCGCCGGGCGGCCAGGTGGTGACGACCGCCACACCGCAGGGGCTGACGACCGTGGACGGCACGAGCTTCGCCGCCCCGTACGTCGCTGCCGCCGCGGCGTTGCTCCGCCAGTACCGACCGGAAATGACCGCAGCACAGATCGCGGCGCGGCTGACGGCAACCGCCGATGGTGGCGTGGCCGGTCCGGGCTTCGGCGCGGGCGTCCTCAACCCCTATCGCGCGCTGACGGAGGAGACCGGAGCGGCTCCCGATCCGGCCGGGCACGTCCTCGCCCCGGTCGCGCAGGACCCACGGGCGGCGCAGCGGATCGCCGCGCGGGACCACACCCTGCTGCTGGCCGGGCTGGGCGTCGGGCTGGCCGCGCTGATGCTGCTGGTCACGGTCGTGCTACCGCGCGGAAGGCGGCGTGGCTGGCATCCCGGCGTCCGGCACCTGCCCGACCCCCAGGACGCGACCTCGGGCGACCGGACCGCGCCAGCGTTCGGCGGCCCGCACCGCTGAACAACACGCCACCCGCACCCTTGAGCAACACGCCGCCCGCGCCGCCGTGCGACACCCGGCCCGCGCTGCTGACCAACACCCGCCCGCGCCACCGAGCAGCACGCGCTCGGGACCGCTGAGCGCCACCAACGACGTGCGCCGCCCACCCGG
Organism: Dactylosporangium cerinum; assembly: GCF_042653625.1. Taxonomy (NCBI): domain Bacteria; kingdom Bacillati; phylum Actinomycetota; class Actinomycetes; order Micromonosporales; family Micromonosporaceae; genus Dactylosporangium; species Dactylosporangium cerinum. The sequence continues at coordinate 83,989 of NZ_JBHSIU010000028.1, read as the reverse complement.
CAGGCACCCTGGCGCCGCTGAGCGTTGTTCGGCGACGTGCGGCGCCGACCCGGCCGGCGGCACGCCGAAGGCCCGGTCCGCGAACGTGTCGCGGACCGGGCCGTCCCGCCGGCTCAGCCCTGCGGGAACAGGTTCCTGTTGCGCTGCTCGGTCTCCAGGTAGCGCCGCATCGACTCGTCCAACGCGACCTTGATCTCCCGCAGCGTCGCGGCCAGGTCATTGCCGGCGCGTTCCCAGTTGGCCTGGCGGGCCGCATACGCTTCCCGCGACTCGCCCTGCCATCCTGCGGTCAGCCGCCGGCCGAGCTGGGTGACCTCCTCCAGCCGGGCGTTGAGCGTGTTGAGCGCGCTCTGGATGGAATGGCCGGCGTGGTCCATGGCGGCGAAGTTGACCACCAGTGTGTCGTCCATGAATGTCTCCCGTCCGGCTCAGAGCGGCAGGTGCTGGGTGCCGATGCCCCTGAGGCGGGCTCCGGCGTCGGCATCGGTGGTCTGATAGTTGCGGCCGGCGGATCTGAGGCCCTCGGCCGTCTCCAGCAGGTTCTTGTTGAGCGTCTGCTGGTCGCGGTTCCACGCGTGCTTGACCGTGTCGAAGGACCGGCCGCCCGCGCCCTGCCAGCCGGTCCTCGTCGTCTCCAGCTCGCGCATCAGCGTGCTGAGCATGCTCTGCAGCTCGCCGTTGACCTGCTCGAACCGTTGTGCGGCCGAATGCAGCTCGGCCTGCTGCGCCTGGGTCGTCTGTGCCACGGTGCTCACCCCGTCTCTCGTGTCGCGGACCTGCCGACGGTATCGGCCGTCACCGATCGATAACCAGACGTAATTCCTCCCTGTGGATAACTTCCGGCATTTCGCCCTTCCTTTACGATGTACCGCGTGGCGGATGGCCGGTCGTTCATCAAGTGGGCCGGCGGGAAGACCCGCTATGCGGCGCAACTGGTGGCCGCGGCGCCACCGTTCACCGGCTGCTATTGGGAGCCGTTCATGGGCAGCGCCGCGGTGTTCTTCGAATTGCGGCCGGTCAAGGCGGTCCTGTCGGACGCCAATCCCGAGCTCGTCGCCTGTTTCCGCGCCGTGGCCACGCAGCCCGAGGCCGTCATGGAGCGGCTCGACGCACTGCCCAACACCGCCGAACGGTTCGCCGAGATCCGCGCGCAGGATCCGGGCGCGCTGACCGACGTCGAGCGCGCCGCCCGGGTCATCTACCTGAACAAGACCGCGTTCCGTGGCCTGTGGCGGGTCAACCGGCGGGGCGGGTTCAACACGCCGTACGGTGCGTATGACCGGCCGTACTATCGCCGCGAGACGTTCCTGGCGGCGTCGGCGGCGCTCGCCGGGGTGGAGCTGCGGCGCTGCGACTTCGAGGAGCCGTTGCGCGAGGCGGCGGCCGGGGACTGGGTGTTTCTGGATCCGCCGTACCTGCCCGAGGGTGGGTTCGCGGACTTCAAGCGGTATACCGCCGGCCAGTTCCGCGACACCGACCACGAGCGGCTCGCCGCCGCGATGCGCGACGCCACGGGACGCGGGGTCCTGATCACCATGACCAACAGCGACACCGACGCGACGCGCCGCATCTACGGCGACTTCACCGCGACGACGATGGCGACCCGCCGCGACATCAACCTGCGGTCGGCGGCCAGGGCGAGCTCGGACCTGGTGCTCACGAACTATTGAAGGTGGGTCGCGAGCTCCGGGTCGAGCGCCGGCCCGGCCGGGAGCAGCCCGACGAACTCGCCCGGCACCGTCACCGGCTCGACGCCCTGGTAGCCGAGGCCGGACAGGACGCCGGCGACCGGGAGCGCGTGCCGCCGGCCGAGGTCGGTGACGAGGGTGAGGTTGCCGGTGTCGGTGCGCACGAGCGCGCCACCGCCCGGCGCCACCACGATCCGGTCCGCCAGGACGGTGCCCGCCGGTGACGCCGACGAGGTCCGGATCGCACCCGGCGTCTCGGGCATCGAATTGCTGGTCGAGATGACGTTTGCGCTGGTGGTACACACGGAGCCAACGTCATTCACGAGAATCTCAGGCACCACACCGGGCAGGTCCGCACCGGACGGGAAGGGGCGGACCTGCCGGTCCTGGACGAGCACGGCGAGCTCGCCCGGTGTCAACGGCAGCAGTTCGCCACGGCCCTGCACGGCGGCGGTCTCCGGCGCCGCGAGCAGCAACGCGGCCTGCAACGGCGTGACGGAGGCGAGCCCCTCGCCGGTCATCACGAAGGCGTCGACCCGGTCCCCGCTGCGGACTCCGAACAGCTGACCGACGACCTTCTGGTCCACCTTGCGGCCACGGTCGGCGACCGCCGGAGTGACCAGGTCGGCGCCGGACCGGACCGCGTTGAGCAGCGCCTGCGCGACCGCGAGCTGGGGCCGGCCGGACCAGACCAGCGCGGGCAGCACCGCGCCGGGCTGGCGGATGAGGTGCTTGCGGCCGTTGACCAGCAGGTACAGGGCCTGCGTGGGGCTGATGACGAGGAGCCCGCGTTCGCCGAGCTCGCCGCCGTTGGTGTGGGGTGTCAGGAAAAGCGTGGTTTCTTGCTTGTTATCGCAGATTGTCCATGGCTCGCGATGGAGGCGGCTCGCGACCGGCAGGGAGGCGGGCGCGCCCGGAATGCCCAGCGTCGCTCCGCGGGGCGCCTCGGCCAGGGCCTTCCGGGCGACCGAGATCGTCTTCGCGCCGGGCTGGTTGAGGATGAGCAGCGCGGACGCGTGATTGAGGACGGGGTGGAGGCGGTCGTCGCGGTACACGAAAAGCGCCCCGGACTCCTTCTCCACAATGATCGCCTGGTCATTGCGCCATTTGTCGGAGGTGCCCGGCACCACCAAGGCATATGCCGCCGCTCCGCCGACTCCGAGCGCGGCGAGGAGGACGCCGACGAGCGTCGCGCCTGCTACCCGCCGAAACGGCGATCTCGGCGGATCCGTGTCGCGCATGACGAGAGCGGCGACGACCCGTTGCACCATGAACTGGTACGAATGCAGCTGGTCCTGCCGCGACGCCATGCTGGCCTCCAAAACTGTCACACCGGCGCCCTACGATATTCCCCAAGTCGCATAGGCGGGGGGCGATATGAGCAGGGCTGTGCGCATCATGCTGGCGCAGGTCGCGATGGCATTGTTGATCGTGGCGTGGTCGGTGCATCCGGCGTGGGCACTGGCCGCCGCCATGCCGTTGGCGCTGCAGATCCGGCCGCCCCGACGACGAGGGTCGCGGCCGGCGGGCGACACACTGCTCGCGGCGGTCCGACCCGGCGCCGTCATGACGTCGGTCGACATCGACGGCGTGGACGTCGGCGTGTTCGAGGACGCCGACGGACTCACCGCGACCATCCAGGTCGGCGACCTGAGCGACCTGCTCGGCGACGCCCCGCCGCCGCTGCCCCCGTTGAGTGCGCTGTTGCCGACTCCCGCCCCGGACCTGCCGGAGGTCCGGATCCAGCTGCTGGTCAGCGCCACCGTCGCCCCCGGCCCGGGCGCCGCCGCGACGGCGTCCGCCACCTCCTACCGGCAGCTCACCGACGGCCTGGTCCTCGCACACCGGCAGGTGCTGCTCAGCCTCCGGATCCGTCGTGCCGGCGGTTACCAGCGCGAGGATCTGGAGCGCAGCCTCGCGGCCGCGATCCGCCGCGCCTGCCGCCTGCTCGGCAAGGCCGGCCTGCCGGCCCGCCCGCTGTCGCCACCGTCGGCCATGGCCGCACTGACCGAGGCCGCCCGGCACCGCCCCGACCGCCCGATCCGCGTGACCCGCCACGGCCTGGAGGTCGGCGGGCTGCAGCAGGCGGTGTTCCGGCTGCGCCGCTGGCCCCGGGACGGACCGCTCGCCGACCGGCTGCTGGTCCTGCCCTGCTCGGCCGTGACGATCGCCCTCACCGCGACCGGTGACGAGGAGACCTGCCGCGCAGAGCTGACCATCCGCCTCGCCGCCCCCACGCCGTTGGCGCTCGACCAGGCCACCGCGGCGCTGGACCGGGTCGTCACCGCCCTGGGCGCCGAGGTCACCCGCCTCGACAGCGCCCAGCTCGACGCCCTCGCCGCCACGCTGCCCCTCGGCGGCGGCGCACCGGCCGACACCGCCGCGCTGGCCGGGCTCCTCACCGGCCGCGACGACCTCACCCTCGACGGCACCACCGCCGCGCAGGTCACCGCCGCCCACCTCGCCTCGCTCGAGCCCACGGCCGGCGGCGCCGGCCTGATGCTCGGCGTCAACCGGCACGGCACCCCGGTCGTGATCCGCCCGTTCCGCGCCGAGCCGACCCGAGCGGTGCTCATCGGCGGCCTGCGCTGCGCCGAGATGCTGACCCTGCGCGCCCTCGCCCTCGGCGCACACGTCACCGTCCGGTCGACCCGCCCCGACGCATGGTCCCCGTTCCTGCGCGGCCTCGGCGGCGAGCCGATCACCCTGCTCCCAGCCGACCAACCCCTCGACCCATCTCCGCCCACCGCCACCGACCCCCAGCTGCTGGTCATCGACACCGGCCCCGCCGACGGCCGCTCTCCCGCCGTCACCGAGGCCGCCTGGCGCGCCACCCTGCTCGTCCGCGACGACCTCACCGCCGCCGACGCCGACCTCCTGACCCGCGCCGACCTCGTCCTCCTCCAGCCACTGACCCCAGCCGAGGCCACCGTCGCCACCGAGGTCCTCGGACTGACCGAGTCAGCGTCCTGGCTCACCCGCATCCCCCCGGAGATGCTCGGCATCGTCGTCAGCCGCCGCACCGTCCGCTGGGCCCACCTGTCCCCCACCCCAGTCGAACTCCAACTCACCGGCGGCCCCGCCCGCTGACCCCGGCGCGCATCGTTCACCGAACGGGTCACGCACGGTATGGTCGTGATCACAGGAAATTGGGTGACAAGAGGGTGATGGGCGGACGAAGGGCGGGGTGGCTGGTCGGGGTAGGCGCAGCGTGGCACGATCACCCGCATGGGAATCCTCATCCGGCTCGCCGTGAGCGCGTTCACGGTTTGGCTGGCCACGCTGGTGATCGACGGCATCACTGTTGAGGGGACGACCGGGCGCAAGGTGCTCACCGTGCTCGTCGTCGCCGCGATCTTCGGGATCGTGAACGCCGTGCTGCGGCCGATCATCAAGACCATCGGGTGCTGGGCGTATCTGCTGACGCTCGGGCTGATCTCGCTGGTCGTCAACGGGTTGCTGCTGATGCTCACGAGCTGGATCGCCGAGCAGTTCGACCTCGCGTTCCACGTCGACGAGTTCTGGCCGACCGCGGTGCTCGGGGCGCTGTTCATCGGGATCGTCAGCTGGGTCATCAACCTCGTCATCCCCGACGGCGGCGACAAGGACAGGAACAACAGCCGTCGTCAGCCTCCTCCGCCGCCCCGCCAGCAGTACCGCCCGCAGAACTACCGGTAGCAAAGAGCACACCAGAATGACCCGGTGAGGGGCGGTTGGCCGACCGCCCCTTACGGTTAGCGATGTGGAACCGCTACGCCGTGGGTATTTGTCCGCATTGTCCGCAAACATCATGTGGGGTGTCTTCCCCCTGTACTTCCGGGCTCTGCGGCCGTCCGGGGCGGTTGAGGTGCTCGCGCACCGGATCGTGTGGTCGCTGCTCTCGGTGACGGTGCTGCTGACCGTGCTGGCGCGATGGCGGACGCTCGGGGCGCTGATCAAGGACGCGAAGCGGCTGGCCGGGATCTCCGCAGCCGCCGTGTTCATCGCGGTCAACTGGGGTGTCTACATCTTCGCCGTGGACACGGACCGGGTGGTCGAGGCGTCACTGGGGTATTTCATCAACCCGTTGTTCGTCATCTTGCTCGGTGTACTGGTGCTGCGCGAGCGCCTGCGCCGGATGCAGTGGGTGGCCCTCGGAGTCGGCACGATCGCCGTCGTGGTGCTGAGCGTGGACTACGGACAGTTGCCGTGGATCGCGTTGACGCTCGCCGGGTCGTTCGGCACGTACAGCTTGATCAAGAAACGGCTGGGGCTGCCGGCCGGCGAGGGTCTGTTCCTGGAATCGGCGGTGCTGTCGCTGCCCGCGGTCGGGTTTCTGGCCTGGCTGGCGTCGCGGCATGAGGAGACGTTCGGCACGGTGTCGACCTGGCACACCGTGCTGCTGGCGGGCAGTGGTCTGCTGACCGCGGTGCCGTTGCTGCTGTTCGCGGAGGCGGCGAACCGGGTGCCACTGTCCGGGCTCGGGATCCTGCAGTACCTGACGCCGACGCTGCAGCTGATCCTCGGCGTGCTGGTGTTCCACGAGCCGATGCCGGCGGGGCGGCTGGCCGGGTTCGTCATCGTCTGGTGCGCCCTGGCGATCTTCACCTGGGACGCGATCCGGCACGGGCGGCAGCGCAGAGCGGAAAGGGCGGCCGCCGTCGAGGAGACGGTGGCCGCCCAACCGGTGTGAGTACTGCGCGCTTCAGGCGTTGAGGACGAGCAACGGCGTGCCGTCGCCCTTGCGGATCTCGATCTTCTGGATGTCGCCGCGCTGGAACCGGCTGTGGGCCTTGAGCTCATACTCGTCGCCGACGCCGGCGGTCCAGGAGTCGAGTTCCTCCGGCTCGCCGGTGCGAGGGACCACATAGAGCTTGTAGGTCCACTTGCCGTGAGCCGCGGCGGCCGGTTTGTACGCGCACTGCATCCGCACGAGGGTCCCGTCGGCCTCGCCCTCCAGGGCAAGGCTGGCGGTCACCGGCACCGTGGCCGAAACCTCCTGCATGGCAACGAAATCCGGCTGTCCGACCCCGGCGGAGCGCACCCCGAGCACGGCGAGCACGCCGAGGCAGGCGGCGACGAGCGCGGTCCCGGCACTCTGCCAGCGGCGGCGCCGCCGTTCGATGCGCCGGCTGCGCTGGGCCCGGTCGAGCACGCGGGGCAGCAGGGGGTCAGCCGCGGCCGCCACGGACGGCCCGGCCCAGGAAGCCTCGGCGGGCACGGCCGACGGCCCGGCCCAAGCGGCGTCAACGGGCCCGGCCGAAGCACCGTCAACGGGCCCGGCCGAGGAACCGTCGACGGGCGCGGCCGACGGCCCGGCCCAGCCGGGGGTGGCGAGTGCCTGCGCGACGTCCGGGTCCAGTTTGCCGAGCAGCTCCGGCAGCTCACCGAACTCGGCCACTTCCGCCCGGCACTCCTCGCAGTCCACGAGGTGCCGCTCATACGCCTCGCGCTCCGGCGGCGACAGCGCCCCCAGCACGTAGACCGCCGAGTCATGGAGGTGCTCACACCTCATTGCTCACCCCCAACTCCTCCAGAACGACCTTCAGCGAACGCAGTGCGTAGTAGGTCCGCGACTTGACGGTGCCCGGGGGCACGCCCAGCCGTTCGGCCGCCTCGGCGACCGAGCGTCCCTGGTAGAACGTCTCCACCAGGACCTCGCGGTGCGGTCGGGAAAGTCGGGTCAGTGCCTCCGCCAGGACCCAGGACTCCACCGCGCGCTCGGTCTCGTCGACCACGACCGGGGACTCCGGCATCTGGTCGGTGAAGACCTCGCCCACCCGCGCGGAGCGTCGCCGCCACGCGTCGATGGCAAGGTTCCGAGCGGTGGTGAAGAGCCAGGCCCGCACCGAGCCGCGGGCCGGGTCGAGCGCCTCCGGGTGTTGCCAGGCCCGCAGCAGGGTTTCCTGCACGAGGTCCTCGGCCCGTTGGCGGTCTCCGCTCGTCAGTCGCAGCGCATGGGCGAACAGGGCATCTCCGTGCTCCTTGTGGAGCGCCTTCAGCAGCAGGTCAGCATCGTCTGTACTCACGCTTTGGCACTATCCGCATCCCTTCCACTGGCTTCTACGCACTAATACGCACAGCGGTTCAAGGCGGCGTCACATGTCATCCACCCGACATCCAGGGTGCGCAGAAGGGCGCCCCCACCATGTGGGGGCGCCCTTGCGAAGAGCCTATTCGGCCAGCACCGTCGCCAGGTGGTGGGCGGTGGCGAGCAGCCTGGTCCGCACCACCTTGGCCGAGGACATCAGCTCCGCGGGCGGCAGCGCGCAGGCCAGGACGACCCGGCGGTCCGGGTCCCGGTCGTTGACCACCATGACCGCCGCGCAGGCGAGTCCCTGGCGGAACTGGCCGATCTCGATCTGCATGCCCCGGCGGTCGCCGGCGGCCAGATCGGAATCCAGGGCCTCCGGTGATGTCAGGGTCGCCGAGGTGTACGCCCGCATCCCGTATTCCTTCAGGAAGCGCCACCGCTGATCCGCGCTCATCGTCGCGAGCAGCGCCTTGCCCAACGCCGTCGCGTGTGCGGCGTCGTCGTAGCCCGGCACCAGCTCGTCGAGCGGCGGGGTCCGTGGCCCTTCCGCGGCCGCCGTGACGGCGATCCTGCCGCCGATGAAGCGCCCGAGGTAGTGGCTGTAGCCCGTCTCCGCGGCGGCCCGGCGCAGCCGGTCCGTGACGGCGCTGGGCCCCCGGAACGCGAGGACCAGCTCCCGGTAGCGGTCGGCGATCTCCAGGCCGACCACGTAGGTGCCGTTCTCACGCCGGATGACGTAGCCCTCGTAGGCAAGGGTGCGCACGAGGTGGTAGGTAGTAGCGACCGTGAAGTCACATCGCCGGGCGATCTGCTTCACAGTGAGGCCGCGTGGTGATTGACCCACGGCCTCCAAGACTCGTAGTGCCCTCGACACGCTCCGGATGAGGTCCGAGGGTTCGGCCTGTGGATCCCGCACCGCCGCCCTCCCCAGCCGCAGCAGTAACTGGATTCACACCATATGAAACTGGAGATGGTCCAGGGAACAGTTTGATCATTTATGGCGCGAGGTGAGGGAATCCGAGCGCTCTACACATAGCGATGAATAGCTCATTCCGGACACCCGTGATGTGCAGTCATGGTGGCGACACGCCGAGCAACGTAAGTATCGCCCTACCGTGTTAGCTGATATCTGTGTAAGTAGAGAGCTCGCGCTTGAGTAACCTCCTGGCGAGTGCTGCGCCGCCACTCCTGGCTGTCATCACGCCGTTGCGAGATGTTGTGGGGGCAGGTATCGGCGCCAGGTTGCACTGAGCAATGTGTCGACGCAACCCGTTCACCGGTGCGGCGACGCGCCGCACCGGTGAAGGCGGAGATGATCAGTTGGTGCGGTCGGCGATGAAGTCGCAGAGCGACTCCAGCGCGACCCGCGCCGGCACCTGCGGCAGCGGGGCAAGCGACGCCCGGGCCCGGTCCGCGTAGCCCCGGACGGTCTCCCTGGCCTGCTTCAGCGCCGCGGACTCCCGCAGCAGCGTCAGCGCCTCCGCGTGCAACGCGTCGTCGGTGACCGGGCCCGCCGAGAGGATCTCGCGGAGCCGGATCGAGGCGGCGTCGTCGTCGCCGGACGCGAGTGCATAGAGCACGGGCAGCGTCGGCACACCCTCACGGAGGTCGGTGCCGGGGGTCTTGCCCGACTGGGTGCTCTCGCTGGCGATGTCGATCAGGTCGTCGGAGAGCTGGAACGCGATGCCGAACGTCTCGGCGAACGTGGCCAGGGCTTCGATCTCCTCGGCGGAGCAGCCGCCGAACATGCCGCCGAACCGGGCGCTGGTCGAGATCAGCGAGCCGGTCTTCTGCGAGATGACCCGCAGGTAGTGCGAGATCGCGTCCTCGCCCTGCAGCGGGCCGGCGGTCTCGGCCACCTGGCCGTGCACGAGCCGGGAGAACGTGCTCGACTGGATCTTGACCGCGTCGAGCCCGAGCTCGGTGGCGACGGCGGCGGCGCGGGCGAACAGGTAGTCGCCGATGAGGATCGCCAGCGAGTTGCCCCAGCGCGAGTTGGCGCTGGGCGCGCCGCGGCGCACGGCGGCCTCGTCCATGACGTCGTCGTGGTACAGCGTGGCGAGGTGGGTCAGCTCGACCACCGCGCCGGCCAGCACGACCTCACGCGCGGACGGGTCGCCGAAGTGCGCGGCGAGCGCCACGAGCATCGGCCGGAACCGCTTGCCACCCGCGTTGAGCAGGTGGCGGGCCGCCTCGGTCACCAGCGGGTTGGCGCTGTCGACGGACTCGACCAGCACCGTCTCGACGTCCTTGAGGATCGCCATGACGCTGCTTTCCAACGCCGGGTCGGCGAAGGTCAAGCCGACAGACGCACCCGATTGCACGGTTCCCGTACTCACCACAGCTCCAACGATGCCATAGCCTGTCCGATCAGCTAGCGGCGCCCTCTTACAGCGACGTCCCCACGTGGTTGACCACTGGGGACGTCGCGGCGCGCAGGCCCTTATTTGCCGAGGAATAATCCCGCGTGCTCGGTCGCCTCGATCAAGACGCTCGGGGCAACGCCGAGCACCAGCGTCGCGACGGTCCCGATGACCAGCGCCGCTGCTGTCATCGCGCCCGGGATCGACACCGCAGGGGTCGTCTCGCCCGGCTCCGACAGCCACATCATGACGACCACTCGCAGATAGGGGAAGGCCAGAATGGCGCTGCTCACCACGCCGGCGATCACCAGCCAGGTCTGACCGGCATCGATCGCCGCCGCGAAGATGCCGAACTTCGCGGTGAAACCGCTGGTCAGCGGCAGACCGGCGAAGGCCAGCAGGATGAACGTGAACAGCGACGCATACAGCGGCGAGCGCCGCCCGAGCCCGGCCCAGCGGGACAGGTGGGTCGCCTCGCCGTCGGCGTCACGGACCAGGGTCACCACGGCGAACGCGGCGAGGACCGTGAATCCGTAGGCGACCAGGTAGAACATCGAGCTGGACAGCCCCCGCTCGGACACCGACAGCACGCCCAGGAGCAGGTAGCCGGCGTTCGCGATCGAGGAGTAGGCCAGCAGCCGCTTGATGTCGGTCTGGGTCACGGCCAGGATCGCGCCGACGAGCATGGTGAGGACCGCCACTGTGCCGAGCACCTGCTGCAACTCCCACTCGGTGCGGTGGAAGCCCACGTAGACCAGCCGCAGCAGGCCACCGAACGCCGCGACCTTCGTGCAGGCCGCCATGAGTGCGGTGACCGGCGTCGGCGCGCCCTGGTAGACGTCAGGGGTCCACACGTGGAACGGCACCGCCGCGGCCTTGAACAGCAGGCCGATGGCGAGCATCGCCAGGCCGACGTAGAGCAGGATGTCGTCGTTGGCCGAGTTCTGGATCGCGGTGTCGATCGCGTTGAAGTCGACCTGGCCGGCGTAGCCGTAGATGAGGGCGATGCCGAACAGGAAGAACGCCGAGGCGAACGAGCCGAGCAGGAAGTACTTGAGCGCGGCCTCCTGCGACAGCAGCCGCCGGCGGCGGGCCAGCGCGCACAGCAGGTAGAGCGGCAGCGAGAAGACCTCGAGGGCCACGAACATGACCAGCAGGTCGTTCGCGGTGCAGAACAGCAGCATGCCGGCGAGCGCGAACATCGTCAGCGGGAAGACCTCGGTCGCGCCGGCCGTGCGCGCGGCCTGGTCGCGGTCGGCGTCGGTGTTGGCGGTGACGGCGGCCTGCGCGACGAACGCGCCGCCGGTCTCCAGGGACCGCTCACCGATCAGCAGCAGCGACACGATGCCCAGCACGATGATCGCGGCGGACAGGAACAGGCCCGGGCCGTCGATCGCGACCGCGGTCTGCGCCGTGATCAGGTCCTTGTTGCTCTGCCGGATCACCATCACCAGCGCCACGACGAGACCGAGCAGCGACAGGGACAGCTGCACGGCATGCCGGACCCGCCGCGGCACGAAGCCCTCGACGAGCACGCCGATGCACGCGACCCCGAACAGGATCAGCATCGGCGAGAGCGCCGCGTAATCCAGGTTCGGCAGTTGGAGTTTGTCGTTCACTTGCCGGCCTCCACGGTGCCTGCGGTGGCTTTCGGGTCGGTGACGTGCATGTCCGTCATCGTCGCCTTGATCGCCGGGTTGATCACGTCGATGACCGGCTTCGGGTAGAAGCCGAGCACGATGATCAGCGCGATCAGCGGCGTGACGACGGCGGCCTCACGCAGCGACAGGTCCCGGCTCATCGCCTTGACCTCGAGCAGCTTCGGGTTCGTGGTGCCCTGCGTGGTGCGCTGGATCATCCAGAGCACGTAGCCGGCGGCCAGGATGATGCCGGCCGTGGCGATGACGGCCACCGTCTTGTTCACGGTGAACGTGCCGATCAGCACCAGGAACTCCGAGACGAACGGCGACGTGCCGGGCAGCGCGAGCGAGGCGAGACCGGCGATGAAGAACACCCCGGCGAGGACCGGCACGAGCTTGCCGGCGCCGCCGAAGTCGCTCACCAGCGCGCTGCCGCGGCGGCTCACCAGCATGCCCACGACCAGGAACAGCAGGCCGGTCGCGAGGCCGTGGTTGACCATGTACAGCACCGCGCCGGTGCCCGCCTGGGTGGTGAAGGCGAAGATGCCGATGCCGATGAAGCCGAAGTGGGCGATCGACGTGTAGGAGACCAGCCGCTTCAGGTCCTGCTGACCGATGGCCACCAGCGCCCCGTACACGATGCCGACCAGTGCGAGCGTGAACCCGAGCCAGGCGAAGTGCTTCGAGGCGTTGGGGAACAGCGGCAGGCAGTAGCGCAGGATGCCGAACGTGCCGACCTTGTCCATGACGCCGACGAGCAGCGCCGCCGAGCCGGCCTGCGCCGCGCCACCGGCGTCGGGCAGCCAGGTGTGGAACGGGAAGAACGGCGCCTTGATCGCGAAGGCGAGGAAGAAGCCGAGGAACAGCCAGCGCTCGGCGTTGACGCCGAAGTCCGCGTTCACCAGCGTCTGCCAGTCGAAGGTGTGCCCACCGAGCACCCACAGCCCGACCACGGCAGCGAGCATGAAGAGCCCACCGACCAGCGAGTACAGGAAGAACTTGACCGCCGCGTACTGCTTCTGGTGCCCGCCGTAGGAACCGATGAGGAAGTACATCGGCACGAGCATGACCTCGAAGAACACGTAGAACAGGAACACGTCCTGCGCGGCGAAGACGCCGATCATCGTGGCTTCAAGGGCCAGCAGCAGCGCGAAGTACGCCGGCACCGACCGCTTGCTCTTGTCCGCGTCGTGCCAGGACGCGAGCACGACCAGCGGCACCAGCAGCGCGATCAACGCGATCATCACCAGCGCGATGCCGTCGACCGCGAAGGTGAACTTGGCGCCCCACTGCGGGATCCAGGTGTACGACTCGCGGAACTGGAACCGCTCGCCGGCCGGCTTGAACTGCAGCCACAGCCCGACGGTCAGCGCCAGGATCAGCAGCGACCAGCCGAAGGCGGCGCGTTTGGCCAGCTCCGGTTTGTCCTTGGGCAGGAACGCGATCCCGGCCGCGCCGACGAGCGGCGCCACCGTGAGCACGGTCAGATACGGAAAGGAGCTCATCCGAACGTCACCGCCAGCATGGCGGCCACCACGAGCACCGCGCCTCCAAGGATGGACAGGGCATAGGAGCGCACGAACCCGGTCTGCGTACGGCGGAGCCGGCCGGAGCCGCCGCCCACACCCGCGGCGAGGCCGTTGACCAGGCCGTCGATGCCGCGGTTGTCGATGTAGACCAGGGCCCGGGTCAGGTAGCGGCCGGGCGCCTCGAAGACCGCCTCGTTGAACGAGTCGGTGTAGAGGTTCTTGCGGGCCGCGGTGACCAGCACGCCGGCCGGCTGCTCGGCCAGGGCGGTGCCCTTGCGGAACAGCGCGATGGCGAGACCGGCACCGGCGAACGTCATCACGATCGACAGGGTGGTGATGAGCGGGTGGCTCATGACCGCCTTGTGCTCGGCGTGCTCGCTGCCGTAGACCGGGGTCAGCCACTCGGGCACCGAGGTCGACAGCAGGTAACCAGCGCCGACCGAACCGACCGCCAGCAGGATCAGCGGGATCGTCATGATCTTCGGCGACTCGTGCGGGTGCCGGATGTCGTCGGTCCAGCGCTCCGGGCCGTGGAACGTCAGCCAGAACAGCCGGGTCATGTAGAACGCGGTCAGCCCGGCGCCGAGCAGTGCCGCGCCGCCGAACAGCCAGGCGGTCCAGCCCTCGCGCTCGAACGCCGCGACGATGATCGGTTCCTTGGAGAAGAAGCCGGACAGGCCGGGGAAGCCGATGATCGCGAGCCAGCCCAGGCCGAACGTGATCCAGGTGATCTTCATGTACTTCCACAGCCCACCGAAGCGGCGGATGTCGACCTGGTCGTGCATGCCATGCATGACCGAGCCGGCGCCGAGGAACATGCCGGCCTTGAAGAAGCCGTGCGCAAGCAGGTGGATCAGCGCGAGCGCGTAGGCGGCGCCGCCGAGCCCGACACCCAGGAACATGTAGCCGATCTGGCTGACCGTCGACCAGGCGAGGACCCGCTTGATGTCGTCCTTCGCGGCGCCGATGATGCAGCCCATCAGCAGCGTCAGCGCGCCGACCGCCACGACGACCGTCTGCGCCGTGGAGTTGGCGTCGAAGATCGGGTGGGACCGGGCGATCAGGTAGACGCCGGCGGTGACCATCGTCGCGGCGTGGATGAGCGCCGACACCGGGGTCGGGCCCTCCATGGCGTCCGGGAGCCAGGCCTGCAGCGGGAACTGGCCGGACTTGCCAGCCGCGCCGAGCAGCAGCAGGAGCGCCATCACCAGGACCACGCCGCTGCTGAGCTTGTGCACGCCGTTGAAGACCTCGGCGTAGTCGACCGTGCCGAGGTAGGCGAACATCATGAAGATGGCGATCGCGAAACCGGCGTCACCGACGCGGTTCATGAGGAACGCCTTCTTACCGGCGGTCGCCGCGCTCGGCTTCAGGTACCAGAAGGAGATCAGCAGGTAGGACGCGAGACCGACGCCCTCCCAGCCGAAGTACAGCATCACGTAGTTGTTGCCGAGGACCAGCATCAGCATGGCCGCGACGAACAGGTTGAAGTAGCCGAAGAACTTCCGGCGACCCGGGTCGTGGTCCATGTAACCCACCGCGTAGAGGTGGATCAGTGAGCCGACACCCGTGATCAGCAGGACGAACATCGCCGACAGCGGGTCGAACAGCAGACCCAGGTCGACCTTGAAGTCCCCGACGCCGATGTAGTCCCACAACTTCAGCTCGACGCCGCTGCGGTTCTCGAGCCCGCGGAGCGTGAAGAAGTAGGTCAGCCCCAGCACGAAGGACGTGGCGACGCTGAGCACGCCGAGCCAGTGTCCCCAGCGGTCGGCGCGCTTGCCGAGCAGCAGCAGCACTGCCGCGCTGGCCAGCGGGATCGCGGGCAGCAGCCAGAACGTGCCCAGCCACCCGTTCGCCGCCGTGTAGGCGATTGGTTCCACAACCCGCTCCCTAGTACTTCAGCAGGTTCGCGTCGTCGACGCTTGCGGAGCGTCGAGTCCGGAAGATCGACATGATGATCGCCAGGCCGACGACGACCTCGGCCGCCGCGACGACCATGACGAAGAACGCCATGATCTGGCCGTCGAGCGTGCCGTTGATCCGGCTGAACGTGACCAGCGCAAGGTTGGCCGCATTGAGCATGAGCTCAATGCACATGAACAGCACGATCGCGTTGCGCCGGATGAGCACACCCACCGCGCCGATCGTGAACAGGATCGACGCCAGGACGATGTAGTACGTCGGTGTCACTTCTCGGTCCCCTTCGGTGCGACGTCTGCCGACGTCAACTCCCGGGTCGGGAGGATCTTGGAGATGCTGCGGTCCGACGGCGTGCCGTCGGGCAGCCGCGCGGGCGTCGCCACCGAGTCGGAGGTGGAGAACACACCCGGGCCCGGCTTCGGCGCGGGGTAGTTGCCCGGCAGGAACCGCTTGAGCATTCGCTCGGGCTGGCTGATCTTTTCTTCGGGGCTCTTCTGGATGTGGGCCAGGATCATCGCGCCCACCGCCGCCGTGATCAGCAGCGCCGAGGTCACCTCGAACACGTACACGTACTTGGTGAAGATCAGCTTGGCCAGGCTGGTCACGTTGCCGGCGGCGTTCGCCTCGGTCAGGCCCTTCGGGTCGCTGTCACCGAGCGCGCGGTACAGCGCGATGCCCAGCAGCAGCGACAGCCCGACGCCGAGCAGGATCGCCACCATCCGCTGGCCGCGCAGTGTCTCGATCAGCGAGTCCGTGGAGTCTCGCCCGACCAGCATCAGCACGAACAGGAACAGCATCATGATGGCGCCGGTGTAGACGATGATCTGCACCATGCCGATGAACGGGCCGGCCTGCAGGACGTAGAACACGCCCAGGCACAGCATCGTGATCACCAGGAACAGCGCGGAGTGCACCGCGTTGCGGGCCCAGACCATGCCGATGGCGCCGAGGACCGCGATCGGAGCGAGGATCCAGAAGGTGGCGGCCTCGCCGCCCTTCACGTCACCGGCGGCGGCCAGCAGCTCCAGGGAGAGGTTCATTCCTGACCCCCCTTGTAGTGCTCGGCACCCGCAGACGTGCCGGGGTTCTCGAGCGCGCCGACGTAGTAGTCCTTCTCCGTCTCGCCGAGACGCATGTCGTGCGGCGGCCGCTCCATGCCGGGCAGCAGCGGCGCGAGCAGCATCTCCTTGGTGAAGATCAGGTCGCGCCGGTTGTCGCGGGCCAGCTCGTACTCGTTGCTCATGGTCAGCGAGCGCGTCGGGCAGGCCTCGATGCACAGACCGCAGAAGATGCAGCGGGCGTAGTTGATCTGGTACGTCTGGGCGTACCGCTCACCGGGCGAGAAGCGCTCGTCCTCGGTGTTGTCGGCGCCCTCGACGAAGATCGCGTCCGCGGGGCAGGCCCACGCGCACAGCTCGCAGCCGATGCACTTCTCCAGGCCGTCCGGCCAGCGGTTGAGGATGTGCCGGCCGTGGTACCGCGGGGCCGGAGGCTTGCGCTGCTCCGGGTACTCCTCGGTGACCACCTTCTTGAACATGTGCGAGAAGGTGACCCCGAACCCCTTCAGGGTTCCGCCGATGCTCATGCTTTCTCCTTGCCGGTCGAGACGGGCTCCCGCTCGGCGATCACAAGCTTGGCCCGCGGGCTCGGCGGGACCTCGAGGTTCAGCGGCGGCAGCGGGAAGCCCTTGCTGCCACCGACCCGGCCGTCCGGGTGCGCCTTCGGGATCTCGACGACCGTGGCGTTGCGGCGCGACAGGGCGATCGCGACGAAGCCGAGCGCCAGGGCCGCGACGATGATCGCGACGGAGACGCCGAACTTGCCGCCCGAGCTGAGGCTGTCGCTGTCGATCGTCAGCAGGATGCCGGCGAGCGAAAGGATCCAGATCAGGTTGGCCGGGATCAGGACCTTCCAGCCGAACCGCATGAACTGGTCGTAGCGCAGGCGGGGCAGCGTGCCGCGCAGCCACACGAAGACGAACAGCAGCAGCAGGATCTTGATGGTGAACCAGAGGACCGGCCACCAGCCCTGGTTGGCGCCGTCCCACAGCGAGATCGGCCACGGCGCCCGCCAGCCGCCGAGGAACAGCGTCGTGCACAGGCCGGAGACGGTGACCATGTTGACGTACTCGGCGAGGAAGAACAGCGCGAACTTCAGCGAGGAGTACTCGGTGTGGAAACCACCGACGAGCTCCGACTCGGCCTCGGGAAGGTCGAACGGGGCCCGGTTGGTCTCGCCGACCGCGGAGGTGAAGTAGATCAGGAAGCTCGGGATGAGCAGGATGCCGTACCAGGCGGGCAGGTCGGCCTGCCAGCCGCCGATGTCGACGGTGCCGTTGCCGGCCTGGCCCTCGACGATCTGCGAGGTGGACATCGTGCCCGAGACCAGGAAGACCGAGACGATCGACAGGCCCATCGCGACCTCGTACGAGATCATCTGGGCGCTGGAGCGCAGGCCGCCGAGCAGCGGGTAGGTCGAGCCGGAGGCCCAGCCGCCGAGCACGACGCCGTAGATGCCCATCGACGAGCAGGCCAGCACCAGCAGGACGGCCACCGGGATGTCGGTGAGCTGCAGCGGGCTGTGCGTGCCGAAGATCGAGACCGTCGGGCCGAACGGGATCACCGAGAACGCGGTGAACGCGCAGATCGTGGAGATCACCGGGGCGAAGAAGAAGACGACCTTGTCCGCGAGGCGCGGCATGATGTCTTCCTTGAACGCCAGCTTCAGGCCGTCCGCGAGGGACTGCAGCAGGCCGAACGGGCCGTTGCGGTTCGGGCCGGGCCGGACCTGCATCCGGGCCACGACCTTGCGCTCGTACCAGATGGCGAAGAGCGTCATGACGACCAGGAACGCGAAGATCACGACGACCTTGGCGAGCACCAGCCACCAGGGGTCTTTGCCGAACTGGTCGAGGTTCTCGGCGAGGATCATGATTTGGTACCCCCAGTGCTGATCTCGACCAGCGCACCTTCGGCGACGCCGAGCGTGCGGCGCAGGGTCGAGCCGGGTGAGTTCGTCGGGACCCAAACGACCCCGTCGACCATGTCGGTGACCAGTGCCGGCAGGGTGATCGCGCCACGCCCGGTGCCGACCGTCACCGCGTCACCGTCGGCGACCCCGAGGTCGGCCGCGGTGCTCTTGGAGATCCGCACGACCGGCGTGCGGGCGGTGCCGGCCAGGTGGCCGTCGCCGTCCTGCAGCGAACCGTTGTCGAGCAGGTGGTGCCAGGACGCGAGGACCGCCTGGCCGCTGGTGGGCGCGGCGGCCGTGCCGGCGGCCACCGTCGGCACCGCGACCCGGACACTGCTGCGCAGCGCGGTGCCCGCCTCGGCGGTCCCGGGCAGCGGCAGCTCCGCCAGCGCGGCGAGCTGCACCCGCGCGGCGGCGACGTCGCCGACCCCCAGCTCGAGGCCGAGCTCGCGGCCGATCGCGTCCAGGACGCGGGCGTCGCTCATCGCGGCGGTCTTGAGCACCGTGCCGAACGGGCGGACCCGTCCTTCCCAGTTGACATACGAGCCGGTCTTCTCGACCGCCGGGGCGATCGGCAGGACCACGTCGGCGCGCTTCGCGACGGCGCTGAGCCGCAGCTCCAGGCTGACCACGAAGCCGACCGCGTCCAGCGCCTGCTCGGCGGCCTGCGGGTCGGCCAGGTCGGCCGGGTCGACGCCGCCGACGAGCAGCGCGCCGAGCTGGCCTGCCTTGGCGGCGGCGATGATCGCGTCGGTGTCGCGGCCCGAGGCGCTGGGCAGGACACCCGCGTCGAGCTGCCACGCGGCCGCGACCTCGCTGCGAGCGGCCGGGTCGTAGACCGGGCGGCCACCGGGCAGCAGGGTCGGCAGCGCGCCGGCCTCGACCGCACCGCGGTCGCCCGCGCGACGCGGCACCCAGGCGAGCTTGGCGCCGGTCTCCTCGGCGATCCGCGCCGCGGCGGACAGGCCGCCCTCGACGCTCGCCAGCCGCTCGCCGACGAACAGGATCGCGCCGTCGGCCGACAGCGCCTCGCGCAGCTGCTCGGACTCGCCGAGCACCTCCGCCTCGGCGCCGGGCGCGGTGAGGATGACCGTCGCGCCGAGCTTCTCGAACCCGCGGCTGACGAACGGGGCGACCGCGTAGCTGGCCAGTCCCCGCTTCAGGTAGGTCTTGCGGGCCCGCAGGAAGATGATCGGGCACTCCTCCTCGGGCTCCAGCCCGACGAAGACGACCGCGCCGGCCCGCTCGATGTCGGCGTACGTGACCTCGACCCGACCCGCGACCGACGAGCCGAGGAACTCGGTCTCCTCGGCCGACAGCGGGCGGGCCCGGAAGTCGATGTCGTTGGTGCCGAGCGCGACCCGGGCGAACTTCGAGTACGCGAACGCGTCCTCGACCGTCAGCCGGCCACCGGTCAGGACGCCGACGCCGCCGTTGTCCTTCGCGGCGGCGAGCCCGGCGGCCGCGACCGTGAGCGCCTCGGGCCAGCTCGCCTCGCGCAGCTCACCGGTCTTGCGGTCGCGCACCAGCGGCGTGGTCAGCCGGTCGGTGGCCTGGGTGTACTGGAACGCGAAGCGACCCTTGTCGCAGTTCCACTCCTCGTTGACCGCCGGGTCGTCGCCCGCCAGGCGGCGCATGACCTTGCCGCGGCGGTGGTCGGCCCGCTGGTCGCAGCCGGCGGCGCAGTGCTCGCACGCGTTCGGCGTGGAGACCAGATCGAACGGCCGCGCCCGGAAGCGGTACTGCGCGCTGGTCAGCGCGCCGACCGGGCAGATCTGGATCGTGTTGCCGGAGAAGTACGAGTTGAACGGCGCGTCGTCCTCGGGCGACTCCGGGTTGCCCCGGAAGACGCCGATCTGCTCGTTGGACGAGCGCTCCATGAGGTCGATGAACTTGTCGCCGGCGATCTCGTCGGAGAACCGGGTGCAGCGCTGGCACAGCACGCACCGCTCACGGTCGAGCAGCACCTGGGTGCTGATCGGCAGCGGCTTCGGGTACTCCCGCTTGTGCTCGACGAACCGGCTCTCGGACTGGCCGTTGCTCATCGCCTGGTTCTGCAGGGGGCACTCGCCGCCCTTGTCGCAGACCGGGCAGTCCAGCGGGTGGTTGATCAGGAGGAACTCCATGATGCCCTCTTGGGCCTTCTTGGCCACTTCAGAGGTCATCTGGGTGCGGACCACCATGCCCTCGGCCACCGGCTGCGTGCAGGACGCGACCGGCTTGCGCTGGCCCTCCACGTCGACCAGGCACTGGCGGCACGCGCCGGCCGGGGCCAGCAGCGGGTGGTCGCAGAAACGGGGGATGGAGATGCCGATCTGCTCGGCGGCCCGGATGACGAGGGCGCCCTTGGGTGCCTCGACCTCGATGCCGTCGATGGTCAGCTTGACCGTGTCGACCTTCGGAACGACGTCCGTCATCAGTGGGCTCCTACCAGTTCGCCCTTGAACATCGGGGTCTTGCGGCCCTCGATGTAGTCCAGGTAGTCCTGCTTGAAGTACTTGATCGAGGACGTCACCGGGCTGGTCGCACCGTCACCGAGCGCGCAGAACGAGCGCCCGAGGAGGTTGTCGCAGGCGTCCAGCAGGGTGTCCAGATCCAGGACGGTGCCCTGGCCGGCGAGGATGCGGTGCAGGATCCGCACCATCCAGTAGTTGCCCTCGCGGCACGGGGTGCACTTGCCGCAGGACTCGTGGTGGTAGAAGGCGATCCACCGGTACGTGGCGTACACGATGTCGTCCTGGTTGGAGAACACCTGGACGGCGGTGGTGCCGAGCATCGTGCCGACGCCCGCCATGCCCTCGAAGTCCATCGGCACGTCGAGGTGCTCGTCGGTGAGCATCGGCGTCGACGACCCGCCCGGCGTCCAGAACTTCAGCTCGTGGCCGGGCTGCATGCCGCCGGCCAGGTCGATGAGCTGCCGCAGCGTGACGCCGAGACCGCACTCGAACTGGCCGGGGTTGTTGACCCGCCCCGAGATCGAGTAGATCTTCGGGCCGGGCGACTTCTCGGTGCCCATGCTGCGGAACCAGGCCGAGCCGCCGAGGACGATGTACGGCACGCTGGCGATCGTCTCGACGTTGTTGACGACCGTCGGCGACGCGTAGAGCCCGTGCGTCGCCGGGAACGGCGGGCGCAGCCGGGGCTGGCCGCGGTAGCCCTCCAGCGAGTCGAGCAGCGCCGTCTCCTCGCCGCAGATGTAGGCACCCGCTCCGCTGTGGACGACCAGGTCCAGGTCGAAGCCGCTGCCCAGGATGTTCTTGCCCAGGTACCCCTTGGCGTACGCCTGCTCGACCGCGGCCCGCAGCCGGCGGGCGGAGTGGACGGCCTCGCCGCGGATGTAGATCGCGGCGAAGTTGGCCCGGATCGCGTAGGAGGCGATGATGACGCCTTCCACCAGCGAGTGCGGGTCGGCCATCATGAGCGGCAGGTCCTTGCAGGTGCCCGGCTCGCCCTCGTCGGCGTTGACCACGAGGTAGTGCGGCTTGCCGTCGTTCTGCGGGATGAAGCCCCACTTCATGCCGGTGGGGAAGCCGGCGCCGCCGCGGCCGCGCAGGCCCGAGTCCTTGACCAGCTGGATCAGCTCGTCAGGGTGCGCCTTGAACGCCTTGCGCAGCGCGGTGTAGCCGTCGAGCCGCTCGTAGACGTCGATCTTCCACGCGTCGGGCGACAGCCAGCGCTTGGTGAGCACCGGCGTCAGCTTCGACAGCGACTCCTGGGAAGGCTGGTAGTCGAGGGTCACGGCTTCGCCTCCTCTTTCTTGGCGATCGGCGTTTCGGGGTCGAAGCCGGGGACGGCGATGCCGTACCGCTCAGCGAGCCGGTTGCCGGCCAGGGTCGGCTCGCCCGCGGGGCCGTCGGCGATGACGTCGTCGCCCCGGTCGTCGGCGAAGCCGGCCAGCTGGATCGCCATCTCCTTGAGCGTGCACAGCCGCGTGCCGCGGGTCGGCTGCGGGCGCTCGCCGTTCTGCAGCTGCTTGACCAGGGTGAGCGCGCTGTCCTCGGTGATCTGGTCGAAGAACTCGTAGTTGACCGTCATCACCGGCGCGTAGTCGCAGGCGGCGAGGCACTCGGCGTGCTCGAGCGTGATCTTGCCGTCCGACGTCGTCTCGTCGTGGTCGACGCCCAGGTAGTCGCGCAGCGCCTCGAACGCCTTGTCGCCGCCGAGCACGCCACACATGGTGTTGGTGCAGACGCTGACGAGGTAGTCGCCGGTGGGCTTGCGCTTGTACATCGTGTAGAACGTCGCCACCGCGCCGACCTGCGCCTTGGTGATGTTCAGGACCTCGGCGCAGAAGGCGATGCCCTCCGGCGAGACGTAACCCTGCTCCGACTGCACCAGGTGCAGCAGCGGCAGCAGTGCCGAGCGCGACCGGCCTTCCGGGTACCGCGCGATGATCTGCCGCGCGCGTTCGCGCGTGACCTCACTGAACGCCATTAACGATCACACCCACCCATGACGGGGTCGAGCGAAGCGCCGCCCACGATGACGTCGGCGAGCAGCCCGCCCTCGGCCATCGCCGGAATCGCCTGCAGATTGATGAAGCTGGGCTCGCGGTAGTGCACCCGGTAGGGCCGGGTGCCGCCGTCGGAGACCGCGTGCACGCCGAGCTCACCGCGGGGTGCCTCGATCGGCACGTACACCTGGCCGGCCGGCACCCGGAAGCCCTCGGTGACCAGCTTGAAGTGGTGGATCAGGGCCTCCATCGACTGGCCCATGATCTTCGCGACGTGGTCGAGGGAGTTGCCGAGCCCGTCGCCGCCGATCGCAAGCTGCGCCGGCCACGCGATCTTCTTGTCGGCGATCATGATCGGGCCGGGCTCCAGGCGGTCCATGGCCTGCTGGATGATCCGCACCGACTGGCGCATCTCGTTGAGCCGGACCTTGTAGCGGCCCCAGGCGTCGCCGGTCGGCTCGGTGGGGACCTCGAAGTCGTAGGTCTCGTAGCCGAGATACGGCTGCTGCTTGCGGATGTCCCAGCCGAGCCCCGCGGAGCGCAGGACCGGGCCGGTGATGCCCAGCGCCAGGCAGCCGGTCACGTCCAGCACCGCCACACCCTGGGTGCGCTCGCGCCAGATCGTGTTGCCCGACAGCAGGTCCTCGTACATGTCGATGCGCTCAGGCATCCAGCCGAGGAACTCGCGGATCTTGGCCAGCGCCTCCTCGGGCACGTCCTGGGAGACGCCGCCCGGCCGGACGTAGGCCATGTTCATGCGCAGGCCGGAGACCATCTCGAAGATGTCGAGGATGTACTCCCGCTCGCGGAACCCGTAGATCATCATCGACAGCGCGCCGAGCTCCATGCCCGTCGTCGCCAGCCACACGAGGTGCGACGCGACCCGGTTGAGCTCCATCATCAGCACACGGATCGTCGTGGCGCGGGGCGTGATCTGGTCCTCGATGCCGAGGAGCTTCTCCACCGCCAGGCAGTAGCCGGTCTCGTTGAAGATCGGCGCCAGGTAGTCCATGCGGGTGACGAACGTGGTCCCCTGGGTCCAGTTGCGGAACTCCAGGTTCTTCTCGATGCCGGTGTGCAGGTAGCCGACGACGGTCCGGGCCTCGGTGACCGTCTCGCCCTCGAGCTCCAGGACCAGCCGGAGCACGCCGTGGGTCGACGGGTGCTGCGGGCCCATGTTGACGACGATGCGCTCTTCGGAGCCCGCCTCGTTGACGACCGTGTCCCAGTCGCCGCCGGTGACGGTGAAGACCTTGCCTTCCGTGGTCTCCCGGGCGCTGGCGTAATCGGTGCTCACTGGTAACTCCTCCGCTGGTCCGGCGGTGGGATCTCGGCGCCCTTGTACTCGACCGGCACGCCGCCGAGCGGGTAGTCCTTCCGCTGCGGGAAGCCCTCCCAGTCGTCGGGCATGAGAATGCGGGTCAGGTTGGGGTGGCCGTCGAAGACGATGCCGAACATGTCGTACGTCTCCCGCTCCTGCCAGTCGGCGGTCGGGTAGATCTGCGTGACGCTCGGCAGGTGCGGGTCCTCGGCGGTGACCGCGGCCTCCAACCGGATCCGGCGGCGGAACGTCATCGAGGTCAGGTGGTAGACGGCGTGCAGCCGCCGGCCGTCGGAGCCCAGGTAGTCGACCCCGGACACCGACGAGAGCAGCTCGAAGCGCAGCGCCGGGTCGTCCCGCATGGTCTGCGCGACCTCGGCGATGCGCTCGGGCACCACGTGCAGCGTCAGCTCGCCGCGGTCCACGACGACCCGCTCGATCGCGTCGGCGAAGGCGGGATACGCCTCCTCCAGCCCGTCGACCACCTCGTCGAAATACCCGCCGAACGGGCGCGGGGAGTCCAGCTCGACCTCGCGGCGCCGGCGCAGACCGCCGAAGCCGGAGGTGTCACCCGTGCCCTGCACGCCGAACATGCCCTGCCCGGCGGCACTGGACGGCGGAAGCTGCGCCGGGGCGCCGAGCTCGGCGCCGACCGGTTCTACCTCAGTCACTTCGCTCCTCCGGACAGGTTCGCCCGCTCTTCCATCCACTTCTGGATGCGCAGCTGCTCCTCGCGGCCCTGAGCGACGGCCTTGGTCCACTCGGCACGCTTGGCCTTGTCGAACCGGTAGCTCGACGGCATCGCGCCAGGTGCCACGATCGGCGGCCCGTCGCGCTCGACCCGCGCCTCGATCATGCGGCGGCGCCGGTCACCGAGCGGCTCGGCCATCACCTTGTCGTGCAGCCGCAGGATCGCGTCGATCAGCATCTCGGGCCGCGGCGGGCAGCCCGGCAGGTACATGTCGACGGGCACGATGTGGTCGACGCCCTGCACGATCGCGTAGTTGTTGAACATGCCGCCGCTGGACGCGCAGACGCCCATCGAGAGCACCCAGCGGGGCTCCGGCATCTGGTCGTAGATCTGGCGCAGGACCGGGGCCATCTTCTGGCTGACCCGGCCGGCCACGATCATCAGGTCGGCCTGGCGGGGGCTGGCCCGGAAGACCTCCATGCCGAAGCGCGCCAGGTCGTAGCGGGCCGCGCCGGTCGCCATCATCTCGATGGCGCAGCAGGCCAAGCCGAACGTGGCGGGCCAGAAGCTGGCCTTGCGCGACCAGTTGACCAGCTTCTCGACGGAGGTCAGCAGAATGCCGGTCGGTACCTTTTCCTCGATGCCCATGGCTCAGTCCCAATCCAGCCCGCCGCGCCGCCACACGTAGGCGAACGCGACGAACACCGTGACGATGAACAGGACCATCTCCACGAACCCGAACACCCCGAGCATGCCGAAGTTCATGGCCCACGGGTACAGGAAGATGATCTCGATGTCGAAGACGATGAAGAGCATCGCGGTCAGGTAGAACTTGACCGGGAAGCGGCCACCGCCGACGGGCTGCGGAGTGGGCTCGATGCCGCACTCGTAGGCGTCGAGCTTCGCCTTGTTGAAGCGGCGCGGCCCGACGAACGGGGCCGCCGCCACCGAGAACAGCGCGAAGGCTGCGGCGAGGGCGAAGAGTCCGAGGATAGGTACGTACGGCGCGAGCGACACTGTGCTGCTCCGTCCTTTCGGCGAGCCCGGCGGGGCTGCCGCCCCTGGGGACCACTCAAGCTGTATGCGGTTTAACACTATTCGGTGATGTCCGGACCGCTTCGTCCGGGGCTGTGCTTTTGGCTGGTCAGTTGTGGTTTCCGGGTTATGCCCGTGTTTGTCAGGCCGCGGGTGCTATGCGGGTCATCGCGTTGATCACACGGTCCATGGCGTCGCCGCCACGCGGGTCCGTGAGGTTGGCGAGAAGCTTCAGCACGAACCGCATGAGCATCGGGTGTGGCATGCCGTGCTTGGTGGCCATCCGCATCACCTGCGGATTGCCGATGAGCTTCACGAAGATGTTGCCGAGCCGGTAGTAGCCGCCGTAGCGCGCCTTGAGCTCGGTGGGGTAGTTGGCGAGCACCCGCTCCCGGGCGGTGCCCTGCGGGCGGGCGAGGGCCTGGATGGCGATCTCCGCCGCCAGCTCGCCGGACTCCATGGCGTAGGCGATGCCCTCACCATTGAACGGGTTGACCATGCCGCCGGTGTCGCCCACCAGGAGGACACCCCGGGTGTAGTGCGGCACCCGGTTGAAGCCCATCGGCAACGCGGCGCCCTGCGGCTTGCCTTCGGCGTTGGCGGGGTCCGACAGACCCCACTCCGCCGGCGTGTTGTCGACCCAGTCGGAGAGCAGCGTCTTGTAGTTGGTCTTGCCATACGCCACGCTGCTGTTGAGCACGCCGAGGCCCACGTTGACCCGGCCGTCGCCGAGCCCGAAGATCCAGCCATAGCCGGGCAGCAGCTTGTCGCCGGACTCCCGGCTGCGCAGCTCCAGCCACGACTCCAGGTAGTCGTCGTCGTGCCGGAACTCGCTGCGGAAGTATTGCCGGACCGCGACGCCCATCGGCCGGTCCTCGCGCTTGGCGATGCCCAGCGCGAGCGCGAACCGGCCCGAGACCCCGTCGGCCGCGATGACCAGCGGTGCCCGGAACTCCAGCGGCTCCTTGCCGGGTCCGGTCGCGGTCACGCCGACCACCCGGCCTGTGCGGTCCAGGATCGGGCCTGTGACCGGCGTGCCCGTGCGCAGGGTCGCGCCGGCGGCGGTCGCCGCGGTCGCCAGCATGTCGTCGAAGTCCATGCGGGTGCGGGTCAGCCCGTAGTCGGGGTAGCTCGCGAGGTCGGGCCAGTCGAGCTCGAGCCGGATGCCACCGCCGATGACCCGCAGGCCACGGTTGTGCAGCCAGCCCTTGTCCTCGGTGGTGTCGATGCCCATCTTGATCAGCTGCTTGACCGCACGGGGGGTCAGACCGTCGCCGCAGACCTTTTCCCGGGGGAACTCGGTCTTCTCCAGCAACAGCACCCGCAGCCCGTGCCGGGCCAGGTGGAACGCGGCGGTCGACCCGCCGGGCCCCGCGCCGACGACGATGACATCCGCATCGTTTTGAGTGTCGGTCACAGCCGTCACCTCCTGCCCTTTCGTCACGCTGACCGGTGGTTTCCGGCTCGTGAAAGTCTTCACAAAGTCACTCTGGTGCGAGTCTAGAACCGCGAAGAGGCCGTCTGTCGGTTAGGCGACCCTAAGTTGTCACCCGAGCGGTCACCTAGATCCACAAATCGGA
The DNA here is from genome assembly GCF_042653625.1 of Dactylosporangium cerinum. Lineage (NCBI taxonomy): Bacteria > Bacillati > Actinomycetota > Actinomycetes > Micromonosporales > Micromonosporaceae > Dactylosporangium > Dactylosporangium cerinum. Next base: position 56,783 of record NZ_JBHSIU010000028.1, on the reverse strand, counting down.
CGACAGGGCAGCGGTCGGTCGGCCCCGACACGCGACAAGTGGCGATCATGGCGCTGGGTTATCCACAGAAAATTGTTGTGCGTCGACAGTCGGCTCGGGCATGACAATCCTCGGACATCATGAACCCCGGGCAGCCGGACCGTGACCGGCTCGACGCACACGCCGCGGACCAACGCGGACTTTTTACTCGTACACAGGCGCTGAGCTGCGGATATACGAGTCCGCGGATCAGGACCAAACTGCAGACCGGCGACTGGACGCCGATCCTCCGCGACGTCTTCGCCGACCGTGGACTGCCGGTCACCCCACGCCTGCGCGACGTCGCCGCCCAGCTCGCCCTTCCGAGCGCCGTGCTCGCCGGCCCTTCCGCCGCCCGCTGGCACGGCTGGGACGTGCCGAGCACCGAGACCTTCGTGGCGTTCGAGGCCCGCAGACCCCGGATCCGGCACGTGCACGTCCTGACGCGGGAGGTGCCGGAGACCGACATCTGCGTTGTCGACGACAGACGCGTCACCACTGCCGAGCGCACCGTCTACGACTGCGCCCGCCTCCTGCCCGACGGCACGGCCACCGCCCTGCTCACCACCGCGCTGCAGGAGTGCTGGACGACCATGCCCGACCTGGCCACCCGCATCCGCGACGCCACCGGCCGGCACGGCACCCCGCGGCTGGTCCGCCTGATCCGGTCCGTCGCCATGGGCAACCGCACCTCCGCCCAGCAACTGGCCGGCCGGCTCCTGCAGCGGGCCGGGATCTGGGGCTGGTCCCCACAGGAGCCGATCAGCGACCGGTGGGGGCTGATCGGCCTCGGCGACATGGTGTTCCCCGAGGCGAAACTGGTGATCGAGCTCGGGATCGAGGAGCTGGAGCCGTCCACCCCGCTGCGAAACCGGCACACCCGTCTCGCCGCGGCGGGCTGGACGGTCGTCAGCTACACCTGGAACGACCTGACAACCCGGCCGTCGGACCTGGTCGCGGAGCTGCGGCAACACCTGGACCGCTTGACCCCGGTCCGCTGGTGAGCACGATGCTGTCGTCGCGCTCGCGAGCGTCACTCCGGCGGGCACCGCTCTGGCGATCGTCGGTCCAGCCGACGGCGGCTCGGCCAGCGGCGGCCCGGCTAGCGGCGGCCCGGCTAGCGGCGGCCCGGCCGACGGTGATCTGGCTGGCGGTGGTCTGGAGAGCGTTGCTCTGGGAGGCGTTGCTCTGGGAGGCGTCGCTGTGGCGGGCGTCGCTCCACCGAAGACCTCATCCGGCACCCCGCCCGCCCCCGACCGCAACCCCGGCGCCCGCCGGCCCGCACTCACCTGCCCGCGCCCACCGGGGGCGCTGGTCAGACGGCGCTGTTCAGACGGCACCCTGGTCAGACGACGCAGCCCTGACGGCACCCGCTCGGACGGCGCTGGTCAGACGACCCGGGTCGGACGGCACCGCTCGGACGGGTCGGACGGCGCTGGTCAGACGGCGCTGGTCGGACGGCGCCGGTCGGACGGCGCCGGTCGGACGGCACCGCTCGGACGGGTCGGACGGCGCTGGTCAGACGGCGCTGGTCAGACGGCACCGCTCGGACGGGTCGGACGGCGCTGGTCGTGATCCCGAACGGGTTCCGGCAGCCCCAGCCACCAAGACCGCACGGGATCATCGTCGGGCAGGGCAACATCGGCACGCCGCCCACTTCGGGGCACTCGGCGCGGCATCTTCAGCCGGCTAGCACGACGGGCACGACCCCGCAGCGAAGATCGCTGCCTGGCGCCCGGCACCATTGACCCGACCTCCCACCGCAGCCGCATCGCCACGTCCGCCCAGCGGTCTACGGCGCAGGTCGTGATCGGATCCCGAACGATTCCGGCAGCCCAACAACCGAGACCGCACGGGATTATGGCCGGGTGGGCCACATCGGCACGCCGCTTGTTGGAGCCGCGACGGGCCAGGAGGTGATTTTCGCCGCAAAAATCTTCGCTCGCCTCGCACCTCAGCCACGTTCGCGCCAGTCGGTGGTGGGGGGCCACGGCCCGGGCGCGGCCAGCCGGCGCGCGGCAGCGACCTGCCTGCTGCCAGTCGCTCGCCGGTCGCTCCGGGTGCCGCTCCACCCCCTCAGGTCCTCGTAATCCAAGGACGGATCTGGCCGCCGTCAGGCGGTGCCGCGCAGCGAAGACTCCAGACTGGCCGCCCAGGCGGCTGCGATTCGGCGTGAGGTGCCCAGGAGCACTCGATTCGACGCTCCCGATGTCCGGATAGGGCTCTTTTGCGAGCTTCCTCTGCTCCCAGAGTGGATCTACCCGATAATCGAAGGCGCGGGCTGGTTGTCCGGGCGACCACGGCCGGCCTTCGATCAAGGCGGCAAGATCACACAGCCCGCATCCTGGAACGCCGACCGGCGCCAAGCGCTGATTCGATCTTCACGGCGTGATCGAAGGACGCTTTCGATCGTCCACACAGCAACCTGGTCGGCTCCGCGAGATCACCCGCTGCCGTCACGCCGACTGCTGCGGCGCCGGACGGGTAGGAGCCGCCGATCATGCGCCGCGCAACGGTCCGTTTTGCGACGAACGTGCGGTTGACGGCACGGATCTCGGCAGTCCGGGGCGCTGCCGGGATGACGCCACACGATGCCTTAGATGCGGAAGCCTCGGTGCAGGGCCACCACGCCGCCGGTGAGGTTGCGCCAGGCGACCTTGCGCCAGCCGTTGGCGGTGACGCGGGCGGCCAGGCCCTCCTGGTCGGGCCAGGCACGGATGGATTCGGCCAGGTACACGTAGGCGTCAGGGTTGCTGGAGACGCGCTTCGCGACCTGGGGAATGGCCTTGACCAGGTAGCCGAGGTAGGCGCCGCGGAAGGGGCGCCACGTCGGGTGGCTGAACTCGCAGATGACCAGGCGGCCGCCGGGCTTCGTGACGCGGGCCATCTCGCGGAGCGCGGCGTCGGTGTCGACGATGTTGCGCAGGGCGAAGGAGATGGTGATCGCGTCGAAGGTTTCGTCGGCGAAGGGCAGGGCGAGGGCGTCGCCGGCGATCAGGGGGACCGCGGGGCGCTTCGCGTGGCCGGCCTGGAGCATGCCGATGGAGAGGTCGAGGCCGACGGCCTGGGCGCCGGACTTGGCGAGTTCCTCGGTGGAGACGCCGGTGCCGGCGCCGAGGTCGAGGACGCGTTCGCCGGGCTTGAGGCCGAGGGCGAGCCTGGTCTCGCGGCGCCAGATGCGGTCCTGGCCGCCTGAGATGACCGTGTTGGTGAGGTCGTACCGCTTGGCCACGCCGTCGAACATCGCGGCTACCTCGTGCGGCTGCTTGTCCAGCGAGGCGCGGCTCATGACGACACCGGCGTCAGCGGGATGGAGCGGCCGGCGCCGCCGCCGGGGATGGCGATCGAGGAGAAGTGTGACTGCACGCGGTCGTCCGTGGGGTCGTCGGCGGGGGTCCAGTGGACCTGCAGGTGGCGGTACTGGGTGTCCCGCTGCGCCGGGATGCGGTCCGAGTCGCGGATCATCTGGACCAGCTCGGTGAGGCGGGAGCGGTGGCGGGCGCCGGCGGAGGAGATGACGTTCTCCTCCAGCATGATCGAGCCGAGGTCGTCGACGCCGAGGTGCAGTGACACCTGGCCGACGTCCTTGCCCGTGGTGAGCCACGAGGACTGCAGGTGGGCGATGTTGTCGAAGAACAGCCGGGCGACCGCGACGATCCGCAGGTATTCGAGGCTGGTCGCCTGGGTGCGGCCCTTCAGGTGGTTGTTCTCCGGCTGGTACGTCCACGGGATGAACGACCGGAAGCCGCCGACCGTGCCCTCGAGATCCGCTGAAGCGGTGTAGCCGTTGGCAACGGCCTTGTCCTGCACGTCGCGGATCATGCGCAGGTGCTCGATGCGCTCGGCGTTGGTCTCGCCGGTGCCCATCATCATCGTCGCGGTCGAGGAGACGCCGAGGCGGTGGGCCTGGGTCATGACCTCCAGCCAGCGCTCACCGGACTCCTTGAGCGGGGCGATCGCCTTGCGGGGGCGCTCGGGCAGCATCTCGGCGCCGGCGCCGGCGATGGAGGCGAGGCCGGCGGCCTTGATCCGGAGGATCGCCTCCTCGATGGAGACACCGGAGACCTTGGCCATGTGCAGGACCTCGGACGGGCCGATCGAGTGGATCACCAGGGTGGGGAAGGCCTGCTTGACCGCGGAGAACAGCTGCTCGTAGTACTCGACGCCGTAGTCCGGGTGGTGGCCGCCCTGCAGCATCACCTGGGTCGCGCCGAGGTCGACGGCCTCCTGGCAGCGGTGCAGGATCTCCTCGGTGCCGTGGGTCCAGCCCTCGGCGTGCTTCGGCGCCCGGTAGAAGGCGCAGAACTTGCACGCCGTCACGCAGACGTTCGTGTAATTGATGTTGCGGTCGATGAGGTACGTGACGATGTTGTCCGGGTATCGCCGGCGGCGCACCGTGTCCGCCGCCTCACCCAGCGGGTGGAACGGGGCGTCGGTGTAGAGCAGCAGCGCCTCTTCCGCGCTGATCCGCCCACCGTCGGCCGCCCGCTGCAGGATGTCGCTGATCACCGGTGTGTCCGTCACGTCATCGAGACTACGTGGGATCACACCGCGCGCGGCAGGGCCCCGCGATCTGTGGTGCCTAGGATCACCAAGTGACTGACATGCGCTATCGGCGCCTCGGCGCCTCGGGCCTCACCGTCTCCGTCGTCGGCATCGGATGCAACAACTTCGGCGGTCGCATCGACGCGGACCGCGCGGCGGAGGTCGTCCACGCCGCGATCGATCTCGGCGTGACCCTGTTCGACACGGCCGACATCTACGGCGCGACCCCGGGCGCCTCGGAGGAGGCGCTGGGCAGGGCGCTGGGCAAGCGGCGCGACGAGGTCATCGTCGCCACCAAGTTCGGGATGGACGCGCGGGGCTCGAACGGTCCGGACTGGGGCGCGAGGGGCGGCCGGCGATACGTCGCGAAGGCCGTCGAGGCGTCGCTGTGGCGCCTGAAGACCGACTACATCGACCTGTACCAGCTGCACGCCCCGGACCCGAACACGCCGATCGAGGAAACCCTCGACGCCCTGAACGCGCTGGTACAGGCCGGAAAAGTCAGATATATCGGACACTCGAACTTCTCCGGCTGGCAGGCCGCGGACGCCGCGTGGACCGCGCGGACGCACGGAACGACGCCGTTCGTCAGCGCCCAGAACTCCTACTCGCTGCTGGAGCGAAGCGTCGAGAAGGACCTGGTGCCGGCCCTGGAGCACTACGGGGTGGGGCTGCTGCCGTTCTTCCCGCTCGCGCACGGGCTGCTGACCGGCAAGTACCGGCGCGGCGAGGCCGCCCCGAAGGGCACCCGACTGGCCCGGGACGGCTTCGACAAGGTCCTGGCCGGCGCGCCCTGGGACACGATCGAGCGCCTCGAGGCGGTCGGCCAGGAGCGCGGCGTCGACCTCCTCGCGGTCGCCATCGGTGGCCTGGCCGCCCGGCCGGCGGTCGCCAGCGTGATCGCCGGTGCCACCAGCGCCGAGCAGGTCACGGCCAACGTCGCGGCCGGATCCTGGGTCCCCACCCCGGAGGACCAGGCCGCGATCGAGGCCGCACTCACAGCTTGATCTGACCCACGAGCGGCTCGGAAGGCTTGTCTGCGCCGCCCTCGCGCTCCTTGGTGACGCCGAAGGAAGGGGCGAGGCCGTTGATGTATTTACGGCCCGTCCCGCCCGGGATGACGCCGACATCCTTCGGACCGGCATCGCCGATCATCCACAGCTGGTAGTCCTTGTCGGCCCCAGGGTCCTCGAGGCCGTCCAGGACCGCCACCGCGGCGTTCCGGGACGGCGACACGATCAGCGTCACCCGGCCGCCCGCCATCTCGGAGGAGACCAGGCGGGCGTCCGGGGCGGCGAGCACCGCGTCGATTCGCGCGTTCTCCTGCTGCACCCCGTTCTGCGCGATCGTCCACGTCCCGACGCCCACCCCGACGGCCAGCACTGCCGCCGCCACCGCGCCGACGGTCCAGCGCAGCAGCCGGGACCGCTGGGACCGCCCGCCACCCACGGCACCGCGCTTGGGGCGTTCCTGAGCGGTGCGGCCGATCTCCGCCAGCACCGCGTCCCGCAGCCGTGGCGGCGGCGGCGCGGCGACCGCGTGGGTCAGCCAGGACGCGGTCTCCCGCAGCTCGGCGACCTCGACCGCGCACGCGCCGCATTCGCGCAGGTGCCGGTCGAACGCGGCCCGTTCCAGGTCGTCGACCGCGTCGAGCGCGTAGGCGCCCGCCAACGCGTGGATGTCCACCGTCTCGGCCATCAGAACGCCACTCCCAAGCAGTCCCGCATCCGGATCAGCCCGTCACGCATGCGTGTCTTGATGGTCGGCAGGGCGGCGCCGAGCAGGTCGGCGACTTCGCGGTAGCTGTTGCCGTTGTAGTAGGCGAGGGTGATCGCCTCGCGCTGCAGGTCGGTGAGGCCGTCGAGACAACGGCGGACCTGCTGCTGCTCGATGCGGGCGGTGGCGGTCTCGACCACGTCGTCGTACGGGGTTTCGACGCTGCTCGCGGCCACCCGCTGGGCCCGGTCGTTGCTGGCCTGCTCGGCCCGGACCCGGTCGACGGCCCGGCGGTGGGCGATCGTGAAGACCCATGCCGTCGCGGAGCCGCGGGTGCCGTCGAAGCGGCCGGCGTTGCGCCACACCTCGACCATGACCTCCTGCGCGACCTCCTCGGACTGGGCGGGGTCGCGCAGGACCCGGCGGATCAGCCCGTACACGCGCGGCGACAGCAGGTCATAGAGCTCGGCGAAGGCCCGCTCGTCGCCCCGGGCCACCCGGCTCAGCAGCTCGTCGGCGTCGACGCGCCGCTGCGGGGTCGGCACGGCGACGAGCCGCTGGGTGGGCAGCTCCTCGTATTCGGGTCTCATATCGCTCATTCGGAGCAACCGCCCCGCCGGATTGGACCAACCCCAAGCCTCATGCGTCGTAGTCCACCACGACCTTGTCCGTGATCGGCAGGGCCTGACAGGTGAGGACATAGCCGGCGGCGACCTCGTCCGGCTCCAGCGCGAAGTTGCGCGCCATGGAGACCTCACCTTCCACAATGCGAGCGCGGCAGGTCGAGCAGACCCCGCCCTTGCACGCGTACGGCAGCTCGGGCCGCTGCCGCAGCGCCGCGTCGAGGATCCGCTCATCGGCAGCCATCGAGATGCGGGAGGTGCGGCCTTCCAGGACGATATCCACCGTCACACCCGAAGTGCCGGCAAACGGCGGCGCGGGCGATGCCGGTACCTCGGCCACATGGAACAACTCAGTGTGCACGGCGTCGTCCGTCACGCCCCGCAGGCTCAGCGCGACCCGGGCGTCCAGGACCATGCCGTGCGGCCCGCACAGGAACCACTCGTCCACGGTGCCCGCCGGCACCAGCGTGTCGAGGATCGCGCCGACCCGCTGCTCGTCGAGGCGCCCGGACAGCAGCGCCGACTCCTGCGCCTCGCGGGAGAGCACGTGGACGATGTGCAACCGCTCCCGGTGCAGGTCCTTGAGGTCGGCGAGCTCCTCGGCGAACATGACGGTGCCGGCGGCGCGGTTGCCGTAGACGACGGTGAAGCGGCTCGACGGCTCCACCTCGAGGGCCGCCCCGACGAGCGACAGCACCGGCGTGATCCCGGAGCCGGCGACGAGCGCGGCGTAGTGCCTGGTCCGGGACGGGTCGAACGCGCTGGTGAAGTGGCCGAGCGGGGGCATGACGTCGAGTTCGTCGCCCGGGCAGAGGCCGGCGACGGCGTAGGACGAGAACGCCCCGCCGGGCACCGCCCTGATCCCGACCCGCAGGACCCCCTCGGCGGCCAGCCGTGACGGGGTCGAGCAGATGGAGTACGACCGGCGGATCTCGGTGTCGCCGTCCCAGCGACGGACGGTGAGGTGTTGCCCGGCCTGGAACGCGAACGCGGCGCGCTGCCCGGCCGGCACGTCGAAGGTCACCACGACCGAGTCGTCGGTGAGCGGCTCGACGTCCACCACGGCCAGTCGCTGGAACGTGGGGCGGCGCAGCTTGAGCGGGGTCGTCATATCGCCTTCACCGCGTCGAAGGGTTCGAGGCAGGACGTGCAGCGCCACAGGGACTTGCACGCGGTCGAGCCGAACCGGGACAGCTGCTCGGTCGCCGGCGACCCGCAGCGGGGGCAGCGCACCGACAGCGTGACGAAGACGCGACCCGGTGGTGCGATCCCGGCCGCGGCGAGCTTCGACCGGCCCTCTTCCGTGATCATGTCGGTCGACCACGGCGGGTCGAGGACGGTCTTGACGGAGATCTCGGACACGCCCGCCTCGTGCAGGGCGGACTCGATGTCGGCGCGGATCAGGTCCATGGCGGGGCAGCCGGAATAGGTCGGGGTGATCGTCACCGTGACGGCGTCGCCGTCGACCGCGACATCGCGGAGGATGCCGAGCTCGGCGAGGTTGAGCACCCGCAGCTCCGGGTCCTTGACGGCGGCGACCACGTCGAAGAGCGTCACCAGCGGGCTCCCGGGTGTGCGCGGTGCAGCACCTGCATCTCGGCGAGCAGCTTCGCCAGCGCCTCGGTGTGCTCGCCCCGCTTGGCCACTGGCGACCCCGCAGCCGGCCTGGTCAGCGTCGCCTCGGTGAGGACGGCGTCGACCGCCGCCAGCCACGCCGGCCGCAGCGTCGACGGGTCGACGATGACCCCCGCGAGGCCCAGTGCGTGCACGTCCGGATCCACCTCGAACAGCTGGTCCGTGTACGGCCACACCAGGTCGACCGCGGCCTGCATGCGCCGGTGCGACTCCTCGGTGCCGTCGCCGAGCCGCACGACCCACCGGGAGCTGTGGTCGACGTGATACGCCGACTCCTTGCGCGCCTTCGCGGCGACGGCGGCGATCCGCTCGTCCCCGACGCCGATCGACCGGTCGTAGAGCAGCCGCTGGTAGATCGACAGGAACAGCAGCTTGGCCATGGTGACCGCGAAGTCGCCGTTGTCCAGCTCGACCAGCCGAACGTTGCGGAACTCCTGCTCGGAGCGCAGATATGCCAGGTCGTCCTCGGTGCGGCCGGCGCCTTCGAGCTCGCCGGCGTAGGTCAGCAGCAGCCTGGCCACGCCGAGCTGGTCGAGGGCGATGTTCGCCAGCGCGATGTCCTCTTCCATCTCCGGCGCGCGGGAGCACCATTCGCCGAGCCGCTGCGCGGCGACCAGCGCGTCGTCGGCAAGGCCCAGCACGTAACCGACGTGGCTCATATGTGTGCCGCGCCTTCCGGGACGTCGTAGAACGTCGGGTGCCGGTACACCTTGTCGGCGGCGGGAGCGAAGAACGCGTCCTTCTCGTCGGGGCTGCTGGCGGTGATCTCCGCGGCCGGGACGACCCAGATCGACACGCCCTCCTGGCGGCGGGTGTAGACGTCACGGGCGTTGCGCAGCGCCATCTCGGCGTCGGGCGCGTGCAGGCTGCCGACGTGGGCGTGTGACAGTCCACGACGCGGCCGGACGAATACCTCAAACAGCATTGTTTGCCCTTTTTTCAGCGTATGTACGGGCGGCCTCGCGCACCCAGGCACCGTCCGTGTGCGCCCGCCGCCGGTGCTCCATCCGCTCCTGGTTGCACGGGCCGTCGCCCTTGATCACCCGCATCAGCTCGTCGTAGTCGGGCTGGGTGTAGTCGTGCTGCCCGCGTGCCTCGTCCCAGCGCAGGTCAGGGTCGGGAATCCGCAGGTCGAGGATGCCGGCCTGCTGCACGCACATGTCGACGAACCGCTGCCGCAGCTCGTCGTTGGTGAACCGCTTGATCTTCCAGGCCATCGACCGCTCGGAGTGCGTCGAATCGCCGTCGGGCGGCCCGAACATGGCGAGCGACGGATACCACCACCGGTCGACGGCGTCCTGCGCCATCGCCTTCTGCTCCGGGGTCCCGTGCGACAGCGTGTGCAGGATCTCGAACCCCTGCCGCTGGTGGAACGACTCCTCCTTGCACACGCGGATCATCGCCCGCGCATACGGCCCGTAGGAGCACCGGCACAGCGGCACCTGGTTGACGATCGCGGCGCCGTCGACCAGCCACCCGATCGCGCCGACGTCCGCCCAGGTCAGCGTCGGGTAGTTGAAGATCGAGCTGTACTTCTGCCGGCCGTCGATCAGCATCTCGACCAGCTCGTCGCGGGAGATGCCGAGCGTTTCCGCGGCGGCGTAGAGATACAGCCCGTGCCCGGCCTCGTCCTGGACCTTGGCGAGCAGGATCGCCTTGCGCTTCAACGACGGCGCGCGAGAGATCCAGTTGCCCTCCGGCTGCATGCCGATGATCTCCGAGTGCGCGTGCTGCGCGATCTGCCGGATCAGCGTCTTGCGGTACGCCTCCGGCATCCAGTCCCGCGGCTCGATCTTCTGGTCGGCCGCGACGATCGTGTCGAAGTAGCCCTGGAGGTCGGATCCGGCCGCCACATCACGGCCGGCGGCCTGCTGGAGGTCCCGCTCGGCGCTGTCCACCTGCTCAAGGAGCGGGGCGAAGTCGTTGCCGTACACCCCCTCAGTGTTACAGCATCCAACCTCTCCTGCAAGAAGGTGTCACATCCTTCGAGGCAACTACCAGCGACTTTTGAGTGCGTCCGGGCTGCGGCGAATGCGTTGGAAGGGGAGACTGTCCAGGATCATCACGAGGCGTCACCCCCTGATCGCTTACGTGGTGGTAACACCGGCAACACCTGCTCATGACCAGCGGTCGATGCAATGGGTGCGACCGCCAGGGAGGGACCACCGACCCATGCGCAAGCGCGTCGGATTCACCGTGTTCATTTTGTTCGCCGTCGCAGTGATGGTCGGCGTGCCCTACGTGTGGGGCAGCGAGATGCTGGACGATCACGGCTCCAGCGCCGCCGCCCCGGCCGCCGTCAGTGCGCCCGCGTCACCGACGGCCGAAGCCACCCGCAAGGCCGCACCGGCCGCGCCCGCGGCTCCGAGCCTCCCGCCGGCGCTGCTGCACCCAGCCCCGGTCGCGGTCAACGCCACCGGCTTCTGGTCCTGGACCGTGCTCGACCGCCGCACCGGCGCGATGGCCGGCTCCACCAATGCCGCCACCACCCAGCGCACCGCCTCGATGATCAAGGCCTGGCTGGCCGCGGACTACCTGCGCCGCACCCCGAACCCCAGCACCTCGAACCTGCGCCAGCTCACCTCGATGATCCGCAACAGCGACAACACGGCGGCGTCGTACTTCTGGGGGCTCAACGGGCGCTCGGCCAGCATCACCCGGCTGGTGCAGATGTGCGGGCTCACCGACAGCAAGGCCTTCGTCGACTGGGCCAGCACCATGGTCTCGGCCCGCGACGCCGCCCGCATGGGCGCGTGCATCGGCGACGGGCGCGCGGCCGGTGCCAAGTGGACCGACTGGGTCCTCAACGAGATGCGCAACGTCAGCAGCAGCCAGGAGTTCGGGGTGGTGCCCGCGCTGCCGGCCACGGAGAAGGCGTCGACGGCGGTGAAGAACGGCTGGATCGCCCGGAGCGACGGCAAGTGGCACGTCAACTGCATGGCGATCGGCACCGACTGGGTGCTCAGCGTGTTGACGGTGTACCCGACGTCGAAGGGCATGAATTACGGCGCCGACATCTGCTCCAGCGTGACCCGGCAGTTGCAGGCGTAGGAGCCGCGTCCACTGGCACGGAACCGACGTCGTGTCTTCGCCCTGCTTCCCTGACACTAGCACATCCGAAAAAGTAATCTTTCGGTGAGCGTGTCCCCCTCGGTCAACCCACGAAGAACTCAGGCCCGGCCGGCGGCAGCGCCGGAACAGCACCCCGCTCAGCCGCCCGGCGGGCGAACTCGCGAATCCCCGCCACCTGACGATCCCCGAGCGAGAAGTCCAGCACCCGGAAGTAGTGCGCCAGCGTCGCCGCCGAGAGGGTCTCCCAGCGCGCCGCCGCCTCGGCGACCTCGTCCAGCTCCGTCAGGCAGAGGTCCTTGGACCGCAGGAACGCCTGGTGCACGTCCTTGACCAGGCCGGGGTGGGCCTCCGCGAAGGACCGCCGGACCCCCCACGCGGCGAAGACCATCGGCAGCCCGGTCCAGTCCCGCCAGGCCTGACCGAGGTCCGTGACGGTCCAGCCGTGCTGCGGGGCGTCGTGCAGGGCCCGCAGCGCCACGTCACCGATGATCACGGCCGCGTCCGCCTCGTCGAGCATGCGGGCAAGGTCGGGCGGGCTCTGGAAGTACGTGGGTGTGACGCCGATCTTCGACTCCAGGTACATCTGCGCGAGCATGACCCCGGTCCGCGACGTGGCGCCCAGGGCGACGCGACGGCCGGACAGCGACGACAGCGGCACCGTCGAGACCAGGTTGACCGAGAGGACGGGGCCGTCGCTGCCGACCGCGATGTCCGGCAGGAGCAGCAGGTCGGAGGCGTTGCGCAGGTATTCGACCAGCGTGATCGGGCCGACGTCGAGGTCGCCGGCGACGAGGGCGGCGCTCAGCCGCTCGGGGGAATCCTTGTGCAGGTCGACGTCGATCAGCGCGCCCGAGCGCATGAGGCCCCAGTAGAGCGGCAGGCAGTTCAGGAACTGGATGTGGCCGACGCGGGGCCGCTGCAGTGCAGGCACACCGCCATGGTGCCCCAGGATTCGTCGCTCAAGCGGGCGGGGCGGCCATTGTCACAGCGCGTACTCTCGTGGGGTGCGACGCCCCCTCGCAGTGCTGGTCTGCGCCATCGTCTTGGCTGGCTGCAGCACGCCTTCCGAGCAAAAGCCGCAAAACGCCCAGCAGCAGCAGGCTGCGGCGACCGACGCGGCAACGGAAGGCCCGAGCCCAGCGCCGAGCCCGAGTGCCAGCGGGCCGCTGTTCACACCGACGCAGCCGGTGACGATGAACGTCAAGGGCTTCTGGTCGTGGGCGTATTACGACCTGAAGGAAGACAAGTTGTACGGGTCGACGCCGTACACGACGAGCGACACCGCCAGCATGGCCAAGGCGTGGGTGGCGGCGGACTGGCTGCGGCGGCAGGCGGAGCAGAACAAGCAGCCCGCGGCCGCCGCGCTGCAGGAGCTGTCGCGCATGATCCGGGACTCCGAGACGGAGAACACGTTCAAGTATCACGTCCAGAACGGCAACCTGACCTCGATCAAGCGCATGATCACGACCTGCGGGCTGACCGAGACCAAGGGCACCCAGAACTCGTGGAGCCTCACGCAGATGTCGGCGCGGGACGTGGCCCGGCTGGCCAAGTGCATCGGCGACGGCCGGGCGGCGGGACCGAAGTGGACCGGCTGGCTGCTCAACGAGATGCGCAACGTGCGCGGGCCGGGACGGTTCGGGCCGATCGAGGTGCTGCCGGCGGACGTGCAGAAGACGACCGCGATCAAGAACGGCTGGCTGGCCCGCGACGACGGCCAGTGGCACATCGCGTGCATGGCCGTCGGCGACGGGTGGACGATCGGGATCATGGCGCACTACCCGAGCACACTGGGGAAGGACTACGGGACGAAGACGTGCCGGGAAGTGACGAAGCAGCTGCTGACCCAGTCGCCGCACTGACCCGCCACATCCAGCCGCCGAAGACCGCGACGGAGAGCAGGCCGGCCACGCCGCAGGCGATGACGATGTGCCGGGGCTCGAAGCGGTCGACGAGCACGCCACCGGCGGCGTAGCCGATCAGGTTGGCGGCGTTGACCACGGCGCCGATGCGGGCGAAGAACGCGCCGCGCACCGCGGCGGGGACGCGCCGGGCGGAGATGACGCCGAGGAAGTTGTTCTCCGCGCCGTTCATCGCCCCGCCGAGCAGCCACAGCGGGTAGAGCATCAGCACCGCGCCGGCGAAGCCCGACAGCAGCACGACCGCCGCCGTCGTCAGGTGCAGCAGGACCAGGATGCGCCCGAGTTGGCCGTCGTCGCGGGTGCGGGCCGCGGCGAGCCACCCGCCGGCCAGCATGCCGGCCATCCAGGCGGCCTCGACCAGCCCGAACTCGGCCGGACTGCCGCCGAGCGTCCCCCGGATGTAGAACACGCCGACGACCATGTTGACGTTGAGCGTGAGCACGACGGCCCCGACCAGGCACACCAGTGCCAGCAGGAATCTGTCGCTGCGGATGTTCCATGGTGCACGACCAGCGCCCGGCACAGCGGACGCCGCCGCCTTCCGGCGGGTGTGCAGCAGCAGCCCCGCGACGACGACGGCGAGGTAGGTGGCGGCGTCGATCAGCAGCGGGACGCGCAGGCCGAACGCCCCGACGAGCAGGCCGGCGAGGGCCGGGCCGGCGAGGGCGCCGACCGAGTTGGCGGTCTGCCCGATCGCCATCGCCCGGCCGACGCCGTCGGGCCCGGCCATGTCGGGCAGCAGCGCGTTGAACGTCGGGGTTGTCACCGCCACCCCCGCGGCGAGCAGCGCGACCAACGCGATGAGCAGCCAGGTGCTGGCGGTGAGCGCCATCGCGGCGCAACAGGCAGCCTGGGCGAGGCCGACGGTCGTCAGCAGCACCCGGCTGTCGACCCGGTCCACGAGCCGCCCGACCAGCGGGGCGAGCACGACGACCGGGATCACCGACGCGATGAGCACGGCGGCGACGGCCGGTCCGCCGGCCCCGCGCTCCTGCAGCGCCAGCAGGATCGCGGTCGCGGCCAGGAAGTCCCCGAGGAACGAGACACCCCGCGTGACCGCGAGCAGGTACACGTCACGAGCAGATGTGAAGGACATGCTTCGAAAATAATCCTTCACATCTCTAGATCGCCAGAGGGCCGTCCTATGTACGGGGAAAGGTCCGGTACGTCACGTTCACCTGGCGGGACCCCTCGGGCGGATCGACGCGGCGCGATCTGGCGTACTGCTGGAACAGCGCGAGCACCTGGTTGTTGAGCTCCCGCAGCTCGTCCGCGGTCACCTGGATCTGCATGTCGGCCGAGGTCGCGGCCGTGTACCACTCGTAGGGCTCCTGATCTTGACGGGCCAGCCACGCTCGGGCCCGGGCGTCCTCGATCTCCAGGAACATCGTCGACAGCTCGCGGTCGGCGGCCCTCTCCGCCGCGCCGCCCTCGGGGCCGGCCTCGATGTTGAGCCCCTGCAGCTGGCTGCGCCAGACCCGCTCCCGCCCGTCGCCGCGGCTCGGCGCCTGCTCGATCAGGTTGACCTTGGCCAGCTCCCGCAGGTGATAGCTGGTCGCGCTGGGCGACAGCCCGCAGACCTCGGCCAGCTCGGTCGCGGTCGCCGGCTCGCCCCCGTCGAAGAGCCGGTCGAGGATCGCAATCCTCGCCGGGTGCGCCAGCGCGCGCATGGTCGCCGCGTCACGGATCTGCGCGCGGCCCGGGTCCAGCCTGACCGGGATCTCGTCAGCCGTCTCATCAGCCGTCTCATCAGCCACGGAACCAGGGTATTCATGGCCCTTCGGATGATCTAAGGTCAGACCTTTTTTCCTATCGTGAGTGATCATTTCTCGATGAGGAGCTGTCGGTGCGAGTACGTGGCTACGCCCCCGCGACACCGTGCTGGACGGTGCTGACCAGCGCCGATCCCGCTGCCTCCGCGGCCTTCTACGGCGGCCTCTTCGGCTGGACGACCGCCGCGGCCGACGACGGGACCACCACGTTCCTGCTGCGCGACCTGGCCGTCGCCGGGCTCGCCGCGGCACCCGGCCGGCCCTCGGCCTGGCTGAGCTACATCTCGACCGAGGACCTCGAGGCGACCGCCGGCCTGGTCGGCGACGCCGGCGGCACCGTGCTGATGCCACCGGTGCAGGCCGGCGCGCGGGGGCGCAGCGCGCTCTTCACCGACGCGTCCGGGGCGGTCTTCGGCGCGTGGCAGCGCGGGACGTTCGCCGGCACCCAGGTCGTCAACGAGTCCGACACGATCTGCTGGAGCGAGGTCGTCACGCCCGACGTGCCCGCTGCGGTCAGCTTCTACGGCAAGGTCTTCGGCTGGACCGAACGCGCCGGCTCGGCCGGCGCCCACCAGGAGTATCACGAGTGGGTCGCCACGAACCGGGTGGTCGGCGGCATGAGCCCAATGGGCGAGCACTATCCGCCGGGGACGCCCGCACACTGGCGCACGATCTTCCTGGTCGACGACTGCGCGGCCACCGCGGCCAGGGCCGCCGAGCTGGGCGGGCGGCTGATGGCCGGGCCGGTCGACGCGGGCATCGGCCTGGGCGCCTTCCTGCTGGACCCGACCGGCGCCCCGTTCCTCGCCTTCGAACTGCTGCCCGAACTCCGCGAGCACTTCTGAGCTGCTGCCTCACTGCGTGAGGCGGGCCCGTAGGGCGGTTGCGAGGTCGCCTGCGGCGGCCAGCTGCTCCGGCGTGAGCGCGTCGACGAACAGCTCCCGGATCGCGCGCAGGTGCGGCACCGTCGCGCCCCGGAACGCCGTCGCGCCCGCCGGGGCCAGCACGACGTCGGCGCCCCGGTTGTCGGTGGCGCACTCCTCGCGACGGATGAGGGCGCGCTTCTCCATGCGGGCCAGGTGGTGGGACAGCCGACTGCGTTCCCAGCCGATGCCCGCGGCCAGCTCCGAGGAACGCATCCGCTGGTCCGGAGCTTCGCTGAGCGCCAGCAGCACCGAATAATCCCCGGTCGACAGCGTCGTCTCGCTCTGCAACCTGGACGCCAGCTCGCCCCGGAGCGCGTCCGCGGTCTCGATGAAATCCCGCCAGATCCGCAGCTCATCGACGGTCGGCAGCTGGCGTCCCCGCCGCTGCCCGGGTGTGTCGTCCGTCATGGTCCCTCCAATTGACGCGTCAATCATATCGTGCCAATAATTGACACGTCAATTACCGGGGATCCCGGGCAGGAGGAGACATGACGACCTTCCAGCTGGGTCTGAACTCGTTCGGCGAGGTGGCCACCGACGGCGACCGCGTCCTGAGCGACGCCGAGACCCTGCGGCTGCTGGTCGAGGATGCGCGGCTCGCGGAGTCGGTCGGCCTCGACGTGTTCAGCGTGGGCGAGCACTACCGTGCCGGCCACAACGACTCGGCGACACCCGTGCTGCTCGCGGCGATCGCCACGGCCACCGAACGGATCGGCCTCGGCACGTCGGTCACGGTGCTCAGCACCAACGACCCCGTGCGGCTCTACCACGAGTTCTCGACCCTGGACGCGGTGTCGAACGGCCGGGCGCAGATCGTCCTCGGCCGCGCGTCGGCAACCGAGTCGTTCCCGCTGTTCGGCTACGACCTGGCCGACTACGAGCAGTTGTTCGAGGAGAAGCTCGACCTCTTCGTGCGGCTGCAGCGGGAGGACCCGGTCACCTGGTCCGGCACGGTCCGCGCCCCGCTCGTCGAGCAGCGGCTGCACCCGCGCATGCGCCCGGGCGGCATCCCGACCTGGATCGGCGTCGGTGGCAGCCCGAACTCGGTGATCCGCGCCGCCCGCTACGGACTGCCGCTCATGCTCGCCATCATCGGCGGCCGGCCACAACGCTTCGCCGGCCACGTCGAGCTCTACCAGCGCGCGCTGGCCCAGTTCGGGCACGCCACCCTCCCGGTCGGGCAGCACTCGCTCGGCCTGATCGCCGACACCGACGAAGAGGCCGCGGAGACCTGGTGGCGCCATTGGCAGCCGGTGGTGACCGCGCTGGCCCGCGAACGCGGCTTCTACGCGCCGACCCGCGAGCGGTACCAGGCCGAGATCGACCACGGAGCCCTGTTCGTCGGCTCCCCCGAGACCGTCGCCCGCAAGATCGCCGCCACCGCCCGCGACCTGCGACTGAGCCGCTTCGACCTCAAGTACGACGTCATGCACCTGCCACTGCAGGCCCGCGCCCGCACGATCGAGCTGCTCGGTCGCGAGGTCGCCCCGCGGGTCCAGGAACTGCTCACGATGGAGCCCAGCCATGTCTGATCTCGAGTTCGGCCTCGACACCTTCGGCGACGTGCCGTCGGACGACGCCGGCCAACCGGTCTCCTACGCCGCCGCGATCCGGCAGGTCGTGGACGAGGCGGTGCTGGCCGACCAGCTCGGCGTCGACGTCATCGCGCTCGGCGAGCACCACCGGCCGGAGTACTCCGTGTCGACCCCGGAGACCGTGCTCGCCGGCATCGCCACCCGGACGTCACGCATCCGGCTCGCGTCCGGCGTGACCGTGCTCAGCTCGGACGACCCGGTCCGGGTGCACCAGCGCTTCGCCACGGTCGACGCGTTGTCGCACGGCCGGGCCGAGGTCATCCTCGGCCGCGGCTCCTTCACCGAGTCCTTCCCGCTGTTCGGCTACGACCTGAGCGACTACGACGTGCTCTTCGAGGAGAAGATCGACCTCTTCGTGCGGCTGCTCGACGAGCGGCCGGTCACCTGGAGCGGCACGACGCGCGCCCCGCTCGTGGACGCCGACGTCTTCCCGAAGACCGAGTCCGGCCGCCTCGCCACCTGGGTCGGCGTCGGCGGCTCGCCGCAGTCGGTCGTGCGGACCGCCCGGTACGGCCTGCCGCTCATGCTCGCCGTCATCGGCGGCCAGCCTTCGCGCTTCGGCCCGTACATCGAGCTGTACCGCCGGGCCGCCGACCAGCTCGGCACCACCGCACACCCAGTCGGCATGCACTCGCCGGGCTTCGTCGCCGACACCGACGAGGAGGCCAAGGAGGTGTTCTGGCCGCACTACCGGGTCATCCGCGACCGGATCGGCGCCCTGCGCGGCTGGCCGCCGATCCGCCGCCAGGAGTTCGACGCCGAGATCGAGCACGGCTCCCTCTACATCGGCGCACCGGAGACCGTCGCCCGCAAGATCGCCCGGACGCTCGGCACCGTCGACGTCGGCCGTTTCGACCTCATCTACACCGCCGGCGCCCAGCCGATCAGCGCCCGCCTGCGGGCCGTCGAGCTCTACGGCACCAAGGTGATCCCGATGGTCAAGGACCTCCTGTCATGACCGGCCCGCAGCGGAGCGGAGGTGGCGGCATGACCGGCCCCGCAGCGGAGCGAGGAGCCGGTCATCATGAGCTCAGCCTCCAGGTCAGGCCGACGCCGGAGCGCAGCGGAGGTGGCGGCATGACCGTCATCGGGATCCTCGGTGCGGGCAAGGTGGGCACCGTGCTCGCCCGGCTCGCCGTGGCCGCCGGCCACCCGGTGCTCATCGCCGGGTCCGGCGACCCGGCGCAGATCGCGCTCACGGTCGAGGTGCTGACCCCGGGGGCGGTCGCCACCACCGCCCACGACGCCGCCACCCGCGCCGACGTGGTCATCCTGGCGCTGCCGCTCGGCAAGCACCGCACCATCCCCGCGGACGCGCTGCGCGGCAAGCTCGTCATCGACGCCATGAACTACTGGTGGGAGGTCGACGGCCACCGTCCCGACCTCACCGACCCGAGCACCTCGTCGAGCGAGATCGTCCAGGCGTTCCTGCCCGGCTCCCGGGTGGTCAAGGCCTTCAACCACCTCGGCTATCACGACCTCGAAGAGCGTGCGTTCGCCGGCACCGGCGAGCGCACGGCCATCGCGATCGCCGGCGACGACCCGGTCGATCTCAAGACCGTCGCCGATCTCATCGACGCGCTCGGCTTCGACCCGGTCGCGGCCGGCCCCCTCGCCGAGGGCAGACATTTCGAACCGGGCACCGAACTCTTCGGCGCCGCCGTCGACGCCGCGGAGGTCCGCGCCATGCTCGCCCGCTCCGCTACTTCAGCAGGTCCAGGTAGCCGCTGACCGCTTCCCACAGATGGTTCTCCGGGTAGACGCCGTTGTCCCGGTGGGCGAAGCGCCAATCGCGTTCCCAATATCCCGCCTCGACCCGGCGCAGGTGGGCGAGGCTCACGGCCTGTTCGGCCGCCAACTGCTCACGCGCCTGCTCTGCGGTCGGCGCCGGCTCGCGCAGATCTTCCGCGGTGCCCTCGGCAAGTGCGTCCAACGCGGCACCTTCGCCTCCCTGGAGACGAGCACGGGCAGCAGGCCCACCGCGTCGCGGGTCGCCTCGTCGGTGGTCTCCTTGGTCACCGTGGTCAGGCGTTCGCCGATGCGCTGCGCATACGCGGTGAGGAAGGACTGCCGGAACGACCGGGTGCTCGACCGGCCGCTGGCGTCACGCCGGGAGCCGGCCGCCACCATCGCGCCGGTCGCCTGCACCAGCGGCGACGTGAACAGCATCTCGACACCGTCCACGTCGGACGGGAAGCCGAGGACGGTGACGAACCCGAATTCGCCGGACCAGACGCTGCGGCAGCGGTTCGCCCGCGCGACCGCGTCGAGCAGGAGCACCTCCGGCGCCCCATACGGGTTGTCGACAGCGACCCGACGCCCGACTGGCTCGTCGCGTCCGCCCACGTCGACCGACAGCAGCGCATAGTCGATGCTGTGCCGGGCCATCAGTTCCTGGGCCTTCGCCGTGTACGTCTCGGCTTCCTCCGGAAAGTTGGTCGACTCCGCCTTCGCCAGGAGCGCTCGGATCCGGTCGAGCTGGCCCCGATCCTTGACTGTCGCAGTGGTGCGCAGCGAACCGCGCCGCGCCTGCCCGGGCACCGGGCCCAGTTGCTGGATCCGCGGGCAGGTGTTCACCACCAGGAGCACCTCCAGCAGGCAGCGGATCACTCGGCCCGGGTCAGCCCCTCCCGCTCGGCCAGCGTCGCCGGATACCGGTCGTCACGCTCCCACCAGACCGTCGCGCCCAGGTCGCCCAGCTGCGCTTCCCACCGCTCGTCGACGGTGGCCGGCGCATAGGCCCGCATCTGCGCGGCGATGACGTCGATCGTGACCCGTCCGTGTCGCGCCCCGTATCGGCGCTGCACGAGCCGGACCAGGTCCGCCGGTTGCCATCCTCGGGCGAGCTGTCGCCCTTTGACCGGCGCCGTCAGCACGGAAACGCACCGGCTGATCACCGCTGACTGCGAGGTGGCACTACGCCCCTTCGCCCAGCCCGACGGCTCGGTCGCCGCCCCCGATCGAAGTCCACCTCGAACGTCCCGGGGACGAGGCCGGCGGGCGGGACAGGTGACATGTGGGTACGCGTGGGTAGGGAGGGTGCGTTGCGGGCGAGCCACGAGGAAGGAGGCCGACATGATCGGGACGATCTTGTGGGCGATTATCGGCGGCGCCATCATCGGCGTTCTTGCGCGACTGATCCTGCCGGGCCGGCAGAACATATCGGTCGTGCTCACCGTCGCGGTCGGCATCGTCGCCGCGCTGATCGGGGGGCTGATTGCCACCTGGCTCGGGGTCGGGCAGACCTCGGGCGTCGACTGGATCCGGCACGGCATTCAAATTGCGCTCGCGGTCGTCGGCGTCTACATCGCCGCCAAGGTGACGAGTGGGCACGGGCGGCCCGCCGGCACCACTCGCGTGTAGCCAGCGCCTGACGTGAGCGGAAGAGCTCGTGTGCCCCCGTGGCGCACGAGCTCTTCCGCTGATCGTGGTGGCAGTCGTCCCGGATCGGTTGCCGCAGGTTCAGTTGCCGTAGGTGATGACCATCGGTGCCGGCTGGAGCGCCATGACCTGTTCCTCGGTCATCAGCTGGTGCTTGGACTCCAGCTGGTAGAAGATTTTGAATCCCCCGTACCTGAAATTCTGGAACCGTTGCATGCCCTGGTCGACCCATTTGGTGTACTGCTCGGTCTTCACCTCGATGTCGCCGGGCCAGCCACCCACCGAATCGACATGGATCACCACGTCCACCCGGCTGTCGTTGAGCAGGTTCCGTTTGTCGGCGATGATCGCCGCGCCCGGGTTGTAGGGATTGGCCAGGTCGTCACCGTCCGGCCGGTACTGGTGGATCATGAACATCTTGCGCGGCACCTTGTACTCTTCCGGCATCTGCGCGACCGCGCTGATGAGCGGGTTGAGGTCGGCGGCGCGCACGTTGGACAGATTGACCCCCGGAACGCCGTTGTGCCGCGGGAACATCCACTCCGGATCGACGGCGACGTGCACGAACGGCAGTTTGAGATACGGCCGGAAGAAGTTCAATTCCGCCGATGGGTCGGACCAGCCGAAGTTGAGGTCCAGAAACAGCAGCAGGTTGTTCTTCCGGCAGAATTCGACGTACTCGTCGATCGTGGCCGTCGGCACATGATGGCTGTATGTGCCGGCCGGCCCGGGCTTCCGGTCCGGCACGCTGACGACGAGATCGATCCCGGCCAGCACCGGATGCGCCGGGTCGAGCCGCTGATACACCGCCGCCTGCTGCCTGAGCCGGGCGAGCATCGCCCCCGTGAGCTCATGGGCCGGGCCGGTGACGGCCGCGCCGGGCACCGCATAGAAGGCCACGACGCGGTTTCGCGGCAGCGCCGCGCCGGCGTCGGGATCGAATCGCGGTGGCGGCGACGCGGTCGGTGTGGCAATCGGCGCCGAGACGGCACGGGTCCTGTCGGTGTCGGCGTTCATGACGTAGGTGGTGATCGACGCGATCGTGACGAGCGCGAGCACCGCCGGCACAATCATGATCGGTTGGTACAGGCGGCGTGATTTCGGCGCATGAGAATGCGGTGGCGAATCGATCATGGAACAGGTGTCCTTTTTGTTTCTGAGGTCGCACGCGGACCGCAGTCCAGCCATGAGGTGCCGGCGTCGACTCCCCGTTACGCACCGCACCAAACCACTGGCGTTACGGTGACCGCGCCTTCACCCGGAATCCGGTCGTCGGATGAGTTCCCGAGTGGCGCATTGCCATTGTCCCGCCATACTCCTGGGCAGTCGTTGTTTCATTCGACCGTTTCACCCGGGTGAAGCAGCACCGAACGCCTGCGACCCCGCGACCACGTCGAGCAAAGTCGGCTCCGCAACCGTCATGCATTCGCGTCCGTAGCGCCGCGTCCATCTTGATTCGACGGTTGATCACTCACGCGGAGACCCCTTGCACGGAAAAGGGCGTTGCCCGCACGAAACTCGAAGGGCAATCCAGTCGTGCGCTTCCGCCTGACCGACGAGATGATTGACGTCGATCGCGACGCATCCGGGCCCAGCCAAAAAATCGAAGACGATTCCACCGTCGCGGTCCGCGCATTCCCGACGCAGCGCTCCCGGCACGCCCGGCCAACTGCGAAGATCGTCGCTCTGGTGCCTGCCTACAACGAGTCCGCGACCATTGCCGACACCGTCCGAGCGCTGCGACGGCAATGGTCCCCGCCGATCGACCGGATCGTTGTCGTGCCGAACAACTGCAGCGACGACACCGCGCAGATCGCCGCGGCCGCCGGCGCCGATGTGCACGAGTTCCCCGGTCACAACCCCCACAAGAAGGCCGGTGCGCTGAACTGGGCCATCACCAACCTGCTGCCCGGTCTCGCCGACGACGACTTCCTGCTGGTCACCGACGCGGACAGCATCCTGCACCCGGACTTCACCCAGCACGCCGTCCGGGCACTCACCCGGCCCCGTGCCGGCCGCCGCCGGCGGCGACCCGTCGGCGCCGTCTGCGCCAGCTTCCACACGTCGCGCGACGGCACCAGCCTGCTCGATCGGCTGCAGCGCAACGAGTACGCCCGGTTCGCGCGGCAGGTTGCCCGGCGCATGGACAAGGCGCTGGTGCTGTCCGGTGTCGCCACCCTGCTCCAGGTCCGCGTGATCCGGGATGTGCTCATCGCCCGTGGTGAGGGCCGGCTCCCCGGCTACCGCGGCGAGCTGTACCACCGCGACACCGCCACCGAGGACATCGAGTTGACGTTCGCGGTCCAGGCGCTCGGCTACCGACCGGTGGCGCCGTCGAAGGCGACCGCGATCACCGAGTCGATGCCCACCTGGACGGCACTGAAGGACCAGCGGATCCGCTGGCAGCGGGGCATGCTCGACAGCCTCCGCCTGTATGGGATGAACCGGCGCACGTTCGGCACCTGGGTCCGCCAGATCGCGATCTACACCGGGTCGCTGCTGGTGCCGGCGTATCTCGCGTTCCTGGCCTTGTTCCTCGCCGTGACGGGCAGCCTGCCGTTCGACCCGCGATGGCTGCCGTTGACGGGCATCTTCTTTCTCGAGCGGGTCTGGACGGTCCGATCGGGCCGTCCCGGTGACATCGTTCTGGCGGCGTCGATGCTGCCCGAGTGGCTGTTCGAACAATGGCGCGCCGGCGTGTATTGGCTGGCGGCGTGGAAGACGGTTCGCGGTGCTGACCGTGAATGGATCAATCACTGAGAAGGAGTGCACATGTATGGAGGAACCGTTGCCGGTGGGACCGGCGCCGGTGTTGCGACGCTGCCGGTGACCGGCCTGTCGATCGGCTGGCAGCTGGTGCTCGCCGCCACGTTGATCATGGGCGGTTTTGCGCTGCTCCGGCTGGTGCCTCGGGTTCGGCGGCAGCACTGAGTGGTCGCTGGGGCGGCACCGTGCTCATGACCGACAAACGGTGGTTGATCGGGTACACCGATCAACCACCGTGCCGCAACGTCGCAGTGCGATTCGGTGGAGGTGCCCCGCAGGGAGCGCGTGGACCAGCTGTCCGCTTGACGGCCGCGGTGAGGTAGGCGCCGCAGCGGACGTCCCGGCGCGCCGGGTTGCCCCGGGCATTGTCACCCGTGGCGGGTGAGTTCGAGGGTGAACTCTCAGGTTCACCCTCCGCAATCGCATCAGCACACGCCGATGGCCGTTACGTTCGGCGGCATGCGACCCGGGACGCTGCTCGTGATGTTGTTCGAGTACCGCGACAACAACTGCCGGCTGCGGCTGCACCGGCCGCTCAGGGTTGAGTGGGCGGCCGGGAAATGACGTATCCCAACGCGACGGATTCGGGCCCGGTCTGGCCGGAGATCGACGAAGAGCCCCTCCTGATTCGTCCTTACGTCCGCCTTCTTGAGCACCAGCCCGCGGCCGAAGAGCCCTTGGGCGATACACCGACGTCCGCCGGCCAACCCGAGGACGACGGCCAACCCGAGGACGACGGCCGGCACGCGAGGACGCCCGCCGACATCCGCCTGACCCGCGCCGGCGCAGGGGCTGGCACGGCCCCCGCGCCTGCTGCCCGTCCGGTCAATCGTGCCCGACGGCGCTTCCTTGCCGTCGGCTCGGGCGTGCTGATGCTCACGCTGGGCACCACCGTGCTTGCGCTGAGCGTCGGCGATCGGCCTGCGGCTCCTGCTCCGGGCGCGGCCGAGACCACAGCGCCGAGGGGTGGTCACTTCAGGACAGCTGCTGTGCCGGTCCCACCGGCGTCGCCGGCGTCGAACGCGCCGACAACGGCAGGAGCGTCGTCCGTCTCCGGGGAGCCGTCTCCGCCCGGGGTGTTACCCAACCCGTCGGATGCCGCCCCGCCGAGCGCCGGCCCCGTACTCAGCGGGCAGCCCGCCCTGTCGCCTCCGCCGCCTCCGCCTCCGCGTGGAGGCGAGTCCAGCACCGGCCGGATCACCAGCGTCTCCGGGCTGTGCCTTGACGGCAACGCCGGCGAGGACGGCGATGGGATCCGGAGGTGGGATTGCAACGGCACCTCCGGCCAGGCATGGACCGTGACGGACGGCGGCACCATTCAGGCCCTTGGTCGATGCCTGCAGGCATCAAGTGACAGGATCCGTCTGCAGAGCTGCGATGGTGGACCGGCCCAGCAGTGGCGGTCAGGACCCGCGGGCTCGCTGATCAATCAGGCGTCGGGGCTGTGTCTCGGGCGTGCGGGCGACGCGGACAGCAGGGCCCAGCAGCGGATGGCAGCCTGCAACCAGTCCGACGCGCAACGATGGATCCTGCCCTGAGGGAGACGCCCGACAGTGGGCCGGCCGGGTCGGTGGCCACTGCGTTGGCCGGTCGAAGCGACACCGATCGTCACCGACGCAGCTTGCGGAGGGACTGTTCTGAGCGTTCCGCGACGAACAGGTTACCGATGATCACCCTCACCCATACCGCGTGTAACACGACAGGCACGTAGAGCGCTACTTCGGGAGTGGCACCCTTCCGAAGTGGCATCGGCACCGGCGCGGGCAGCGCCAACCGGCCCTCGCGGCGACGCTGGGCGGACCCGATGACATCTCGGGCCGCCCTCGCCGTCCCGGACCCCGCCGATGAGGTGCACCGATGCTTACCGCATTGAGCCTGGCCTGCGAATCCACGCCCGATCTCGCGGCTACCATGCGACTGCAGATCCCTGCCCTGGCCTGGCACATGACCGGGGCCGGCGTATGGCAACGCACCTTCCACCTGCACGGGCAGGGCATCCGGGTACGAGTCGAGGCCGACCGTGGCGGGCTGCAGTTCTCCTTCCGGACCGGCACGGACGAAGAACTGTTGCGTGACCTGCTGATCGCCACGTTCCGTAACGGTGAACAGGTCGGTGCCATGGCCCTTACGGGTCACCCGGCGTTGAGAGCGCTGCGCCGACACCATCAGGGCATGATCCTGCTGGCCGGCTCGCCGTTCGAGACGCTCGTGCTGGCCGTCCTGGCCCAGGCCCGACCCGCCGCGGCCGTACGGAAGGTGTTCCCCCGACTCGCCGCCGAATGCGGTGGACTCACCCCTCGACGACTTTCCGAGCTGCCATTGCCCAGACTGGCCCAGTTGGTCAGACCGCTCGGCGAGGTCAAGGCCTCCCGCCTGCACGCCACTGCGGCGATCCTCACCAGGCGAGGCGCGACGGCATTCGACCGGCCGATCGGCGGCTCCGACTCGCACGCACTGAATTACCTGCTGCCGTCGTTGCCCGGCGTCGGCACACATACCGCCGCCATCGTGATGGCGATCGTCAACGACGTGCCGGACACGGTGCCGATCGACCAGCACCTGATGCGGGTCGCCTACCGGCTCGGTCTCACCGACCACGACGGTGGCCTCACCAAACCGGGTAGCCGCCGGGTCGCCGCGGACCTGCTCGCCTACGGCCCGGACGTGGCGCGCGCTCACCCACTGATCCAGCACGTCGCCTACGACACATGCACCGCGAGCACCCCGGACTGCCGACGCTGCTTCCTCGCCGAGTCCTGCCGCTACGCGGCCCGTACTCGCGTGATGCCCGGACCCGTCCGGGTGTGAGCCGAGGTCGAAATTCGATGGAGTCCAACGGTCCTTAGGCGTAACGTGGTTGGCCGCTTGACGGCCGCGGTGAGGTAGGCACCGCAGCGGACGTCCCTACGCGCCGGGTCACGTCCCGGATACGCGAGCGAGCAGCTGTTGAGATTCCCCTGAAGGAAATCACCGTGCCCGCACTGCAAGACGAGCTCGCCGCCGAGCGAGCGCACCTGGAAGCCTCACGCAAGGCCCTGCGCAGGATGCGGGAGCATGCCGAGGACCTCTTCTCCACCGGCGATCAGGTCGCCGGGGACCCGTTCGCCGCCGAGACGCTCGGCCGACACCTGGCCCGGCGGATCGCCGAGCTGGCCGACAGCCCCGACACCCCACTGTTCTTCGGCAAGCTGGACATCGAGGCGGTCGAAGCCGACGAGGGCGGCCGGTTCCACGTCGGGCGGCGGCACGTCACCGACGTGGCCGGGGAGCCGATGGTGCTCGACTGGCGGGCACCGATGAGCCGGAAGTTCTACCAGGCGAGCGTCAAGGACCCGCAGGACGTCAGCACCCGGCGCCGGTTCGGCTTCGTCAAGGGCGAGCTGACCAGCTTCGAGGATGAGCACCTGCAGGCCGGGGAGGAGCTCGGGACCAGCCGGATCCTGCTCGAGGAGATCGAACGGCCGCGCGTCGGGCCGATGCGCGACATCGTCGCCACCATCCAGCCCGAGCAGGACGAGCTGGTGCGCGCCGAGCTGGACGAGTCGATCTGCGTGCAGGGCGCCCCCGGCACCGGGAAGACCGCCGTGGGGCTGCACCGGGCGGCGTACCTGCTCTACCTGCACCGGGAGCGGCTGCGGCGGTCGGGGGTGCTGATCGTCGGGCCGAACAGCGCGTTCCTGAGCTACATCGCCAGCGTGCTGCCGGCGCTGGGTGAGATCGAGGTGCAGCAGTCCACGATCGACGGGCTGCTCGGTACCCCCGTGAAAGGCGTCGACACGGATGCCGCGGCCGAGGTGAAGCACGACCCGAGGATGGCCACGGTGCTCGCGCGGCGGCTCAACGCGAAGATCAAGCGGCCGGAGGAGCCGCTGACCGTCTCGGACGGGTCCTACCGGTGGCGGGTGTCGACGGAGGCGCTGCGGCGGGTCGTGGACGACGTGCGGCGGGAGGCGCCGCCGTACGGCATCGGCCGGGAGCGGGTCCGGGCGCGGATCGTGTCGCTGCTGATGCGGCAGTCGGAGGCGCGTCGCGGTGACTCGCCGAGCGAGGGGTGGCAGCGCCGGATGGGTCGCTCGCAGCCGGTGCTCGAGGTGCTGGATCATGCCTGGCCGGCGGTGACGCCGGAGCAGCTGGTGTTCGAGGTGCTCAGTGACCCGGCCGACGAGGTGCTGGAGCCGCACGAGCAGGCGGCGATCGCCTGGGCGAAACCGCCGAAGACCGCGAAGTCGGCGCGATGGACCCTGGCGGATGCGGTGCTGATCGACGAGGCCGCCGGTTTGATCGACCGGGTGCCGTCGTTCGGTCACGTGGTGCTGGACGAGGCGCAGGACCTGTCGCCGATGCAGGCGCGGGTGATCGCCCGGCGCTCGGAGCACGGGTCGATCACGCTGCTCGGCGACCTGGCGCAGGGCACGGCGCCGTGGGCGGCCCGGGAGTGGCGGACGCTGCTGGGGCACCTCGGCAAACCGGCCGCACGGGTCGTGCCGTTGACGACCGGGTTCCGCGTGCCGGCCGCGGTCGTGGCGCTGGCCAACCGGCTGCTGCCCGCGCTGGGGGTCGACGTGCCGGAGGCGCGGTCGCTGAGGACCGACGGGGCACTCACCATCGGTGCCGTTCCGTTGGCGGATGCGGTGCGGCGAGCGCTCGCCTTCGAAGGCTCCATCGGCGTGATCGCGGCTGACGCCACCGTGCCGCTGATCGCCCCCGATCTCGTGCACGAGCGGGTCACCGTGCTGCCGGCAAGCCTCGCCAAGGGTCTTGAGTACGACCATGTGATCGTCGTCGAACCGGCGGACATTGTGGACGCCGAGCCCCGCGGACTCAATCGGCTGTTCGTCGTCCTGACGCGGGCCGTCTCGCGGTTGGACGTCCTCCACGAACGTCCGCTTCCTCCGCCCTTGGATAGGGTTTCGTGATCACTGTCCGGATGTCACTATCTCGAAACACTGAGACAACCGGAGGGACGCGGAATGCGAGTACGGGGTTACGCACCGGGCACGCCGTGCTGGGCCGAGGTCGCCAGCCCCGACCCGGTCGCTGCGCGCGCGTTCTACGGCGGCCTCTTCGGCTGGCAGTTCAATGACGACGGGCACTTCACGCTCAACGGCCGCGCCGTGGCCGGCCTGCGCACGGCCGCTCCCGGCGGGCCGGCCGCGTGGCTGATCTCGATCGCCACCGACGACCCTGCCGGCACCACCGAGGCGGTCCTGCAGGCCGGCGGGACCGTGAAGGTGCCCCCGACCAGCGTGCGGGACCTCGGCACGCTGTCCGTGGTCGCCGACGCCGGCGGCGCGGTCTTCGCCACGTGGCTGCGCAGCCGGTTCGGCGGCGCCCAGGTGTCGTTCGAGCCGGGCGCGATCTGCTGGTACGAGCTGGCCTCCCACGACCTGGACCGCACCGGCGCCTTCTACGGCTCGGTGTTCGGGTGGCACGCGGTGGAGACCGAGAACGCCGAGCCGTACTTCGAGCTGCACCACCACAACGACGCCGTCGGCGGGCTGCTGCCGATCGATGAGCGGTTCCCCGCCGACCTGCCGGAGCACTGGACGGTCTGCTTCATGGTCGACGATGCCGTGACGGCATGCGAGCGGGTGACTTCGTTGGGTGGCACGGTGGCCCGCAAGCCGATGGCGTCATCGGCCGGTTGGTACGCCCGCGTCGCCGACCCGTCCGGCGCACATTTCGCGCTGATCGAGATTTCCGACGAATACCGCTTTTAGGACTTTGTGATCATGACGTTGTCGACGGCCGCCTCGATCAGGCTGGCGCTGCCGGCGTCGGTCGCCTCGATCAACAGTTGGATCGACTTCCCGGCGTAGGACGTCAGGTCCACACTGGCCTCGGTCCAGGCCGCGTCGCGGTCGCCGGCCGCGCCGGCCTTGGCGAAGACCGCCGTCTTCGCGCCGCCGTGCAGCACGCTGACCTTGAACTGGTCGCCGGCGGACGCGTTGGCGGCGTGGGCGAAGTACCAGGACCAGTCGAGGGTCAGCGCGCCGGCGGCCGGCAGCGCAATCGACGGCGACCGCACCGCCGTGGTGCCGCCGTCGACGTCGTTGCTGCCCGCCGACGAGCCGGCCTTGCGGCCGGTCACCAGGTCGTTGTCGCCGCTGACGGCGCTGCCGAGCTGCTTCGGGCCGTTCTGCGTGGTCGACTCGGGGTTGCCGCGCTCCCAGAGCCCGCCGGTCGCGGTGCCCTTGGTGACCGTCCAGCCCTTGGCGCTCTCAAAGTCGTCGGACCAGACCACGTTCGCGGTGCCGCTCTTGTAGTACTGGGCCTGCTTGCCGATGATCCGGTACACGCAGTCGGCGAACTCCGCGAGCTGCAGGCTGGCCTCCTTGTTACGGGTGGTCTGCGCGCTGATCACGCTCGCCGGTGGGTAGAAGCCGTTCCCACTGGGGTTGACGCCGGGGTACATCTCGAACGTGTACGCGAAGATCCCCTGCGTCGCCCACAGCCAGTCGATGATCGAGCCGTCGGTGATGTACAGGTCGCTGGACTGCTCGGGCGTGTATCCGTTGGAGTTGGCCATCCGGGTGCCGAGGCTCTGGAACGCGGCCTGCTGGTCGGCGTTCAGCCCGGTCGCCGTGTCGGCGGTCGTGTAGCCGAACGGCCAGAGGATCAGCTCGCTGTACGCGTGGAAGTCGATGCTCGTCTTGATCTGCTGCACCCCGCCGACGCGGCGGCTGAGCACGAAGTCCCGCAGGCGCTGGATCTCGGGCGCGGAGAACGCCGACGGGCCGTGGTAGGTCTCCGACGACGGGTTGTCCGAGGAACCGCCGCAGCAGGCGAACCGGAAGCTCCAGTTGCGGTTGAGGTCGGTGCCGACGCTGCCCGATCCGGCGTTGGGCTGCCGGTTCTTCCGCCAGTTGCGGTAGGAGCCGGTGGCCACGTCGTATTCGCCGCCGTCCGGGTTCAGGTCGGGCACGATCCACAGTTCGCGGCCGTCGACCAACTTCGTGATGCGGGCGTCCTTGCCGTACCCGTCGGTGTACAGCTTCACCAGGTACAGCGCCATCTCGACCGTGAGGTGTTCGCGGGCGTGCTGGTGGGCGCCGTAGAGGACCTCCGGCTCGTCCTCGTCGACCGCGACGTTGTCCGAGATCTTGATCAGCGGCAGGTCGCGGCCCTCGTACGACTTGCCGATGCTGGTCCTGCGGATGATCGTCGGGTGGGCGGCGACCACCTTGTCGAGCTCGGCGATCATCTCCGCGGAGTTGTGGTACGCCTTGTCGGCGGCGGGGAAGTCCTCCGCCCGCTGCCGTTCCACGACGAATCCCTGGTCGCGGAGCGTGCGAACCTCGGACGGCAGCGCGGTGATCTCGGCCCGGCCGTGGTCGATCCCGTCGATGGCGGCCCCGCTGCGGGCGACCCGGTTGCGGTCGTCCAGGGTGCGCACGCCGTCGACCACGTACCGGCCGGACTTCTCAGCGGGCTCGGCACTGGCGGGGTTCATCCCCACGAGCACCAGCAGACCGACACCGGCGAGCGTGAGCGATACGGAGAGCCTGCGGCCCATCGAGCCTCCTTGGGTGGTCTTGCACCATCCAAGGTTTAAGCGCTATTAGTCCGCTTTGGTGGTGCTTTCACCCCCATCATCATCCCCGTTCAGCGCGGCGCGCAGTCGTTCACGCTTTTCGGTCCGGCGCGCGGCGGCGCCGACCGCCTGCATGGAGGCCTCCTCGCGGAGCCCTTTCAACAGGAAGAAGGCCAGCGCGGCGGAGACCACCACGGCGATCATCAGCTTCAGCAGGACGCTGACGTCAAGCGGGACGGCGAACATCGCACCGGCCGCGAGAACGAAGAGCCCGAGCCGGGCGAGTGTGTACTTCAACAGCGCAGACATGGTCTGGCCAGGATATCGCCGCCCGCGCGCGCCACGCTAAGCCGCCCACCGCCCGCCGATTCAGACGCTCGCCGGCACTGTCGCCGTCGCGCGCCTGATCGACGTCGTGCGCGCAGCGCACGGACGACCGGGCCGCGGAGGCGGCCGGTCTTGGTCACGACCGCAGGTCGTGGTCACGACCGCAGGTCGTGTCCGCGCAACTGTGCACGGAGGTGGCAGGGAAGGCCGTCAAGGCCTGACCGGTGGCTGACGGGAGCGACGGTCGTGCCCACGACGGACCGGAGCCCGCACTGAGGGTCAGGCCCAGACCTGCTGCGGCTCGGCGCGGCGCTCGGCGAGGGGGGTGGGCTTGTCGTATTCCTTGACGACCTCGTAGCGGGTGTTGCGCTCGACGGGCTGGAAGCCGGCGTCCCAGATCAGGTGGAGCAGGTCCTCGCGGTGCATCGTGTTGGGCGTGCCGTAGCTGTCGGCGTCGTGAGTGATCTTGTACTCGACGACCGAGCCGTCGAGGTCGTCGACGCCGAAGTTGAGGGACAGCTGGGCGACGGACAGGCCGTGCATGACCCAGAAGCACTTGACGTGGGGCACGTTGTCGAACATCAGCCGGGACACGGCGAAGGTCTTGAGCGACTCGGCGGGCGAGGCCATCTTGGTGCGGGCCTGCAGCCGGTTGCGGACCTTGCCGTCGGCGGAGTCGACGAAGTCGTGCTGGTAGCGCAGCGGGATGAAGACGGTGAAGCCGCCCGTCTCGTCCTGCAGCTCGCGCAGCCGCATGACGTGGTCGACGCGGTGCCGGGGCTCCTCGATGTGGCCATACAGCATCGTCGACGGGGTCCGCAGGCCCTTGCTGTGGGCGAGGCGGTGGATGCGCGACCAGTCCTCCCAGTGGGTGGCGTGGTCGACGATGTGCTGGCGGACCTCCCAGTCGAAGATCTCCGCGCCGCCGCCGGTGAGGGACTCGAGGCCGGCGTCGATGAGCTCGTCGAAGATCTCGTCGGCGGGCAGGCCGCTGATCTTCTCGAACCACTGGATCTCGGTGGCGGTGAACGCCTTCAGCTTGACGTTGGGCAGGGCGGACTTCAGCTCGCGGAGGACCTTCGGGTAGTACTTCCACGGCAGGGTCGGGTGCAGGCCGTTGACGATGTGCAGCTCGGTGAGCTGCTCGTCCTCCATTTCCTTGGCCTTGGCGACCGCCTCGTGGATGCGCATCGTGTATGCGTCCTTCTCGCCCGGCTTGCGCTGGAATGAGCAGTATGCGCAGCTGGCGGAACAGACATTCGTGAGGTTGAGATGCCGGTTGACGTTGAACATCACCCGGTCGCCGTTGAGCTCGGTGCGCTTGTGGTGGGCCAGCCTGCCGAGCCAGACCAGGTCGTCGCTCTCGTACAGAGCGACGCCGTCTTCCCTGCTCAGCCGCTCGCCGGCAACGACCTTGGCCTCGAGTTCACGCTTCACACCTGCATCCACGTCGCCAGCGTACGTCGGGCCGGGCCGGGCCTCACCGGCCCCCGCAGGAGTGCGGTGTTCATCTCCCTGTTCACCTCTTCGCGAGCGAACTGACATTGATCAGCTCTCGACGTTGATTGCTTCCGTGAGGTAAACAAAAGTGGGCAGAAACACGGTCGGGCGGCAGACCGACTGATCGATCGATCGCGATCGACCATTGGCGGGGCTTACCGACTGGGGACGGTGGCATGGACGGACTGGTATTGAGGGCGGCGAGTTATCCCGGCGACAGCTGGGTCCCGCCTGCCGAAGCTGAGGCATCCGCGCAGGTCGCGGCGATGGTCCCCCGGCAGCGGGGAAGGCACAGGCGTGGGCCGATGTTCGTCGCGGCCGTCGTCTGCACCCTGCTGTGCTCACTCGTCCCCCGCCCGGCGTACGCCGATCCGGGTGGTGCGATCCCCGACACCGGCTCCCGGCCCATCGCATCCGGCACGTTGCTCATGCCCGGCCAGGGCGGCACCGCCGCGCCCGCGGTCGTCGGCGGGAGCACCGCCACGTTGCGTGGCCCGCTCGCGACGCAGCTCGCCTCGCTCGAGGTCACCGTCAGCACACTGGGGCAGAAACGGCTCCAGGCACAGATCAACCTGGAGACGGCGCAGGCCGCGGCCTCCGACGCCCAGGACAAGCTGCGTGCCGCCACCGCCCAGGTCGCGGAGCTGCGCAGCCGGGCCGACTCGGCCGCCGCGGAGGCGTACAAGCGGGCGACCGGCCTCGGGCCGCTCGACGGGTATGCGCACGACCTGCACCAGTTCGGCCTGCTCGCGCCGGGCCTCGGTCAGCAGCCGGGCAGCCAGCAGGACGCCCGTGACCTGCTGCGCGCGGAGCAGGAGGAGGCGGCCGCCAAGCAGCAGTACGAGCTGGCCCAGTCGACCTACCTCACCGCGCAGGGCACGTTCACCCCGATCGACGCGGAGTTCAAGGTCCAGGACGCCGCGTTCCAGAAGCTCAAGGCCGACAACGAGCAGGCCGTCCTGCAGATCGCCGCGCAGGAGGCGGCGGCCGAGCAGAGCCGCGGCACCGTCTCCAACGTGCCGGTCGACGGCATGGTCGCCAACCCGAAGGCCGTCCAGGCACTGAACTTCGCCATGAGCAAGATCGGCAGTTGGTACGTGTGGGGCGACGAAGGCCCGAACACCTTCGACTGCTCAGGCCTGGCGTACTGGTCGTACGGGCAGCTCGGGGTCCGCGTGCCGCGCGTCGCCAACGACATGTACCACGGCACCCCGGCCATCCAGGCGACCAAGCTCCGCCTCGGTGACCAGCTGCTCCCCGGCGACCTGATCTTCTTCGCCAGCGACTCCAGCGACTGGCGTTCGATCTACCACATGGGCATCTACCTCGGCGGCGGCCAGATGGTGCACGCGCCGACCACCGGCGAGAAGGTGAAGACCGGGCAGGTGAAGTGGTCGCGGTTCTTCGGCGCGACGCGGATCTTCCCGGCCGTGAAGGCACCGAACTCGACCACCACGCCCTCGGCGTCGGTGACGGCCAGCCCGTCGTCGTCGGTGACGGCCTCCCCGTCGGCCAGCGGGCCGGTGAAAGCGTCGGCCAGTGCTACCAAGCCGACGTCGACCCCGCCCTCTGCGCCGCCGAGTGAGCCGCCGTCGTCGGCACCCCCGTCGTCGGCACCGGTGTCGGAGCCGGCGGAAGAGGAGTCGAAGGCGCCGAGCAAGCCGGCGTCGGCCGCCCCGGCAACGACGAAGCCGGCCGTCGAGCCCACGTCCACGGGGGCGAGCACGGCCGCACAGACCACGGCGACACCGTCGGGCGACTGACGTCGGTTCACCGGACCGGCTCGCGGGGTAGCCCGCGGGCCGGTTCGTTCGTTCGCCGGTTCGTTCGTTCTCGGAGGATCTTCGCCCGGCGGTGATCCCAGCGGTGATCCCGGACGTGATCCTGCGCGGTGATCCAAAACCCGACGCAGTCCGGTCCAGCGTTCCGTGACTCGATGTGGCACCGTGGAGCCGTGACTGGCGGAGGGGGCACGCCGGGAACGCGGTGACGCCCAGGCAGGGCACGGTCATGGAGGGCAGCAATGGACGAGCGGGAGACACGGGACGGCGCACGCAACGAGGGGGTGCAGCCCGACTCCCCATTCGGGTTCACGCCCGGCGCGCAGCCGCAGGCGACCACTCCGGAGCCCGACGAGCTCGACGGCGATCTGCCGCCGCTGCCACCACCGCCACCGGTCGGTGCTGAGCTGCCCCCGGACACGCCGCAGGAGGTTGTCCCGGACCAGGCGTACGAGCTCCCGCCGACACCCACCGACGGCGCCCTCTGGCCCGGCGGCGACCCGTTCGCGGACTCCGACGACGAGGGTGAGGACGACCCGGAGGTCGCAGCGATGGTCGCGGCGTTCAACTCGACCGACACCGGAGCGGCGCCCAGCGGCGACTCGTCCGGTGCTGCCTCGTCCGGTGGTGCCTCGTCCGGTCTTGCCGAGGCACCCTTCGGTGTGGGCGCCGGGGTGAGCGCCGCAGCGTCTTCCGGCTCTGGGCTGGATGCCGGGGTGAGTGCCGCGGGTGGTGACACGCCGGCCGCCACGAGCGGGCTGAGCGAGGCGCCCGAGCAGCCGGCTCCCGGTCCTGACGGGCCGCGGCGCCGGGCCGAGCCCGAGGCGGACGTCATCGCGGCCGCGCTGGCCAGCCCGACACCGGCGTACCAACTGCCGAACTTCGACTCCGTCGCCGGGACCTACGGTCCTCCGCCCGGGGAGTCCACGCCGTACTCGGGCATCCACCCCGCCGAGCCGGTGTCGTCCGATGTGGCGGCGCCGCCGTTCGCGCCGATCCCGGTTTCGGGGTTCGGTGCGCCGGCCGCGTCCGTCGACGAGCCGGTCTCCTCCGCTCCGGTCCCGCCGCCTCCGGTCAGCGAGGCGCCGCCGCCGCTGCCGAGCCGGGCCCGGGCGCCCCGGCAGCTGCCGGAGTCGTCGTGGGACGCGTTCGCACGGCCGTGGAGCGCGCCGGAGACGCCCGCGGCGGAGGTGGAGCCGGCTTCGGCCAGCTCGCCGGCGTTCGCGCCACCCGCGGTCGAGCCCGCCTCGTCCGCCCCGCCGGCGTTCGCGCCACCCGCGGTCGAGCCCGCCTCGTCCGCCCCGCCGGCGTTCGCGCCGCCCGCCGTCGAGCCCGCCCCGCCGGCTTCGGAGCCGTCGGTGGTGCATCCGTTCGCGGTGCAGGGCCGGCCCGCCGTGGTTCCTGCCGCCGATGCCGCTGAGCCCGTCCTGGCGCCGATCGACCGGCGGGTCGTCGATGTGCCGGCCGAGCCGTTGATGGCCCCGGCCGGTTCGACCCCGCCGGTCGTGCTGCCGGTTGCCGGAGCGTTCGCCGCCTCCGTGGTCGCGGCCCGGGCGAAGGCTTCCGTGCCCGGCATCCACTCGGTGAGCGCCGAGGAGGCCGAGCAGGCCGCCCGGGCCACCACGACGCCGACCCCGACCGTGTACCGCACCTCGATGGCCCTGCCGCACTCGATGGCCACCGGCTCCGCCTCGGTCGGCCTCCCGGCCGCCGCCGGCGCCGCTGACTCCGACGGCGAGCCCGCTCCGGCTGCTCCCCTTGAGCCGGCCGCTCCCGCTGAGCCGTTCCCGAGCCCGGAGCCGTCGCCCTTCCCGAGCCCGGAGCCGGTGCCGGCGCCCGAGCCGACGCCGTTCCCGCCAGCGCCGGAGCCCGAGCCGATCCCGACGCCGTTCCCACCGCCGCCCGCGCCGACGCCGCCCGCTCCCGTGCCGACCCCGGAGCCGACGCCGCCGCCGTTCCCGGGGCCGCCGGTGCCACCGCCGCCGGTGCCGCAGCCGCCGTCGCCGTTCCAGGCGCCGACGCCGTACACGACGCCGTCCTCGCAGCATCCGTGGGGCACCGGCGACTCCGGCCAGGCCGCGGCGGCCGCCGGTGGGCAGGGCGCCGCTCCCAGCTGGGCTCAGCCGGCCGCGCAGGGCTGGGCTCCGCCTCCCGCCGGCACGCAGCAGCCGCCGGTCGGCGCACCACAGCCGCCTGCCGGGGGGCCGCAGCCGCCCGCCACGCCGCAGCAGTGGCCGGTGGTCGGGCAGCAGCCGGTGTCGACGCCGCCCGCGCAAGGGTGGAATCAGCCGCCTGCGCCGCAGCAGTGGCCGGCTCCCGGGCAGCCGAACCCCACCCCGGGTGTGTACGGCACCCCCGGACAGCAGCCACCGGCGCAGTACGGCCAGCCGGCCCAGGGCCAGCCGGGGCAGTACGGGCAGCCCGCGCAAGGTCAGCCGGGCCAGTACGGGCAGCCTGCACAGGGTCAGCCGGGCCAGTACGGGCAGCCCGCACAGGGCCAGCCGGGGCAATTCGGCCAGCCCGTGCAAGGGCAGCCGGGGCAGTACGGGACGCCCGGACAGCCGGCGCAGGGGCAGTACGGCACCCCCGGACAGCCCGGGCAGTATGGCGCTCCAGGGCAGCACGGCACGCCGGTGCAATACGGCGTCCCGGGACAGCAGCCGCCGGGGCAGTACGGCGCGCCCGGTCAGCAGCCGCCCGGCCAGTACGGCACGCCACCCGGGCAGCAGCCTGGCCAGTACGGCACAGCACCGGGGCAGCAGGCGCCCGGCCAGTACGGCACGCCGCCCGGTCAGGCACCCGCCGGTCAGTACGGAACGCCGGCTGGGCAGCAGGCGCCCGGCACGTATGGGACGCCTGGGCAGCAGCAGCCGGGGCAGTACGCCGCGCCGGGGCAGCAGGGCTGGGCCCCTCCGCCGGGACAGGGCGCACCAGGCCAGGGCGCACCGGGGCAGCAGGGTTGGGCCCCTCCGCCGGGACAGGGCGCACCAGGCCAGGGCGCACCGGGGCAGGGCGCACCGGGGCAGCAGGGTTGGGCGCCACCGCCCGCGCAGCCGGTGTCCCCGCCGCCTTCGCAGCAGGGCTGGGCCGCGCCGCCGGCGCCCGCTCAATCCGGTTGGCAGCAGCCGCCCACGGCCGCGCCGGGTGAGCAGGGCTGGGCCAGCACGCCCGGTCAGGGATGGGCCCCGCCGCCGGCCTCCGCGCCGCCCGCGTCTTCGCCGCCGGTTTCGGGTGGTCCGGCGTTCGCGCCGCCCGCTTCAGCACCGCCAGTGTCGGGTGGTCCGGCGTTCGCGCCGCCCGCGTCATCTCCGCCGGTTTCGGGTGGGCCTGCCTTCGCGCCGCCCGCTTCAGCACCGCCAGTGTCGGGTGGGCCCGCGTTCGCACCTCCGGCTGCGGGCGGTCCGGCGTTTGCGCCGCCGGCCTCCGGGCCACCGGCGTTTGCGCCGCCGGCTGCGGGGTCGCCGTCGTACACCGTGCCGCCTGCGACACCGTCGGAGTCCACGCCACCGGTTTCGGGGGCACCGGCGTACACCATGCCAAATGCGACACCGTCGGAGTCGACGCCGCCAGTCTCGGCCCCTCCGGCGTTTTCCATTCCGTCGGCGAGTCCGTCGGAGTCGACGCCGCCGGTCTCGTCGCCGCCCGCCTTCGCGCCACCGAGCTGGGCGCCGGCCGGGCAGGCTTCGGCTCCGCCCGCGTGGGCGCAGCCTGCCGACAACCAGGTGTCCGCGCCCGGTGCGCCGAGTTGGGCCCAGCCGTCGCCGGGCGGGGAGTCGGTGTCGGCACCGTTCGCGCCGAGCTGGGCGGCGCCGCCGGCCGCGGAGCCCGCAGCGGCGCCGGAGCCGCCCGCAGAGGGGCAGCAGCCGATGTACTCGGTGCCGACCGCGCAGTCCGACCTGCCGCCGGTGCAGCAGACGGGGTGGGGCGCGCCGGCGTGGGGCGCGCCGGAGCCGCCGTCGGCGGGGCCGGCCCGGGATGACCGGCCGGCCACGGACAGGGCGCCCGGGACGGTCTACCCGTCGAGCGGGGCGCCCGCCAACCCGGCCCCTCCGGCGCATCAGCAGCCGCCCGCGATCCCTCCGCCTGAGGAGGATGAGGATCAGGTGGTCGACGACGCGGGACCTTCACCCGCGGCCGAAAGCTACGGAAACTGGGCACGGAACCAGCGCAGCTCTGCGGGCACAGTCTATGGCGGGCAACGCGTCACTCCGGTGGCGACGGTCCCGGCCGACGGCGGCAGCAGCCCCCTGGAGAACTCCGGCTCACTGACCGGGCACATCTTGAGTCAAGGTACGCAGGAAGCGGACGAGGACGACGAGGAGGAGCCGGCCAAGTCCAGCAACCTGAAAGTCATCATCATCATCGCGATCATCGTGGTGGTGCTGCTGGTGGGTGGTTACCTCGCCGTCACGTTCTCAAAGGCGTTCATTGAGGACATGTTCAGTGGCGTACCACAGAAATAGTGAACCGCGACACCTTGGCGCGGGGTCAGTGGGCGAGATCGGATAAGCTGAAGGGTCTCCAATCGGAAGGTCCCAGCTCCTTGCTGCTCGCTGACCCCAGTTCGTACCCCTCCATCTTCGAAGCTACCGACGAGTTCGAAGCCACAGAGGAAATCCAAGGGCCCGGTTTCGCCGGGCTCGGCCTGCCCAACAAGTTGGTGCGTGTGCTTGCCAACCAGGGCATCAATGACCCGTTCCCGATCCAGGCCGCCACGATCCCCGATGTGCTCGCGGGCCGTGACGTGCTGGGCCGGGGCCGCACCGGCTCGGGCAAGACGCTCGCCTTCGGGCTGCCGATGCTTGCCCGGCTCGCGGCGAGCGGACGGTCCCGTCCGCATGCCCCCAAGGCCTTGATCCTCGTGCCGACGCGCGAGCTCGCCATGCAGGTCAACGACGCGTTGACCCCGCTGGCGAAGACGCTTGGCCTGTTCTGCAAGACCGCCGTCGGCGGTGTGCCGTATGACCGGCAGATCTGGTCCCTCGAGCGGGGGGTCGACGTGCTCGTCGCGACGCCCGGCCGCCTCGGTGACCTGATCAAGCGCGGCGTCTGCCGGCTCGACTCGGTGGAGATCACCGTGCTCGACGAGGCCGACCAGATGGCCGACATGGGCTTCCTCCCGGAGGTCACGGAGATCCTCGGACAGACGCCGACCACCGGTCAGCGCCTGCTGTTCTCCGCGACCCTCGACAAGGACGTCGACACGCTGGTCAAGCGGTTCCTCGTCGACGCGGTCACGCACTCGATCGAGCCCGCGACCGCGTCGGTCGGCTCCATGGACCACCACGTGCTGCTGGTCCCGCCGAACGACAAGTTCGCCATCGCGGCGTCGATCGCTGCCCGCAAGGGCCGCACGATCCTGTTCGTGAAGACGCAGATGGCCGTTGACGAGCTGGTCGACCAGTTCGCGGCCGTCGGTGTGCGGGCAGGTGCCCTGCACGGCGGCAAGACGCAGCGGGTGCGCACGCGTACCCTCGCGGAGTTCAAAGAGGGCACGTGTGACGTGCTGGTGGCGACCGATGTCGCGGCCCGTGGCATTCACATCGACGATGTGTCGCTGGTCGTGCACGTCGATCTCCCGAGAGATCAGAAGGACTACCTGCACCGCGCCGGTCGGACCGCGCGGGCCGGGGCAGCGGGCACGGTCGTGACGTTGGTGCTGCCGCGGCAGCGTCGGCGGGCGGCGGCGCTGCTCGCGAAGGCCGGGGTCACCCCGACCGAGCTCCGGGTGCGGGCCGGCGACCCGGCGTTGGCCGAGGTCACGGGCGCTCGGCAGCCCAGCGGCGTGCCGGTGCGGATCCAGCGCAGCGCTCCCAGCGGGGGCTCTTCGCATCACGGCGGCTCGTCGCACCACGGCCGTCCTGGCCGGCGGCCGCAGCAGCACGAACATGATCGTCGTCCACGGCGTTAGGTGACGACAGGGCGGTCCGCAGAATGGTGCGGACCGCCTTTTTGTCGGCCCCCGGTTTTTGTCATACCTGTGGGCTAACTTCAATGCATGACGGTGCTTCCACGGGCGTTCGCCTGGCAGCGGACTGACACGACCGGCGGTGAGTTCGTCACCTTCGACGACCGCCGGGGGCTGTATGCCAAGGGCACGGCCTTCGCCGCCGACAATGCGCTGTATTCCTGCCGGTATGACCTGCACACCGACGACGGCTGGGCCAGCACGCGGCTCGAGGTGACGGCCGAGGGTGCGGGCTGGCGGCGGACGCTGCGGATGGAGCGGGCGGCGGGCCGCTGGCGGGTCACCACCGGCGAGCAGGGCGACCTGGAGCGGGTGCTCCCGACGGCGCCGTTCTCCGGCATCGAGGATCCCGACCGCTTACACCAGGTGCTCGACGTCGACCTGTATAACTCCCCGCTGACCAACACGCTGCCGGTGCGCCGGCTGGGCCTGCACCGCGCGGCCCCCGGCACGGTGTCGACGATCGAGGCGGCCTGGGTCCTGCTGCCGAGCCTGGCCGTGATCCCCCTCCAGCAGGTGTATGAGGTGCTGCCCGACCGACGGGTCCGCTATTCCTCGGAGGGTTTCACGGCGGTGCTGCAGCTCGACGCGGAGGGTTATGTCGTGGACTATCCGGGGCTGGCGGTGCTCGCCTGATTGTCCTTCGAGGCGGGCTGTGAGCGCCCTTCCCACTTCGTGGAGAGGGCGATGGCGGTGCGTGTGCGGGCGACGCCCTTGACCCGGTTGAGTTCGATGATGAGCCGTTCAAGGTCGCCGATGGTCTTCACGCGCGCCTTGCACAGAAACGATTCCTCGCCCGCCATGAAGTAGCACGACTCGATCTCTCGATGCTCGCGCAGGGCTTCGAGGATGCCGTCGGTGTCCCCGCTGCTGTCGTGCACGATGCCGATGACCGCGGTGAGCGGCAGGCCCACGGCCTCCGGGTGGATTTCGGCCCGGTAGCCCTGGATGACGCCGGACGACTCCAGCTTGCCGACGCGTTCATGCACGGCCGGCGCGGACAGGCCGACCTTCCGGGCCAGCTCCGCATATGGAAGGCGGGCGTTGTCTCGAAGCAGGTCGATGAGTTGTCGATCGATCGCGTCCATCCCGTCCAGCCTAATGGTCAGCGTTTTAGCACAGCTAATTACCCAACACGTGCGATTTCCTCGTTTCCCGGACACGGCACGCTAGCGGTGCTGTAATGGGCGTACATCCCAGGATGACTCGTGCTTTCAGCTTGCCGCATGGGGGTGCGCGGGCCCGATCGAGCCACCCGTGGGTTAAGGAGGGGCCGTGGAGACGGGAGATCGTCTGCTGACGCCCGGCGAGGTCGCTGCCTTGTTTCGTGTGGATCCTAAAACGGTGACACGCTGGGCGGCGGCCGGCCGGATCAGCAGCATCCGAACCCCGGGAGGACACCGGCGGTTCCGGGAATCCGAGGTGCGGGCGCTGCTCGAAGGAGACGACGCGCTCGACGACACCTCTAACGGGAATGGCCGAGTTCACCCGACCAACGAGTGAACAAGGTATGAGACACGCCGGCAGCGTCAAGGACTTTGCCGGCGATGAAGTCGACGAGTTGGGCGGCCGTGGCCGCCGCTCCGGCCGAGTAGAAGCCGGGGCTGGCGGGGAGGACCACGGCGCCGGCGTCGTGCAGGGCGATGAGGTGCTCCAGGTGACTGCGGGTCACGGGGGTCTCCCGTGGGACGACGACCACCGGTCGGCGCTCCTTGAGGTTGACCTCGGCGGCACGCTGCAGCAGATCCTTCGACAGGCCGATCGCGATGCCGGCGCAGGCGGCGGTGCTCGCCGGCACGACGAGCATGCCCTTGACCTGATACGAGCCGCTGCTCGGACCGGCGGCGAGATCACCGGCGGGCCAGTAGGCGACGTCCTCTATCGGGCGCTCGATCCACGTGGCCAGGTCGTCCTTCCAGTGTGCGTCGCGGAAGGGTGCGCCGGTCTCGTCGAGGATCGTGAGCCGGGCAGCGCGTGACACGACCAGGTCGACGGCCTCGCCGGCGTCGAACAGTGCCCGGATCACCGCGGCCGCGTATGGCGTGCCGGACGCCCCGGACACCCCGACGACCCACGGCCTGCGCTGATCAACCACGCCGTCAACTCTGCCACAACTGACCAGCCCGCTCGGAAACTGTCGTACGGGGTTGGCAGGATGGTGTCCATGGCACGCGGCTTCCCATATGCAGACCTCAACGAGTTCCTTGCCGCCCTGCAGCGGGCGGGTGAGCTGCATCGCGTGTCCGCGCCCGTGGACCCGCACCTGGAGATCAGCGAGATCGTCACCAGGACGGTCCGGGCCGGCGGCCCGGCCCTGGTGTTCGACCGCCCGACCCGCGGGGACATGCCGGTCGCGATCAACCTGTTCGGCACCGAGAAGCGCACGGCGATGGCACTCGGCGTCTCCCACCTCGACGAGGTCGGCGAGCGCATCGGGGCGCTGGTCAAGCCGGAGCTCCCGGTCGGCTGGGCCGGCATCCGTGACGGCATCGGCAAGCTGCTCCAGCTCAAGGCGGTGCCCCCGAAGCACGTGAAGACCGCGCCGTGCCAGGAGGTCGTCTACAAGGGCGACCAGGTGGACCTCAACCGGCTGCCCGGCCTGCAGATCTGGCCCGACGACGGCGGGATCTACCACAACTTCGGCCTGACCCACACCAAGCACCCCGAGACCGGCAAGCGCAACCTCGGGCTCTATCGCCTGCAGCAGCACTCCCACAACACGCTCGGCATGCACTGGCAGATCCACAAGGACTCGACCGCGCACCACGCCGTGGCCGAGCGGCTCGGCCAGCGCCTGCCGGTCGCGATCGCCATCGGCGCCGACCCGGTCGTCTCCTATTCGGCGAGCGCCCCGCTCCCCTCCGACATCGACGAATACCTGTTCGCCGGGTTCCTGCGCGGTGAGCGGGTCGAGATGGTCGACTGCCTCACGGTGCCGCTGCAGGTGCCGGCCAACGCCCAGATCGTCCTCGAGGGCTATCTGGAGCCCGGCGAGCGCCTGCCCGAGGGCCCGTTCGGCGACCACACCGGCTTCTACACGCCGGTCGAGGACTTCCCGGTGCTGCACGTGGAGTGCATGACCACCCGCAAGCAGCCGATCTACCACTCGATCATCACGTCGAAGCCGCC
Source organism: Dactylosporangium cerinum (assembly GCF_042653625.1). Classification (NCBI taxonomy): domain Bacteria; kingdom Bacillati; phylum Actinomycetota; class Actinomycetes; order Micromonosporales; family Micromonosporaceae; genus Dactylosporangium; species Dactylosporangium cerinum. Next base: position 12,573 of record NZ_JBHSIU010000028.1, on the reverse strand, counting down.
GCAGGAGGACCTCGGCCTCGGCAAGGCGACCGAGCGGATCTTCCTGCCGCTGCTGAAGATCATGATCCCGGACATCGTCGACTACGACCTGCCGGCGGCCGGCGTGTTCCACAACTGCGTGATCGTGTCGATCCGCAAGCGCTACCCGAAGCACGCGCAGAAGGTGATGAGCGCCATCTGGGGCGCCCACCTGCTGTCGCTGTCGAAGCTCATCGTGATCGTCGACGACGACTGCGACGTGCACGACTACGCCGAGGTCGCCTTCCGCGCCTTCGGCAACGTCGACTACAAGCACGACCTGCTGCTCACCGAGGGCCCGGTCGACCACCTCGACCACGCGTCCTATCAGCAGTTCTGGGGCGGCAAGGCGGGTCTCGACGCGACACGCAAGGGCCCCACGGAGGGCTACCATCGCGGCTGGCCGGAAGAGATGGTCATGTCCCCCGACGTCGTGGCGCGGGTCGACAAACGCTGGAGAGAGTATGGGTTCAAGTGACGCTCGTTGAGGCACCCCGGAGCCGGGTCAAGGCATTCCTGCGGCTCGTCGCGATCGAGCACTCGGTGTTCGCGCTGCCGTTCGCCTATCTGTCGGCCCTGACCGCGATGACCGTCCACGGTGGCCGCGTCAACTGGGTGGACCTGCTCCTGGTGACGGTCGCGATGGTCGGCGCCCGCACGTTCGCGATGGCCGCCAACCGGATCATCGACCGCCACATCGACGCCCGCAACCCGCGCACCTCCCAGCGCGAGCTCGTCACCGGCGCCGTCAGCGTCCGCACCGCGTGGACCGGCGCCGCGGTCGCGCTCGTCGTGTTCCTCGGTGCCGCCGCCCTGCTCAACTGGCTCTGCCTGGCCCTCGCCCCGCTCGCCGTGGTCCCGCTGGTGCTCTACCCGTATGGCAAGCGCTTCACCAACTGGCCGCACGCCCTGCTCGGCGTCGCTCAGATGGTCGGTCCGGTCGGCGCCTGGCTCGCCGTCACGGGCGACCTGCGCGGCTCCGGCGCCGCCTGGGTCCTCGGTGCCGCCGTCGGCCTGTGGATCGGCGGCTTCGACCTCATCTACGCCTGCCAGGACGCTGCCGTCGACCGCGAGATCGGCGTCCACTCCGTCCCGTCCCGCTACGGCGTCCCGTTCGCCCTGCACCTGTCGACCGCCGCCCACGTGGTGACGTTCGGCCTGTTCGTCTGGTTCGGCCAGCTGGTCGACCTCGGCTGGCTGTGGTGGATCGGCCTCGTGGTCACGGCGGCCGCTTTCATCTACGAGCACGCCATCGTCCGGCCCGACGACCTGTCCCGCGTGAACCGTGCGTTCTTCACGGCGAATGGGTTCGTGGGGATCGCTCTGTTCGTGTTCGCCCTGCTCGACTTGACCATCCTCGGCGGCCTCCGCCCCTGACCCGACCGATCCGACAACCGCCTCGTCAGCCCGGACGCACCAGCACGGTCCGAGCTGCCGGACCCGTCATGCGCGGCGGGCATGTAACGCCCTGAACCTGTCGAGGGGTGCACGGCCTGCGCATCGCGCCTGCCTGGCCGACCCGACGGGCGTGCAGGGCCTCGTGCCCGGGCTGCCCGACGGGTGTGCGCGGCCTCGTGCCTGGCCCGCCCGAGAGGCGTCCACCACGGCCTGCGCGTCGCGCCCGCGTGCCCGACCCGACGGGCGTGCTTGGCCTGCGCGCCTGGCCTACCCGAGGGGCGTCTACGGCCTGCGCGTCGCACGTGCCTGGCCTGCCCGACGGACGTGCACGGCCTGCGCGCGCGGCCTGTCCCGACGGGCAGCTTCGGCGCGCCAGACTCCTCAGGGGTCGCGTCCGCTGACGTGATGTATGACTGGGCGCGTCGCGCGTTGGATCATGAACGAACCGCCGCATCCGCCCGTGGCAGAGCGGCGGCACGGCGGCACGGCAGAGGTGTGAAGCAGAGGGGCGCCCGCGCGCCCCGACCCGTTCACGCTTTCCGCGAGTATCTCGTCCGGCCCCGCCAGGCATGCGGACATTTCCATCTATTTCCGCGCTGGTCCACCACTCGGCATCGGACGCTCATGATTGAAGGAGCCGTCTGGTCGCCCATGCGACCAGGGCGCAAGATCGTTCGATGGCTACCCGGCTGCGAAGCGGCTGGCGTCCTGTCGGGTCCGTTGCGGTCCGCGTGGGTTTTTCGACCAGACCTTCAAATATTCGCCCAACGTTGCGGGGACTTGATGGCACCGCCCGGCCTTCGGCCGTGCGACAGGGTTGCGTGGTCACCCTGACAGCCGTCTTGCGGTGATCCCAAGCCAGGTCCGACCTCACATGGTCCAGGTCCGTCGAGGTCATCATTCGGTGCTACAACACCGCCTGCAGCCAAAGAACGAAAACCATCGATCACTGGACTGGGTGGTACCAGCACTCCCGAACAGAAATCTTGAACTACCCGGTGGATTACCCCCCGTGGGACAACAGTGATTCACCGGGTAGCGAGGATCCACCGGGTTGTTCTGCGGGTCCGGAGCGGCAGTCTTGCACTACCTGGTGGATTGGTGGTCGCGGGCGACCACTGATCCACCAGGTAGTTCGAACGTCGGGTCCGGCGTGGGCGGGGCGGGGAGATTGCGGCTTTTGTGACCGGCGGCGGTGTGGCACCACCGAATGACGACCTCGACGGCGCTGGATCATGTGAGTGCGGACCTGGCTTGGCATCACCGCAAGACGGCACGGACCGGAACCACGCCACCCTGTCGCACGGACGCGCCAGCGGCCGGGCGGTGCCATCAAGTCCCCGCAACGTTTGGGCGAATATTTGAAGGTCATGCTGACCAGAACCCGCGGACCGCAACCAGCCCCGATCCACCCCCACGACCAAACACACGGCGTGGGGGTGGATCGGAAGGGGACGGATCAGTCGACCTCGACGGCCGCCACAGCGATCAGGTCGGCGGCGCGGACAGTGGAGAGGCGGTGGGTCAGACGCCGGCGTAGGAGTGCAGGCCGCTGGCGACGAGGTTGACGCCGAACAGGTTGACCAGCATCGTCGCCCAGCCGACGACCGCGATCCAGGACGTGATGCGGCGGCTGACGCTCGGGGTGGAACGGGCGTGCAGGTAGCAGGCGTACACCACCCAGGCGATGAAGGACCAGGTCTCCTTGGGATCCCAGTTCCAGTACCGACCCCAGGCGGCCTCGGCCCAGATGGCGCCGCCGATGACGCCGAAGGTCCAGATCGGGAAGGCGAAGGCGTGCACGCGGAACGTGACCCGCTCCAGCACGCCGGCCTGCGGGAGGCGCTCGCCGAGGCTGTAGGGGAAGTTGCGCTTGCCCTGGTCGTGGCCGAGGCGGATCAGGTGCATGGCGGCGGCGACGAAGCCGACCAGGAAGACGCCGGAGGCGATCGAGGCGGCGCCGACGTGGATGACCAGCCAGTAGGACTGCAGCGCCGGGACCAGGGGGCCGACCGGGACGTACAGGGTCATGCCGGCGATCGAGAGCAGGATCGACGCGACGAGCGTGACGAAGAGGCCGAGGTGCCGCAGGTTGCGCCACTTGGCCAGGACGACCAGCCAGGCGGAGACGCCGACGAGGGTGGCGGTCATGACGAACTCGTACATGTTGCCCCAGGGGGCACGGTCGGCGGCGATACCGCGGGTAACCAGGGCTCCGACGTGGGCCAGGAAGCCGAGGACGGTGAGGCCGACGGCGGCGACCCCCGCCCGGCGAGCACCCGCCGGCGAATCCGAAATATCCGAAATCTCGGAAGAAGCAGGACCGCCCGCGCCAACCAGAACGCGCTGGCCTACCAGGCTTCGAGGGCCGAACGCATACTCAACGGCGTACGCCAGCATCGCCAGCACATAGCTGAAGATCGTGACGACCAGCAGCTGATTCGACAACCCACCCATCAAACGACCTCCTTGACGTCAGTCTGCGCCACCTGGCCGGGCACGCTCGCAGCAGGGGCCACCGCGGCGACGATGGCGGCGAACTCCTCGGCGAAGCCCGGGTAGTCCCCGCGGGGCAGGCCGCCCGCCGACATCGCGGTCGGGGTGATCCGGAAGAACACCCGCCGGCGCTTGCCGGTCAGCGAGCCCAGCAGGCCGACCAGCAGCGCGGCCGCGCCGGCCAGGACGATCGGCTGGCCGGGGTCGTGCCGGATCGAGATGCTGATCCACTGCTCGGTGCCGACGAACTCGACGGTGGTGCCGTCGGGCAGGGTGCCCTTCTCGCCGGGCTTGAGCATGATCGGGTCGCCGAATTTCGTGAGCCGTTTCGCGTCGATCTGGCGCTGGTCGAGGGTGTAGACCGACAGCGGCGCGCCGGAGTCGAAGCCGAGCACCCCCTGGTAGGCCTGCAGCATGAGGCGCGGATCCTTCTCCGCCGGGAAGGCCGAGGAGGCGACCGAGGGGTCCGACGGCAGCGTCGGCAGGTACACCCCGGAGAAGCCGATCTGCGCCTTCTCGTCGCGGGTGCCGGTGTCGGGGTTCAGGTTGACGTCCGGGAAGGTGGCGACGCCGTCGCTGGTGAGCATGCCGTCCTTGGGCAGGAACGCGGCGACCTGCTCGTGCGTTTTGCCATATTTGTCGGTGTACCGCAACCGCGGGGCATAGCCGTGTCCCAGAAGCGACACGTTGGCGCCGTCGAGCCGCAGTGGGTCGTTGACCTGCAGCAGGTGCGACGACGTGCGACCGGCCTGGGTGACCGTGACGTCGGCCTTGTAGGTGACCGGCTGGCCGCTGTCGAGGTAGGTGGCGGCGAACTTGTCCATCCGCAGGCAGAACTTGGGCAGGTCGCCCTCGCCGACCCGGGCGCCGAGGGCGTGCTCGTCGTAGTTGAGCAGGGTGTTGCAGAACGCGAAGTCCTGGCCCTGCACGAGCAGCCGGTTGCCGTGCCAGCCGAACCACGAGCCGTAGGCGACGCCGAGCAGCAGCGACAGCAGCGCGAAGTGGAAGACCAGGTTGCCGGTCTCCTTCAGGTAGCCCTTCTCGGCGCTGATCTCGGTGACGTCGCCGTCGACCCGCACGACGGTGCGGAACCGCCGGCGCCGCAGCACCGAGACCACCTCAGCGGCGGGCACCGGTGCGATGTCCGAAACGGAGGCCGGCAGCCGGGAGAACCGCGCGGGCGCGGACGGCGGCTTGCGCAGCATCGCGACGAAGTGCACCCGGAAGCGGGGCACCAGGCAGCCGACGAGGGACGTGAACAGCAGCAGGTAGATGGCGGAGAACCAGGGCGACGCGTACACGTCGAAGAAGAAGAACCGGTCGAGCGTGGGACCCCACTCGGTGTTGTCCCGCAGATACTGGCGGACCTGCTCCGGCGACACGTTGCGCTGCGGCAGCACGGAGCCCGGAATGGCGGCGACGGCGAGCAGGAACAGCAGCACCAGCGCGGTGCGCATCGAGGTGAGCTGCCGCCAGGCACGCCGGCACACGGAAACGATCCAGCGCATCAGATCGGCACCGATCCGGGTCCGACGTTGGCCGTGATGGCGATCATAAGGTCACTCCAGACGCCGGTGACGAGCGCGAGCCCGACCAGGACGAGCAGCGCGCCGCCGATGCGGGTCACCCATCGGCTGTTGCGGCGGATGAACTTGATGACTCCGATGAGCCGCTGGAAGCCCAGGCCGACGGCGATGAACGGCAGGCCGATGCCGAGGGAGTACGCGATGGCAAGGGTCACCGCCCTGGCCTGGGACCCGCTGGTCGAGCCGAGCGCGATCATCGCGGCGAGCGTCGGGCCGGTGCACGGCGCCCACGACAGGGCGAAGACGACGCCGAAGACGGGGGCACCGATGAGCCCGGCGGCGGGCAGCTTCTGCACCCGCCACTGCCGCTCCAGCCCCGGCACCAGGCCGATGAAGGCCAGGCCGAGCACGATGACGATCACACCCGCGACGATCTCGATCGTCCGCCGGTGCACCATCAGCTGCATCGCGGCGCTCGTGGCGAGCACGATCAGGGCGACGAAGACGGCCGTGAACCCGGCGATGAAGAGCGAGATGCCGGCGACCACCCGGCCCCGCCGGTGGCCCGAGTCGAGGTCGGCGCCCGCGAGGCCGGTGACGTAGGAGAGGTACCCGGGCACGAGCGGCAGGATGCACGGCGACAGGAAGCTGGCGAGGCCGGCGAGGACGGCGACGGCGATCGCACCGAGCAGCGGGCCGCTGGTGGCGTAGTCGAAGGGCCCGGCGAGGAGCATCAGGCCTGCTCGGCGAGCAGGTCGCGCACGATCGGCTCGAGCAGCTTCTCATCGACCTGCATGCGGATCACGGCGGCGATGCGGCCGGTGCGGTCGATGACCAGGGTCGCCGGGATCGAGTTGGGCGGCACCGCGAAGTCCTGCGCGATCGACGCGGAGGGATCGAAGATGCTGCCATAGGTCGGCTTGATGTCGGCCAGGAACGCCTTGGCCGGGTCGCGCTGGTCGTGCACGTTGATCCCGACGAAGACGACGCCGGAGGCCTTGGTGGCGGCGTACACCTTCTCCAGCTCCGGCGCCTCGGTGCGGCACGGCGCGCAGTAGGAGGCCCAGAAGTTGACCACGACGACCTTGCCCTTCTGCTGGGCGAGGTCGAACGAGCCGGTGGTGTCCATGAAGTCCGCGCGCACCGCGGGCGCGGCGACCCGGTCCGACACGGAGATCTTGCGGCTGCCGAGCGCGTTCTGCGGGGTCGTGCTGTCACAGGCGGCCAGGAACACAAAAGCGACAAGAACGGCAATAGCCCGATAGAACATTACGCGCCCTTCGCGTCACGCGCCGTCGGCGACATGGCGACCAGATGCGCGGCGGGTTCGGTGTACGACACCCCGACGATCTTCGTGTCCTCGAAGTGGAAGCTGGTGTAGCTGGCGAGGTTGCACTCGCGCTTGCGGGGGTCGTGCCACAGCCGCTTGCGCTCGACGTGCCGGCGCAGCGTCCAGATCGGCAGCTGGTGCGAGACGCAGACGGCCTCGTGCCCCTCGGCCGCCTCCCGGGCGGTGAGCAGCGCGGCGAACATGCGCGAAGCGATCGCCGTGTAGGGCTCGCCCCACGACGGCGTCACCGGGTCGCGCAGCACCCACCAGTTGCGCGGGTCGCGCAGCGCGCCGTCGCCGGCGCCGACCCGCTTGCCCTCGAAGAAGTTGCCGCTCTCGATGAGCCGCTCGTCCACGGCGATGGGCAGGCCGAACTGGTCGGCGATCGGCGCCGCGGTCTGCTGCGCGCGCTCGAGCGGGCTGGCCACCACGTAGGTGATGTCCTTGTCCGCGACGGCCTGCGCGGCGGCCTTGGCCATCTGCACGCCGAGCTCGGAGAGCCGGTAGCCGGGAAGGCGCCCGTAGAGGACCTTCTCCGGGTTGTGCACCTCGCCGTGCCGCAGCACGTGCACGATCGTCTTCGTCGTCATGAGAGACCAGCCATCGTCATGAGAGCCCGGCCGAGGCAGCGGCGGCGGCGCGGGCGGCATGCGGCAGCGCGGCCGAGATGACGTCCAGGGCCTCCGGGCCGATCGCGGTCGAGACGAACCACGACTCGTAGGCGCTGGGTGGCAGGTAGACGCCGCGGGACAGCATGGTGTGGAAGAACGCCTTGAACGCCGCGACGTCCTGGGTCCGCGCGTCGTCGTAGTTGTGCACCGGCTCGTGCGTGAAAAAGATCGAGAACATGCTGCCGGCGGTGGCCAGCGTGTGCGGTACCCCCGCGGCGGCCAACGCGTCCGAGGACAACTTGCCGATCGTGGCGGCCGTTGCGTCGAGCTGCGCATAGACCTCGGGGGTCGCCAGGCGCAGGGTCGCGAGGCCGGCGGCGCAGGCGAGCGGATTGCCCGACAGGGTGCCGGCCTGGTAGACCGGGCCGGCCGGGGCCAGCTGCGCCATGATCGACGCGCGGCCACCGAACGCGGCGGCGGGCAGGCCCCCGCCCATGACCTTGCCGAAGGTCCACAGGTCGGCGTCGACGGGCTCGAGGCCCGCCCAGCCGGCGCCGCTGACCCGGAACCCGGTCATGACCTCGTCGAGGATGAGCACCGCGCCGTGCCGGTGGGCGATCTCGGCGAGCTTGCCGTTGAACCCGTCGCGGGGTGCGACGACGCCCATGTTGCCGCAGGCCGCCTCGGTGATGACGGCCGCGATCTGCGGGCCCTCGGCGGCGAAGGCCGCTTCGACCGCGGCGATGTCGTTGTACGGCAGCACGATCGTGTCCCCGGCCGCCGCACCGGTGACACCGGGCGAGTCGGGCAGCGCGAGCGTCGCGACCCCGGACCCAGCGGCGGCGAGGAGCGCGTCGACGTGACCGTGGTAGCAGCCGGCGAACTTGACCACCTTGGACCGGCCGGTGAAGCCCCGGGCGAGCCGAAGCGCGCTCATCGTGGCCTCGGTGCCGGAGTTGACCAGGCGGACCTGCTCGACCGGGGTGCGCGCGACGATCTCCTCGCCGAGTGCCACCTCGCCCGGTGTCGGGGTGCCGAAGCTGGTGCCGTGCGCGGCCGCGGCGGTGATCGCACCGATCACCTCGGGATGCGCGTGGCCGAGGATCAGCGGGCCCCACGAGCAGACGAGGTCGACATAGCGTCGCCCGTCGGCGTCGGTGAGCCAGCAGCCCTCGCCACCGACCATGAACCGGGGGGTGCCACCGACCGCGCGGAACGCCCGGACAGGTGAATTCACCCCACCCGGCACGATGGCCTGGGCGCGGTCGAACAGTGCCTGCGAAGCCGGAGCGTCACCCGCGTAGGGGCCGAGGCCGGCGGAGTCAATAGCTGTCACAGCCTGCCCATTCTGACAGCCTGCCCGGCGCGACGCCGACCGCCCCCAGGTGGCCTGTGCCCGACGCCACTATGGACGTGGATCCACGTTAGGCTGTGCGGGTGGATCGACCTGATCTTTCCGTCACCGTGCGCCGCGCCCCGACCGAGACCGTGGTGACGCTCGCCGGCGAGATCGACATGTCCACGGTCCAACGCCTGGCAACGACCGTCGATGAGATCATCGGCGGCGACACCCCGACACGGGTCGTCCTCGACATGAGCGGCGTCACGTTCTGTGATTCGCAGGGGCTCGGCACGCTGGTCGTGCTCAGCCGGAAGGCCACCATGGCACAGAGCTACCTGGTGCTGGTCAACGTGGGCGCGTTCCTGATCCGCGTCCTGGACATCACCGGCCTGCGGGGCGCGCTGATGATCCAGGAAACCGCTACCTGATCCTGCTCAACGCGGCGATCGCCTTCTCCACCTGGGAGCCGCCGACCTCACCGCCCGCGGCGAGTCCCGCCTTGAGCAGCGCGACGGCCTCGTCGACGGCGACCCCGACCGCCCGCAGCTCGCCATCCCGGACCTTGACCAGGTCCGACTGTGCCGCCAGCTGCTGCGTCTTCGTCCACAGCTCCACGAACACGGAGACCTTCGCCCGCAGCACCCACGGGTCGAACGGCTTCGTGAGGTAGTCCACGGCGCCGGCCGCGTAGCCGCGCAGCGCCAGGTGCGAGTCGCGGTCCGCGGCGGTCAGGAAGATGATCGGCACGTGCCGGGTCCGCTCGCGGCGCTTGATGTGCCGGGCGGTCTCGAAGCCGTCCATCGTCGGCATCTGGGCGTCGAGCAGGATCAGGGCGAAGTCGTCCACCAGCAGGTGCTTGAGGGCGTCCTCACCGCTGTCGGCACCGACGGTCTGGACCGGCAGCCCCTGCAGGATCGCCTCCAGCGCGAGGAGGTTGTCCTTTCGGTCGTCGACGAGCAGCACCTTCGCCGGCCGTTCCGGTCCAGTCAAGGATGCGGCCCCTTTCTGACGTCATCGATCAACCTACACCGCACGACCCTCCCCGTTTACCCAGGCGGCCATCACGTCAAGCAGTTCGTCGAGATCGACGGGCTTGGTGATGTAGTCGCTGGCCCCCGCGGCCAGGGAAGACTCCCGGTCGCCGGGCATCGCCTTGGCGGTCAGGAACACCACCGGCAGCTTGGCGAAGCGCCGGTTGCGCCGGATCGCCCGGGTCGTCTCGTTGCCGTCCTGGTCGGGCATCATCGCGTCCATCAGCACGATGTCCACGCCGGGGTGCTCGGACAGCACCCGGACGCCGTCGGTGCCGTTGTCGGCGTACAGGACCGTCATGCCGTGCAGCTCCAGCGCGCTGGTGAGGGCGAAGACGTTGCGCACGTCGTCGTCGACGATGAGCACGGTCGCGCCGTCGAGCTGGTGCGCGGCCGCGGTCGGGCGGCGCTCCGGGGTAGGCAGCGCCCGCAGCATCGCCGGGCCCGGCGGCAGGCTGCGGACCGGCGGCAACGGCTGCGCCGGCACCGCGTGCACGGTCTGCGTGACCTCGGTCGCGATGACGTCCGGCAGGTACAGGGTGAAGACGGCACCCCGGCCGACCTCTGAGGTGACCCCGATCGCCCCGCCCAGCAGCCGGGCCAGCTCGCGGCTGATCGACAGGCCGAGGCCGGTGCCGCCGTACTTGCGGCTGGTCGTGCCGTCGGCCTGCTGGAACGCCTCGAAGATCAGGGCGACCTTGTCGTCGGAGATGCCGATGCCCGTGTCGCGGACCGCGAACGCGATCACCCGCCGCGCACCGGCCAGCGTCGGCGAGGTGAACTGCAGGTCGGGTGTGGCAACGCTGATCGACAGCGTGACCGCGCCCTTCTCGGTGAACTTCACCGCGTTGGAGATCAGGTTGCGCAGGATCTGCTGCAGGCGTTGCGGGTCGGTGACGATCGCGGGCGGCAGCTCGGCGGTGGTGTCGACCGTGAAGTCCAGCCCCTTGTCCTCGGCCTGCGGCGCGAACGCCTGCTCGACGTAGGCGCGGATCTCGTCGAAGGACACCTCGCCGGGCTCCACGTCCATGCGACCGGCCTCGATCTTCGACAGGTCGAGGATGTCGTCGATGAGAGCCAGCAGGTCGGAGCCCGCGTTGTGGATCGTGGCGGCGAACTCGATCTGCTTCGCGGTGAGATTGGTGTCGGGGTTGTCGGCGAGCAGCCGGGACAGCAGGAGCATCGAGTTGAGCGGGGTCCGCAGCTCGTGGCTCATGTTGGCGAGGAACTCCGACTTGTACTGCGACGCCTGCGCCAGCTGCTGCGCCTTCTCCTCCAGGCCGAGGCGGGCCATCTCGATCTCGCGGTTCTGCTTCTCGATGTTGCCCTTCTGCTCCGACAGCAGCGTCGCCTTCTCCTCCAGCTCGGCGTTGGTGCGCTGCAGCTCGGCGGACTGGTCCTGCAGCTCCAGGGCGAGGCGCTGCGACTGCGACAGCAGCTCCTCGGTGCGCCGGTTGGCGAGGATCGTCTTCAGGGCCACGCCGATGGTGACCACCAGCCGGTCGAGGAATGCCAGGTGCAGCTCCGAGAACGAGGCGACGCCGGCGAACTCGATGACGCCGAGCGGCTCGCCCTCGAACAGCACCGGTAGGACCACCAGGTCGGCCGGGGGTGTCGCGGCGACCCCGGAGCGGACCTGCAGCCGGCTGTCCTGGGGGGCGGTGACCCGGATCGCGCGCCGCGACAGCGACGCCTGCCCGATCAGCCCCTCCCCGGGTGCGAAGCTGACCTCGGTGCCGGGCGGCATGTACCCGTAGGACGCCTCGAGCCGCAGCCGCAGCCCGGACCCGGCATCGGTGCCGGCGAGGAAGAACGCGCCGATCTGCGCGTCGACCAGCGGGGTCACCTCGGCCATGATCATGCGGCAGACCTCGCCGAGGTCGCGCTGGCCCTGCAGCAGGCCGCCGACGCGGGCCAGGTTGGAGTCGAGCCAGCCCTGCTCGGCGTTCTTCTTCGTCGTCTCGCGCAGCGTGACGATCATCTGGTTGATGTTGTCCTTGAGCTCGGCGACCTCGCCGAGCGCCTCGACCGCGATCCGCTGGGTCAGGTCGCCGCGGGTCACCGCGGTGGACACCTGCGAGATGGCTCGCAGCTGGGTCGTCAGCGTCGAGGCGAGCTGGTTGACGTTCTCCGTCAGGTCCCGCCAGGTGCCGGAGACGCCCCGCACCTGCGCCTGGCCGCCCAGCTTGCCCTCGGAGCCGACCTCACGGGCCACGCGGGTGACCTCGTCGGCGAAGCTTGAGAGTTGGTCGACCATCGTGTTGACCGTCGACTTCAGCTCCAGGATCTCGCCGTGCGCGTCGACCGTGATCTTCTGCGACAGGTCGCCCCGCGCCACCGCAGTGGTGACCTGGGCGATGTTGCGGACCTGGGAGGTCAGGTTGGACGCCATCGAGTTGACGTTGTCAGTGAGGTCGCGCCAGGTGCCGGAGACGCCCTTCACCTGCGCCTGGCCGCCCAGCTTGCCCTCCGTGCCGACCTCTCGGGCGACACGCGTGACCTCGTCGGCGAAGCTTGAGAGCTGGTCGACCATCGTGTTGACCGTCGACTTCAGGGCCAGGATCTCGCCCTGGGCGTCGACCGTGATCTTCTGCGACAGGTCACCACGGGCCACCGCCGTCGCCACCTGCGCGATGTTGCGGACCTGGGCGGTGAGGTTGGAAGCCATGAAGTTGACGTTGTCGGTGAGATCGCGCCAGGTGCCGGCGACGCCCCGCACCTGGGCCTGACCACCGAGCTTGCCCTCCGTGCCAACCTCTCGGGCGACACGCGTGACCTCGTCGGCGAAGCTTGAGAGCTGGTCGACCATCGTGTTGACCGT
>NZ_JBHSIU010000027.1:0-125817 GCF_042653625.1 Dactylosporangium cerinum | reverse complement strand
CCGTCGCCGTCCGTCTCAAGCCACACTCCCTCATCGCAAGATCAGGTGCACGCTCATCGGCACGAGCGCGCACCAGCGGTGCCGAGCCGCCGTCACGGACTGTGACGATCTTCGTTCGGTCGGCGCGCGAGACCCGCGGCCCGTGCACTCATAGTGGATCTATGCTCGGGCGTGACGAGCAGCGTCCGGCCGTCGCGGCATGGACGCATGGCGGGCTAACGACGATCAGTCCTTGTCGGACGGAAGGCGGGACCAGTGGAGGTCGACGACGCCGGGTTGGCGGCGTTGTGCGCGTCGCTCGACGCGGACGTCGCGGCGACCGTGGCTGGCTTGGCGTTGCCGTCGGTGCGGATGCAGCCGGCCGACGCGTGTGACGCGGACGCTGCGGTGACCCGCTTCGAGGGTGTACCTCTCGTCGGCGAGGACTTCGCCTGGCCGACGACGGACGACGGGCGACCGCTGACGCTGATCGGGCAATGGCATTGCGACGAGCTGAACCGCTGGATCGGTGCGGCGGTCCTGCCTGCCGGCAGGCTGCTCTGCTTCTTCTTCGACCTGCAGAAACAGGCCGGCTGGGGCCTTGTTCCGCAGGACGCCCAGCTCTGGCAGGTAACGGTCACCGACGCTGCCACCGCTTCCCCGGCGGAGCCGCCCGCTGGCGTGGTCACCGTTCCGGCCAGGTCCGTGGCCGGACTCCGGGTGCTGACGATGCCGCAATCGTCCGAACCTGCGATCGAGGCGATCTGGGCCTGGGCCAGTCCGGCATCCCTCAGGTACGAAGAACTCTGGCTCGAGGAAGGACCCGATCGTAAGCACCGCGCCTTCGGATGGCCGAACCTACAGCAGGGTTCGATGCATCTCGACTGCCAGATGGTCACCAACGGCATCGAACTCACGCGGCAGGGTTACCGTGACCCCCGCGTCCCGGGCCTGCAGGCCGGCGCCGCCGGCTGGCGGCTGCTGTGGCAGGTGGACACCGACGAGCACGGCCTCGGGTGGATGTGGGGCGACATGGGCATGCTGTACTTCTGGATTCGCAGTGAGGATCTTGCCGCCGGCCGTTTCGACCGAGTCTGGGTCATTCTACAAGGCTGAGGCCGAACCTCTCGGCGCAAACTTGCCGCGGGCAAAGCCCGATGGAAGCCATACGGGCCCTGAAACGCCGACTGTCCAACGTGGTCTATCAACAGATGGTCAAGGACGCGGAACGCGTCAGGACGGGCCCGGGAGGGCAATCGGGAGCGACTCTGCAATCCAGCGCGGCCGGCTCAATCCCGACAGCCGGCACTTCGGAGAAGCCACTTCCCGGACCCGCCAGAACCCACTCTAGAACACCGCTCCTGGCCGCATCTTGCCACAGAGGGGTGCCTGCCATGTGCTCAGCAACAGCGGACGCGCCCGAAGTCGATGCCCAGCCGGAACCCGGTCGCCTGCATCGGATCACTCTGAGCGCCGGTCCGACGGACGGTTACCCGCTGGGCGTTCGTCCGCATCCCGAACACGAGCGGGGACCGGTGTCAGCGGATTCGAGGACTCAGGCGAGCGCCCTGGCCAGGGCGTCGAGTGCGGCGGGATAGGTTGCCGGTCCGGGGGTGGCGTACCCCAGAATGAGGCCCTCCATGTCGCCGGTGCCGGGGCTGTGCCACTGCGGGCCGAGTGTGGTGAGGGCCAGACCGTCGGCTGCGGCACGGGCGGCGACCTCCTCCTCGGTCGGGCCACCGGGCGACAACTGGAGCAAGGCATGCAAGCCGGCCGCGATGCCGTGCAGCCGATGCCGGCCGCCGATCCGGGTGACGAGCAGGTCTCGGCGGCGGCGGTAGTGCAGGCGGCGGGTGCGGATGTGCCGCTCGTACCCGTGGCTGGTCATCAATTCGGCCAGGGCGAGCTGGCCGATGCTCTCGGTGTGCAGGTCGGTGAGCCGTTTGGCTTCGGCGACCGGTTCGACCAGGTGGGCGGGCAGCACCATCCACGCCAGTCGGAGCGCCGGGCCCAGGCTCTTGGCAGCCGTGCCGACATAGGCGACATGCGCGGGGGCCATTCCCTGCAGGGTGCCGACCGGCTGGCGGTCGTAGCGGAACTCGCCGTCGTAGTCGTCCTCGATCAGCAGGCCGCCGTGCTCGCGGGCCCAGGCGACAGCGGTGTGCCGGCGTTCCGGCTGCAGCGTCACGCCGGTCGGGTACTGGTGGGCCGGTGTCAGCACGGCGGCCCGGACGGCGTCGGTGAGCAGGTCGACCCGTGCGCCGTCCCCGTCCACCGGCAGCGGCACGACCCGGGAGCCGGCGTGGCGGGCCACCGCACGGTGCAACGGGAGGCAGGGGTCCTCCAGCGCGATCGCACCACCGACCACACCGGACAGCAGCGACAGGGCCTGGACGAAGCCGGAACAGACGACGATGTGCTCCGGGTCGGCCAGGACGCCGCGGGTACGGCCGAGGTACGTCGCCAGAACGGCACGCAGCTCGGGACGGCCCTGCGGGTCGCCGTAGTCGTACGCCGAGACGGGTGCCCGGGCGAGTGCCCGCCGCGTCGCCCGGATCCACGCCTCGACGGGGAACGTCGTCACGTCGGGGCTGCCCGGCCGCAGGTCGAAGCGGGGTGTGGGCACCTGGGCGGGCCGGGCCGCCGGACGAGGCCGGGCGGGCAGGGCGTTCACGGTGGTCCCCGATCCGGTGCGCGCGGCCAGGTACCCCTCGGCGACCAACTGCTCGTAGGCGGCGGAGACCGTGTTGCGGGCGAGGCTCAGCTCGGCGGCCAGCGCCCTGGTCGACGGCAGCCGCGTCCCGGGCGCGAGCCGCCCGGAGCGGATGGCGTCGCGCAGCGCCTGCTCCACGCGCGAGCGCCGATCCCCGGCGACACTGAGGTCGAGGTGGAGGTCGATGCCGGAATTGGCCCAATCGGTCGGCACGAGAATGGATCTTATCAAGGGGCCATTCCGCTCGTACGGTCGTTGCATGACCAAGACGATCACCGAGGTGCCGGTCCGCGTCGCTGTCGGCGACCTCGCCCCACACATCAACAAGGCCATGAACGCCCTCGACGCCGCGGCGCGGAACACCCGGCTGGAGGCGGGCCTGCTGGAACTCGTCCGGACCCGTGCCTCGCAGATCAACGGCTGCGCCTACTGCGTCGACACCCACACCCGGGACGCGGTCGAGGGCGGCGACGATCCACGCCGGCTCTACGCGCTGCCGGTCTGGCGCGAGACGCCGTTCTTC
Organism: Dactylosporangium cerinum; assembly: GCF_042653625.1. NCBI lineage: Bacteria > Bacillati > Actinomycetota > Actinomycetes > Micromonosporales > Micromonosporaceae > Dactylosporangium > Dactylosporangium cerinum. Next base: position 122,602 of record NZ_JBHSIU010000027.1, on the reverse strand, counting down.
ACGCCGCGCGAGCGTGCCGCCCTGGCGCTGACCGAGGCGATGACCCGGCTCAGCCAGTCCCCGGTCGGCGACGACACGATCGCCCTGGCAGCCGAGCACTTCACCGAGGTGGAGCTGGCCGAACTGATCTGGTCGATCACCGTCATCAACGCATGGAACATGCTCGGCGCCACCGCCCGGCCGTGGCCCCTGTCATGACCGCCACACCAATCGCGGTCGTCCTGTAGCTGGGAGATTTCGGCACCGGGGTATGCACGGCGACGGTCGGGGTGAGGATCGGGCCATCACCGATAAGGTCGCGCTGTGAGTGATCCGTCCGAGCTGAGTGAACGGGCCCAACGGTTGCTGCAGGACCCGCGGACCGCCGGCGATCCCGACGCGCTGAGCCAGGTGATCCAGTGGCTCGACGAGGCAATCCAGGGCACGCCGCTCGACCACCCAGGGCGGGTCAGCCGACTGTCCAATCTCGGCATCGCGTTGCATACCCGGTTCGGGCGCACCGGGGCGGCAGCCGACCTCGACCGGGCCGTGGACATCGGTGCGGAGGCGGTCGCAGCGGCCGGAGCGGACCACCCCAACCTCGCCCGCTACCTGGGCAACCTCGGGGCCGCGCTGCAGACCAGATTCACCCGCACCGGGATGCCGGCCGACCTCGACCGGGCCGTCGAACTCGGCGACGCCGCCCTGGCGGCGACCACGCCCGAACACCCGAACCGGGCCGGACGGCTGTCCAACCTCGCCAACACGCTGAGCATCAGGTTCGAGGTGACGGGATCACTGTCCGATCTGGACCGGGCCGTGGAGATCGGCACGGAGGCCGTCGCGGCCGCCCCGCCGGACCACCCGAACCTGCCCCGGTATCTGTCCAACCTCGGCGGTGCGCTGCAGACCCGGTTCCGGCGTACCGGATCGCTGGCCGACCTGGACCGGGCCGTGGAGGTCGGCACGGCGGCGGTCGCGGCCGCCCTGCCGGAGCATCCGAACCTCTCCCTGTATCTGTCCAACCTCAGCGGAACGCTGCAGACCCGGTTCGGGCGCATCGGGGCGCTGGCCGACCTGGACCGCGCCATCGAGCACAGCGAGGCAGCCGTCGCGGCCGCTCCGGCCGGCCGCCCGGACCGGCCGAGGTGCCTGTCCAACCTCGGCGGCGCTCTCGGCACCCGGTACGCGCGAACGGGTGCGCTGACCGACCTGGACCGTGCTGTGGACGTCGGCACGGAGGCGCTCGCGCTCACTCCGCAGACCCACCCCGACCATGCGATGTACCTGTCGAACCTCGGCGTCACCCTGCAGAACCGGTTCGAGCACACCGGGGCGCCGGCCGATCTGCAGCGGGCCGTCGACCTCAGCGAGCAGGCCGTCACCGGCACCCCGCCGGGCCACCCCAATCGGGCGGCGCGGCTGTCCAACCTCGGCACCGCCGTCCTGGCCCGGTTCGGGCACACGGCGGAGCCGGCCGACCTGGACCGGGCCGTCGAACTCGGCACCGCGGCGGTCGCGGCGGTGCCACCCGAGCACCCGGGCCGGGCACGCTACCTGGCGAACCTCGGCGACGCCCGGAAGGCACGGTTCGAGTCCACCCACCAGCCGGCGGACCGGACCGACGCCATCACCGTGTACCGAGAGAGCCTGCACCACCGCAGCGGCACGCCGATCAACCGGGCGCACGCCGGCCGGAGCGCGGCCACCCTGGCCGCCGGGCAACAGGACTGGGCCGGCGCCGAAGCCGACCTGCTCGCGGTGCTGGAGCTCCTGCCCGTCCTCACCGACCACGGACTCGGCCCACAGGATCGGCAGCACCATCTCGCGCAACTGCAGGGCCTGGCGGCCGACACCGTCAGCGCCACCCTCGCCGCCACAGTGCGCGACCTGACCCCGTACCAACGCAGCATCACCGCCTGGCAACGCCTGGAGCAGACCCGCACGATCCTGCTGACCCAGGCCCTCGAGACCCGCCACACCGTCGAGCAGCTGCGGACCACCCACCCGCATCTCGCCGACGAGTACGAGGACCTTCGACGCGTGCTCACCGACCCCGACGACCTCGCCGGCCGGTCATGGACGCAGCCGCCGGGAACCACCGGTCCGGGCGGGACCGCGGCTGACCGGCTGGCCGCACAGGCGATCGTTGACCGGCGGATGGCCGCGGCCGCCCGGTGGCCACAGCTCTTCGCCGAGATCCGGCAGGTGGCCGGCTTCGAAGACTTCGCCGCACCACCAAGGCCGCAGACCCTGCACGCCGCGGCCGGCGACGGCACCGTCGTCGCGCTGGTCGCGTCCGAGCACGGCAGCGCAGCGCTGCTGCTGACCGGCACCGAGGCGGACCACCTGCCGCTGCCCGGCCTCACCGTCCTCGACGCACGCACCAACGCGGTCGCCTTCCTGGCTGCGCTGAACCCGCCGCCGGACGAGCCGGTCGACGACGCCGAAGTCACGCGGGTGCTGCGCTGGTTGTGGGACACCGTGGCGGGGCCGGTGCTGACGCGCCTGGGCTGCACGGCCGGGCCGGGCGACCCCGACGCACCGCACGCCTGGCCACGGATCTGGTGGATCGCGACCGGGCCGTTGAGCGTGCTGCCCATCCATGCCGCGGGCCACCACGACGACCCGCCGGCCACCCGCCGCACGGTGCTGGACCGCGTGGTGTCGTCGTACGCGCCCAGTGTCCGGGCCCTCGCCGACGCCCGGCTCGCCGAGCGGGAGCCGGGACGCGACGTCCTGGCCGTCGGCATCAACCAGACCGCTGACCCGGCATCACCGGCACTGCCGAGGGCCGAACGGGAGGCGCACGCGGTGGCGCTGCAGCTCGACGCGGCGGGTACGGCGCTGGTCGGGCCGTCCGCGACCCTCGATGCGGTCCGCGGCCGGCTCGGCGCCGCGGCGTGGGCACACTTCTCCTGCCACGGCCGGGCCGACGACAACGACCCGGCCCGCAGCTTCCTCGACCTCTTCGACGAGCCGCTGCGGGCGGGCGAACTGTTCACCCTGCACCCGCTCGACCCGTATCTGGCGTACCTGTCGGCGTGCACCACCGCCGTCGGATCGTTCCGGCTGCTCGACGAGAGCGTCCACCTCGCCTCGGCGTTCCAACTCGCCGGATATCCCCACGTCATCGCCACCCTGTGGTGGGTCAACGACGTCGTGTCGACCAGGCTCTCCACCGCCGTGTACGGGGCCATCCACCCCGACCCGCACAGCTGGCGCCCGCCCGCACATGCACTGCACCGCGCCGTGCACACGCTCCGCACCCGATACCGCGACTACCCCCAGGTGTGGGCCGCCCACATCCACCTCGGTCCGTGAGGACGCGGAACCTTCAGGAGAAGATCGAGGCGTCGAAGTACGCCTGCAGGTGCTGGATGCGGCCGGCGTCGTTGAGGGTGAAGACGTCGGCGACCGCAGGGGGCATGGTGGGGTTCATCGGTGACCCTCTCCCCGAAGGACTGGCCCTGCACGCCGGCCTCGACGAGTGGCCGCCACGAACGCGCAACATCATCCGGTACGTCTTCACCCATCCAGCGGCGCGGTCGGTCCTGGGCGACTGGGAGCGGTCAGCGGCGACCTGCGTCGCGAACCTCAGACACCTGATCGGCATCGATCCCGGAGCGCCCGACCTGCACGGCATCCATGAGGAACTCGCCGCAGCCAGCGCCGACTTCCGCCGCCTGTGGAACGGTCACGACGTACACCCGCGCCGGACCGGCCGGAAGACCTTCCACCATCCGCAGGTCGGCGACATCGTCCTCACCCACCAGACGTGGCATCAACACGACTCGGCTACCCGCCTGAGCCTCTACCAGCCTGAACCCGCCCACACGGACCAGGTCACGCTCCTCGCCCACACCCTCCAGCCATCTGGACGACCGGACCGGACCTTCAGCTGACCCCCCACCGGTATGCTGGCGCGGGTGATCGACTTTCGTGCCGCGGTTGAGGCGCGTGACGCCGACGCCATCGCGGCGACCCTGGCCGACGATGTGGTGTTTCGCAGTCCCGTGGCGTTCAAACCCTATCCGGGCAAGGCCATCACCGCCGCGATCCTGCGCGGCGTGCTGCGGGTCTTCGAGGACTTCCGGTATGTCCGTGAGGTGAGCGACGAGGGCGGTCGCGACCACGTGCTGGTGTTCGAGGCGCGAATCGGCGACGTCGCCGTCGAGGGCTGCGACTTTCTGCACCTGGACGAGCGCGGCCTGATCGACGGGTTGACGGTCATGGTTCGGCCGTTGTCCGCCGCACAGGCTCTGGCCGAAGCGATGGCCGGCCAGTTCGAGCAGATCCAGCGTGAGGCGGCCAACGGATAGGCCGTCCGCCCGGGTGTCGCCGCCGGCGGGTCGGCGAACCATGACCTCCACCCCGCGAAGTGTCATGCTGTGCGCCTGCAGTCGCGACGGCGACTCGGCTGTCGCTATCCGCGCGCCGCGTGTACGTATGCTGGCACCGTGATCACCTGCGTTGTGCACTACACCATCGATCCTGCCCAGATCGGCGCGTTCGAACGGTTCGCCCGTGAGTGGATGCGGCTCGTGGTGAAGCACGGGGGCGTGCACCACGGCTACTTCCTGCCGGCCGAGGGCGCCAGCGACCGGGCCGAAGCCCTGTTCAGCTTCGAGAGCCTGGCCGCCTACGAGCGCTACCGCTCCAGGTTCGGCCAGGACCCGGAGTTCGTTGCCGCAGAAAAGATCCGCGACGACTCTGGTTGCGTCCTCCGATACGACCGGACGTTCATGCGGCCGCTCCTGCCGAGCTAGGCCCGACCCGCCCAAGGTCACAGGCATGTTCATCGAGGTCATTGGTAAACAGCCGTTGCCCGACGGCGTCGATCGCGACGACGTCGAGGATCTGCTCACGTCCGCTCTCGGAGCGGACGGTGAGGTCACCGGTGCCGGCGTCGGGATGGGCAGGTGGAATCTCGATGTCGAGGTCTCGGCGGATTCCGAGCAGTTCCAGCGGGTGCTTCGCAGGCTGGCGATCGCCCTGGTCGATCACAATCTTGGCTGGGTACTGCTCAGGCCGGAACACGAGGCAACCGCTGAACCGGCCGCCAAGCTCGCCTGACGACGTGCGCGCTCATGCCGCTGGTGAGGCGTCCGCGAAGACGAGCTACGCCTTCCGCTTCGACAGCGCCGGATCGTAAAGCGGCACCGCGCGCGGGGTGGAGCTGGCCTTGGCGCGGCGCACCGCCGCCCGTCTCCACGCCACGGACGCACCGGCCCCATCCAGTACGCCTGACAGTCGGTCCAAAAACGGGGTTCGGTGTGGGGCGCGCTCGGGTTCGGCGCGGCCTACTCTGGTTCGGTGCCCCATGCGTCTGATGGCGGTCCCGGGTCGGCCCGAGCGGTGTATCCAGGGACGTTCGATCCGTTCACGGCAGGTCATTTTGATGTTGTCGACCGGTCGCGCCGCATGTTCGATCGGGTCACGGTTCTGGTTGCCGTCAACGACGGCAAGCAGCCGTCCGGGACGACTGCTGCGCGGGCGAGGGAGATCCGGGGTTTGCTTCCGGCGGGCTGGGAGAACGTTGCGGTCGCCGCCTGGCATGGGTTGACCGTGGATTACTGCCGGCGTAACGGCTGCGGGGTGATTATCCGCGGGGTCAGGAACTCGACCGATTGCATGCACGAGCACGAACTCGCCGCGATGAATGCAGCGCTGGGCGTGACGACGTTGTTGGTGCCTTCCCGTCCGGAGCTGGCGACGATGTCGTCCACGGCCGTGCGGGCTCTGCGGCCCCGGGGCTGACTCGTCAGCGTTGCTGGAGGCGTTGCGGTTGGTGGGTGGCGCGGTGGTCGTGTCATCGGATCTGATCCGGCCAATCGTCGGACCTGACCGACGAACAGGTCTCGACCCGCCGGAGCGATCTCGTCGGCCGCCTCCGCACCTGACGCTGTATTTTGCCCCGTGGCCTACTTCGCGGACCTGACGCCCTACACATACTCCGACCACGAAACCGTCGGGCACGGACGGCGCGATCTGCGCTACCGTCCGCGGTACGAGCGGCTCAACGTCGGCTGGCTGGACGCGTCGCAGCCGTTCGACAGGGGTCCGGTCCCGGACTGGTTCGCCGGCGCGTTGCTCGACGTCATCGGCCACCCACCCGTCAACAAGTACCGCGGCCTCCACGGCTGCGAGTTCTGCCCGCCGGACGCGAACACGATCGCCGATCCGCGGCCGGGCCGGGACTGGCTGGCGTACTACGAAATCAGGGTCCCGGCCCGGCCGGACGTCATGTTCGCGGCGCCGGCACTGGTCTGGCATTACGTCACTGCGCACGACTACCGGCCGCCGGTGGAGTTCGTCGAAGCGGTGCGGCGCTACGACGCCGGCTGGGCCACCGAGCCGAGCCCCTGGATCCCGCCCGATGCGCAGCGCAGTGTCTGGTAGCACCGCAGCGCCGGGGAGCCGGCGTCAGTACGATCCTGCTGCTCGAAGCGGCCGGGTCCTCTTCAGCCTGGACGAGGAGCTGCTCATCTTCCGCAACACCGGCCTTGCCCACCTCGGCCACGGACCTTGGCCCTGCGGTGACGGCAACCTCCACGGCAACCCCGTCGTCCTCGCATGAACGGCCCCGTCCCGGGCCCGGCCCGCACGCCAGACCATGACCCTGACGGACGTCGGTCGACGGCCCATGGCATCACTGTGTGGCCGTCGTTGATGGCCGTGCGTCGCCGTCCGCTGATGTACTTCGGGGTCGATCGGCACGACCCGGCATTGCCAGGAGCGGTGCTGCGTTCGGCGGTCCACCTGGCCGCCGACGATCCTCAGGGGCTGGTGTCGCGGGTCGATGTGGTGATCGAGTCGGATCTGGTGTTCTCTGTGCGGGACAACGGTGCGGGTCTTGCCGTGGATCGGATCCGGCCGGCCCGGGAGCCATGGGTGGCCGAGGCGTTGACCGAAATGTTCGCCGGTCACGGGACACCCCCGGCAGGAACGGGTCTGGGCATGGTGACGGCCCTGTGCACGGCGGTTGTCGCCGATGTCTGGCGGGACGGGCGGCACTACCGGCAGTGGGCGGCCTGGCAGTTTCCACCCCCGCAACTGCAGGTCCTCGAAGAAACCGAGGAACACGGCACGCAGATCCTCGCTCACCTTGACGGCGCGTACCTCGGTCCCGGTGCGAAACTGCCCCTCGATCCGGCTGAACTGCTGTCCGACCCCTTCGGACACCGTCCGCTGCCGAACGACGTCGAGGTGACCGTCATCGACCGGCGCCGCGGCCAGGCCGCAGACGTCGACTGAGCCTCGACACGGTCGTCCGGACGGCAACCCGGTGGGGGTTGACGTACGGCGGAGGCTGTCGCCGCCGATCTCGAACAGTGGGCCCGTGCCGCCGGGCTGACGGCCGTCCCGGAGCAGGTCCGGGCCATCGCGGCCTATACCTCTTTTCGGTGGGCCCACGAGCTGCCGTTCGAACTGCTGCCGGCGCTCGGTCTGCCCGAGGCCGGCGAACCGAGCCCGACGGTGATCGACCTCGGGGAGCCGCCCTGGTGCGCCATCGTCGGTTTCAGCGGCCTGGCACGACAGGCGTTGAACCGCGAGGCCTGCCGCGCCAGTTGCAACGCGCTGGACTGTGACCTCTTCGGCCCGGAACGCGAATGGGAACGCACCGCGATCGCGCTCGAGGCCGACATCTGGGCCGCCCGGCATCGCCGGAACACCGACATCACGACACTACGAGAACGAGCCGGGCGGCTGGTCGAGGCCGGTCGAAACGACGAGAAGGCACAGGTTTACCGCTGGCGCAGCTGAAACGCACAGCGACCTACGAGAGTGGACGGAAGTCGTCGGCGTGGTCGCGGGCCCATTGCTCGAAGGTGCGGGCCGGCGCGCCGGTGATCTGCTCGACGGTGCCGGTCACCGGCTCCGGCGTCTGCACCAGCGAGGCCCAGTAGGCCAACGCGCTGTCCGCGAAGTCGGGGTCCGCCCAGCTGAGCATCCCGATGCGGGCCTCCTCCGGGCTGATGCCCTCCACCCGCGCCGGCCGGCCGGCGACCTCGCCGATGATGCGCACCTGTTCGGCCTGGGTCAGTGCCGCCGGTCCGGTGAGCACATACGTCTGCCCGGAGTGCCCGTCCGCGGTCAGCGCCCGCACGGCGACGTCGGCGATGTCCCGTTCGTGGATCAGTGACCTGGCCGCGCCCGGGTACGGGATGCGGACCGGCTGGCCGGCGCGCACCGCGGCCGCCCATTGCAGGGTGTTCGTCGCGAACCCGCTCGGGCGCAGGAACGTCCAGTCGAGGCCGGTGTTGCGGATCGCGGCCTCGACGTGCGCCCAGACGCCGTTGCCCGCGAGCGGGAGGTCGTCGCGGACGCTCATCGCCGACACGTACACGACCCGGCGGGCCTGACCGGCGATCGCCTCGACCACGGCGGGCGCCCCTTCCGCCGACAGGAACGGCCACAGCAGGAACACGCGATCGACGCCGGCGAGGGCACCGTGCAGAGCGCCGGGGTCGGTGAGGTCACCCGCGACCGGTTCGACGCCGCCGGGCAGCCCGCCCGCCGCCGCCGAGCGGGACATCGCGCGCACAGCGACGTCGCGGGCATGTAGGCCGGCGACGACGTTCCGCCCGATGTTGCCTGTCGCTCCGAGAACGAGAACCTTGCCGGTGGCTGTCATGAGCTGAGCTTCAAATATGAACCGAGGTTCAAGTCAAGCGCGCCAGCCAAGCCTGCTGGATGCTCCGGTGGTCGGTCACCACGATCCCCTCCTGCTGGAGGATATCGCGGGCCTCCGGCGAGGTCAGGAACTCGTAGTCGGTCTGCCGCACGCGCCAGCCGTCAGGGTCGACCGCCTGCGCCTCCTCGGTGCCGAGGCCGGGATGCACCGCCCACTCGCTCAGACCGGCCGGCAGGTCGCGGAGCAGCTGCGCATACCGGGCCGCCTTGCCGTCCAGGTCCAGGCTGAAGCTGTCCAGGAAGTCGTGGTCGACGACCGGCAGGCCGCGGTGTCGCAGCTTCCGGCGGGCCGGGTCGAGCCAGGCCCGCACCGCCAGCCCGTGCTCCTCGGCCAGCCCGACGGACAGGTCGAAGATGTCGTCACGGCCGCCGTCGGCCAGGCAGTGCCAGTCCAGGTGGGTCGGTGCCAGTCCGGCATCGATCACCGCGTCGATCTGGGCTCGGAACTCGAGCTCCACCTCGTCCAGACGGGCGCGGGCAAGCAGCTCGGGACGCTGCGCCGGCGGGTACAGCTCCCCCGCCGCATCGAGCAGCGAGGGCACCTTTTCCTTCCCGGTCAGCGGCCCCCACCGGTCGTGGGTCGTGTCGCAGACCAGGGTCAGATGGATCCCGAAGGGGATCTCCGGCTTGCCGCGCAGCAGCCGCATGGCGTCCTGCGCGCCCGGGCACGGCACCATCAGGCTGCAGGAACTGGCGATTCCTGCCTCGATCGAGGCGATGACGGCGGCGTTGATCGCGTGGTACATCCCGAAGTCGTCGAGGTTGATGATGACCACCCGGGCGTCGGCGGGGTAGCCCAGCAGCTCGCCGGAGCGAGCCGGGGACGCCGGGGGCTCGGCCGGCGGGGATGCGAAGTCCACTCCGTCAGTGTGGAAGCCGCGTCCAGTCCATTTCTTAAGGAGCGGCACGCATGTCGATGTATTGACATCGACGGAGTATCATCCTATCTTTCGCTCCAAGTAGCCGTGGCTGCCACCATGGACCTCGATCCTATACCAGGTTGCTGACGAATCGGCGCGTCCAGTGATCGCAATACATCCTATGTATGCCCGCCCGCCACACGGGAAGCGGTCCCGCCGAAAGGACAACCATGATCCGACTCAGACTGCTGCTCGCCGGGGTCATCGCAACAACACCGGTCCTCTTCATTCCGCAGGCGTCCGCGGCGACCCCGGCAACCTTCTACGCGTCGCCGGCCGGAACCGGGTCGACGTGCACGCAGGCAGCCCCGTGCTCCCTCGCCGGCGCGCAGGGCGCGGTGCGCGCCAAACTCGCCGCTGACCCCGGCGCCGACGTGCAGGTGCTGCTCGCCGACGGCACGTACCGGCTGTCGAGCACGTGGAAGTTCACCGCCGCCGACTCCGGCAGCGCCGGGCATCCCGTGGTGTGGCGCGCCGCGCCCGGCGCGGTGCCGGTGATCTCCGGCGCGACCCGGGTGACCGGCTGGACGCAGGAAGGCACCAGCGGCGTCTGGTCCGCGCCGGTGCCGGCGGGCAGTCAGACCCGGCAGGTGTACGTCGACGGCAAGAAAGCGCCGGTCGCCGGCGCGTCGCTGTCCGACCTCGGCTGGAACGGCACCTGGACCGGGTCGTCGTCCGGGTACGGCATCAACGGCGACGCCAACGCGAAGGCCTGGTTCGGCGCGCGTACGGCGGCCGAGGTGGCGAAGGTGGAGTTCGACTATCCCGGTGGCAACGGTCCGTGGACCGAGTCGCGGTGCCCGGTCGCGAGCTACGCGGCGGGCACGGCGACACTGACGATGGCGCAGCCCTGCTGGACGAACGTCACCAACCGGGCCGCGTTCAGCCAGGGCAGCGGCGGACTGCCGTCCATGTCGGTGAACACCAAGCCAGCCCGGATCGACAACGCCAGGGCGCTGCTGAGCCCCGGCGAGTGGTTCCTGGACGCGAACCGGCTGTACTACCAGCCCGAATCCTGGCAGCAGATGCAGAACCTCGCCGTGGAGCTCCCCCGCCTCGAGTCGCTGCTCCAGGGTTCGGGCACGCTCGCCAACCCGCTGCACGACGTCACGTTCGCGGGTCTGCAGTTCTCCTACGCGACCTGGAACGACCCGTCCCGCGGATTTTCCGACGTGCAGAGCAACCTGCGCATCACCGAAGGCCGCAACCAGGGCATGTGCACCTTCTCGAACCCGGCCGGCAGCTGCCCGTGGGGCGCGCTGACCCAGCCCCTCGCCAACGTCGCGTTCACCGCCACCACCAACCTCACCCTGGCCGGCAACCGGTTCGTCAACCTCGGCGGCGCCGGGCTCAGCGTCATGTACGGCGCCCGCAACACCCTCATCCAGGGCAACGAGTTCACCGACATCTCCTCCACGGCGCTGCTGCTGGGCTGCACCTACGACCCGACCCCGACCAACGCTGCCGAGGCGCAGGGCATCAAGGACCACTGCACGCCCGATCCCGCGGCGGTCAGCGGTGACAGCATCGGCCTCAACGAGATCCTGACGAACACCACCGTGTCCGACAACGTCATCCATCACATCGGTACCGACTACTCCTCCGCGTGCGGCATCACGCTGCTGTTCTCCCGCGGCACGAGGATCACCAACAACGTGCTGTACGACCTGCCGTACACCGCGATCACCGCCGGCGTCATCCAGGGCCACGTGGATCAGGCGAGCACGCCGCAGAACTCCACGAACATCAACGAGAGCAACACCATCAGCAACAACCTCTTCCACGACTACATGTCGGTACGCAGCGACGGCGGCGCGATCTACGTCGAAGGCCACCAGGCCGGCTACGTCACCAAGTCCGACGGCACCATCGACCCCGTCGCGACCCTCGCGAAGGGTCTGCAGGTGAAGGGCAACGTCGCCTTCAACGGCCGCAACACCAACTTCACCTACTACGACGACGCCGGCGCCGAATGGATCAACTGGGAAGGCAACGCCGCCTTCAGCGCCGGCGGCTCGGCACAGGGCGGCTGCAGCCCCACCGGGCACTTCTGGATCCGCAACAACCACTTCTCCGCCGGCACCCAGTCGTACCCCTGCGCGCAACCGGTCGACTCGAACGCCTCCGGCAACGTCTCGATCCCGGCGACACCCGGCCCTTCGCACATCCCGGCGAGCATCCTCGCGGCGGTGGGGCTGACCTCGGCGTATGTCTCGCAGCCGAACGCTGGTGCGCCGCAGGTCCGGTACATCTCCCCCACGAGCGGCACCCAGGTGCTGGTCGGCGGGCACGGCTTCACCGCCACGACGCCGGTGTACGTCAAGAACGTGCTGGTAACCGGGGTCCAGTTCGTCTCCGGTGGGTTCCTGGTCGTGCCGATCCCAGCCGGGACCACAGCGTCCGACATCCGCGTCGGCGACGGCGGCGGACCGGTCACCCCCGGCCGCATCGACAACACCGACAGCCGGATCGCGTACAGCGGCTTCACCCTGCAGTCCGGCCGGACCTTCGGCGACCTCAACGGCGACATCCACTACGCCACCACCAACGGATCCACCGCCACCCTGACGTTCACCGGCACCGGCATCACCGTCTACGGCGAACAGAACACCGACCAGGGCAACCTCGGCATCACCATCGACGGCGGCACCCAACAAACCGTCAACACCGTGCCGGCTGACGGCGTACGCCACGCCAACGTCGCCGTGTTCAGCAGAACCGGGCTCAGCGCCGGCACGCACACCATCGTGGTCACCAAGCTGTCCGGTAGTTACGCGGTGCTCGACGGGTTCGCGGTCCTGAACACGGGCCCTTCCACGACCCGCCTCGATGACACCGACAGCCGGATCGCGTACAGCGGCTTCACCCTGCAGTCCGGCCGGACCTTCGGCGACCTCAACGGCGACATCCACTACGCCACCACCAACGGATCCACCGCCACCCTGACGTTCACCGGCACCGGCATCACCGTCTACGGCGAACAGAACACCGACCAGGGCAACCTCGGCATCACCATCGACGGCGGCACCCAACAAACCGTCAACACCGTCCCCGCCGACGGCGTACGCCACGCCAACGTCGCCGTCTACACCAGAACCGGACTCAGCGCCGGCACCCACACCATCGTCGTCACCAAACTGTCGGGCACGTACGCGGTGCTGGACGGATTCGCGGTGACCTCGAGCTGACAGCGTGGGCCGCGGCGGTCTGACCGCCGCGGCCCACGTGTCACTGGCCGAGCTTCACCCGATCGGTCCGGGTCGAAGAAGTCGTCCGGTGAAGGCTGGGTGATGGCGTGGCATCACCCAGCAGGGTCTCAGTCGACATGTTCGGGCTCGTCGGTGGTTGCCTGCGCCGCCCAGAGTTGTGGCGTCACGGTGGCGATCAGCGCGACGGCGGCGAGACTGGTCAGCCCGCCGATGACCAGCGCCGCGCCGCCCGAGGTCCCGGCGGCCAGCAGACCGGCGCGGGCCCCGCCGAGCTGTGGTCCGGCCACGCCGACCACGTGCTCGACCGCGGAGATCCGGCCCCGGTGCGACTCCGGCGTCGCGGACTGCACCACGGTGCCGCGGCACACCACCGCCCAGGTGTCGGCGCCGCCGGCCACCCCGAGCGCCACCAGCACGATCAGCAACTGCGGTGCCGCCCCGGCGATCGCCAGCGCCACCGCCCAGGTCACACCGCAGGCCAGCAGGGCGAGACCCGGCCGGTCGAACCTCGTCACGACCCCGGAGAACGCCGAGGCGGCCACCCCGCCGACGGCGACCGCCGCGGTCAGCAACCCCAGCACCTGCGGTGAGCCGCCGAACCGCTCGTCGTTGATGACCGGGAACAGCGCCATCGGCATCGCCAGCACCGTGGCGGCCAGGTCGGCGAGCAGCGCACCCCGCACGACCGGGGTGCCCACGACGAACCGCAGCCCTTCCCCGATCGCAGCGATCCCGGGCCGGCTCGTCGCCGTTGCCACCTTGCCGGCGGCTGGCAGGCCGGCGATGCCGAGCAGCGCGACGAGGAAGCTCGCCACGTCGATCACGAAGCACCACGTGATGCCCCATACCGCGGTCACCGCACCCGCCAGCACCGGCCCGGCGAGCAGCGTCACCTGGAAGGAGAGCTGGTTCAGGGCCAACCCGGCGGCCAGCCGCTCCGGAGGCAGCAACCCCGGCACGATGCTGCGCAGCACCGGGCTCCCGAGACCGGAGCACGCGGAGGCGACCGCGGTGAGCGCGAGCATCACCCACACCCCGTCCCGGCCGGCGGTCGCCGCGACGAGCACCATCAACGCGCTCGTGACGGCCTGACCGGATGTCACGAGCAGGGCAAGGCGCCGGCGGTCGATGTGATCGATGACGGCACTCCCGAGCAGGGCGATGGAGATCAGTGGTACCGCCGCGAACAACCCGACCAGCCCGACGATTGCCGGGTTGTGCGTCTGCGTCCACAGGTAGTAGACGACGGCGAAGGACGTGAAGTGGCTGCCCAGACTCGATGCGGTCGACCCGAGCCACAGCCTGCGGAAGGCGGCGGTTTCCCGGAGTGGACGAACGTCAACCAGCGACCTCAGCACCCGCCACCCCCATCGGCTCCCACGCACGTGCGCCGCCGTAGAAACCTACTATGTCGATGGGTAAGATGTACATTTATGGCCGAGCTCTTCGCCGGCCGGCGCTACGGTGGTCCGGTGGATCTCGCAGCGTTCGACGCCCTGGCCGAGCCGTTGCGGCGGAAGTCGGCCGAATCGGTAGCGCGGCACGGCTTCGCGTTGGTCGAAGGGCGCACCTGTACGCCGGACGAGATCGCGCGCGTCGAGGACCGGATGGGCGTGACCTTTCCGGAGCGGTACAAGGCCTTCATGATGCGGTACGGCGGCGGCGTGTTCGGCTACCTCGAACTGTTCTTCCCCGTCGACCCTGATGGGCCGGAAACGCGCCTCGGCGTCCGGTCGGAGAACGATCTGGAGTTCCCCGACCGCGATTTCGTCGCCGTCGCCGCGGTGGGCACCGGCGACTACTGGGGCTTCCCGGTGACCGATGGGCGCTGCCACGAACAGGTCTGGTTCCACTTCCACGACGACTACGACCGGGAGCTCGTGGCCGCGGACTTCCTGGAGTTCGTCGCCGAGTACGGGCTGAAGAGCTCCACCGATCGGGCGCTGGAACGCCGCAATCAGTGAAGCCCGAGGCCAACTAACGGTCGCGGGTCCGTTCGATGAGGGTGGCGACGAAGCGGGCCACTCCTTCGGCGCCGCGGGGGTCGGTCGCCGGCCAGCGGGTCATCAGCAGTGGCGCGGCCCGGTCCAGGACCACGCCGTCGCGGGCGAGCACGAAGTACAGCGCGAGCGCCGCCGAGCGTGCGTTGCCGTCGGCGAACGGGTGGAAGAACAGCACGTCGAGGTACACCCGCGCGGCCCGGGACGGCAACGGTACGGCCGGGTCGGTGGACTCGGCCAGGCACGCCTCGAACGCCGAGGGGAGTTCGGCGTCATAGGCGTACCGCTCCCTGCCGCCCCTCGCCCAGGCGGACGTCGTGCGGAACGGCGCGGCGGTGACGCCGAGCACCTCCCGTTGCCACGTCGCGAGGCGCGCGAACGTGAGCGGGCCGTCCTCGGCCGCGTCGGCCCGGACCAGTCCCAGCGCGGCGAGGGCGCGGCCGGCGTCGTACTTCCGCTTCGCGAGGACCTCGGCGATGCCATCACGCGCGGTGCGGGCCGGGCCGTCGACGTGCCCGGCAACGTCCGCCCAGCGGGCCGCCTGCCGGACCTGCCGCCACGCCGCGAGGAAGTCGGGGACCGTCGCCGGCGGTACGCCCGGCCGCGCCTGCCGGGCGGCGGTGGGGATCTCCGTGCTGCGCAGGCTCGGCCAGTCCTGCGGCCAGGTGTCGGGCCACGCGTCGTCCGGCCGCGGCGTGATGCCGGTGAGGGCGGCCGCCAGCGACTCCGCCCCGTCGGCCACCTCGACGCCTTGCGGGGAGACGGAGCTGGAGAACTGCCCGCCGATCGTGGCGTCGACGAGTGCGTCGTGGTCGTCTCCCGGGACCTCGGCGACGTCCAGGAACCACTTCAAGGCCAGGGTGCACACCGGGTACCAGTGCTCGTCGGCGCCGGAGCGTGCCGCCACCGTCGCGACCAGGGCAGCGGCGGTGGCCTCCCAGGCGGCGAAGGCCGCGTGGGGCTCGGTGGGCAGCGGCAGGTGCCGCGCGAAGATCCCGACCAGGTCCTCGAGGAACCTCCGCCAGTCCAGCAGCGCCCCGGCGACGGCGTCGAGCGTCGCATCGGGCGTCGTGATCGAGTCCTGGGCGCCGTTCCACCGGACGATCAGCGCACCGTCGGGCGTGTGACCGCCCATCTGGGAGGTCCAGCCGAGCGCCCAGGGACCGTAGTTTTCGAGGAGGGCCTCCCCCATCGCCCACTGCCAGGCCCAGCGCGCGTCGGCCGCGACGGGGTCGTAGCCACGGACCGGGTCGTACCGGTACGGCGTCGGCACGCCGCCCGCCGGGGCCAGCGCCCGCACGAGGTCGTGCACGGCGTCCGGGTCGAACGGGTGCCGAGCGGGGTCGACGTCAGCCCAGGTGAGGGATTCGAACCGCCGCCGCAGACCTTCGAAATCGATCTCCATCGCCGGCCATCGTGCCACGGCGCCCGAGACGGGGATACCCGATTCCCTCAAGGCGTTCATCCCCGCAGTACGGCGGCACCCGCAGTCGTTGCTGATCTACGGCGACATGAGGTCGTGGGACCCGAGCACCCACGACGACGTCTGCGCGATGAAATCGGCCGGGAAGCCGAGACTGAAGCCGGTCGCCGTTTCCAGTCGTGCGGCGGCCTCCGGCGGCAGGGTCACGTCGAGACAGCCCAGGTTCTCGCGCAGTTGCTCGACGGTGCGCGCGCCGATCATCGGTAGCACGCCGCTGTGCTGGCGCACCCACGCGAGCGCCACCTGCGCCGGGGTGGCGCCGAGTTCACCGGCGACCTTTTGCACGGCCTCAGCGATGTTGAGGTCGCGCTCGCTGATCGAATCGCGGCTGAGCCGCGTCGGTGCGCCGCCGTCGCCGGTGTACTTGCCGGACAGGACACCGCCGCCCAGCGGGCTCCACGCGGTGACGGTGAGGCCGTAGGCGCCGGCCATCGGCAGCAGTTCCCGCTCGGCGTCGCGGTTGACGAGGCTGTACGGCACCTGCAGACCGGCGAACGGGGTCCAGCCGCGCCACTCGGCAAGCGTGTTGCCGCGGGACACGACCCATGCGGGCGTGTCGGAGACGCCGACGTAGAGCACCTTGCCGGCGGCGACCGCGTCGTCGAGGGCCCGCATCGTCTCCTCGATCGGGGTGTGCCGGTCCCAGATGTGCACCCAGTAGATGTCGAGGTGGTCGGTGCGCAGCCGGCGCAGGCTGGTCTCCAGGGACAGGCGCAGATTCTTGCGGTGGTTGCCGCCGCCGTTGGGGTCGGTCGCGTCGCGCGTCACCGTGTACTTGGACGCGACCACGAAACGGTCGCGGCGGCCGGCCAGCACCTCGCCGAGGATCTCCTCGCTGGCGCCGCCCCGGTAGTTGATCGCCGTGTCGACGACGTTGCCGCCCGCCTCTGCGTAGACATCGAGGATGCGCCGGCATTCCGCCGGGGGTGCGCCGACCCCGCCCTGCTCGCCGAACGTCATCGCGCCGAGGACCAGTTCGGACACGCGCAGGCCGGTCCGGCCGAAGGTTGTGTACCTCATGCGAATGCCTTCGCGACGAACGCGGCGAGCTCGTCGGCGGAGACGTCGCGCAGGTGCCGGTTGACCGCCCACCGATGACCGGAGGGGTCGAGGAACTGCGCGGTGCGGTCGCCCCAGAACGCGTCGTGCGGCGGCTCGAACGCGGTGGCGCCGGAGGCGATCGCCCGGTCCCAGACCGCGTCGACATCGGGCACCGGGAGGTGGAACGCGGCCGGCGTGCCACCCAGCGACGCCGGCGTGCGCAGGTTGCGCGCCGGCTGCTCCCCGGCGATGGCGAGCTCGGTGTCGCCGACGCGCAGGTTGATCGTGAGCGGCCGACCGTCGGGCAGCGGGAGGCGGCCGGTCTCCTGCGCACCCAGCACTTCGGTGTACCAGGCGGCCGCGGCCTCGGGGTCGGCGACTACCAGATGGATGGCGATCTGCGTCATGCCGCGACCATACACAGCGTCTGGTCACAGTGTCCAGACGGCACGTGCGGTACGCTGCGTCACATGCCGCGTCGCGACGAACCCAACCAGCACCCCACCGAGCTGCGCGAACGCATCCTCGGCGCGCTGCGCGACCTGCTGGGTGAGCGCACGTTCGACACGCTGAGCGTGGCCGAGATCATCGCCGCGGCCGGAGTCTCACGGGCGAGCTTCTACTTCTACTTCCCGGGCAAACAGGCGGCGCTGGCCGAACTCGTGCGGCGCGCGGTGAGCTCCGGCCACGAGGCCGCGCAGCCATGGGTCCGCGGAGAGGTCGATGCGCGCGAGGCACTGCGGCTCGGCGTCGACGCAGGCGCCGGACTGTGGCTCGCGAACGCGCCGGTGCTGCGTGCGATTGTGGAGAGCTGGGCCTCCGACCCGCAGCTGCGGGAGCTCTGGCTGGCCCAGATGGCCACGTTCACGGAGGCGGCGCTCGCCCGCATCGAGGCCGACCCAGCGGTGACGGCCCGGCTCGCCGGCGTCGACGCACCGGCCCTCGCCGCATCGCTCACCTGGACCGGCGAGCGGCTGTACTACCTGGCGGCCTGCGCAGTGCCGCCGTTCGACGACCGCACCGTCCTGGTCGACACGCTCACCCACATCTGGGTGTCGACGCTGTACGCCTAGTGGTACCTCGCCAGGTTTACGCTGCAGGGGCCGGCGGCCAACGGACGTGGCCGCCGGAGTCCTGGCTCAGTCCCGCGCTGCGACGGCTACAGCTGCCAGCGATGTCCGGTGTTCGTCGCTGGGGCGCAGGCCGAACCAGATGACCGCCGCGCTGACGAGCGTCACGGCCACGTCCACGCCCAGAGCGAGGTGGATGCCCGGCAGCTCCGCGCTTTGCGTCGCGGCAACCGAGCTCAGGACCGGAATCCCGACGGTGATCGCCACTTGCTGGGTCATCGAGGTCAGGCCCGTGGCCAGGCCCTGTTCCTCGTTCGCCAGGCCGGAGGTTCCGGTCACGGTGTACGCCACGATCGACGTGACGTGACCGAAGAACCCGATGAACAGCGCTGGGATCAGGATCGCAAGCGCCAGCCGGTCGGCGCCGAGGAACACCAGCGGGAAGGTCGCGAGCCCCTGCACAGTCATGCCCACGACAAGGACCTTGCGGCTGCCAAAGCGTCCGATGAGGCGTCCGGCCAGCACGCCTGCCACGACGGCTGCCAGGCCGGGGATCCCGAAGATCAAGCCGGTGATCATCGGGGTGAGGCCCAGGACCTTCTGCAGGTAGAGCGTCGTCAGAAAGATCATGGCGGTCTCCATGGTGAACACCACGAACCCCGCGTAGTTACCCCACTTCACCGTGGCTTTCCTGAGAATGCGCACGGGTGCCAGCGGCACGGTCGAACGCAGCTCGATCACCCAGAACGCGGCCAGAAGCACGATACCGGCGACGGCCGAAGGGGCGTGCTTCTCGATGACCGCATAGATCACCGTCAGCAGACCGGCGGTCCCGGTCACCGCTCCGGGCAGGTCCAGCTTCACCCGGCCGGGCACGCTGCTCTCGCGGATCAGCAACGGGGTGAGCACCAGCATGACCACGGCGACCGGGACGTTGATGAAGAACGCGGCCCGCCAGTTCAGCAGACCGACCAGGGTGCCGCCGACCAGCGCGCCGACGGTGAAGCCGCCGGAGAGCAGCGCGCCGTTGAGCCCGAGGATCCGGTTCCGCACCGCGCCCTCCGCGAACGTGGTGGTGAGCAATGACAACGCTGCCGGGATCGTCATCGCGGTGGCGAAGCCCTGCAGCGCCCGGGCGGCCAGGAGCATCTCCGGGTTGGATGCGAAGCCGCCGAGCAGGGAGGACCCGGTCAGCAGGACAAGGCCGGAAAGGAACAGTCTGCGGCGGCCGAAAAGATCCGCCATCCGGCCGAACAGCAGGGTGAAGCCGGCCGCGGGCAGCGCGTACGCGGCGGTGATCCAGGGAAGCCCGGTCAGCCCCAGCCCGACGCCGGCGCCAACCTCGGGTAGTGCGACGTTGAGGATCGAGAAGTCGACGGACAACATGAACCCAGCGCCGAGCAGAACGAACAGGATCCAACGGCGCCTGATGTCGAGATCGGGCGGCGAGGCGGTGTTGGTGGGCAAGAAAGGTTCCTTCCTCGGTTGGATCGGGCCTGGGGCACGGCTCGACGCGGCCCGTCCCTCCCGCTTCCACAATGGACAGCGGCAACGACGGCCCGCAGTGCGCTCAGCGCCGGTTCGTGACTGATGGGAGGCACCCGCGTTCGGGCGGAACACGAACGCAGGTGCGGCGATCCCTGCCGACTGCCAGGGACTGGCGTCGCAGCGGCTGCCCGGGCCGAGACGGCGGGGCTGCTGCGACTGGAATGTCAGTGCTGTTCGGCCTGACGTTTGAGGAGAGCCAGGCGCTCGTCCCAGGTGGAGGCGAGGGTGGTCATCCAGGACGCGGTGGCGACCAGCGACTCGGGTTGCACCTGGTAGCGCACCTCGCGACCGGTCCGTACGCCGGACACGAGGCCGGCGTCCTGCAAGACGCCGAGGTGCTTGAGGATGCCCTGGCGGGACACCGGCAGTTCGCGGGCCAACATGCTGGCGGTGGTGGGCGAGCGCCCGACGAGCTCGAGCACCCGGCGCCGGGTCGGATCGGCCAGCGCGACCAGCACCCGGTCGACGTCGACCGGGCCGGTCATCCTGGCTGCTGCGCCCGGTCGCGCAGGGTGTCCATCATCTCGCCCCAGCCCTGCGTGTTTCCTTCGAAACCTTTGCTGCGCACCTCGTCGGAAATGGGCAATGCGGCAAATCCGGTCTCGACCACGGTCACCTTGACGGCGGCGGCTTCGTCAACCAGGTGGAATTCGACCAGTGTCGTGTTGTCGTCGGTGAGATCGCTGCCCGGGCTGGTGCTGGCCCATCGGAATGCGGCGTACGTCTTCGGATCGACACGTACCACCTGCACCGGGAACCGCCCCCACTGCTCGGATTCACGAACCACGATCGTCCCCGACGTTCGGTCATTCGGGGTCTGGATCTGGCTCGGCACCCACCATCCTGGATCGGTCACCAGGTCCCAGACCCGGTTCAACGGTGCGTTGATGAGCACGGAGCGCTCGATACGGTCATTCACGTGTGGCCCCCTTCATGAGCAACTCAACAGTTGCACATGGCCTCCCGAACTGCAACCCGCAAGTTGCATGTCGGGGCAGTTGGCCTGATCAGGATGCCGCGGAGCGTCCACAGTCCACCGAGGACGATGGCGTCGACGATGGCGGCCGGTACGCCGGCGGTGTCGAGCGCCCTCGATCAGGATGGCCGCGTTTGCCGGGCCTGCTCGGCGAGGATGCGCACCGCGGGTTCGTCGACGGTGATGCCAAGGCCGGGACCCGGGCTCACCAGCCATTGACCAGCGACCGGGACCTCGAGGTCCGGGGCAACGGGCCGGCCGAGTGGGTTGTTGCCGATCCAGTACTCGCAGATGTCGAAATTGGGCATGGCCGCGGCGCACTGCAGGCTGGCGGCGAAGTGCACCGCCGATCCGATGCTGACGTGGGGCGTCGCCATCGCGCCGAACGCGTCGGCGAGTGCGGCGATGCGGGTGACGCCGGTGATGCCGCCGGCCCGGCACACGTCGGGTTGCAGCACGTGCAGCGCGCCGAGCCGGAGGAAGTCCAGGGCCCGGTGCCGGGTGGCGAGGGAGTCCAGGGCCAGCGGGGTGTCCAGTCGTTGCGCCAGGTCGCGGTAGCCGTCGATGTCCTCGGGTGGGATCGGCATCTCGAAGAAGCCGATGCCGAGTTCTCCGAGGGCCCGGCCGACCCGCAGCGCTTGGCGCAGGTCATACTGGCCGGCCGCGTCGGCGAAGACCCGGCCGGTCGGGCCGACGACGTCGGTGACGGCGGCGACCGAGGCGACGTCGCAGGCCGGGTCGGTGCCGATGGCGACCTTGATGGCGGTGTACCCGGCGGCCACGAGCCGTTCGGCCTCTGCGCGGACCCGGTCGGTGTCGGCGCCGGCGGGGATGCCGGACGCGTACACCGGGACGCTGCCGCGGAACGCGCCGCCGAGCAGCGCGTGGATCGGCTGTTGCAAGGTTCGGGCCCACGCGTCCCACAGTGCGATGTCGACGCCGGACAGGGCTTCCAGCCAGAAGCCGCTGTCGTGGCCGCGTACGCGCATGGCGGCGTACATCCGCTCCCAGCTGACCGCGATCTCGTCGAGCCGGCTGCCGACGATCATGGGGGTGAGCAGCTCGGTGACGAGGGCCGCGGTGGCCGGCGCGGCGACCGGTGCCTTGCATTCGCCCCATCCGACGACGCCGTCGGAGGTGACCACGCGGACGAGGACGGTGTCGACGGTGTTCGAGTACGCGTACCGGCGGCGTGCCGTGACCGGGTATTCGCCCAGTTCCGTGCCCTGGTCGGCGCTCCAGGTCCGGGCGCCCCAGTAGGTTTCGGCGGGCTGGACCCGCAGCACGATCGGTTCGACGGATTCGATCTTCATGGCTTCTCTTCCTGGCGAGCGGACAGCAGTGCGAGCAGCAGTGGTCCCTGGCCCCAGGGGTAGGTGCCGGTCTGGCGGTCGAGGTAGGTGGCGGGCGGCCCGACGGGTGTCGCCGATGACACCGGCAGGCCACCGTCCGCGTCGAGCGCGGCGACTGCCGCGTCCAGTGCGCGGCGTCCCATGGCTGCCCAGTCGGCGTCGCGCAGGGTGTCTGCGGCGATCAGGGCGCTGACGCTGTGTTCGATCGGCGCGGCCGGATCGTCGACAATGGTTCGCCAGCTGCCGTCCTGTTCGTGTGCTGCGAGTGCGGTCAGCAGTTGCGTGGCCCTGGGTCGTAGTCCGGCGGCGAGGAGCCCGTGCAGTGCCCAGCCTTGTCCGCGGCCCCAGTGCACGCCGTTGGGTGCCGCGGTGGCGGTGTCGTAGCCGTGGCTGAACAGGCCGGATGCGTCCTGCAGCACGGCGGCGGCCTCCTCGACCAGGGCCGCCGCGGCTGCCGGGTGGCCGGTTGCGACCAGGCCCGGGCCGTCGGTGTGCAGGCAGTCGACCCAGATCATGGTGGCCAGGTGGGGCAGGTCCGGCCGGTGGACCGGCGGCCGGTCCGCAACCGGTCGGCTCGCGCCGAGGACCGCCGCCTGGAATCGCCGGAGCGCTTCGTCGGTGGCGATCGCGGGTCGCAGTCGCCGCAGCTCGACCAGGACGTCGACCGCGATGAGGTGGTCGGTCGGTCGAGGGGGGCCGGCCAGGCTCGGGGCGAGCAGGTCAGCGACGGCGTCGATCCAGGTCGGCTGGCCCAGCTGTTCGGCGGCGCGCAGCACGCCCAGCAACGCCATGCCCTCGCCGAAGCCCCAGGCCACGTACGGGTATGCGAGCGCGCGCCCCGCCACCGCCTCGATCAACTCTCTGCAATCGCCTTGCATATGCTGCAAGCACCACCCTCATGCCGCAATCGTCTTGCGCATGATCGAACGTAGCGGGAATCAGCGGCCGAAGCAATCGCGAGAAGGTCGGCGCCCGCCGCAGGCCCTCCCGGGCGGCATCACGACGAGCTGAGCCGGGTGAATGCGGTCCGGTAGGCCGTGGGTGTCACACCGTTGCGTCTCATCAGGTGCTGTCGCAGGGATTCCGCGGTGCCGAGGCCGCTGCGCCGTGCCACCTGTTCGATCGGCAGGTCGGTCGCTTCCAGGAGTTCGCAGGCCCGATCGACGCGCTGGTGCAGGAGCCACTGCAGCGGGCTGAGTCCCGTCTCTTCGCGGAACCGACGGGTCAGGGTTCGAGTGCTGGCACGGGCGTGGGCTGCGAGGTCGGCGAGCGTGAGTGGTTCGCCGAGGCGCTCCAACGCCCACGCCCGGGTCTCGGCCAACCCAGTACCGCTCTCCGGCGGCAACGGCGTCTGGATGAACTGCGCCTGGCCGCCCGGACGCACCGGCGCGACGACGGCGAGTCGGGCCACCGCGTTGGCGGCCACCGCGCCGTAGTCGATGCGGATCATGTGCAGGCACAGGTCGAGTCCTGCGGCGAGTCCGGCCGAGGTGAGGATCGCGCCATCGTCGACGAACAGCACGTCGGGTTGCAGGTCGACAGCGGGGAACCGATCACGCATCTCCTGGGTGAACAGCCAGTACGTGGTCGCCGGGCGCCCGTCGAGCAGCCCGGCCTGAGCGAGGACGAAGGCTCCGGTGCAGATCGAAGCGATCCGCTTTCCCCGGCCGGCCGCGCGACGCAGGGCGTCCAGTACCCGCGGATCGGCCGCCTCGCGGGCTCCGGTCCCGGTGACGATCAGGGTGTCGGCGTCCTCGACGACGTCGAGCCCGTTCGGGATCACGACGGCGAGGCCGTTGTAACCGGGCACCACTCCCGGTTCCGGCGTGCAGACCGTCACCTCGTAACCCGGACGGCCGTCCACGCGCACCGCAGGGAACACAACCTCGGGGATGGCCAGGTCGAACGTGGTAACGGGAGGCACGGCGATGACGGCGATTCGACGCATGGCTCGATCCTTGGGGTATTCGGCATTCGAGCCACTACCCTACGCCCGCCATGACGAGCAGATTGGGGACGAGCCCGCCACCTCGGCGGCTCCGCTTTGGAGGAAGACCATGTCGTTGCACGTGATAACCGGCGCTGGAGGCACTGGAAGCCCCACCGCCCTGCTGCTGGCCGAGGCTGGTGAGAACGTCCGGCTGATCAGCCGCCGAGGCAGCGGGCCGCAGCACCCGCTGATCGAGCGGGTTGCCGCGGACGCCAGCGACGCCGACCGGTTGACGGCGCTGACCCGGGGGGCAGCAAGCTTGATCAACACGGCGATGCCGCCGTACGACCGCTGGCCGGCGGAGTTCCCAACACTCGCCGCGGCGCTGCTCACGGCCGCCGAACGCACCGGCGCCGGCTACGTGATGATGGGCAACACCTACGGCTACGGACAGGTCAACGGGCGCTTCACAGAAGACCTGCCCATGGCGCCCGTCTCGGTGAAGGGCAAGGTACGGGCACAGATGTGGTCGGACGCCCTCGCCTCCCACCAAGCCGGACGGGCACGCGTCACCGAGGTGCGGGCCTCCGCGTTCCTGGGCGCCGGAGCGGGATCACTCTACAACTTCACGGTGCCACCGCTGGTTCTCGCAGGCGAGCCGGCCGCATTCCCCGGCGACCTGGACGTTCCCAAGACGTGGTCCTACCTCGGAGACGTCGCGCGAACCCTGATGGCGGTCACACAGGACGACCGATCCTGGGGGCGGGCCTGGCATGTGCCCTCCACCGCCATGATCTCGGTTCGTGACCTCACCGTTCGCCTGACGGAAATCGCCGGCGCCCCCGCACCTGACCTGCAGCCGATGTCCACCGCAGAACTGGCCGCCATCGGTCAGACCAGTCCCATCATGGCCGAAGTCATCGAAATGATGTACTCACTGGACAACCCGGATCTCCTGGACTCCACCGTGACGGAGCAGACGTTCGGGTTGTCGGCAACCCCGATAGACGACGTCCTCGCCGAGACAGTGAAAGCCTTCTCACCACATGCGTAGCCGGCGTCCGGCGGTAGCGCCATTCGGCGACGTCGTGGCCTGATTTCGGGACAACGACCGCCGACCCGGTCTGCCCGCGATGCCCGTCGCTTCCAAGCTCACCGATCCCGGGAGTCGTGGGTGATTCGACCGTCCAGGACGGTGAGGACCACCCGGTGCTGAAACTGCCGGGCCGTGAAGGGGGTGTTCGACGACCGGCTGAACCCGTCGGCCGGGTCGACGCGCCACGGGGCGCGGCGCACGACGCAGAAGGTGGCCGGGCCGCCGGCCACGATCGGGCGGCCTGCCTGGCCGTCGATGCGGCCGATCTCGGCCGGGCGGGTCGACAGCACGCGTGCGACCGTCGCCCAGTCGACGGTGGTGCCGGACGTGCAGACCTCGGCGGTGACTGCGAGGGCGGTCTCCAGGGCGGTGAGGCCGAACGCGGCGTCCTGCCACGAGCCGGTCTTGGTGCGGGCGGGGTGCGGCGCGTGGTCGGTGGCGACGATGTCGATGGTGCCGTCGAGCAGCGCGGCGCGGACCGCATGGACGTCGTGGGCGGCGCGCAGCGGCGGGTTCACCTTCAGCGCGGGGCCGTGCCGCACCGCATCCGCGTCGGTCAGCACGAGGTGGTGGGGGGTGACCTCGGCGGTCACCGGAAGGCCGGCGCGCCGGGCCGCGCGGACCAGGTCCACGGCGCCGGCGGTGGAGACGTGACAGACGTGCAGGTGACCGCCGGTCGCGGCGGCCAGGGCGAGGTCGCGGCCGATGACGGCCTGCTCGCCCTCGGCCGGCCAGCCGGGCACGCCGAGGGTGGCGGCCACGCGGGCGTTCACCACGCCGTCGCGGACGATCGAGCCGCTCTGGGCGTGCTGCGCGAAGACGGTGCCGTGGCGGGCGGCCGCACGCAGCAGGGCCAGGACGAGGGCGGCGTCGTCGACGCAGCGGCCGTCGTCGGAGAACACGGTGACGCCGGCGTCGGCGAGGCGGTCCACGTCCACCAGGTCGTGGCCGGCGAGGCCGATGGTCGCTGCGGCGACCGGGTGGACCCGGGCCGAGGCCGTGCGGGCCCAGTCGCGCACCCGCTCGACGCGGTCGACGGTGTCGGTGACCGGCGAGGTGTTGGCCATCGCGAAGACGTCGGTGAAGCCGCCTGCGGCCGCCGCCCGGGTGCCCGAGTCGATGGTCTCGGCCTCCTCACCGCCCGGCTGCCGCAGGTGGGTGTGCAGGTCGACCAGGCCGGGCAGGACCACGTCGGTGTCCGGGCCGGGAGCGCCGGCGACGGGTGTGACGGCCTCGATCCGGGCGCCATGGACGTGCACGTCGGCGAGGCCCGGGCGGCCCGCGACGACGACGCCGGCCAGGCGCATTTCACGCGGCGCGGTCACGCGTCGGCGTCCAGGCGGAGCAACGTCTGCAGCACGACCCGCGTGCCGGCGGCGATCTGGGCCGGCGTGGTGTACTCCTGCGGCGCGTGGCTCACGCCGTCCCGGCTGGGCACGAAGACGAGCGCGGCCGGGGTGATCCGGTTGACCTGCTGGGCATCGTGGCTGGCGCCGCTGGGCAGCACCCGGTAGGACAGGCCGAGCGCGGCGCACGAGTCGCGGACACGTCCGGCGAGCGCGGCGGACAGCAGCACCGGAGAGGTGTCGGCCAGCACGTCGACCCGCACGCTCGTGCCGTGTGACCGGGCGATCCGGTCGAACTCGGCGGCCAGCCGCCGGGCCACGTCGCGCTGCCGGACGGTGTCCACGTCGCGGACGTCGACGGAGAAG
Source organism: Dactylosporangium cerinum (assembly GCF_042653625.1). NCBI lineage: Bacteria > Bacillati > Actinomycetota > Actinomycetes > Micromonosporales > Micromonosporaceae > Dactylosporangium > Dactylosporangium cerinum. The sequence continues at coordinate 95,589 of NZ_JBHSIU010000027.1, read as the reverse complement.
TCGACCGCGCCGGGGATCGTGGTGATCGAGCCGGGCTCGACCTCGAGCCGCCCGACGGTGACCCGGGTGCCGTGGTGCCGTGCGTCGCGCGCCAGCCGGTCGCCCAGCGTCACGCACTCCGCGGCGACCACGAGCGCGTCGTGGCGCAGGTGCATCGGCGTGCCGCCGGAGTGGGTGGCCCGGCCGTGCACGGCGACCCGCAGCCGGGTGCTGCCGGAGATCAGGTCGACCACGCCGATGTCGGCGTCACGCGACTGCAGGACCTCGCCCTGCTCGATGTGCAGCTCCACGAACGCGTGCCAGTCCTCGGGTTCCCAACGGGCCTCGTCGATGCGGTCCGGGGTCAGCCCGACGGCGGACATTGCCTCGGCCATGGTGCGGCCGTCGCAGTCGGCGAGCCGGTCCAGGTCGGCCCGGACGGTGAGACCGGCGACCATCCGGCTGCCGTTGCAGGCCTGACCGAACCGGGCGCCCTCCTCGGCGGCGAAGGCGACGAAGCGCCACGTCCGCCGGCGCGCCGAAGCCCGGCGGGTCACCACCTCCGCGATCTCCATCGCCGCGGCCACCCCGGCGATCCCGTCGAGCCCGCCGCCGTGCGGGACGGTGTCCAGATGCGAACCCGTGCCGAGGGCGCCGAGGGCGGCGTCCTCGCCGGGCAGTTCGGCAATCGTGTTTCCGGCCGGATCCGTGTGTACGAGCAGGCCCAGGCCGCTCATGTGGGCGGCGAAGACGGCGTGCGCCTCCCGTTCCAGCGGGGTGTACGCGAGCCGGGTGCAGCCCTCGCCGGCCTCGGTCAGCCGCGCGAACCGGTCCAGGTGCGCCGCGATCCGGCCACTGTCCACAGTGTCCAGTGCGGCCGCGTCGAGAGCGGTCGGCGGCGTCATGGCGTGTGGTCCGCCGTCCTGACGCCGTCGCGGGCCGAGCAGACCGCGACGACCCGCCCACCGCCGCCCGCCACCGCGGCGATGAGCGGCTCGAGCGGCCGGTCGGTGGTGATCGCGTCGGCGACGAGGACCACCCGCTCGGCGCTCAGCCCGTCGGACGGGTCGTGGCCGTCCAGCAGCAGCCGGCCCAGGTCGAGGTCCGCCTCCAGGCGGGGGATCCCGAGCTCCCGGGCCACCACGTGGGCGAGCAGCACGTCGAGCGTGGCCGACCAGCTCACCACCGACGTCGGACGGTACTGCGCTGCGACCTCCGCCAGTGCCGCGCCGGCGAGTTCCACATTGGACGGATCGGCCCGGTTGGTCATGGGCATGAGACTCCTCCTGTCACGTACGAGCTGTCAGGCTGGGACAAAGCCGTGCGGGCCGCGGCGCACGAGCGCCATGGCACCGGGCTCCTCGGCGACACCGGCGACACCGGCGACACCGGGCTCCTCGGCGACGACGACGGCAACTGCGGCGATCACCACCCCGTCCGCGCGCAACCGTGGCACCAGGTCCCGAGCCGCCGCCCCGTTCAGTGCGACGACCACCACCCGGTCACCCCGGTCGAGCTCGCCGAGGTCCGGCACGCACGAGCCGCGCTCCGGTTCGCCAGACCCGGCGGGGAGCGCACCAGACCCGGCGGGAGTTGCGACTGTGCCGGGGAACGCGACGAAGGGCAGCCCGGTCCACAGGGACACGGCCGCGCCCAGCGCCGCGGCGCCCGGCCCGCCGGCCGCGATCCGGTCGGCGGTCGCGGGGACATGCCCGGCCAGCCCTTCCGCCAGTCGGCGCAGCAGCGCCGGTCGGGACAGCCACCGGGCCGCCGCGTCCACGGAGCCGGTGCTCGTCGCCCAGAGGTCGGCCGCCAGCTCGGCGGCGAGCTCGGCCGGGGACCGGTCCAGCGCGGCCAGGGTGAACGGGCTCACGACTCGGCCCGGGCCTGGGGCACCCGCGGCGCACGACCGGCGGGCAGGCCGGTCGCCGCGGCGTCGCCGGCGAACAGGTCGGTCAGCTCGGCCACGTCCGGGTCGGTCGCGAACGGCTTGTCGTAGCCCTGTTCCCGGGAGATCCGCTGCGCGGTGTCGAGCACCACCCGGGCCGCGGCCGCACGCTCGGCCGGATCGGCCACCCGCGACCACGCGGCGCAGACGGTCACCGCGGTGCTGACCCGGCCGGACGGTCCACTGTGGACAGGCACGGACACGGCCCACACGCCTTCGTCGAGCTCGTTGTCGCAGACGTCGAACCCGCGCTCGCGGATCAGTGCCAGGTGGTCGATGATCCGGTTCAGCTCGCGCACCGTGCCGGCCGTGAACGACGGTCGCGGAAACGACGAGAGCAGCGCCTCGGCGAGGGCCGGGTCCTGGTAGGCAAGGATCGCCCGGGCCGAGGCCGCGGCGTGCAGCGGGACCTCCTGGCCGAGGCGGACGAACAGGCGCAACGGCCGTTTCGTGCCGGCGATGGAGACGGCCACGACCCGCCCGTCGATGAGCTGGGTGAGGATGACGCTCTCGCCGAGCAGCCGCTCCGCCTCCAGCAACGCCGCCGGCGGCTGAATCAGGAACGGCTCGTAGTCGTCGCTGTGGCCGAGCTTGACCGCGTTGGCGCCGAGCACGTACCGCTTCGTGGTCGGCGACCGGCTGACGAAGCCTTCGTGCTCCAGGGTGCCCAGCAGCCGGTGCATGCTTCCGACCGGGATCTCCAGCTGCTGGTGCAGCTGCTGCAGTGTCAGTCCCTGCCGGTAGCTCGAGAGGTGATTGAGCACGGCAAGCGCACGCACGACGACATGCATCGGCTTCTCCTCGCCAGTCTTGCCCATCAGCCGTTCCCCATCCCTCGTGTCGCGCATGTTTCCGCCACACGAAATCGTTGTTTCCGCGAGGTCCGAAGTATTGAAGCCACTGTACTGGCTTGTCAATGGCCCCTCTTGACAGCCGCGCGGGACGTTCCAATACTTGCCCGATCAAAGCTGGAAATGCAGTTTCCGCCAGACGGAAACAGAGTTTGAGGAGGTCCGGCTTGGTTGGCACAGTCACCGCCCAACCCACTGCCGAACCCACCGCCGCGCGACTGGCGGCGGTGGCGCTGCTCGCCGGCCGGAAGCTCGGCGGTGCCCTGCTCGTGATCTGGGGCGTGGTCACCTTCACCTTCCTCGTCGTGCGGGTCGTCGCACCCGACCCGATCGGCCTGCTCGTCCCGCCCGGGGCCGGCACCGAGGTCCGCGACGCGGTGCGCACCGAGCTCGGGCTGGACGGCTCGATCGTCAGCCAGTACGGCATCTACCTCGGCCACCTCGCCCGCGGCGACCTGGGCACCTCGTTCGGCACCAACCAGCCCGTCAGCAGCGACCTGCTCGACCGGTTCCCGGCCACGCTGGAGCTGGCCGTGCCGGCCCTGATCATCGGCGTCGTGCTCGGCACCGGCCTGGGCATCGTCGCCGCACTGCGCCGAGGCCGGCTCGCCGACCACGCCGTCCGCGTCGTCACCGTGGCCGCCCTGGCCATGCCGCCGTTCTGGCTCGGCCTGATGCTGCTCTCGCTGTTCTTCGTCAGCCTCGGGATCCTGCCCGGCCCGATCGGGCGGCTTCCCGCCGGCGTCGACCCGCCGCCGACCGTGACCGGCTCCTACGTGCTCGACGCGCTCCTGGCCGGCGACACGCAGACGGCCGGCCTCGCGGCGGCCCAGCTGGTGCTGCCGGTGGCCGTGCTGGCCTGCGGGATCTTCGCACCGATCACGCGGGTGGCCCGCTCCGGCATGGTGGAGGCGCTGCGCAGCGACTACGTGCGCACCGCCACCGCGTACGGGTTCCCGCACCGCCGGGTGCTGACCGCTCACGCCCTGCGCAACGCGCTCCTGCCGGTGATCACCATGATCGCCAACGGCGTCGCGTTCGCGTTCACCGGCGCCGTGCTGGTCGAGGGCGTCTTCGGCTGGCCGGGCATCGGGCAGTACGCCCTGGTCGCCGTGCAGCAGTCCGACTTCCCGGCCCTGCAGGGTTTCGTGCTCTACGCCGCGGTCGTCTACGTCGTGCTCTACGCGTTGGTCGACCTCGCCTACGCCGCCGCCGACCCGAGGACGCGCTCATGAGCGCCGCACCGAGCCGCTGGTGGCGGCACCATCCGATGTCCGCCCGGCTGGGTGCGGCGCTGATGCTGCTGCTGCTCGTCGCCGCGCTCGTCGGCCGGCTGTGGACGCCGTACGACCCGAACACCCCCGGCGTCGGGGACCCGTTCGTGGCACCCGGTGCCCGGCACTGGTTCGGCACCGACCAGGCCGGCGCCGACGTGTTCTCGATGACCCTGGCCGCGACCGCGACCGACGTCTGGCTGACCGTGGTCGCGGTGGCCCTCGCCTTCGCCCTCGGCGGCGTGCTCGGCGCCGTCGCCGGGTACTGGGGTGGCTGGACCGACTGGCTCATCATGCGCGTCACCGAGGTCCTGCAGTCGTTCCCGGCCCTCCTGCTGGCCATGCTCCTGGTCGCGGCCCTGGGCAACGGACTGGTCAACGTCATCGTCGTGGTGGCCTTCGTGGGCCTGCCCGGCTACCTGCGGCTGATCCGCGCCGAGGTGAAGGCCCGGCGCGGCTGGGAGTTCGCCGACGCCGCGATCCTCGCCGGCAACAGCGGCGCCGGCGTGCTCGCCCGGCATCTCGTCCCCAACAGCCTCACCCCGCTGGTGTCCTACGCCGCCGTCAACGCCGCCTGGGTCGCGATCGTCGTGTCCAGCCTCGGCTTCATCGGCGTCGGCATCGAGCCCGGCAGCCCGGAATGGGGCTCGATGATCGCCGGCGGCCGCGACTTCCCCGACGAGTACTGGATCTCGCTCTTCCCCGGCCTCGGCATCCTGCTCCTGTCGACCGCCTTCTACCTGCTGGGCGACGGCATCGTCGATCGGGACGAGCGATGAGCGCGGCGCTGCTCGAGGTGCGCGGGCTCACCGGGGTGTTCCGCACCCCGGCGGGCGACACCCCCGTCCTGCACGACGTGTCGTTCGACCTGCCGGCCGGCGGCATCACCGCCGTCGTCGGCGAGACCGGCAGCGGCAAGTCGCTGACCGCACTGTCCATCCTCGGCCTGCAGCCGCCCGGCCTGGTCACCGAAGGCTCGATCCGCTTCGACGGCCGGGAGCTGATGGGTCTGGACGAGGCCGGCTACCGCGCCCTGCGCGGGTCGCAGATCGCGATGGTCTTCCAGGACGCCCGTGCGTCGCTCAACCCGGTGCTCACCGTCGGGCGGCAGCTGTGCGACGTGGCGCGGCTGCACCGCGGGCTCTCCCGCCGGGACGCGGCCGCGCTGGTGGAGCAGACCCTGGCCCGGGTCGCGATCCCCGAGCCCCGCCGCCGGATGGCCCAGTATCCGCACGAGTTCTCCGGCGGCATGGCGCAGCGCGTGATGATCGTCATGGCCCTGCTGTGCGAGCCGCGGCTGCTGCTGCTCGACGAGCCGACCACCGGCCTGGACGTCACCACGCAGGCCGACGTCATGGAGCTCATCGTGGCGCTGACCGAGGAGGCCGGCCTCACCACCTGCCTGGTCACCCACGACCTCGGCCTCGTCGGCGAGGCCTGCGACCGGGTGGTGGTGATGCGGCGCGGGCGCGTGGTCGAGCAGGCCGACGCGGCCACCTTCTTCTCCGCCCCGGCCACCGACTACGCGCGGGCCCTGCTCGCGGCCAACCGGGACACGGAATCGGAGGGAATGGCATGACCGATCCGTTGCGGCCACTGCTGAGCGTCACCGGGCTGCGCACCGAGTTCACCGTGCGCAGCCGGGGGTCCCGGCGCACCCTGCGCGCCGTCGACGGGGTCGACCTGGAGCTGCACGCCGGCCGGACGTCGGCCGTGGTCGGCGAGAGCGGCTCGGGCAAGTCGACCCTGGCCCGGTCCATCCTGCGGCTGGTCGAGCCGACCGCCGGCACCGTCCTGGTCGACGGCCGCCCGCTGTCGGCGTTCCGCCGCCGACGCGACATCTACAAGGACATCCAGATGGTGTTCCAGGACCCGCGCTCCTCACTGGACCCGCGCCAGCGCGTCCGCGAGATCCTGGACGAGCCGATGCGGCTGCACCTGCGCCGCTCCCCCGCCGACCGGGCCCGCCGCATCCGGGAGCTGCTCGCGGCGGTGGAGCTGGACGAGGCGATCCTCGAACGGCGGCCGGCCGCGCTCTCCGGCGGCCAGCGCCAACGCGTCGGCATCGCCCGGGCGCTCGCGGTCGAGCCGAAGGTCGTCATCCTCGACGAGCCGACCGCGTCGCTGGACGCCTCCACCCGCGGCGTGGTGCTCGACCTGCTGGCCCGGCTGCAGCGCGAGAACGACCTCGCCTACCTGCTCATCTCGCACGACCTGCACACCGTGCGTCGGATCGCGCACACCGTGGCCGTGATGTACCTCGGCAGGGTGATCGAGACCGGCCCGGTCGCGGAGGTGCTCCGGCATCCGGCACACCCGTACACGCAGGCCCTCATCGACGCTGCGCCCGTTGCGGCGCACGGCGGGCACCACCGCACCATCCGCCTCACCGGCGAGATTCCGAGCCCCTTCGACCGCAACCCGGGCTGCGTGCTCGCGTCGCGCTGCCCGCTCGCCGAGGCGAGCTGTACCACGCGGCAACCCTCCCTGGTCGAGTTCCGGCCCGACCACCTCGCCGCATGTCCGGTGACGCACCGGCAACCGCGATGACGATCCCGGTACCCCTCACTGAGAAGAGGATCGATACCATGACCCGTTCCCGCTTACGCCGCCCCCTGGCGTACGCGCTCGTGCTCGTCCCCCTGCTGACCGCGTGCTCCGGCAAGACGGACACGCCGAGCGCCGCGCCGACCGGCCTGGTGGCCGCCTGGCCCAGCGACGTGTCCACGATGGACCCCGGTGACACCCGGACCGACCAGGACAAAGAGCTGGCCATGAACGTCTACCAGAACCTGGTCGGCTACCAGCTCGACGCCGACGGCGACCACGCCGTGTCACACGGCCTCACCTCGACGCCCGCGGTGGCCGCGTCGTGGACGTTCGCCGCCGACACGATCACCTTCACGCTGCGCCCGGGCCTGAAGTTCCACCCGAGCGGCAACCCGCTGACGGCCAAGGACGTGGTCTGGTCGCTGCAGCGCGCACTCAAGCTCAACGGTGCCGTCGAGCTCAACAACAGCGGCGTGTTCAAGCCGGAGCAGATCACCGCGCCGGACGACGCGCACGTCGCGATCCGCTACACCGACAGCGCCGGCGCGCCCGTCAAGGCCAGCGACGTCAACCTGGCCACGCTGCGCACCTGCTGGTACGGGATCGTGGACTCGGCCGTCGCCAAGAGCCACGCCACCGCGGACGACCCGATCGCCAAGGAGTGGCTCAAGAACAACACCGCCGGCAGCGGCCCGTACTTCGTGAAGAGCCGCCAGGTCGGCCAGACCATCAACCTGGCCGCCGTGCCCGGCAACGACATCAACAAGGCGGCGTTCGAGACGGTGACGCTGCGGGTGGTGAGCGACGGCAACGTGGCGACGCTGCTCAAGGGCAAGAGCGTCAACGTGGCGCTGTACGGGCTCAGCCCCCACGACACCAACTCACTGAAGGCCGACGCGTTCCGGGTCGCGCACGCAGCCACGTCCAGCTATGTCTACCTGCAGCTGGCCTCCGACACCGGGCCGTTCGCCGACCAGCGCGTCCGGCAGGCGGTGGCGCACGCCCTGCCCTACGACGGCATCATCAAGAACGTCTACTTCGGACAGGCCACCCGCGCCGACTCCTACGTGGCGGCGGCCGCCCCGGGCTACGACCCGGCCTGGAAGTCCTACGGGGACAAGGCTGCGGCCACCGCCCTGATGGCACAGGCGGGCAACCCGAAGATCGGCACGAAGCTGCGGTACCCCAGCGAGGACCCCACCTACGCCACCGAAGCCCAGCTGATCAAGGAGGCCCTCAAGCCGCTGGGCATCGAGGTGACGCTTGAGCCGCAGACGTCGGCGGCCATGTTCAAGCTCATCATCGGCCGCGCGACCAGCAAGTCGCCCGGCGCGCCCGACGACGGCATGGTGCTGTTCAGCCTGTCGACGTACGTCGAGGACGCGAAGACCCCGGTCAAGCTGTGGAGCGTCACCGGCGGCGTGGTCAACTTCGCCCGTACCGGCATCGCCGAGGTCGACACGCTGCAGGCGCGGCACGCGATGGCGCCCCCGAGCGACGAGCGGGTCCAGGCGTACAAACGGATCCAGCAGCTCGCCGCGCAGGACGCCGGCTTCCTGCCGCTGGTGCTCACCGGCCGGACCATGGTCAGCGCCACCGGGGTGACCGGCCTGGCCTTCACACCCGAGCCAGTGATCCTCTACTGGGCGTTGCGGCCCACGACGTGACCTCCACCGAACTGTGGCGTAGGTCGGCGCGAGCACTCGCGTCGGCCTACGCCGAGGGGTCGACGACCCCGGCCGAGGTGGTCGGGTCCGTCATCGAGCACGCGGCCCGCGTCGACGGGCGCCTCAACGTCTTCGCCCACCGTGCGTTCGACGCCGCCCGCGCGCAGGCCGAACAGAGCACCCTGCGGTGGCGCCGCGGCGAGCCGCTGAGCCCGTACGACGGGGTACCGCTGACGGTCAAGGACAACATCCCGGTCGCGGGCATGCCGTGCGAGTGGGGCAGCCGGGTGTTCGAGGGCCGGGTCGCGCCGCGCGACGAGCTGTGCGTGGCCCGGCTGCGCGAACGCGGCTGGGTCGTCCTCGGCAAGACCAACGTCTCGGAGTTCACCCTCGGCCGCGGCAACGTCAGCACGCGACTGCACGGCACCACCCGCAACCCGTGGGATCCGGCGCTGACGACCGGCGCGTCCACCGGCGGCGGCGCGGCCGCGGTCGCGTCCGGCGTGGGCCCGGTCGCGCTGGGCACCGACGGCGGCGGGTCGATCCGCTGGCCGGCCGGCTACTGCGGGCTGGTCGGCCTCAAGCCCTCGGTCGGCCGGGTGCCGCGGGTGGACGGGCTGCCCGTCGTCCTGCACGACTTCGAGGTGGCGGCGCCGCTGGCGCGCAGCGTGGCCGACGTCGAGGCGCTGCTGGACGCGATCGCCGGACCGGATCCGCGCGACCGCGCCTCGCACCTGACGCCCGCGGCCGCCGGGCCGGACCGATCGCTGCGGATCCGGTACGTGCCGCAGTTCGGCGAGCACCCGGTGGACCCGGAGATCACCGCCTCGGTCGGCGTCGTGGCCGACCGGCTGCGCGCCCTCGGGCACCAGGTCGACGCCGGCCCGGCCCCGCACGACGTGGCGACCTTCGACGCCCACTGGCCCACCGTCGGCACCGCGGGGCTGGCCTGGCTGCTGCGCGGCCACGACGGCTGGCGCGACATCGTCGCCGACATATACCCGCCGATGGTCGCCCACGGCGAGTCGCTGAGCGCCGTCGACTACGTGGCCGCGCTCACCGCCTTCCGCGGGCTGTACCTCGAGCTCGCCGACTGTTTCCGCACCACCGACCTGCTGCTGACCCCGGTCGCCGGCGCGATGCCCTGGCCTGCCGACCGGCTCGCCCCGCCGCACCAGCGGGTGTTCACCGGCATCGCCAACGCGACCGGCGTCCCGGCGATCAGCCTGCCCGGCCCCCCGTCGCCGGCCGGGCTGCCGATCGGGTTCCAGCTCATCGCCGCGTTCGGCGCCGACCGGCTGCTGCTGCGCCTCGCCGCGCAGTACGAGCAGGCCTACCCGTGGGCCGACCGCCGACCCGTCCCGCCACCGAAGGACACACCATGACCGTAGTGATCGACTCATTCGACACCGCCGGACCCGGCGACGTCGACGGCCTCACCGCCGCGCTGCACCGCCACGAGGCGGCCACCATCCGCCGGCTGGCCCTCGTGGTCAAAACCGAGGGCAGCGCGCAGATCGACGACTTCTCCCGTGAGTACGCCGCCTACCAGGCTCGCGAGGTGGTGACCCGGCACGGCGGGACCGCCCTGCTGGACCGGACCGTCTTCCTGCACTCGACCGGCTGCGAGGGGGCGATGACACCGTTCGGCTACCTCATGGCCGACCTCGAACCGGGCCCCGCGCTTGTCGATGAGCCCGCCGGTCCGGCGCTGGCCCTCGGCGTCGGGCGCAGCCGGCCGATCCCGGGCCCGCTGATCGGCACCGTGGCCCATGCCGAGCTCGTCGAGCAGGCCGTCCGGGATGCGATGGCCGACGCCGGGCTCACCGCCGACGCGGTCGAACTGGCCGTGGTGAAGACACCGCTGGTCAGTCACGACCCGCCCGCCCCGGACGCACCACCGGCCCGGGTCACCTCGGCCTACGCCAAGGCTGTCGGCGCGCTCGGGTCGGCCGTCGCGCTCGGGGAGGTCGCCCGCGAGCGGGTCGTGCCAGCCGCGTTCGGCGCCGAGCTCGACCTGTACTCCCGCCGCACCATGGTCTTCTCCAGCTCCGAGGCGGCCGCCGTGGAGGTGCTGGTGCTCGGCAACCGGGCCGGCGCCACCGGATCGCTGCGCATCGCCTCCGGCCTGCTCGCCGACGTCCTCGACGCCGACGGCGTCCGCCGGGTCCTCGCCGCCGCCGGCGCCGAGCTCGCCGGCGGCCGGGTGGCCGATCCGAGCCGGGTCGCGGCCCTGCTGGTCAAGGCCGGCTACCGGCACGACGGGGCGCTGCGCGGCGCCCGCACCACCGTGCACACCAGCCGCATCGACGCCGACACCCACACCCGGGCGACGATGAGCGGCGTCGCCGGATCGGTGCTCGGCACCGGCCGCATGTTCATCTCGGCCAACTCGGTCCACCAGGCGCCCGACGGCGGCGGCCTCTGCGTCGCGATCGTCGGCCCCGCAGCGCCCGAAGGAGCCTGAACATTCCCATGTTGCCTCTCGTCACCGACGCACAGGCCCGCGATGCCGTCTCCGCCCAGGACGCCATCGACATCGTCGAGCAGACCTACGGCGACCTCGGGTCGGCGCGGGCGTCGCTCAGCGATCCCGAGCTGATGCGCCTGGACCACGACGCGTGGGGCTTCGCGCTGAAGGGGGCCGTCCTGGACCGGTACGGGACCGCCGGTGTCCGGGTGATCCCATCACACTTGGGCGGCGGCAACGGCTGGTGCCTGCTGCTGGACACCGCGTCCGGCCGGCCCCTCGCCCGGGTCGAGGAGACCTGGCTGCACCGGCTGCGGACCGCGGCCTCGGCGGTGGTCACCGCGCGGCTGCTGGCCCGCCCGGACAGCCGGGTGCTCACGCTCGTGGGCACCGGCCGCATCGCCGACCTCGTGCCCCCCGCGTGCGCGGCCGGCTTCGCCGTCGAGGAGATCCGAGTGGTCGGCCGCCGGGCCGACGCGGCCGCCGACTTCGCCGCCCGGCATTGCGCCGACGGCGTCAAGGTCGCGGCCTACGACAGCGTCGACGAGGCCGCCGACGGCGCCGACGTGATCATCGCGGTGACCTCCGCCACCGAACCCGTGATCCACGCCGGGCACCTGGAGCCGCGCCGCGCCGTCATCGGTCTCGGCGGCGGAGCCGAGATCGCCGCCGGGGTGCTGCTGGCGTCCGACCGGTTCTACGTCGACGAGCTCGGATTCGCCCGCACGGTGGGGTCGGTGGCCGGTTGGCTCAGGACCGGCCTCGCCCCGGCCGAGCTGCGCGCCCGGCTCACCGGCACCCTGTCCGCCGTCGTCAACGGCGAGGTGCCGGGCCGCACCACCCCGGACGAACGCATCCTCGCCGTGGTGCAGGGCGTGGCCGCCTGCGACGTGGCCCTCGCCTGCCTGGTCGTGCAACGCCTCGGCCTCGCCTGAGCTGACCGTTGACGTGATTGCCGGCCGGAGCTGGCGTGTCGCAGGACATGGGTACGGCCACCCGTGATCCTTCGGAGTGCTGAAGCTTCGAGGGAGGGTGGCCGTGGCCCTGCTCCGCCGGGGTTGCGTGCGGTGCCGGTGCCGGGCCCGCCCCGGCGATCGAGTCCACGGCGACGGTGAGGTCGGTCGGCGCCCGGCGTCTGGACATGATGCACTCCTACGGGTGGCTGGGGTGTTCGTGGTCGGTGTGGCCGGCCGGCTCCAGCTGGAACGTCGAGTGGGCCACGTCGAAGTGCCCGGCCACGCACGCCTGGAGGGCATCGAGCAGCTGCGGGGCGCGCCCGTCCTGGAAGCACTCGTCGCGCACGACGACGTGCGCGGTCAGCACCGGCAGGCCGGACGTGACGGCGTGCACGTGCAGGTCGTGCACGTCCAGCACGTGTTCGAGGTCGGTGATGTGCCTACGGATCCGGTCCAGGTCGATGCCGGCCGGGGTCGCTTCGAGCAGGACGTTGACCGCCTCGCGCAGCAGGCGGACCGCTCGCGGCGCGATGATGAGACCGATCAGCACCGACACGATCGCGTCGGCACGGGTGAAATCGGTCGCCGCGATCACCCCGGCCGCGACGAGGACACCGACGGAGGTGGCGGCGTCGGTGGCGACCTCGAGAAACGCGCCGCGCATGTTGAGGCTGGCGTTGCGGGCCCGCCACAGCAGCGCGACGCCCACGAGGTTGCCGGCCAGGCCGATGACCCCGAACAGAGCCATCCCGCCCGGCTCGACCTCGGACGGCTCGATCAACCGCCGGACGCCCTCAACGAACACGTAGACGCTCATACCGGCGAGCACCAGGCCGTTGACGGCTGCGGCGAGGATCTCCGCCCGCGCCCAGCCGAACGTGCGCCGATCCGTCGCAGGCCGGGCGGCGAGCACCGTCGCACCGAGGGCGAGGGCCACCCCGCCGGCGTCGGCGAGGACGTGACCAGCGTCAGCGAACAGGGCGAGACTGCCGGTGACGAGTGCTCCGACGACCTCGACGGCGAAGATCGCCACCGACACGGCGAGGGCCCCGGCGAGCGCTGCACGGTGCCGGCCGGTCGCCGTCACGTCGTGGTCGTGTCCGTGGCCCATCAGGGCACCATCGCAAATCTCATGTTCACATGCGCATACTAATATGTGTTGGCGACGACGCGTCAAGGGGTGTCCGGGCCACCACCTGCCTCCCTGTCTACTATGTTGCTTCGTACTTGTGGCCCCGGCAGCGATCGAGTTGCGGGCCTCGGGAACTTTTGCGTCGTGGTGAACGACTATGTGGCGTAGGAGTCAGGCCAGAGGAAGGAACGGGTGCGGTGAGGTCAGCAGTGCCGGCGGGACGGCGGTTCCGATGGAGCGCGGGCGCCGCGCTGACGGTCGTCAGCATCGTCACGGCCCTGGCCGCCACGGCGGCACCGGCCTGGGCGCACAACGCGCTGCGCAGCAGCAACCCGGCCGAGGGCGCGAGCCTCCCCACCAGCCCCACGGCCATCACAGCGTGACGCTCGGGAACCGGCGTGCGACCGTCGCCACGCTGGTCGTCGTCGGGGTCGCCGCGGCGGCGGGCGCGGTGTATGCCGGTGGCGGCACCGACACCACGGCACTGCCGGGATTGACGGTGGCCGGGCCCGTGACCGCATGGGGACTGCCGATCGCCCGGGTGCTGGCCGATGTGAGCGCGGCGGCAACGCTCGGGCTGCTCGTCGCCGCCGCCTGCCTCGTGCCGGTCGAACGCGAAAGGGCACGTCTTTCACTCTCCGCCACCGGATTCCATGCGACCCGGCTGGCGTCCCTCGCCGCAGCCGGATGGCTGGTAGCGGTCGCCGCCCTCGCCGTGTTCACCGTGTCGGACCTCCTGGCCACCCCGGCTGCCGACGTCCTGCGCGGGCGGGCGACCGTGAGCTTCCTGTTCGACCTGGTGCAGGGCCGGGCCCTGCTCGTGTGCGCGACCGCGGCCCTCGCCATCGCGGTCGTGGCACGGTTCGCCCTCGAGGTGCGCACGGTCGTCCCTCTCGCGGCGGTGGCGGTGGCCGGGCTGGCCGCGCCGGCGTTCGCCGGGCACGCCGCCTCGTCCGGCAACCACCAGCTCGCCGTGTCGTCGCTGGTCCTGCACAGCGTCGCCGCGGCCGCCTGGCTCGGCGGACTCACCGCGCTGCTCCTCCTGCATCATCGCGGCACCGCCGACCGGCACCGGGCCGTGCGCCGCTTCTCGGTCCTCGCCACCTGGTGCCTGCCGCTCGTCGTCGCCGCCGGAACCCTCAACGCCACGACCCGCCTGCAACACCCGGCCGAGCTGTGGAGCAGCACGTACGGACGACTCATCACCGTCAAGATCGCCGCCGTGGCGGTGGTCGCAGTGCTCGCCGCGTGGCACCGGCGGGTCAGCATCCCGGCCCTGGCCGACGGCAGGCCCGGTGTGTTCCGGCGGATCGCCGTCGTCGAGGTGGCCGTCCTCGCCGCGGCGTCCGGGCTCGCCGTCGCGCTGTCGCGCACGCCACCACCCACCGGTGACAGCGGCGAGGAGACCCTCGCCCAGACCCTGCTCGGCTTCCCGATGCCCGACCCGCTGTCCGCCGGCCGGCTGCTGACGCAGTGGCTCGTCGAACCCCTGGCGATGACCGTCGCGTTCATCGCGATCGGCAGCTACCTCGCCGGCTGGTGGCGGCTCCGGCGGCGCGGCATCGCCTGGCCCGTGCACCGCCTGGTCGTGTGGACGGCTGGCTGGACGGTCGTGGTCCTCGTCACCAGCTCCGGCCTGGCCCGCTACGCGCCGGTGCTGTTCAGCGCGCACATGGTGGTGCACATGGCGTTGAGCATGCTCGCCCCGATCCTGCTCGTCCTCGGCGCACCGGTCACCCTCGCGCTGCGCGCCCTGCGTCCCACCCGCTCATCGGACTGGCCGGGGCCGCGGGAATGGCTGACCGCCGCCCTGCACAGCCGCCCCGCCGCCCTGTTCGGCCATCCGCTCGTCGCGCTCGCGGTCTACGTCAGCAGCCTCTACGGGCTGTACTTCACCGGCCTGTTCGAGCTCGCGCTGCGCTCCCACGCCGCGCACCTGGCGATGCAGGCACACTTCCTCGCCGCCGGGTACCTGTTCTTCCACGCCCTGATCGGCGTCGACCCCGGCCGGCGGCCCGCGCCGTATCCGCTGCGGATGCTGCTGCTGTTCGCGGCGATGGCCCTGCACGCCATCTTCGGCCTCGCCGTCCAGCAGTCCACGACGGTGCTCGCCGCCGACTGGTACACCGCCCTCGCCCGGCCGTGGGGTGCGTCGCCGCTCGACGATCAACGGCTCGGCGGCGGCATCGCGTGGTCGTTCGGGGAACTGCCGACCGCTCTTGTCGCGATCATCCTGCTCACCCAGTGGTGGCGCGCCGACCAGCGCGAGGCACGACGGGTCGACCGGGCCATCGACCGCGCCGAGGCCGACGGCGAAGACCACGCGCTCGCCGCCTACAACCGACAGCTGGCCGCCTGGGCCGCCGAAGCACGCCGTACCACCGAAGACGCCACCGACGAGGGAGCCTCCCGCCGATGACCAAGAAGGCCAAGCCCCGCACCACGCGGCAGACGTTCACCGCCCCGCCCCGACGGGCCAGCTCAACCCGCCAGCCGGCCCGCAAGTGGTGGCAGAGCGGCAACCTGATGCTGACCGTCACCCTCGTGGTCGCCGCCGTGATCACCGTCGGCGCGTTCCTGGTCCTCGACGACACCGGCAGCGAAGCCGAGCCGGTCACCGGCGCGGCCGACCCGCGCCTCGTGCGCGAGGACAGTCACCGCCTCGACGTGGCTGGCGACGGCAAGGTCACCCTGGTCGAGTTCCTGGACTTCGAATGCGAGTCCTGTGGCGCCGCGTACCCGTCGGTCGAGCGGCTCCGCAAGGAGTACGCCGGGAAGATCACCTACGTGGTGCGGTACTTCCCGCTGCCGAACCACACCAACGCCCAGAACGCCGCCCAGGCGGCCGAGGCCGCGGCGAAACAGGACAAGTTCGAGGCCATGTACACCAGACTCTTCGACACCCAGAAGGAGTGGGGCGAGGCACGCACGTCACACGCGGCGACGTTCGAGGGCTTCGCCGAACAGCTCGGCCTCGACATGACCCGCTACCGGGCCGACGTCACCGCCCAGGCCACGGTCGAGCGCGTCAACCGGGACAAGGCCGACGGCACCGACCTCGGCGTCCAGGGCACCCCGACGTTCTTCCTCAACGGCAAACGGCTCCAGGTCTCCCCCACGTACACCAACCTCAAGAAGGCCGTCGACGACGCCCTCGCGGCCGGCAGCTGATGCCCGTCCGCAGGCTCGGGTGGCTGCTCACCGTCGCGGGCGCGCTCGGGCTGGTCGCCGCGTTCGTGCTGACCGTCGAGAAGATCCGGCTGCTGCAGGACCCGGCGTACCGGCCGACGTGCAGCATCAACCCGATCCTGTCCTGCGGCTCGATCATGGCCAGCGACCAGGCAGAGGTGTTCGGGTTCCCGAACCCGCTGCTCGGCCTGGTCGGGTTCACCGTCGTCGTCACCACCGGCGTCGCCGTGCTCGCCGGCGCCGTGCTGCCCCGCTGGTGGTGGCTCGGGCTGCAAGCGGGTGCGGTCCTCGGCGTGGTGTTCGTGCACTGGTTGTTCGTGCAGAGCGTGTACCGCATCGGCGCCCTGTGCCCGTACTGCATGGCCGTCTGGGTCGTCACCATCGTCATCTTCTGGTACGTGACCCTGCACAACCTCCGCGGGCGGCCTTTCCTCGACGCGGTCGCGCGGTACCACAGCACGATCCTCACCGGCTGGCTCCTCGTCCTGGTCGCATTGATCGGCGTGGAGTTCTGGGAGTTCTGGAGAACCTTGCGATGAGCCGGCGGACACTCCTCGCCGCGGTCATGCTCGGCGCGCTCACCGTCCTCGCGCTGCCGGCCGTGCCCGCAGGCGCGCACGCGACGCCTCGACGAACTACTAGGCATGATAGTAGTATTCACAGCGAGTCGGGGACTCTGGTGTGGGTCGCTGTTAACCCGGCTTGACGTGGCGCGAGTTCTGTCTCGCTCAGGGGCTCGCGCCGCGTGACAGCGATCACCGCGAGCATTGCCGTCACGGCAACAGCGACTCCTATCCTCCGCAGTAGGAGGATGTCCGCCGTGCTCAGCCTTGCGCGGAGGATCTGCCGGGCGGGCCGCCCGCGCCCAGCATCCCGGCGAACAGGCGGACCAGGTCGGCGCCGGCCTGACCCGCCGCCGTGAACTCGAGCTCGTCGCCCTCTTCCATTCCAACGGTGAGGCGCACCCGCTCCCCCTCGCCGGTGCTGCGGGCCCAGCGTATTGCGGCCAGCGGCAGGTCCGGCGGTGTCACACCGTCACGGATCGCCCGGCCGGCCCGCACGGACAGTGCCCAACCGACGGAGGCAGTGACCACGGCCACGGTGCCGACAACGCCGGCCACCACGAAGAGCACCACGCCGGCCCGGGCACTGACGGCACTGCCGACGCCCATCGCGGTCATCGCAACGGCCAACGCAGCGAACGCAGATCCGCCGGCCAGCCGCAGCAACGTGTGCTGACGGGCCGAGCGGCCTACGACGTACACGCCGTCGGCGGTGAACCACAGCGTCGCCGTGGTCCCATCCGATGTCTGAATCCCGCGCAGTTGCACCCCGTCACCGTACGCGACCGCCCACCGTCGCCTGATCCGGCCGTGGCCGTGGCACGATTCGGGGATTCGTCACTACGATCGTGCCTAGTAGTGTCCTTCTCATCGGAACGAACGACAACGGCAACAGCCACTTGGAAGGAACACCGCGATGAGTGAGTACGGCGAGTTCGAGACCGGTGCCGAGTCCGGCGAGATCGAGCAGTTGCACACCGAGGCCGGCAGCGAGCAGGACTACCAGTCCGACTTCGGCGTCTACAGCCAGGACAGCGCGTCGGCCGAGTCCACCGACTTCGAGACCGGCAAGCACATCGAGTACGAGGGCGCCGATGGCTCCCGCTACGAGTCCACCGACTACACCAGCTACAGCCACGACGAGGCCGAGACCAACAGCGTCTTCGCCGCCGAGGGCAGCGAGCAGTACTCCGCCTCGGAGTTCTCCAGCCTCGACGCGCTGCGCGCCCAGTTCGATTCGGCGTTCGCCGAAGGCACCCAGATCACGGACGGCGGTCACGGCCCGGCCATCGCCGGACACTGACGTCGGCGGCACCGACGAGGTGCCAAGCCGTGCGTATGCGCAACTACGAGGGGTGTGTCAGCCGCCATCCGGTGGATGACGCACCCCTCGCCGCATCAATCCCCGCAGGTCATGGTCTCACTGCCGCGGTGCTCGTTTCGCGGGTTGCGCGTCTCGTTCACGGTCCAGGCGCTGCTGGGCTCCACGCTCCAGCCGAGCGCCGACATCCCGGCGGAGGCCACGCAGCACGAAGGCCGACACAACCATGCTCACCACGAGCGCGATCAACAGCTTGACGAACGGATCCAGCTCGATCGGCAACACCGACAACACGGCAGCGACCGCCACGAACAGGACAAGGCGCGCACCAAGCAGTTTGAGGACGGGTCCCACAACCGGCGACTCTACCGTGCGGCACCTGCGGCGTCGGCGCCGCCGCAGGTTGCTCTACTCACGGAACAGAACGCGGCTACAAGGACAGCGCGTCGGGCACCCAGGACACGTAGCGGTCGAACATCGCCAGCGCCAGAGGGGCGACCGCAACCGCGCCAACTCCCGCGGCCACAGACGCCCGGGCGACGGCGGTGAGTGGTCGCGGCGGGGTGAGGAGGCGGTGCAGCCGTTCCAGGCTGTCGCCGCCGCTGACGGCCAGCAGCTCGCCGTCCGGGCTCACCGGTTGCGCCATGGTGACGAGCGCCCGGGCCAGGTCGATCCGCTCGGCACTGCGGGCGGCGGTGTCGTCGGCGCACAATTCGACCAGCCGCTCCACCTGTCGCCTCGCCAGCCTGAAGCAGGCGACCCTTGGAAACGCCTGGACCAGGAACCTGACCCAGTGGGTGAGGTGGTAATGGCGCCCGCTGGCGTGGGCCCGCTCGTGGGCGAGCACGGCGTGCAGCTCCGGCACCCTGAGCTGGTCGACAGCGCCGGAGGTGATGACGATGTCGGTGGTCTTCCCCGGCATCAGGTAGGCGGCGGGCCGGTCATGCCGCACCACCGTCGCGCCAGGCACCAGCGAGGGGATGCCGGCCAGCCGGACCAGCATCCGCAGATCGGCCCGCCGGGCCCGCTGAGCGGCGGCCAGCCGGGTGATGCCGAGCCCCATCCGATAGCACAGCCCGACGACGGTCAGCAGCCCGACGACCGCGGCGACCTGAGCGGGAGCGTCGTGCCGGCCGAGCAGGGAGTCCAGGCAGAAGTGCCAGGCCCCGCTCACCAGGTCGTGGGTGCGGTCCCAGTACAACAGCAGGTTGAGGCCGGTGAGCAGGCCCGACGCCACGACGGCACCCGACCCGACGAGCCAGGTGGTCAGGGCCAGCCGCGGCGCCCGCAGCACCCACGACGCCGCTGCCAGCCGCGGCGCCGCCACGAACGCGAGGACCAGCGTGAACGCGATCAGCAGCAGCGGGCTCATCGGCCCGTGATCCGGCGTTCGTAGCTGCTCAGCGCCTCGCGGAGGGCGGCCGCATCATCCATCGTCATCCGGCCGACGAAGTGCATCAGCGCCTCGCCGCGGTCGCCGCTGTCGACGAGGACCTCGTGCATGGTCTGCGCCACGAGCTGGTCGCGGGTCAGCGCCGGCAGGTACCGGTACGCGCGGCCGTCCGGCTCCCGGGTCAGCCAGCCCTTGCGGTACAGCGTGTCGATCACCGTCATGACCGTGGTGTAGGCGAGCTGCCGATGCCACCGCAGGTCGTCCATCGCCTCACGGACGGTCGTCGGCGCCTGCCGTTTCCACAGCACCTCCATGAGTGCCGTTTCCAGCTCTCCGAACCCCTGCACGATGCACCCCTCCACGCGG
Source organism: Dactylosporangium cerinum (assembly GCF_042653625.1). NCBI lineage: Bacteria > Bacillati > Actinomycetota > Actinomycetes > Micromonosporales > Micromonosporaceae > Dactylosporangium > Dactylosporangium cerinum. Next base: position 75,930 of record NZ_JBHSIU010000027.1, on the reverse strand, counting down.
CTGACGGCAAGCGTAACGTGGCGGCGCGCACACCGGGGCCGCTCGATCGGTGGTCGTCCGTTCCGTGCCGGCTGACCATCAAGGATACGACCGTGCAGCTCCACCTACTATTTTCACTAGTAGCGTTCCGCTGCGTGCTCCTCGATCGCTGCCAGATCGCTCCATGCAGGTCACAGGCTTTTTTCGCGACCTATCAAAACTCCATCGATCGTCGTAGACTCCCGCTCATGTGGAGAACGCCCGCCAAGCAATCGTTTTCCTACCGCATGGTCGTACTAGCGGCCCTAGTAACCAGCTGTGCCGGCTGCACCAGCGCATCGCCGTCATCCCCGCCGCCGGAAGCGCGCCACACCCCCGCTCCAGCCGGCCCGCCTCCGTCCCACGGGCCACTGGCCGGTCCTCCGGGAAGCCCGACGGCGATGCACGGTTCGTGGGACGTCAGCCAGCTGGCCGACCCCTGCCGGACGCTCACCCAGGAGGAGGTCGTCCAGGTCCTGAAGATCCCGGTCAATCCAGCGCTGAAGGTGGACAGCTGGCCGCCGGTGTGCGCGTTCGGCATCACCCCCGGGTTCGGCCCCCTCGCACCGAGCGAGAAGCCCAGCGTGACCGAGTACTTCTACATCCTCGACGACTCCGAGGCCAGCGGCCGGGACGACTTCGAACGCGGCCGCAGCAACCCGGCCGTCGTCGAGGCCGTCACCGGGATCGGCGACGAGGCGTACTGGACGCCGGACAAGTACGAGCTGCAGGTGATGAGCGGCAAGACCCACCTCACCGCCAAGTTCAGCGGTGCCAAGCCACCCGCCGACCCCAAGACCAAGGTCATCGCCCTCGCGCGGATCGCCCTGCCCCGCGCCAAACCTCAATAGTTCAGGACAGCAGACCTTCGCCGATCCATGAGCCGCGTTCGATGCCGGGCGGGCACGCGAACACGCCGCTGGACAGGTGCTGGCTGAAGCCGTTGAGCGGGTCGTTCGCGGCCAGACGTTGCTGGATCGCGGCGAACTGGCGCTGCGGGTCGCGCTGGAAGCAGATGAAGATGAGCCCGGCGTCCATCAGCCCGTTGGGGTCTGCGCCGGCGTCGTAGGAGTAGGAGCGCCGCAGCAGCTTGACGCCGCCGTTCGCCTCGGGTGAGGCCAACTGTGCGTGCGCGCCGGGGGCGCCGTCGAGGCGGTCGTTGCTGTCGCGGCGGCGGCCGATGATCGCCTCCTGCGTGGCGAGATCGGTGCGGTCCCAGGTGTCCAGCAGCAGCCGGATCCGCCGCACCACCAGGTAGGTGCCACCGTGCAGCCACGCCGGGCCGTCGCTCACCCACAGATGCTCCGCCTGCTCCTTCGCGACGTCGAGGTTGGCGGTGCCGTCGCGGAAGCCGAACAAACCGACGGGGTCAGCCCTGTCAGCACCGCCGACGGCGTCGCGGAAACCGACCTGCCGCCAGCGCAGATGCGCGCTCGACCGGCCCGCGTTGACGAGCGCCCGCACGGCGTCGTGCGCGACGGTCGGGTGCCGGGCACAGACCTGCACGCAGACATCCCCACCGCCGGCGGCCGGGTCCAGCTGCTCACCGGGAAACGCCGGCAGCTCGGCCAGCGCCGGCGGGCGGCGATCCGCCAGCCCGAACCGGCCTTCCGTGAACAGCCCCGGGCCGAAACCGAACGTCACCGTCAGCTCGGCACCCGGCCGCCCGGCCAGCTCCGCCGCGACTCGGGTCCACGTCCGCAACAGCTCGACCAGCCCGCCGCGATCCCGCGCTACCACGTCAAAGCCCGCGATCTGCAGACACGGAAGCACCGCCGTCGTAATTCCGGCCTGACGCGCGCCATGGAACGCCCGCGACGGCTCGTCGCTGCATCCCGCCGCACCGAGCAGCGCTCCCCCCAGGACTCCGGTGCCGGCGAGCACCGAGCGGCGGGACATCCCCCGTCCGTCTGCCGCTGGATCCATGGCGAGAACCTACATTGATCGGCCTCCATCAGACCAGCGTGAGACGCCGATCCGCGGGCAGAGAGGGCGAGCGACGGCGACCGGGATGATGACTGCCGCCGGCTGCCTGCTACGACGCGGCTGAAGACCGGAGTGTCGCAGTCGCCGTGGCGCTGCGTGCGCCGTATCCGGTGATGCCGCGCGGCTTGTACACCGACAACACCGTCGCGGCGATGAGCAGCAGCAGGCCGGCGCCGGCGTGGACGAGCGGCGACGGGCTGCGCAACTGCGCCAGGGTCGCCGACGGGTCTCCGGCAAGGTCGGCGAGCAGGCCGAGGGTCTGGGTGTACAGCAGCAGCACGGTGGTGGCGACCACGTTGATGACGAGCTTGAACAGCACCCAGTAGTGCCGTGCGAGACCCCATACCGTGCCCAGGGACTGCACCACACCGGTCAGCAGCGACGCGACGCTGATCGGCACGAGCACCGTCCGGCCGAGCACGTCCATCGCCAGGTAGGCGGCCCGGACCACCTGCACGTCGCGTGAGGTCAGCGCGGCGACGGCCAGGGCGAGGGATGCCGCGACCGCGCCGAGCCAGCCGACCGATGCGGCGACGTGCACGGTGAGCATCGCCTTGCGCAGCGGCGGCGCCATCCTCACCGGAGCCACCCGGCGGCCCCGCCCAGAGCCATGGGCGCGGACGCGCCATGACCGCCCATGTGCCGTCCCGGACCGTGCCCACTCAGCAGCGCGACGACCAGCAGGACGACGAGCAGGATCGCGGCAACGCCAACGATCTTCACCCACCGCGGCATCCGCGCCGCGCCGTCTTCGTCCGTCATCTCGTCCTCCCAGTTTTTCAATACAATGTGTCTATGACCGATTCATAGTGTCACGCATGCGGCGAGACGTACAGTGGGGAGGTGCCGAAGTTGTGGAACGACACGATCAGCGAGCACCGCCATGCCGTGCGGGATGCGGTTCTGGACGCGGCGGCGGCGCTGGTGCACGAGCACGGGCTGAGCGGGGTGACGATGTCGCAGCTGGCCGCCACGGCCGGAATCGGCAGGGCGACGCTGTACAAGTACTTCCCCGACGTGCAGGCCGTGCTGCTCGCCTGGCACGAGCGGCAGGTCGGCGGGCATGTGCGGCAGCTGGCCGCCGCCCGCGACGCGGCCGGGCAACCCCTCGACAAGCTGGCGGCGGTGCTGCGCACGTATGCACTGATCGGCCACCGGCACCACGGCACCGACCTCGCCGCCGGGCTGCATCGTGGGCCACACCTGGCCGAGGCCGAGCAGCACCTGCACGCCCTGCTCCGCGACCTGATCGCCGACAGCGCTGCGGCCGGCGCCGCCCGAACCGACGTGGACGCCGCAGAACTGGCGCAGTTCTGCCGGCACGCGCTCGGGGCCGCGGCGGACCTGCCGTCGGAGGCAGCGGTCGAACGGCTCGTCGCGGTCACGATCGCCGCGATACGTCCAGAGCCCCGGCACTGAACGGCCCGCGGGCGGGCACTGCTGCCACACCCGCGGGCCGACCCTCGTCTACATCTTGGCCAGCAGGCCCTGCATCTCGGTGATCTCCGCGGTCTGGTCCGCGGCGATCTTGGCAGCGAGTTGCCTGGCCGCCGGGTCCTGACCCTGAGCCTGTTCGGTCTTGGCCATCTCGACCGCACCCTGATGATGTTTGATCATCATCTGCAGGAACATCGTGTCGAAGTCCTTGCCGGCGGCCTTGGACAGGTCCTGCATCTCCCGGTCGGTCATCATGCCGGGCATCTGGGCCATGTCACCCATGTCGTGGTGCATGGCGCCGGGGCTGGGGACCGGTTCACCCCAGGCGGTCAGCCACCCGGACATCGTGGCGATCTCCGGCTCCTGCGCCTTGGCGATCTTGTCGGCGAGGGCCTTGACCTCAGGTGTGACGGCCTTCGACTGGGCGGCCGTGGCCATGTCGATCGCCTGACGGTGGTGCGGAATCATCTCGGTGGCGAACCTGACGTCGATGGCGTTGAAGGTCGCGCCAGACTTCGGCGCCGCGGTGGATGTGGCGGTGGCACCCATGGTGTTGTGGTCCGTCTGGTGGTCGCCGCAGCCGCCGGCGAGCAAGGCGAGGATGAGTGCGCCGGTGGCCAGGACGGCCCCGCGCGGGTTGATCTTATGCATGGTGGATCGAGCTCCTGGAGATTCGAAACGGTGACGCGGATGCGTCCAGGACGTCGCCGCCGGAGCCTGTGGCCCGGCGGCATCAGCCAACTCCAGAGCCGGTCTACGTTCGCCAGATCGACAGCACACTGCGCAACGGTGGTCCACAACCACTACCGCCGGCCGCCTCCGCCGCGACGGTGAGCGTCAACGTCCGGACCGGTGAGGCGGGCAGCGCGGCCGACGATGCGGCGAAGGTGGGCGCCGGCGCGCCGATCGCGGGCGGCAGCGCGGACTGGCACATCGCTGCCGCGTGACCGCCGTCGTGCGGTTCATCCGGACACGGGTCGTGGTGCCCGTCCGGGGTGCACCGGGGCATCGCCTGCGCGGCCATCGACGGGCCCGCGTGCATGGCGGGCGGGAGCGGGGCCGCGGCGAGCATGTGCATCCAAACGACACCGAGCACCAGAAGAAGCACCGCGGTCAGCAGCCGGACGTGCGAATGCGCCCCGGCAAGCTGCATGCGGCGACTGCGCACCACTCCCCGACCACCTCCTACACAACATCGTAGACCGTGGCGAGATCCACGACCGCTTGCCGCCACTCCCGCCTGAGCAGCCCGTACACCCACGAGTCGGAGACCTCGCCGTTCACGACGCAGTCCTCCCGCAAGGTCCCTTCACGCACGAAGCCGAGCTTCTCCAGCACGCGGGCCGATGCCACGTTGCGCGTATCGGTCTCGGCCTGGACCCGGTTCAGGTCCAGCGTGTCGAATGCCCACCGCAGCACAACGCGCCCGGCCTCAGTCGCGTAGCCGTGGCCCCACGCCGCATCGCCGAAAGCAGTAGCCCAGCGACGCGCTGCGGTAGTCCGGGTTCCACCGGCTCAGGCTGCACCAGCCGATGAACGCCCCGTCGGAGACACGATCCACGGCCAGCCGCGCCCCGGTGCCCTCCTCTGCCATCTGCCGGCAAGCCGTGATGAACCGTTCGGCGCGCACCTGTTCGGTCCACGGCGGCGCGTCCCAGTAGCGCAGCACGTGGGCGCTGCTGTGCAGCGCGAAGATGGCGTCCGCATCCGCGTCGTCGAAGGGACGCAGTCGAAGGCGGCCGGTGTGCAACGTGGGGGTGGGCAGCGACAGACCCGTCATGTTCTCTCCCGTGATCGGTGGCCGATCAACCACACATCCGATGCCGGCCACCCGCAACGGGTTTCCTCGGAAGCCGGCAACGGCAGGACCATCTCAGCGGAAGGCAGTGATATTGCGCTGGACCCAGTCGGTGAAGGTGTACGGCGCCCGGCCGAGGACCCGTTCGACGTCGGGACTGATCCGCTGCTCGGCGGAGGTGGGTTCGCCGATGGCATCGAGGGTGGTCTCGACCACGGGTTCGGGCATGAACTGCAGCATCTGCGCGCGGGCCTCGTCGCGGGTCTGTTCGACGAACCGGATCGGCTCGCCGAGCGCCTCGCCGAGCGTCTCGGCTCGTTGCCGGGGTGTGGTGAGGGCCGGCCCGGTCAGCTCGTAGATCTGTCCGGCGTGGCCGTCTTCGTGCAGGGCTGCGGCGGCGACCTCGGCGATGTCGGCCGGGTCGACGGTCGGCAGGCCGACGTCGCCGAAGGGCGCGGCGACCGTCCGCTGCGCACGGACCGTCTCCGCCCAGGCGTACATGTTGGAGTTGAAGGCGCCAGGCCGCAGGATCGTCCAGGCCATCGCCGATTGCCGCACGGCGTCTTCGAATGCCCGCATCATGCCGCCATGGGATGCCGAGTGCGGTCGGGTGGCGACTCCGATGGAGGACAGCAACACGATGCGGCCGACTCCGCCGGCTTTCGCGACATCGAGGATGTCCCGTGGGCTCAACAGATGGGCACCAGCGCCGCCGTCGTGGAGGAACAGCGCGTCAGCGCCGTCAAGCACGGGCCGGAGGCTCTCCGGGTCGGTCAAGCTGCAGCTGACCCGCCTCGATCTTGGAGAAGTCGAGGATGTCGTTGATGATCGTGAGCAGCGCCTCGCCGCTGTCGCGCACGACGGTGGCGAGTTCGCGCTGCCCGTCGCTGAGATCGGTGTCCAGCAGCAGGCCGGTCATGCCGATGACGGCGTTCATCGGGGTGCGGATCTCGTGGCTCATGGTGGCCAGGAACGCGGACTTGGCCTGGGCGGCAGCCATCGCCTCGTCGCGGGCGCGCAGCACGACAAGGGTGGCCTCCCCGACGGCCTCAGCCATCTCGGGCGAGCTCGGTCGGCCCGCGCACGCGCGCGGCCCCGCGCAGGACCGGCAAGGCACCCCGCTCACCCGTCGCGATTCCCCGGGCGGCCTGGGTCACCGCGGCGATCGACGACCTGAGCGCGTCAGCCCGCCGGCCCGCTTCGCCCGTCTCCGTCGTTCCGATCCGGCGCTGAGCGCCGATCTCGCCGGTGCAGTTCGGTTGTGGTACGGCCAAAGCACGGGCCGAGCGATGGGCGGCGTGTGTCAGGCTGTGGCGGTGCGCATCGGCCGCCTCTGCTCAGAGCAGGCCGAGCTCCCGGGCGCGGAGCGCGGCCTGGGTCCGGTCCCGCGCGCCGAGTTTCGCCAGCGCGCTGGTCACGTGGTTCTTCACGGTCCCTTCGGCGAGGAACAGCGCGGACGCGATCTCCCGGTTGCTGCGCCCGCCCGCCAGCAGCCGCACCACGTCCAGCTCCCGCCCGGACAGCGGCACGACGAGCGGGGCGGGGACCGGCGGCGGGAGCTGCGCCACCCGGGACACCAGTTTGGCGGCCACGCCCGGCTCGAGGACCGACTCGCCGCGGACGGCGGCGCGGATCGCCTCCATCAGCCGCTGCGAGGAGGCGTCCTTGAGCAGGTAGCCGATCGCGCCGGCCTGGATGGCGGGGAAGACGTCGGCGTCGTCGTCGAAGGTGGTCAGGGCGATCACCTGGACGGCCGGGTGGTCGGCGCGCAGGCGGCGGGTGGCGGTCACGCCGTCCATCACCGGCATCCGCAGGTCCATGAGCACCACGTCGGGTGACGTGCGGGCGGCCAGCTCCACCGCCTGCGCACCGTCCGCCGCCTCACCGACGACGTCGATCTCGGCCTGCACCGACAGCAGCAGCGCGAGCGCCTCCCGGAACAGCCGCTGATCGTCAGCGAGCAGCACCCGGATCACACGAGCGCCGTCCCGGATCACACGAGCGCTGTCCCGCATCACGCGGGCGCCGTCACGGTGAGCGTGGAACCCTTGCCCGGCACCGAGTCCAGCGCCACCGCGCCGCCCAGCCCGGTCACCCGTTCCCGGAGGCCGGTGAGACCGAACCCGCCGGACCCGCCAGACCCGCCGGACCGGTCCGGTGGTTGCCCGCAGCCGTCGTCACCGACGACCACCCGGACCTCGGCGGGGCGGTAGTCCAGCAGGACGTGTGCGTGTGCCGCGTGGGCGTGCCGGCGGACGTTGGTGAGGCCTTCCTGCGCCGCCCGGTACAGCGCCTCCTCCACGTCCGGTGCCAGCCGGCGGGACGCCCCGCGGACCTCGACGCTCGTCGGCGGCCCGGACTGCGACGCCTCCCGGGCCAGCCGCTCCACCCGCTCGCTCAGCGGCACGCGCGGCGCCCGCAGCGCCGACACCGACCGCCGCACCTCCGACAGCGCCTCCCGGGCCTGCTCCTCGGCCTGGGCGAGGACCTCGTCGGCGCGGTCCGGGTCCCGGTCGAGCAGCGCACGCCCGGCCCGGATCTGCATCTGCAGCGTCGTCAGGTAGTGGCCGAGCCCGTCGTGGATGTCCCGGGCGACGCGGTTGCGTTCCTGGGTGGTGGCCAGCTCCTCCAGCTGCGCGTTGGCCAGGGCCAGCTCGACGCGGGTCTGCTGCTCGCGGCGCAGCAACCGGGTCACGACCAGCGCCATCAGCGACGCGACGAGCATCCCGGCGATCTCCCGCACGCCCTCGCCGAGGTCCATGCCGACGTGCCCGAGCGGCACCACGAGCGCCACGACGGCGGCTCCACGCAGCGGCAGCAGCTGCGCGGCCTGGACGACCAGCACGATGAGCAGCAGCGTGCCGCCCCACGAGGCGTGGGCCGCACTGAACATGACGAACCCGAGCCCGATCTGCAGCAGCATGTACGCGACGAGCCACACCGGTCCGCGGCCGGGCAGCAGCCACGCCCCGAGCACCACGAGCGCGGTGTACGCGGCGCCGGTGACGATCGCCGGCCACGGGTTCGCACCGGCGACGGCCTCGAGGACGAGCACGGCGTACGCACCGACGGCCAGCATCCACAGGAACCGTTCCACGTCTGCACCATGCAGGCGCCCGGCCGGCGAAGTCAATCCGGCCGGACCGACCCATGACCCCGGTCATGACGTTCGGCACGGGCGCTGTGACCCGCCCGGCCGACACCATCAGCGGCATGGGAATCCGCCGTATCCGCCGTGTGCTCGCCGTTGCCCTCGCCGGACTGGCCGCCGCGACCGCCGTGGGCGCGATCCACGCGTCCGACGCCGCCGACGCCGTCTACCCGCCGCCCCGATCCGTACCCATGTCGCCCAGCTCCGTACCCATGTCGCCCAGCTCCGTGCCCCTGCCGCCGCCGTCCACCGCCGGCGCCGACGCCCGGCCGACCGTCGCGGTGCTGCTGGGACCGGCCGGCGCCAACGCGGCCGACGTCCTCGCCCCGTACGAGACCCTCGCCGCGTCCGGCCACTACCAGGTGCTGACCGTCGCGGAGCACCGCACCCCGATCCCGTTGACCGGTGGTCTGGAACTGGTGCCCGACCGCACCTTCGCCGACCTCGGGCACGCCGACTGGATCATCGTGCCGGAGGTGCAGCAGGCCTCCTCGCCGCTACTGCAGTCCACTGTGGACTGGCTCCGGGCCCGCTACGCCGACGGCGCCCAGATCATGAGCGTCTGCGCCGGAGCCGGACTCCTCGCCCGCACCGGCCTGCTCACCGGCCGGCCCGCCACGAGCAACTGGCTCGCCCTGTACGGCTACGAACGACAGTACCCGGACGTGCGGTGGCAGCGCGGTGTCCGCTACGTCGACGACGGCCGGATCATCACGACCGCCGCCGTCCTGTCCGGAGTGGACGGTGCGCTGCGCATCCTGGAACGCGAACACGGCACCGACGCCGCCCGGCAGGCCGCCACCGCGATCGGCTGGCGCACCTACCATCCGGGTGCCGCGGCGGACATCGCCGCCGCCCACCCCGCACCGGCGGACACCGTCGCGCTGCTCAACGCCGGGTTCCGCGCGCCGGTCCACGCCGGTGTGCTGCTGACCCCGGGCGTCGGCGAGATCGAGCTGGCCTCGGTGTTCCGGACCTACACGCAACTGGTGTACGTCGCACGGCTCACCGCCGTCACCGCCGACGGGCAGCCGATTCGCTCCCGCCACGGCCTCACGTTCATCCCGCGGACCGCCGTGCCGACCGGCTACGACCGGCTGCTCGTCCCCGGCCACGACGCCGCCCTCGCCCACCGCGCCGACCCGGCGTGGAACCCGGTGTACGTCCACGCCCGCGCCGAGTTCCCGTTCGACGGCACGCTGCGCGACCTCGCCGCCACCACCGACGTGCCGACCGCCCGGTGGGTGGCCAAGACCCTCGAGTACGCACCCGGCGAGCTGTCCGGCCCCGCGTTCCCCTGGGTGCCCGCGCTGCTGCTGGCGCTGGCGACCGCGGCCGGCGGCACCCTGTACGTCCTGGTCCGCGCCGGGCTGGCCCGGCGTCCTCGGCTGCGGCACTGGCTGCGGCACCTGGCCGAGATGCTCGTCGCCATGTTCGCCGGGATGATGCTGCTGGCCCCGGCGTGGCACTGGCTGACGCACGACCGGCCGGTGCTGATGACGCTGGTGATGGCAGTGGACATGGCCGCCGGCATGGCGGCGTGGATGGCGATCCGCGGGCACGACCGGCGCATGATCGGTGAGATGGCGCTGGTCATGGTGGCGCCGTTCGTCGTGCTGCTGCCGTTTCTGTCCGGCGCCGCCCTGTCCACGGCCGGGCACGTGCTGATGCTGGCCGCGATGGTCGCGCTCATGCTCGTGCGGTGGGAGCACTACGCCGCGGCTCCCACCTGGGCCTTCCGGGCAAGGTGGCACGCTCTCCGGAAGCAGGGCACCCGGGTCGACCAGCTCCCCCATCGGTCCGGTGATGATCCCGGACGCGGCGATCTGCCGCAGCAGGTCGAGGAGTCCGCCGGGGAGACCCGGTAGGCGCCCACAACACGGTCGGCGCATGCGGCTGATCGCACACCGCGATCGTTGGCACCGGCGGTGAGGACGGCCCGCGAGGTCGGTGCGCTACGCGGCCACCGGCTCAGGGACCTCGGCCGGGGCGGGTTCGGGCTGCTCGTCGGCGCGGACCAGCGCGATCCCGGCCAGCACGACGACGCCGCCGGCCAGCTGCCAGCCGCCCGGTGCCTGGCCCAGCGCGGCCCACGCGAACAGCACGGCGAAGAGCACCTCGGTCAGGCCGACGAACGAGGCGACCTTCGCGCCGAGCAGGCGGGACGCGGCGATGCCGGACGCGTAGGCCAGCGCGGCGGCGACGACGGCCAGGCCGGCGATCGGCACGATCCAGCTCATCTGCGTGCCCACCAGGGTGACCGGGGCCGCGCTGGTGCGAAACGGCAGCAGGCCGGTCACGTCGAACGCGGCCAAGGCGAGCGCGCCGACGACCATCGCGGCCCAGGCCAGCGCGATCGGCGGGAGCGCGCTGTCGCCGCGGGAGGCGATGACGAAGTAGACGGCCAGGCCCGCGCCGGCCAGGACGCCCCACGCGACGCCGGCTGCGTCCAGGCTGCGGCCGCCCGGGTCGAGCACCAGCACCAGACCGGCCAGGGCCGCGAGGCCGCCGAGGACGGTGCGCCGGCCCGGGCGGCGGCCGTGGCGCAGCCAGACCCAGACGACGACGAGCAGGATGCCGCCGTACTCCAGCAGCAGCGCCACCCCGACGTCGAGCCGGCGGACGGCGTTGAAGAAGAACAACTGGCATCCGGCGACCGCGACGAGCCCGAACGCGAGCACCTCGCCGGCGGCCCGGCGCAGCAGCCCGAACCGCCCGCGCAGGGCGATGAGCGCGGGCGGGGTCAGCAGCAGTGCCGCGATCGCGATCCGCAGCGTGACCACCGCGCCCGGCGACCAGCCAGTCTCCATGAGCGCGCCGGCGAACGTGCCGGAGGTGCCGAACATCGCCGCCGACGCCAGCGCCAGCCCCAGCCCGGCCGCGCCCCGCGCCCGATCGTCACGAGTAAAACGCGTTATGCTCATGACAGGAACGCTAGTCGCGCTGCTAGTAAGGAGTCAAGATGCTTTTTGCGCATGACACGGAGGTTGCGCTCGTGGCGACGGCGGCGATGATCAACGCGGACCTCCCCGACGTCGCCGCGCTCGACGCCTTCCTGGACCCGTGGGGCTGGACCGGCGCCCGCGCCCACGACGACGCCGAACTGGCCGCGGTCCAGGCCGCCTGCGTCCGGATGCGCGAGTTCTGGAGCGCCGACGAGGACGCCGCCGTGGAACTGGCCAACGCACTGCTGCGCGAAGGCGGGGCACTGCCGCAGCTGCTCCGGCACGACGGCTGGGACTACCACCTGCACGCCACCCCGCCGGACGCCTCCCTCGACGTGCGGATGACCGTCGAGACGGCAATGGCGATGATCGACGTGATCCGCCTCCAGCAGCTCGACCGGCTGCGGATCTGCGCCGCCGACGACTGCGACGCGGTCCTCGTGGACCTGTCGAAGAACCGCTCACGGCGCTTCTGCGAGGGCGGCTGCGGCAACCGCGGCAACGTGGCGGCCTACCGCGCCCGCCGCGCCGCCCGCCAAGACGCGTAGCCCACAACCCCGTGCCTGCCCCCTGTGCGGCCTGCCACGACGCGATGGCCGGGGTGTAGCGGGCCGCTACCGCCCGATCGGAGGCATCCGCAGCAGCCGGCCGATCGGCAGCACCGTGGTGAGCAGCGCGAGCAGCGCCGTGCCCCCGATGACGGCGGTCCAGCCCAGCGGCGGCACGTAGGGCACCGGCTCGCCGGTGACCGAGCGCACCACCGTGGTCAGGGTCGCCAGCGCGATCGACGCGCCCAGCAGGACCGCGACCCCGAGCAGCCCGGCCTGTTCGGCGTGGACCATCCGCCTGGCCTGGCCGCGGGTGACGCCCACGAGCCGCAGCACGGCCAGTTCCCGGCGCCGGGCGAGGGCGGCGATGACCATCGTGTTCGCGGCGGCCAGCGCGGCGTAGCCGACCATCACGCCGACGAGCAGCTTGTTCAGCCAGGCGCTGACCGCCAGGTCGGCGGCGAGCCGGCGGGTGAGATCGCCGGTCGCGGCGACGGTGCTGCCGGGGTGCCGGGCCGCGAGCGCCCGCAGATCCGCGGGTCCGGAGGTGCGGATGAGCACCTCATCGTCGAGGTCCCGCGCGGTGTGGCCGGCGACCGTCTCCCGGGCCAGCGTGATGTCGCCGAAGCCGAGGCCCCGCTCGTAGATGGCGACGAGGGTCAGCGAGACAGGCGTGCCGTCGCCGAGCCAGAACGTGACGCGGTCGCCGACGTCCCAGCCGTGCATGGACGCCCGGATCGACGACGCCGCGACGGTGCCGCCCGCCAGGTCGGCAAGGCGGCCCGCGCGCACCCGGAGGTCCATTGTGGACTCCATCCCGGTCGGGTCGACCGCCTGCGCGGCGACCGTTTCCGCGCCGTCCAGGAACCTGACGACGACGGACGTCCGGCGGACCGCAGTGGCCGCCACGACGCCGGGAGTCCCGCGCGCCTCGTCGGCGGCGCCGGACGGCAGGCCCGCCGATGCGACCAGTGCGTGCTGGGCGAGCAGTCCGTCGCGGCGCTGCGACAGGGTCTGCCGCTCCAGGTTGTCCTGCAGGAACCAGACCGACCCGCCGAGGCCGATCGACAGCACCAGCGCGGTGAGCACGGCGGCCATGCCGCGCGCATTGGCCCGGAGGTTGGCGGTCGCCAGGTAGCCGCTGGGCCCCCAGACGGTCCGCAGCACCGGCGCGAGCACCCCTGCCGCGGCCCGGTTGATCCACGGTGCGAGCAGGCCGACGGCGAGCACGAACAGGTACAGCATGCCGATCGCGCCGGCCAGGGCCGCCGGCCCGGCGGCGCCGAGCGTGACCGCGCTCGACGACCCGGCACCGGCCAGGGCGGCCAGGCCGGAGAACAGCCGCACCCTGCCGCTGCGCGGTGGTTCGACCGCCACCTCGCCGAGCGCCTCGACGGGACGGATCGCGGTGACCCGGCGGGCGGCGAGCAGCGCCGAGAGGACGGCGACGAGTGCGGTGGCGCCGGCGGCCGCGGCGATGGCGACCAGTCCGTGGGAGATGGGGAATCCGGCCGGCACGAAGCCCCGGCCGACCATCTCGTCGTGCACCCACCGGGTGGCGAGGAGGCCGGCCGGCACGCCGATCGCCACCGCGACCAGACCGACGATCGCCGCCTCCGCCATGATCATCCGGCGGACCTGGCCGGGGGTCGCGGCGACGGCCCGCAGCAGTGCGAGGTCGCGGCGGCGGTGCCGCATCGACCGGCCGACGGTGACGGCGACGACGAACCCGACCAGCAGGACCACGTATCCGCCGAACCCGCCGCCGGCCTGGATGAGGAGCTCCTGCGCGGCGAGTTCGGCGGACTCCTCGGCCAGCCCGCGGTCGGCGCCGGTATAGACGCCCGCGTCGGCGGTGAGGCCCCGGACCGCCGCCACGAGGGCGGCCTTGTCCGTGCCGGGTGCTGCGACGATCCCGATGGCGGCGACCCGGCCCGGGTGCGCCGACAGCGTCGCGGCGTGCGCGTCGGTGAAGAACACCGCGGCCGCCGGCCCGTCCAGCACACCGCTGACCCGGTAGGTCCGCGCGGTTGCGCCGACCAGCACCTCGATCTCCTGCCCCGGCGTCAGCCCGAGCCGCCGGTCGACCGCGACCTGGTCATCACCGGCGGGTGGATTCCCGTTTCGGATCTGGTACGGCGTGAGCACTGCACTGCCCCACCCGTGCCCGGTGACCGTGCCGGCGCCCGAGGACAGCACCACGGGCACCGGGTCGTCGGCGGCGACCGTCGCGACGCCGGGCAGCCCGCGGAGGCGGCCGACCAGGTCTGCCGGGACGGTGCCGCCCTCCGGCAGCCGGACCTTCGAGCGGACGACCTCGCCGTCGAGGTCCTTGGCGCTGACGGTCATCTCGCGGTGCGCGACCACGACGTCGGCGGCGGCATACCGGACCGGCTCCGGCCGGTAGCGCAGCCCCGACTCGACGAGCGTGCCCATCGCCATCAGGATCATGACCCCGGCGGCGAGGGCGACGAGCGTCGCCACCGCCGAGCCCGGCCGGTGCCGCAGCATCCGCAGCGCAAGCCCGATCATGCCGGCACCACCCGGCGGCGGCCGAGCGACGCCAACTGCTCGGCGATGCGCTCCACGCCGGGCTGCGGCAGGTCCCGCACGACCCGGCCATCGGCGAGGACCAGGACGCGGTCAGCGTACGAGGCGGCCACCGGGTCGTGTGTCACCATGACGACGGTCTGCCGGTGCTCGTCGACCACCGCGCGCAGCAGGCCCAGCACGTCCGCCGCGGTCACGGTGTCCAGGGCACCGGTCGGTTCGTCGCAGAAGATCACCTCGGGCCGGGTGGCGAGGGCCCGGGCGACGGCGACCCGCTGCTGCTGCCCGCCGGACAGGGCGGACGGCCGGTGGTGCAGCCGGTCCCGCAGCCCGACCCGGTCGATGACGTGGTCCAGCCAGGCGTGGTCGGGCCGCCCGCCCGACAGCCGCGCCGGCAGCCCGATGTTCTCCTCCACCGTGAGCGCGTCGACGAGGTTGAACGCCTGGAAGACGAAGCCGATCCGGTCCCGGCGCAGCCTCGTCAGCCCGGTCTCCGACAGCCCGGACAGCTCGGTGGCGCCGATCCACACCCGCCCGGAGGTGGGCCGGTCCAGGCCGGCCGCGGTCTGCAGCAGCGTGCTCTTGCCGGAGCCGGACGGCCCCATCACCGCCGTGAACGTGCCGCGGTGGAACGCCACATCGACGCCCGCGAGCGCGGCGACGGCCTGCGTCCCGGTGCCGTAGGTGCGGGTGAGCCGTTCGGCGCGGACCACCGGGTCGCCGGTGGGTCCGATGTGGACGGACATGAAGTGCCTCTCCGGGTCGCTCAACAGGACGAATACCCGGATGACGCTATGGCGCCGCCGGCCGGCGGACGATCCAGCGCACTGGCGAACCGTGGTACAGCCTGCTGTACCACCGCTGTAAGTTTCCCGGCCCGGGCCAGGCCGGCGGCGGTGCGACCGCGGCGCAGTTGCCCCGCTCGGGCGGGCGATCGTAGCGTCGCCCGTCAATGCTCGGGTATCAATGGCGTGGGGAGAACAGCACATGGGTGGATCTCAGGACGGTCGGCTGCGGGTCCGATGGCGACGTCCGCTGAGCATGTTCATCACCGCGGCCGCGTTCGTCGCCACCGCCGTGCTCGCCACCGCGGCACCGGCCGCCGCCGCCCCGACGGTCACGAAGGTCGCCGCGGGCTACGGACAGACCTGCGCGATCCGGACCGACGCGACGCTGTGGTGCTGGGGCAGCAACTGGAGCGGCGAGGTCGGCGACGGCACCAACGACACCCGGACCACCCCGGTCCGGGTCGGCACCGCCGCCAACTGGGCCGGCATCGAGGCCGGCAGCAACTTCGCGTGCGCGACCAGGACCGACCGGACGCTGTGGTGCTGGGGCGGCAACCGCAGGGGCCAGCTCGGCGACGGCACCACCACCAACCGCAACGCCCCGGTGCAGGCCGGCACCGCGACCACCTGGGCCACCGTCAGCGCCGGCGACGCCCACACCTGCGGCGTGCAGACCGACGGCACGCTGTGGTGCTGGGGCTTCAACCGGCTCGGGCAGCTCGGTCTCGGCACCGCCGACTGGACCGTGTCCACGCCGACCCGGGTCGGCACGGCGAGCAACTGGGCGAGCGTCACCGCCGGTTTCGCACACACCTGCGCGACCCGCACCGACGGCACCCTGTGGTGCTGGGGTGACAGCTCCAGCGGGCAGATCGGGACGGGCACGCTGAGCTACTCGACGACCCCGGCGCAGGTCGGCACCGCGACCACGTGGCGCGGCGCGTCGGCCGGGCTGGTGCACACCTGCGCGGACCGCACCGACGGGACCCTCTGGTGCTGGGGCAACAACGGCTACGGGCAGCTGGGTGCCGGCACCACCCTGCAGACCACACCCCAGCAGGTCGGCAGCGGCACCACCTGGAGCGCGGTCAACGCCGGCTACGACACGTCGTGCGCATCCCGCACGGACGGCAGCCTGTGGTGCTGGGGCAACAACATGGCCGGCGGGCTCGGTGACGGCACCACCACCAGCCGGTCCGTTCCCACCCGCGTCGGCACCGCGACCACCTGGACGACCGGCCTCGTCGCCGGTTACCACACGTGCGGGGTGCGCACCGACGCGACGCTGTGGTGCTGGGGCAACAACGGCAACTCGCAGCTGGGCGACGGCACGACCACCAACCGGTCGGCCCCGGCGCAGGTGATCCTGCCGGGCTGACCCTCCGCTGAGCCTGCCCGCCCCGCGGCGGGCAGGCTCAGCCGCGGCGGGAGTCGTCCAGGTAGCGCAGCACCGCCGTCACCCGCCGGTCGGCACGGTCGTCCGGGGCGAGGTCGAGCTTGGCGAAAATGCTCCGGATGTGCTTGTGCACGGCTCCTTCGGTGACGAACAGCCGCTCCGCGATCGCGGTGTTGCCGAGGCCCTCCGCCATCAGGGCGAGCACGTCGCGTTCGCGCGGGCTGAGCCGGCTCAGCGTGCTGTCGGGGCGGCTACGGGCCAGCAGCTGCCCGACGACCTCCGGGTCGATGGCCGTGCCGCCGCCGGCGACGCGGTGCAGCGCGCCGAGGAACTCCTCGACCCGCCCGACCCGTTCCTTCAGCAGGTAGCCGAGCCGGTCCGCGCCGCCCGCGAGCAGGTCGGTGGCGAACGCCTGCTCGACGTACGCCGACAGGACCAGCACCGCGAGGCCGGGGTGGCGGCGCCGGGCCTCGACGGCGGCCACGATGCCCTCGTCGGTGTGTGTGGGCGGCATCCGGACGTCGACGATCGCGACGTCGGGCCGGTGGGTGTCCACCGCGGACAGGAACGCGGCCGGCGAGTCGGTGGCGGCGACCACGTCGAGCTGCTCGGCCCGCAGCAGCAGCGCCAGGCCCTCCCGCAGCAGGGCGTCGTCCTCGGCGATCACGATCCGCACGGCAGCTCCACGAGTATCGTCGTCGGCCCACCGGGTGGGCTGGTCAGGGTGAACCGGCCGTCGTGCGCCTCGACCCGCCGGCGGATACCGCCGATGCCGGAGCCGTGGCTCTCGTCGGCGCCGCCGCGGCCGTCGTCGACCACCGTCACGTGCAGCCGGTCGGCGTCGCGCAGGACGGTGACGGCGACGTTGGCGGCGCCGCTGTGCCGGGAGACGTTGGTGAGCGCCTCGGCCACCACGAAATACGCCGTCGCCTCGACCGACGCCGCGCACCGGCCCGGCACGTCGACCCGCACGAGGCACGGCACACCGCAGCCGGCGGCCAGGCCCGCGAGGGCCCCGGCGAGCCCGCGGTCGTCGAGCACCGGCGGCAGGATCCCGCGGACCACGGCGCGCAGTTCGGCGAGGGCGAGCTCGGCGGCGTCGTGCGCGCGGTCCAGGATCTCCTCCGCGCGGGCCGGGTCCCGGGTGAGGGCCCGCCGGGCCGCGCCGAGCAGCACGGTGACCGCGACGAGCCGGTTCTGCGCGCCGTCGTGCAGGGACCGTTCGATGCGCCGCAGTTCGACCGCGTGCGCGTCCAGCGCGGCCGCGCGGGTGGCGGTCAGCTCGGCGATCCGCAGCGACATGTCGACGTCGCGCGGCGGCGCCAGCAGCCGCCGGCCCGGCAACGCCTGCAGCCGGGCCATCCTCGGGACCAGCGCGACGGCCAGGGAGAGCCAGCCGACGCCGAGGAGCGCGACCGCGAGCGCGTCGAGCAGCCCGTCGACCGGCCAGAAGACCAGGCCGGGGCTCTCGCCCGGCGGCAGCGCCCAGAAGTACAGCGGGAACAGCAGATACTGCACCGAGTCGAGTGGCAGCGCCATCCCGAAGAGGCCCAGCGCGAAGCCGGCCGTGCCGTGCGTGGCCACGAACGCGACGTCGCGCCGCACCCACGGGTCACGCAGGGCGTCCCGCAGGCCGGCCGGGACCGGCGGCGGCAGGGGCAGGTCCGAACCCCACCGCGACAGCCTGGCCCGCTCGCGGTCGGTGGCGGACCGCACCACCTGCAATGCCGAGGGCACCAGGAGCAGGCCGACGCCGGCCAGACTGGCAACGGCCACGACGAGCAGCAGCAGGAGCGCCGCCAGGGCCAGGATCGCCGTGCCGAGGCCACCGACGAGGTGTTCGAGGGCGTCGACGGTCGCGCGCACGCGATCCCGGAGATACCGTCCCCGTTCCGCCACGTCCGCACCCCCTCCGCCAGCGACAATAGGCGACCGCCGGGTCCGGCGAAGTACAGCCTGCTGTACCCCGGTGGACGCGCTGGCTGGATCGCCGGCCGGTGCGTGGCTGCATAGCGTCAGGGTCATGACCGACCCCGAGACCACCGGCAACCGTCCTGGCATGCTTCGCCCCGTGCTCTGGCTGGTGCTGATCGTCAGCGCCGCCGCCAACGCGACCGCGTCGACCGCCGGCGCGCACCCGATCGTGGGTGTCGGCTTCGGCCTGATCACCCTGGCCAGCGCGGCCGCGCTCGTCGTGCACCACTACCGTCACCGCAGCCGATAAATTCCTGGAAGAATTCTCCGGCGATACTGTCGGATCGGGGCGACGCCGTTCGTGGACAGGTCGAGTGGCCGCCCGTGAGGGGCGCCCCGGAGCACAGGAGTTGGTCTTCAGATGCAGTACCTGGTTTCCGTGATCTTCGACTCGGACGAACTCGCCACCCCGGAGGAGGCGGCGGCAATCGACGTGTTCAACGACCGGGTGCAGGCCGACGGTCACTGGGTCTTCGCCGGCGGTCTCGCGTCGCCCGCGACGGCCACCGTGATCGACAACCGGGACGGGGCGAGCGTGTTCACCGACGGGCCGTTCGTGGAGACGAAGGAGCACGTCGCCGGCTTCTGGGTGTTCGAGGCGCCCGACCTCGACGTGGCACTCAAACTCGCCGCCGACGGGTCGAAGGCCTGCAACCGGAAGGTCGAGGTCCGGCCGTTCCTCGCCCCGCCGGAGTGACCGACGTCCAGACGGCCATCACCCGCGCCCACCACGAGGAGTGGGCCCGGGTGGTCGCCACGCTGACCAGGCGCTTCGGCGACCTCGACGTCGCCGAGGAGGCGGCGGCCGAGGCGTTCGCGACCGCCGTCGAGCGGTGGCCGGTCGACGGCGTGCCGCCCAACCCCGGCGGCTGGCTCACCACCACCGCCAACCGCGAGGCGATCGACCGCATCCGGCGCGAGAACAAGCGCGACGACAAGCAGAAGGCGGCTTGGATGTTGCACGACGACGACCCGCCCGAACCGACCGGCGCCATCGACGACGAGCGGCTCCGGCTGATCTTCACCTGCTGCCACCCGGCGCTCGCGATGGAGACCCGGGTCGCGCTGACGCTGCGCATGGTCGGCGGCCTGACCGTGCCCGAGATCTCCCGGGCCTTCCTGGTCCAGGAAAGCGCCATGGGACAGCGGATCACCCGCGCCAAGGCCAAGATCAAGGCGGCGCGCATCCCGTACCGGGTGCCGGCCGCGGAGGACCTCCCCGGCCGCGTCTCCGGCGTGCTCGCCGTGCTCTTCCTCGTCTTCAACGAGGGCTACCTGGCAACCGGACCGGACACCCCGCCCGTCCGCCACGACCTGACCGCCGAGGCGATCCGCCTCACCCGCCTGATCCGGGCCCTCCTGCCGCGGGACGGTGAGGTGACCGGGCTGCTGGCGCTGATGCTGCTCACCGAGGCCCGCCGCGCCGCCCGGGTGTCGGCCGGCGAACTCGTCGCCCTCGACGAGCAGGACCGCGGCGCCTGGGACACGGCGCTGATCGCCGAGGGCCACCGGCTGGTGCGCGAGCGCCTGACCGTGGTCGCCACCACCGGCGTCGCGCCGGGCCGCTACCAGATCCTCGCGGCGATCAACGCCGTGCACACGTCCGCCCGCGACATCCGCGACACCGACTGGTCGCAGGTCGTCGCGCTGTACGACCAGCTCCAGCGGGTGGACTCCTCGCCGATCGTCGCCCTCAACCGGGCCGTCGCGGTCGCCGAGCTGGACGGCCCGGAGGTGGCCCTGGCCGCCGTCGACCGGCTCGAGGGCGCCCTGGCCGGCTACCACGCCTACCACGCGACCCGCGCGTTGCTGCTGCGCCGGCTGGGCCGCAGCCAGCCGGCCCGCGCGGCGTACGACCGGGCCATCGAGCTGGCCGGCAACACCGCCGAGACCGCGTACCTGACCCGCCGCCGCGACCAGTTGGGGTAACGCGTTTCACGACGCCGGAACCGGATCGCGCCGCCGGGCACCCAGGGTGACGAGCAGCGACGCCGACGTCAGCGCCACCCCGAACCAGACGGCGGCGTCCACGCCCAGCGCATCCGCGAACAGGCCGCCGAAGAGCGCGCCGAGGGCGATCGAGGTGTTGTACCCCAGCGTGTTGATCGACATCGCGGCCTCGAAGGTGTCCGGGGCGGCCGAGAGCATGAGGTTGACCTGGCACAGGTTCGCGGCGCCGAAGGACACGCCCCACAGCAGCACGCCGGCGACCAGGCCCGCGCGGGTGTGGCCGATCGCCAGGAGCAGCAGCATCGAGACGACCAGGCCGGTGACCGCCAGCACGAAGCTTGCGCGCAGGTGGCGGGCGACCGTGTGGCCCGCGACGAAGTTGCCGGCGGCGCCGCCGATGCCGTAGGCCACGAGCAACGCGCTGATGAAGGCCGGCGTCACGGCGGCGTGCTGCTCGGCAAAAGGACGGATGAAGGTGTACGCCCCGAAGTGCCCGAGCACATAGAGAGCCACTGCGTACACCGCCCGGCGCAGCGCCAGGTTGCGCAGCGGCAGGGCGAAGACCTCGCGGACCGCAACGGCGTTGTCCGATGGCAGCGACGGGACGACCACGGCCACCGCCAGGCACACAACGGCGCTCAGGGCGCTCCAGATGAGAAAGGTGCCGCGCCAGCTCGTGAGGTCCTCGAGCAGCGCGCCCAGCGGGATACCGGCCACGGCGGCGATCGAGATGCCGGACAGCGCGGTCGCGGCGGCGCGGCCGGCGTGGCGGGACGGGACGAGCCGGATCGCCATGCTGACGCCGATGGCCCAGAAGACGCCGTTGGCGAAGCCCATCACGAGGCGGGTCGCGAGCACCGGGCCGAAGCCCGGGGCGGCGGCGGTCACCAGGTTTCCGGCGGCGAGGACGGCGAGCAGCACGGTCAGCAGCAGCCGGCGGTTGACCCGGCGGGTCCACGCGACGATGAACGGCACGCCGAGGCCGGCCGAGATGCCGTACAGCGTGACCATCAGTCCGGCGACGCCGACGGAGACCGACAGGCTGCGGCTCATCGGGGTCAGCAGCCCGACGGGCATCAGCTCGGTGGTGACGAACATGAACAGGCTGGCGGTGATGACCGCGACGCCGAGCCACGGCCTTTCCTTGATCGGCATGC
The DNA here is from genome assembly GCF_042653625.1 of Dactylosporangium cerinum. Lineage (NCBI taxonomy): Bacteria > Bacillati > Actinomycetota > Actinomycetes > Micromonosporales > Micromonosporaceae > Dactylosporangium > Dactylosporangium cerinum. The sequence goes on along the minus strand of NZ_JBHSIU010000027.1, from coordinate 54,232 downwards.
GTTGCAGTCTCTCGGGGATCGATTCATGAGTCCAATGCATGTTTGTCAGCCGAGCGATCGTGATTCACGATGGATGCATGGAGCTCCAGCAGATGCGGTACGTCCTCGCCGTCGCCGAGACCGGCAGCTTCACGCGGGCGGCCGAGCGCTGCCTGGTCGTGCAGTCGGCGCTGAGCCACCAGATCGCGCGGCTGGAGCGGGAGCTCGGAACGAAGCTGTTCGAGCGCACCAGCCGGCGCGTGCGCCTGACCCCGGCCGGGGCCGCGTTCCTGCCCGAGGCGCGACACTGCGTGAACGCCGCCGAGCGGGCCGCAGCCGGGGTCGCCGCGGCGTTGGGCGAGGTGCGGGGCCGGCTTGCCGTCGGGCTCATCTCGACCGTGGCCGCGGTCGACATCCCGGGCGCGCTGCGGGAGTTCCGGCGGCGGTATCCCGCTGTGCGTATCAGCCTGCGTGTGCACGCCAGCGACGAGCTGGTCGAGCTCGTCCGCGATGGTGCGATCGAGGTCGCGTTCCTCGGGCTGCCGACGGACGCCCGGCCCGCGGGCGTCGAGTCCCGCGAGCTTGCCCGCGACCGGCTCGTGGCCGTCGTCGCGCCCGACCACCCGCTGGCCGGGGAGCCGGCCGTCGACCTGCGCCGGCTGGCGGGCGAGGTGTTCGTCGACCTGCCGGCCCGCACGGCCGGGCGCGCCCAGTCGGATCAGGCGTTCGCGGCCGCCGGTCTGACCCGCGACGTGGCGTTCGAGGTCACCACGGCATACCTCATCGCCCGCCTCGTCGAGCAGGGCCTCGGCGTCGCCATGATGCCGGCTACCTGGGCGCCGCAGCTGCCCGGCGTCACGGTCGTGGAGGTCACCGACGCCCCCGAGCGGATCGAGCACGTCATCTGGAGCCGCGCCGGTCGCACCCCGGCCGCCACAGCCTTCCTCGACCTACTGGCCTGACCCGGGGCCCACGTGGTGGATCGACAAGAGCTCGCGACCCCGACCCGGAAGCACCCGCGACCAATTGGGGTAGCGCGTTTCACGGCGCCGGAAGTGGTAAGAGACGCTACGTTCCGGCAGCTTCGGCGAAGAGGTCCCCCTGTGTTCGACGGATTCGAAGCGTTCGACATCGCCACGGCAGGTGCGTCGGTGCACGGTCGCACGGGCGGCGATGGGCCGCCGGTGCTGCTGCTGCACGGCATCCCGGAGACCCACCTCATGTGGCACCGGGTGGCGCCCCGCCTCGCCGAGCACCACACCGTCGTGGTCACCGATCTGCGTGGGTACGGCGACAGCGGCAAGCCGCCCAGCACGGCTGATCACGAGCCGTACAGCATGCGCGCGATCGGCGCCGACCAGCTCGAGGTCATGCGACAGCTGGGTTACGACACGTTCAGCGTCGTCGGCCACGATCGCGGCGCCCGCTGCGCCTACCGGCTCGCGCTGGATCACCCCGAGGCGGTCACCCGGCTCGGCGTGATGGACGTGGTTCCCGTCGGCGACGCGTACGACCGTGCCGACAAGGACTTCAGCCTGACCTACTGGCAGTGGTCGTTCCTCGCCGCGCCGGCGCCCGTGCCGGAGCAGTTCATCGGCGCGGCACCGGCCACCATGGTCGACTTCATGCTCAACACCTGGGCCGAGGTGAAGGACGCCTTCCCGGCCGAGCTCCGCGCCGAGTACACCGAGAAGTTCCGCGACCCCGACACGGTGCACGCCATCTGCGAGGAGTTCCGGGCCGCCGCGACCCTGGACTACGAGCAGGACGAGGCGGATCGCGGCCACCGCAGGATCGAGTGCCCGGTGCTGTTCCTGTGGAGCGAGGACGGTGCGGTCGCGACGCTCTACGACGACCCCCTCGCCATGTGGCGGGCGTGGGCCGACGACGTCCGCGGCGGGCCGGTGCCGGTCGGTCACTTCATCCCGGAAGAGGCCCCCGAGGAGACGACCCGCCAGCTCGTGGACTTCCTCCGGTGACGGCATGACCGACATCGCCTACCGCACCGCGGACGTGGCCGGCCTGACGGTGTTCTACCGGGAGGCCGGCCCGGCCGACGCACCCACGTTGGTGCTCCTGCACGGCTACCCGTCCTCGAGCCACATGTTCCGTGACCTGATCCCGCTGCTCGCCGACCGCTTCCACGTCATCGCGCCGGACCTGCCGGGCTTCGGCAGGTCGGACATGCCGCCCAAGAGCGACTTCGACTACACGTTCGAGCACATCACGGACGTCATCGACGGCCTGACCGCGCCACTGCGCCGTTTCGCGCTGTACGTGTTCGACTACGGCGCGCCGGTCGGGTTCCGGATCGCCGCCCGGCATCCCGAGCGCATCACCGCGATCATCTCCCAGAACGGCAACGCGTACGAGGAGGGGCTGAGCGACGCATGGAACCCGATCCGGGCGTACTGGCAGGACCCGTCGGCGGCCAACCGGGCGGCGGTCCGGACCATGGTGGAGCCGCGCACGACGGTCTGGCAGTACACCACCGGCGTCCCCGACGAGACCCGGGTCGGCCCGGACGGCTACGGGCTGGACAACTACTACCTCGGGCGCGACGGCGCCGCCGACATCCAGCTCGACCTGCTCCTCGACTACGCGAGCAACGTGGCGCTGTACCCCACGTTCCAGGAGTACTTCCGCACCAGCCGGCCGCCGCTGCTCGCGGTGTGGGGCAGGAACGACCCGTTCTTCCTGCCGGCCGGGGCCGAGGCCTTCAAGCGCGACCTCCCCGACGCCTGCATCGGGTTCCTCGACACCGGCCACTTCGTCCTCGAGACCCACGCCGAGGAGGTCGCCACGGCGATCCGCGGGTTCCTCACCTGAGCGGTCGGCTCCTTCGAACCCGTCTCCCGGGCCGCCCGGCGGTGCCATGATGATCAGATGCGTGGCACCTACATCGGGCGCGACCGGATGCTCATCTAGGAGCGCCCGACGCACGCGCACCGCCTCGACGACATCACCACGATCGAGGTGCCGGCCGTGAAGCTCGACGACGCGCTGAAGGACGTCCCGGTCATCGATCTGCTGAAGATCGACATCGAGGGCGGCGAGTACCACGCCTTCACCGGCATGATGCAACTCATCCGCGAGGACCGGATCCGGCGCATCGTCTTCGAGTGGAACGCCGTCATGCTCGGCGCGGACACCGGGCGCTTCGCCGCCGTGCTGCGCACGATCCGCGACGAGTGCGGCGGCACCCTCCACGCCCTGAACCAGGAGGGTCAGCCGTCCCCGATCTCGATCGACGAGCTGGAGAAGATCCCGTTCTACCCGTTCGCGGTCATCGAGCTCTGACCGCGCCCGGCACCGTCCTGAGCGAGCCGCCGGGCGCCACCTCGAGGTCGGACGGCGCGCAGCTCGGGGTGCCCTGCGGGACGAGCGCGGCGACCACCGGCCGGCCGGACGTGCGGTCGATGAGCTGCACCGGGGGCCCGGCGGAGTCGCCGAGGTAGCGGTCGCCCCATTGCATGAGACCCACGATCACCGGATAGAGGTCCCACGCCTTCTCGGTGGGGTGGTACTCGGAGCGCTCCCGGGTCCCGTCCTCGCGGTACGGCACGCGGCGCAGCAGCCCGTCGTCCACCATGTCCTTGAGCCGGCCGCTGAGGATCGACGACGAGACGCCCAGGTGCTGCTGGATGTCCTCGAAGCGCCGCACGCCGTTGAACGCCTCGCGCAGCACGATCAACGTCCAGCGCCTGCCGACGACGTCGAGCGCCCGCACGATCGGGCAGTTTCCGAGGTCGACCGACGCCCACTCCATGACGCACGACTGTACCCCCTTGAGTTCGAAGTCAGAAGCCAGCTAGCATCTGGCTTCTGACTTCGAAGCTAGGAGCTATGGTGACGTATGCGTACGACACGCTGACGGTCCGCCTCAAGGACGGCGTCGCGTCGGTCTGCATCGACAACCCGCCCATCAACCTGCTCGACGCGAGGCTGATCGCGGACCTCGACCGCTTCAACACCGACGTGCGTGACGACGACGCGGTCCGGGTCGTCGTCTTCGGCAGTGCCAACCCGGAGTTCTTCCTCGCCCACGGCGACATGCGCCTGGTCACCGACCCGGACGCGCTCGCGGCGTTCGCGGCCGGGCCGGGACCCGGGTTGTACGCGCGGTACCGCACGCTGCCACAGGTCACAATCGGCAAGGTGACCGGCCGGGCCCGCGGCGGCGGCAACGAGTTCCTGCTCACCCTGGACATGCGGTTCGCCGCCATCGGCACCGCGCGGTTCGGCCAGCCGGAAGTCGGCCTCGGCATCTTCCCCGGCGGCGGTGGCACGCAGCTGCTCCCCCGACTGACCGGGCGCGCCCGCGCGCTGGAGGCCATCCTCGGCGCCGCGGACTTCGACGCCGGGACCGCCGAACGGTACGGCTGGATCAACCGGGCCCTGCCGGCCGACGAACTCGACGACTTCGTCGACCGACTGGCAGCCCGCATCGCCTCCTATCCGCGGTCGGCCGTCGACGCGGCCCGCAAGGCCGTCGACGCGGCCGACCTGCCCTTGGAGGAAGGACTCACGGTCGAGGGCGAACTCCTCTGGCCGGTGTTCACCGGGCCCGAGGCGGCCGGCCGTTTCACCGCCGCGCTCGCCGCCGGGGCGCAGACCCGCGACGGCGAGCTCGAGCTGGCCGACCTCCTGAGCCGGATCCGGTAGCCGCACCGGGCCCAGGCGGATGGTGCCGCGACGCACGACGGGGGGTGCCCGGCCCGGCCGGACACCCCGTCACCGTGCGGTGATCAGTGCTCGTGGCTGTGATCGGTGAGCTTGAACGCCAAGCGGCCGTGCGCGAAGGCGCCACCGGCGCGCAGCGCGGCCGCCACCCACGCAGCCTCGGCCAGCTCCGCCTCGGTGGCGCCGGCCTTCACGGCCAGGTTGCTGTGGCCGTCGATGCAGTACACGCACTGCGTGGTCACGGCCACGGCGACCGCGATGAGCTCCCGGTACTTCAGCGGGATCTCTCGCCCCTCGGCGGCGAACACGGCCTGCTCGAACTGGCCGAACGCCTGCAGGATGTCCGGGGTCTCGCGCTTGTAGACCTTCGTGTAGGCGCGGTCCTCAGGACTGTGGTACTCGGTCATCGTCACGTCCGATCATCATGCGGTCTCCTCCCTGCGAGCAGGACCTGCCGCACGCCATGGTGGCACACAACGACCGAATAGCCTAGTAACCCTATCTGCGAGCTAGGAAACAGTTCGGCCGGGGCGGCGGACGTCGCCGCCCCGGCCGGCGCGCTACTGGAAGGAGATGTGGTCGATGGTGATGGTGGAGTTGCCGCCGTACCAGAAGCCCATCGTCAGCTGCGACGGTGAGCTGCGGCTGATCCCATTGGCGGTCAACGGGATCCGGATGTCCTGATAGGACGTCGTGATGACGGGGTGGGCGCCGCCGTCGAGGGTGAAGTCGCCGAACACCTTCGTGGTCCCGCCGAGCCCGAGGTTGAAGTGCGCCTGCTCTCCCCCGGCCGCGCCCTTGACCCGGATCACCAGGTAGGTGCGGTTGCTGAGATCGACGCCGACGTCGGAGCCGAACCAGCCGCAGTTGTTGTACCGCAGGCTCAGCGCCCCGCCGGACACGACGCCGGAGCCGCCCCCGTCGAGGAAGCAGTTGCCGCCGGTCCACTTGCCCAGGTCGTTCTGCGCCGCCGACGGGTACGGCGGGGTGCCGTCGAAGTCGTCCAGGGTCAGGCCGGCCGGGGCGGCGGCGGTGGTGACGGCGACCGCGTTGCTCGCCGGTGAACGGTTCCCGACCGCGTCCCGGGCCTTGACCGTGTAGCTGTACCCGGTCGACGCCGTCAGCCCCGTGTCGACGAACGAGGTTCCGGTCGGCGAACCGACCAATGTGGACCCACGGAACACCTCGTAGCCGGTGACGCCGACGTTGTCCGTCGCACCCGTCCACGACAGCGACACACTGGTGTCGGTCTTCGCCGGCGACGTCAGCGACGGTGCGGTCGGTGCCGTGCAGTCACCGGCACATCCGCTGGTCGTCGCCGGCACCACCGCCGAGGGTCCCGACACGTTGCCGGCCGCGTCCACGGCGCGCACCGTGTACTGGTAGGTCTGCCCCGGTGACCGGCCGGTGTCGGTGTACGACGTGCCGGTCGCGGTGCCGATCTGCGTACCGTCGCGGAGCACCTGGTAGCCGGTGACACCGACGTTGTCGGTCGACGCCGACCAGGACAGCGCCACACTGGTGTTGGTCACCCCGGTCACCGCCAGCCCGGACGGCGCCGACGGGGCCACGCAGTCACCGGTGCAGGTGCCGCCGGTCACCAGCGGGCCGAGGTTGACCCAGCCGTCGGCGCCCTGGTTGGCGTTGGCGAAGGACAGCGGCAGCCGCGGCCGCCACTGGTCGATGATCCAGTCGGTGAGGCGGCTGGCGGCGGGGCGGGCCCGCAGCACGTCGGGCGTGACCGCCTCCAGGGGGTTGCGGACCTTCAGGACCAGGCTGTACGACCCGGCCGGCACGCCCGCGGTGCTCAGCGTCGCCGAGAAGTTGACCGGCCGGCCGAAGTCGAGCGGGTCGGTGCCGACGCCCCAGTCGGGGAACGGCCGGATCTTCAGCGGCTGCACCTGGCGCAGATCCCAGCTGGTGTCCCAGGTCTTGACGACGGCGCCGGTGGCGTCGCGCAGCCCGATGACGGTCGTCCACGGGTAGTAGAACGGTGCGACGCCGGAGTTCTGCATGGTGACGCCGACCTTGAACGTGCCGGCCGCGGTGGCGTTGAAGTTCGCCTGCGGGATGTGCAGGTTGTAGCCCATCTTGCGGACACCGGCGGCGACCTTCGGGTCGGTGACGCTGTACCCGCCGGCCCCGGTCTGGTTGATCATCCAGGTGATGTGGGTGAGTTCGGTTGCGGCCAGGACGTCGTCGACCTGCCCGGAGCCGCCGGGCCAGTCGGTGTAGAGGCTGCCCTGGATCTCGGGCCGGGCCTCGCCGCCGATGGACTGGCTGGTCCAGCGGTTCTCGGTGCCGGTGTTGAGCTGCAACTGCAGGAACGCGTCGTCCCAGCCGTTCATCGACATCGGCAGGGTCATGCCTTTTAGCTGCCCGCCGCGCCACTCCTTGTAGGGCCACGAGTCGTCGTGGAAGCCGATGTTCGCCGTCTCGGTCCCGGCGAGTGGGTACCGGACCTCGAGCTGGATGTTGGCGAACGCGGCGTCGAACGCGCCGATGATGGTGCGGATCGTCGCGTCGGTCGGCATCAGGTCGGGGTAACCGTCGGCGGCGTCGCGGTCGTAGGGCCAGGTGTGCCACTCGCCCCACAGGCCGACGAGGCCCAGGGACATGAACCCGATGCGCGGGTCGGCGGTGCCGCCGGGGCCGGCCCGGTCGTAGCGGTTGGCGAATGCGGTGATGAAGCTGGTGATCGCGGCGATGACGTCCGGGTCGTCGTAGTCGGGGCTGACGGTGCCCCAGAACCCGTTGGTACGCAACGCCATCTTGCCGTTCAGGCAGGGCGGGATGCCGTTGCCGGGGTGGGTACCGCTGCCGCCGGGGTATTCCAGGTAGAACCGGAACGCCACCTGGCGGCCCCACACGGCGGCCTCGTCGAGGGCCTTCTCGAACACGCTCCAGTCGAACACGGCGCAGCTGGCCGGGTCCTTCATGACCTCGTTGAGGGCGAAGTAGCTCCAGACGAGACCGCCGGGGTACTTCGTGGACAGGTTGTCACCGGGGAACAGGTACGGGGCGAATCCCTTCAGCGGCTGTCCCACCGGGGCGTCGGCGTAGGCGTAGGTGTGGGTGGCGAGACTGGTGTCGGGGCCTGGTCCCGCGGCGGGGCGCGGCGGCGGTCCCGCCGGGGCCGCGCTTGCCGCGGTGGGCAGCAAAGCGAGCAGCAACATAGCGACAACGGCGAAGCGCAGGGATCGCAACATCAGACACCGCCCAGCGTGAGCCAGCCGGTGCTGGTGTTCTGCGCGGCGTTGGCGAACCGCAGCGGGATGCCGTTGCGCAGCGGGTTGTCCACGCGCATGACGATCGAGTAGCGGCCGGGGCGCAGACCGCGGGTGTCGATGCGGGCGGACAGCGTGGTGGGGGCCTGGCCGGGCTGGATGCCGGTGAGGTTCCAATCGGTGTGCCAGCGCCGCACGATCCGGCCGTGACCGTCGACGGCGGCGAGCTCGGTGCCCCAGCCGGCGTAGAACGGTGCCACGCCCCGGTTCGCGACACGGACGGAGACCCGGTCGCGGCCCAGCGCGGCCTCGGTGACGGTCAGCTCGTAGCCGAGGGACCTGGCGGCGGCGACGGCCCGCTGGTACTTGTCGCCGGTGAACCCGGTGCCGGTGAACGCGGCGTGGTTGATCAGCCAGGACGCGTGGGTCTGGGTGACGGACTCGGCGTAGTCCTCGTACTGGGTGCAGCTGACCGGCTCGTCCCACAGGCAGGACTGGATCTCCGGCCGCAGCTCGCCGCCGATCGGCTGGGTGCGCCACTTGTCGGTGACGCCCTCGTCGATGAGCCGCTGGACGAAGTGCCACGACGTCGGCGGCAGCGTCTCGAACGCGAACGAGTCGTCGTGGTAGCCGACGTTCAGTGGCTTGTTCTGCTGGCTGGGGTACCGCGCCAGCAGGAACGTCCTGTCGAACGCCGCCTCGTACCGGTCCAGGATGCGGGTGAGCACATCGGTGCCCGGCATCCAGTTCTCGGGCTGGGTCCAGCCGTCGTAGGGCCAGGTGTGCCACTCGCCCCAGAAGCCGATGAGGCCGAGCGTGATGTACCCGATGCGCGGGTCGCCGTCGTAGCGCCGGCCGAGGGCGGTGATGAAGTTCTCCAGGGCGGCGACCAGGCGCGGGTCGTCGTAGTCGGGCGAGACGCTGACGCCGTTGTTGCCGAAGTCGGGGTACGGGCGGGTGACGAGCCCGGCGTCCAGCAGGTACTGCGGGATGCCGGTGGGCTTGCCGGGATAGTCCAGGTAGAACCGGAAGACGGCCTGGTGACCGCGCCCGGCGATGGCGTTGAGCTGAGCCTCGAAGGCGTCCCAGCGGAACTGCCGCGGCCCGGTCATGACATCGCGCAGCGGCAGGTAGAACCACTCCATGCTGTGCGGGAACGTCTGGTAGTCGCCGGCGAACGGCATGAATCCCTTCAGCGGGTTGTCGGCGGGCGCGGGCGTGTAGGCGAGGGGTTTCCACCGCGGTTCGGCGGGGTGTGCGGCGGCGGGAGTGCCGGCGGCGCCGGCGGTGAGGGTGAGGGCGGTGAGCAGGGCGACGGTGAGGCGCAGGGCTCGTCTCATACAGGTTCCTCGTGCTCGGAAGGGGTGCCGAGGGCGCGATCGGGCCCGACGCGTCGGTCACCCTCTCGGCTTTTGGCGGCAAGCTTTACGCAGAGGTATTGACTAACTTACGAAGGACTACATCATTATTCGAAGACGAGCCGGCTGGCAAGAGCCAACCTTCGATCAGCCGCGGCCGATGCGCCCGGCGCCGCCCAGGACGGCGCCGGCGCTCAGCGCTGCGCGAATCCGGCGACCTCGTCGAGTCGCGGCGCATGCCCTCGTCCGCGGTCCGCAGCGTGGGACGTCCACACCGACGGCCGCCCGGTCACTCCCGGCCGAGGTCGTGCGTGTTCATCGCGGCGCGCAGGCGGAGCCACGTCGGATCGGAATCGCCGGCTTCGGTGACGGTTTCGAGGTCGTCGGCGCTCCACGTCCGTTGCCCGTCGGCACGGAGCAGGGCCGTCTCCAGGTCGGCGTCCCCGGGCAGTTCGGCGGTGCCGGCAAGGTACTCCTGGACCCGCTCACGCGCGGCCGCCCCGTCACCGGAACGGGCCTCCCATGGCTCGCCGGTCACCGTCACGCGCCCGGAACGGTCGGCGACCACCAGTTGGCCCGACGGCGTCACCGTCAGTGCGCTGACCGCGGCGCCGGTGACCGCCCGCCGGGACACCCGTTCACCCTCGAGGTCGAACTCGATGACGTTCCCCTGCGGCGAGCCGGCCAGCAGCACCGCGGCACCCGGCGCGAAGGCGATGTTGTGACTGGACCACAGTGCCTGTTCCTCGAGCCATTCCGGCGGGTACGGGAAGCCCGGGTACGGATCCCCGAACGCCGTGTGCAGGACCTTGCGCAACGTCGGGAATTCGAACACGTCCAGCGACTGCACGTACGCATTGCCGCGCAACGCCAGGTACCGGCCGTCGCTGGAGAAGACCGGCGGGTGATAGCCGTCCACGTCCAGGACGATCGCGTGCCGGTAGACGCGGATACCCGCCGGGACGGCGTCGTCCGGCCGGGCGAAGAGGACGTCGGTCGCACCCTGCTCACTGGAGAGCGTCACGAGCAGGCCGCCGCCGGGATGTTCGACGATCCCGGTGTCCCACCACAGGCCCGCCTCCACGGTGCCGGTGGCGAGGTCGAGCACGTCGGAGCGTTCCCATGCCTTGTCCTCGCCGGCCACCGACGACGGCGACACCCACAGGGTCCGCCCGTCCGGACTGAACGCGATGTCCCGATGGTCGGCGCAAGCGGGCAACCACGGCAGTTCGGCGACGCCGTCGACGGTCCAGCGGCGCAACCCGGCCGCGCCGATCACCATCAGGCTCGGCTCGTGCGGATGCCAGGCCACGGACGGGGTGAGCTCGTGCCGCTCCCATGACTCGGGCGGATATGCGGCGGCATCGTCGCCGACGCCGCCGAGTTCCCGGAGACCATCCCCTTCCAGCTGCCACACGCGCACCACGGGCCGGTCGGAGTCCAGGCCGGCGATCAGCGGCAACCGGGGGTGACAGACAAGCCGCTCCACGAAGGACACGTCAGGACCTTAGCGAACGCGATCACGTGGCGCATGGGTCGTCGTGTGACATCGATGTCCGACCGGCTCCACCAGCGCAGTTCTGACGGTTGACACGAGCCGGAGCCTGCGGTCTATATTGGCGGGAATCCATCGACCCCTTCAGGTGCGGCGGCCTGAAGGGCGATGAAAACGTTTGCAGGATTTCTCACCAGGGGCTCATCCAGCGCAGCGCCCGCGTCGGCACTGCGTTCGCCGGTGTGCCCAACGGCCTCCGAAAAGGAGACAACGCGTGTCCAGTACGTCATTGCGCCGGTGGCTCGCCGTCCTGGCCGCCGCCTGCCTCGCCGGCATCGCGGCGCCCACCGTTCCCGCCGCGGCGGCCGGCGCCTTCAACGTCCGCGACTACGGTGCCGCCGGCAACGGCTCGGCCAACGACACCCCGGCCATCAACCGGGCCATCGCCGCCGCCAACACCGCCGGCGGCGGGACCGTCGTGTTCCCCGCCGGCACCTACCGGTCCGCCAACTCGATCCACCTGCTCAGCAACGTCACGCTGCAACTCGACAGCGGATCCACCATCCTCGGCGCGCCCGGTACCGGCTACGATCCCGCCGAGCCGAACCCGAACGACGCCTACCAGGACTTCGGCCACAGCCACTTCCACAACGCCATGATCTGGGGCGACCGGCTCAGCAACATCGGGATCACCGGCTCCGGCACGATCGACGGCGGCGGCTTCCTGAAGATCCACGAGAACGACCTGCCGGATCCCGGCGAGGCGGACAAGATCCTGGCCCTGACCAGGTGCACGAACCTCCGGCTGGACGGCGTCACGCTGCGCCGGGGCGGGCACTTCGCCGCCCTCGTCAACGGCTGCGACGGCGTGCAGTCCAACCGTCTGCGTATCGATACCGCGAGCGACCGCGACGGCTGGAACGTCATCAACACCCGCAACGTGGTCATCACCGACGTCGCCATCGCCGCCCAGGACGACGCGCTCGCGTTCAAGAGCGACTGGGCCCTCGGCCAGCGGTTCCAGCAGGGGCACGTGCGGGTCACCGGCGCCCAGCTGTCGGCCGTGTGCTGCAACGCCCTGAACTTCGGCTCGGAGACCTGCAGCGACTTCAGCGACTACGTCTTCGACACCGTCACCATCACCGGCGCCAACAAGGCCGGCCTGGGCATGGTGTCGATGGACGGCGCGAACATCTCCGACGTGCACTACCGCAACATCACCATCACCGGCGTCGCCGCACCCATCTTCCAGAAGATCGGCACCCGGAAACGCTGCGGCGACAACCCCGGCGTCGGCAGCATCCACGACATCACCTACGAGAACGTCACCGCCACCGGCAAGGGTCCGCAGACCCCGACGCTGTGGGGCGCCGACGCCACCCACCGGATCAGCGACGTCACCTTCACCGACGTCGACGTCTACGTGCCCGGCGGCAGCGCCAACCTCGGCACCGCGGTGCCCACCAACGACCCGAACGCCTTCAACCCGGCCAGCATCGGCACCCGTCCCGCGTTCGGCTGGTACCTGCACAATGCCGACGACATCCACTTCACCGGCGGCTCGGCGCACTTCACCGCCAACGACAACCGGCCCGCCGTCATCGCCGACGCCGGCGCCTCGGTCACGTTCGACCGCTTCGTCACCGAACGAGGCAGCGGATCGCCCTACGACACCCGGTTCCAGAGCATCGCCGGCTACTGCGTCAGCAACGGCACCAACACCACCGGCGGGACGACGCGGGTCAGCCAGACCGGCTCGACCGAGAACTGCGCCGCGCCGCTCACCATCACCGGCGTGACCGTCGCCGGTTGGTCGGTGCAGCCCGATCTGCGCACCGGCGCCACCCAGTACGGCGACCGGGCCTACACCTTCGCGTCCGTGCCGGCCGGTCTCGCCGGCGCCCAGTGGATCCGCACCACCAACGACTCCAGAACCGCCACGACGGACCCGCTGGTGCGGTTCACCGTCAACCGGCCGGTGACCCTGTCCGTTGCCGTCGACACCCGCCGCGGCCGCCTGCCGTGGATGGACACGTCCTGGACCAGCACCGGCACCCAGCTCACCAACACCGAGAGCCCCAGCCGGAGCTTCGCCGTGTACTCCAGGACCTTCCCAGCCGGGCAGATCGCGCTCGGGCCGAACGCCGAACCCGCGAAGGGCAGCAGCATGTACACGGTGGTCGTGCGGTGACACGCCGGGCCGAAGGCTCAACTCGGCCCCGGCCCGGCCGATGATCCCGGTGTCAGGTCCGGCCGGTGTGGGTGGAGGCGGCATGAGTGCAGGTGCGACCGGGCGGCGCTGGCTGGCCGTGGGCCGTTCGGACAGCCTTGACAGCGCTACTGCCGCGGCAACGGCTGCCCGGGCCGCCATGACGGGCGCGGAGCCGAAACTCGTCATCGTGTTCAGCGCCATCACGCACGACCCGGCCGCGGTGCTCGACGGGGTGCGCCAGGTCGCCTCGGGCATGCCGGTCGTCGGCTGCACCACGCACGGCGAGATCGGCCCCGGCGGGCCGACCGACGGCACCGTCACGGTCGCGGCCCTCGGTGGTCCCGGCATCACCGTGTCCACCGCCGTCGCCGAAGGGGTCGCCGGGCGGCAGCGCGACGCCGGCGCCGAGGTCGCCCGGTGCGCCGAGCCCCTCGCGGACCAGCCGCACCGGGTGCTGATGCTGCTCACCGACGGGTTCGTCCGGGACCAGGAGTCGATCCTGCGCGGTGTGTACAGCGTGCTGGGCGCGGGAGTGCCGTTGTTCGGCGGCGCGTCCGCGGACGGCTGGCGGATGACCGGTTCGCACCTCTTCGCCGGTGACCGGGTGCTCAGCGACGCCGACGCCGTCGTCGCCGTCACCATCGCCTCGGAGGCACCGCTGGCGGTCGGCGTGCGGCACGGGTACCGCAAAGTCGGCGACGCCATGATCGTCACCTCGAGTGGCGGCGGCCGGATCCAGACGCGACGGCACCGACGGGGTCATCCTGCGGCTCGCCCAGCGCATCACCGACCTCGCCTGGCAGAACCGGGTCGAGCCGCGCGTCCTGCCGGACGCCCTGAACGTCCCACGGACGTTCAGGTAGGCGGCGCGGGCTCGCCGCGCACATGGAAGCCGATGTCGTCCTTGATGAGGCTGCGCGGGGACACCGGTAGCCACTGGGGGTCGGCCAGGTCGAGCCGGTCGAACTCGATGCCGTTGTCGTGCACCGTGCGCAGGAACTCCTTGAGGAACTCCACGGTGAGCTGTTCGCCGCCGCAGCGGCGGTAGCCGAAGCCGAAGGGCGCGTAGCCGGCCGTGTCGCACAGCGGGTGTTCCGTGCCGTCGACCACGCTGTACACCGCGCCGAAGGCACCGTTGGTCACCTCGGCCTGGCGGCCGTCGTTGAGTTTGAACGGGGCGGGCGGGAAGGGGCAGCGGGCCAGGCCGGCGGCCCGTGCCCGGGACTCGCTGTCGAGCGTTGTCGGTGCCGTGCGGTAGCGGTCCGGGTCGAACTGATCCGGGTTGCGCCACTGGTGGCGGTCGTGGTTCGACGGCGGGTGCGGGGTGACGACGCTGTGGTCGCGGGACGTCACGCCGACCGCCGTCTCCACGGTCGACAGGCTGCCCGCGTTCGGTGAGATCGTGCGGAACAGCTCCATCACGAACCGGTCGAGCGGCGGGAAGGCGGCGTCGTCGGGGTCCATGCGCATCGTCCGGGCGAACCAGGACCGCACGACGGGGTTGCCGTGCGTGGCGTCCAGCGCGGCCATGGTCTGGTAGATCATGTTGCCCCACTGGCTGAAGGCCAGGAAGTTGTGGAAGCACTCGAAGATGATGTCCTTGCGGCGGAAGTGCTCGCCGCCGCCACCGTTCTTGAGCCAGTAGTGGACGAACGTCTCCTCCGGCGCCGCGACGGTGCCGTCGATCACCGCCTGCACCCGGTCGTCGATCCACGTCGTGAGCCGCGGACGCAATGCGCGCACGCGCATGAAGTGCTCATGGACGATGTCCGAGGTCGGGTACCAGTGGCCGAGCACCGTGGTGAAGCTGGTGCCGAGCTCCCGCACCTCGGCCGGGATGTCCTCGCCCGTGGCCCCGAGGTGCAGGTCCCAGTAGAGGTCGAAGTAGGCCGTGTAGTACTGCTGCATCAGCGGCCGGCCGGCGTTGGCCGGGTCGAGCAGCCGGGCGATGAAGCGGCGGACCTTGCCGGCGTACCTGGTCGCGTAGAGGTCGGGCGTGGTCGCCGAGTGGTAGATCTTCTTGCGCTCGTTGTCCGGCCCGCGCTGCTCGTACCCCTGGATGAAGACCGCGACGCCCTCCTCCTCCGGGTCCGGCGCCCACCCGTCGTACAACATCCCCCAGAAGTGCGGCGGCGCGGCGTTCTCCTTGCTCAGCGCCAGATCGATCATCGGCAGCGCCGGGCGTTCCCCGATGGTCTGCTCGCTCAGCAGGTACGGCACGACCGCGTGTTCGACGTACTCCGGATCGAATGCCGGCGGCAGCAGCTTCGCCAGCTCCTTCGGCAGGATCATGCCTCCCAGGCAAGCCGCCGCGGTCCGCAGCGGCATGACCCGGCCCGGATGACCCGGCGATGAAAGTTTCGCCGCGTTTCCTGCGGATTCCCGCCATCACCTTGCCGAAAAGGTTTTCGGCGCGCACCGTGGCGTGGTCCATTGATGAAAGGGGATGCGATGCGGTACCGCGGTCTCATGCTCGCCGCCGCCACGATCGGCCTCGCCACGGCCGGCACGGCGGTCGCCACCACCTCGGCCGGCGCCGCCGTCACCGGCTGCCGGGTGACCTACACGATCAGCTCGCAATGGCAGGACGGGTTCGGCGCCAGCGTGGCGATCACCAACCTCGGCGACCCGGTCAACGGCTGGACGCTCACGTGGAGCTTCGCCACCGGCCAGCGCGTCACCCAGGCCTGGAACGCGACGGTGACGCAGAACGGCTCCGGCGTCTCGGCCGTGAACGCCGGCTACAACGGCGCCCTGGGTACCGGCGCGAGCACGTCGTTCGGCTTCAACAGCGCCTGGAGCGGCTCGAACCCGGTGCCCGCCACCTTCCGGCTCAACAACGTGGTCTGCACCGGCACCGCCGGCCCGACCACGAGCGCCTCCCCCACCAGGACCGCGTCGCCGAGCGCCTCCAGCACACCCGGTGATCCAGGCACTCCGGGCACGAAGACGGTGCGGGTGTTCTGGCTCAAGCCGACCAACGTCGCGTTCGACCAGCGGTACCCCGACGGCATCGCAACCGTGATGCGCGAGGCGCAGCGCTACTACCGCCAGGAACTCGGCAGGACGTTCGCGCTCAACGCCACCGTCGTGGAGACGGTCAACGGCGAGCACGACACAACGTGGTACATCAACACCAACTGCGACCCGAACGGCGATCGCTACTGGTGCGTGGTCGCGAACATGCAGGCGGAGCTGCGGCGCCGGTTCGGTCTCGCCAACCCCGACAGCCGCTGGCTCGTCGTCGGCGAGATCAGCGCCGAGGATCCCGGAAAGTCCGGCGGCGGCGCCAGCCCCGGCTGGGTCCTGCTCTCCGGCCACGACGCCGACGGCGGCGCCGGGCTCAACGGCCCGATGAACCGCTGGTACGGGGGCATGGTCCACGAGCTCGGCCACGGCTTCGGCCTGCCGGACTCGACGTCCACGGACGGCACCCCCATGTCCGCGTCGTTCTACAGCTACCCGAACACGCACTTCAGCCAGGCCCAGAAGAACGCCATCCTCGCCGGCCCGTACGGCAGCTTCCTGACGTAGCTGTCCCCCGTGCGAGCTACCCGCGAATGTCCACCGTGCGGTGACGATTCGGGGCCGTCGAATCCATAGCGTTCGACGTAGTCGCGGCGACCGGCCGCGGAATCATACGGAGGACCATCATGCGACTGCTGAAGCAGCTCGCGGCCGTGGCGGCGGTCGCCCTCGCCGGCAGCCTGAGCGTCGGCGCCGCCGATTGGAACGTGCCGCTCACCCTGCTGCTCGGGCTGGCGACCGCGGCGCTGTCGTTGCTGGTGTACGCCTGGGTGGTCCGGCGCACCGAGCACCGCGCACCGGTCGAGGTCGCCGTCCGGGGTGCCGGGCCCGCGCTCGGTCGCGGGGCGCTGATCGGGGCCGGGATGTTCGCGGCAGTCATCGCGAGCATCGCCGCGTTCGGCGGGTACCGGGTGACCGGCTGGGGTTCGGCGGCCGGCGCGGTGGCGCTGGTCGGGTTCATGGCCGCCGGCGCCGTCACGGAGGAACTGCTCTTCCGCGGCGTCCTCTTCCGGATCGTCGAGGAACGCGCCGGCACGTGGGGCGCACTGCTGCTGACCGCCGCGCTGTTCGGCCTGGCGCACCTGCCGAACCCGAACGCCACGCTGTGGAGCTCTCTCGCCGTCGCGGTGGAGGCCGGTGCCCTGCTCGCCGCCGTGTACGCCGCCACCCGCAACCTGTGGGTGCCGATCGGGGTGCACTTCGGCTGGAACTTCGTCGCCGGCGGCGTGTTCGGCGCCGACGTGTCCGGCCGGAGCGGCCCGGACGGACTCCTGAACGGCGTGACGTCCGGCTCGACCGCGCTCAGTGGCGGCGGGTTCGGGCCGGAGGGCAGCGTGTACGCGCTGCTGGCCGGCGTGACACTGACGGCCGTGTTCATGTGGCTGGCCCGGCGCCGCGGCAACGTGGTGCCCCGGCGCCGGCGTGCCACCGCCGCCGACCCGGCCGCTACGCTCGCCCCGTGAGCGAGCTGCGACGCGTCCCGGACCTGTGGCGGCGACTCGACGTCACGGTCCGGGACCTTCCGCTGGCCCTGCTGCTCGCCGTCGCGTCGCTGGTGCCCGCGCTCCACAACCGCGGGACCCAGCTCGGCGACCTGCCGGGCCGCCCGATGGACGCGCTCGCCGTCGTGGTGATCGCGCTGGAGTGCCTGCCGCTGGCCGTGCGCAGACGGTGGCCGGCGGTGTGTCTCGCGCTGGTGTCGATCGGGTTCGTCGTCGACCAGCTCCGCGGCTACCACCTGGTCGCCGGCGCGGCGCTGCCCATCGCGGTGCTGAGCGCGGCGGCGCACCTGCAACGGTTCCGGCACACCATCCTGGTCGTGGCCTCCGTGGCGTACGTGGCGCTGGCCGTCGCGCTCGACCGGCGCGGGTCCACCGAAGGGGTCGTCGGCTTCGTCACGTTCTACCTGGCGCTGGCCCTCGCCTGGGGTATCGGGGCGTGGCTGCGCACGACCCGGGCGAGCGAGGCGGAGCGCCGCCGGCACGTCGCCGAGACCACCCGCGCCGCGGAACGCACCCGCATCGCCGGCGAGCTGCACGACATCGTGACGCACCACGTGACGGCGATGGTGGTGCAGGCGGAGGCGGCGCGGTACCTGACCGGGTCCCCCGAACGGCTCGACCAGGCCCTGACCGCCATCACCGACACCGGCCGGCGGGCGATCACCGACCTACGGCAGCTGCTGGACCTGCTCAACCCCGACCACGGCACCGAACCACGCACGCCGCCCGTCGGCGAGGTGCACGCCCTCGTGGAGCAGGCCCGGCAGGCGGGGCAGCCGGTGGAGTTCACCGAGGACGGCGGTCCCGCGGCGCTGACCGGCGGCGCGGAGATCGCGGCGTACCGCGTCGTGCAGGAGGCGCTGACGAACGCCCTCAAGCACGCGCACGGCCATCGGACCACGGTGTACGTACACCACGGGAAGAACGAAACCACGGTGACGGTCGACACCGAAGGACCGGATCCGCACCCCGCGGCTCCCGGTGGCAGCGGGCGGGGCCTGGTCGGGCTGCGCGAGCGGATCGGCGTCCTCGGCGGCGAGTTCAGCGCCGGCCGGCGGACCGGCGGCGGCTTCGCGGTGCGGGCCCGCATCCCGACGGGGAGCCCGTCGTGACCGCGCCGCTGCGCGTCCTCGTCTGCGACGACCAGGCGCTGATCCGGGCCGGCTTCACGACCATCATCGACGCCCAGCCCGACCTCGAGGTGGTGGGCGAGTGCGGCGACGGCCGCGCCGCGGTCGACCTCGCCGGCCGGCTGCACCCCGACGTGGTCGTGATGGACGTGCGCATGCCGGTCCTCGACGGCAT
This sequence comes from Dactylosporangium cerinum, assembly GCF_042653625.1. Taxonomy (NCBI): domain Bacteria; kingdom Bacillati; phylum Actinomycetota; class Actinomycetes; order Micromonosporales; family Micromonosporaceae; genus Dactylosporangium; species Dactylosporangium cerinum. The sequence continues at coordinate 35,444 of NZ_JBHSIU010000027.1, read as the reverse complement.
CGAGGCGACCCGCCTGCTGGCCGGCGCCGGCGTGGCCCGGCCCGTCAAGGTGCTCGTGGTGACGACGTTCAACCTGGACGAGTACGTGTACGAGGCGCTGCGCGCCGGCGCGAGCGGTTTCCTGCTCAAGGACGCCCCGCCGGCGCAGCTGCTCGACGGCATCCGCACCGTCGCGGCCGGCGCCGCCCTGCTGTCGCCGGAGGTGACCCGGCAGCTCGTGGGGCGCTACGCGGCGCGGATCCGTCCCCCGCAGGAGCGGCGCGAAACCGCGCTGACGCCGCGGGAGCTGGAGGTGCTGCGCCTCATCGCCGACGGCCGGTCCAACCAGGAGATCGCCGCGACGCTGGTGATCAGCCAGGAGACCGTCAAGACCTACGTGTCGCGCATCCTCACCAAGCTCGACCTGCGCGACCGCGTGCAGGCAGTGGTCTACGCGTACCGCAGCGGACTGGTCACCTGAGCCGGGCCGCCGCCCATTCCTCGAACGTGGTGAGCGGGATGCCGAGCGCGCGGGCGAACTCCGGGCGGGCGGGCTGCCCGGTCACGTTGATGCGCTCGTGCGAGACGCCGGCCCACACCGGCATGCCCGCCGCGACCGCCTCCGGCTCGGTCAGGTCGGGCGCGGTCAGCTCGACGCCCAGGGCGCGGGAGAGGACCTCGGCGATCTGCGCCATCGTCAGGTGGTCGCTCGCCAGCTCCAGCTCCACCCGGTGGAACCGCTCGGGTTCGGCGACGGCCGCGGCGGCGGCCCGGCCGATGTCATCGACCGCGACGAGGGACAGCCGGGTCTGCGGCCGCAGGACCGTCACCAGCCCGCCCTCGACGCCGCGAGGGAACAGGTACGCGGCGGAAGGCAGGAAGTTCTCCATGAACCAGCCCGGCTTGATCAGGGTCCAGTGCGGGAAGCCCGCCTCGCGGACCCGGTCCTGGATGCCGGCCTTGGTGGTGTAGTACGGCTCCAGGGCCGCCCAGCGGCCTTCGGCCCAGCCGGCGGTCCCGGTGTGCTGCCCGGCGCCGGAGACGGACGTGTGCACGAACTGCGGCACCCGGGCGGCCCGCGCGGCGTCGATCAGGTTGACGGCCTGGGTGAACTCGCCGGCGAAGTCGATGCCGCCGTCGCGCATGGCGGGCATCTGCACCGAGAAGACGGCCCGGGCCCCTTCCGCGGCCCGGAACACCGAGTCGCGGTCGAGCAGGTCGCCGGCCACCACCTCGACGCCGCGTGCGGCGATCGCCCCGGCCCGGTCGGACGCCGGGTCGCGGACCAGGGCCCGGACGGGAATCCCCGCCGCGAGCAGGGCCCGGGCGGTGGCGCCGCCCTGCTGCCCGGTGGCGCCGGTGACCAGGACGGGTGCTGGATCGATGGGCATGACGCTCCTCCCAAAACGGCGGGGGCCGCCGTTTCTGCTTCGGTACGATACGGAGGACCCCGCCACTTAGCAACCTTGAGGTGACCCGGCATGGCCGTCCAGCGCGCGGACGCCCGGCGCAACTACGCGCTCCTGCTCGCGGTGGCCGAGCGGGAGGTCGCCACGCACGGCGCGGACGCGTCCCTGGAGCAGATCGCCCGGGTCGCCGGGGTCGGCTCGGCCACCGTCCGCCGGCATTTCCCCAGCCGGCACGCGCTGCTGGCGGCGGTCTTCCGGGACCGGGTCGCGACCCTGTGCGCGCACGCCCACGACCTCACGGCCCGCGCCGACACCCGGGCGGCGCTGCTGGAGTGGCTGAGCGCCGTCACGGCGTCCGCCGCCACCATCCGGGGACTGGCCAACGCCCTGAACCAGGACCTGGCGGCGGACCCCGGCGCGGTCCACGACCACTGCGCGACGGCGCAGCTCACCGAGGCCGGCGCGCCGCTGGTGCGGCGCGCCGCGGCCGCCGGCGCGCTGACCCCGGGCGTCACCGTCACCGACGTGCTCACGCTCATCACCGGCATTGCCCTCGCCACGGAACATCACCCGGATCCCGCGGCCGAGGCGAACCGGCTCCTCGACCTGACGCTGGCCGGCCTCAGCCCCCGGCGGGATCCCGGTGCGTGAGCGCGGCCTGCTCGACCCGCTCCCGGTAGGCGGCCCACCACTTCGGGTCGGTCTCGGGCAGGTTGGAGTTGCCGTCGTACAGGCCGGCGAACCCGTCGATCGACTCCCGGACGATGTCCGCCTGGCCGGCGTGCCGGTGCGTCTCGGCGATCACGTGGATCAGGATCCGGTGCAGCGTCACGTTGCGGGTCTCCGGCCGCCACCACGGCACCACGCCGGGCGCGTCGAGGTCGAGCGCGTCGATGGTGGCGTCGGAGTGCGCCCAGATCCGCTTGTACAGCTCGACGTGGTGCTCGCGGGTCTCCTCGGCGGTGGCCCACATGTCGGCGTTGGTCTCGGCGCTGTCGGCGAGGTAGGCGATGGGCTCCGGGAACTGCCGGCCGAACACCATGCCGAGATACTCCGACTCGACGGCGGCGGTGTGTTTGACCAGCCCGAGCAGGTTGGTCGCGGTCGGGGTGAGCGGGCGGCGGATGTCGTACTCGCCGAGCCCGTCGAGCTTCCAGAGCAGGGCGTCGCGCCCCTCCTGCAGGTACCGCTTCAAATGGTCCTTCACCGGGTAAATCCTCTACCAGCCGGGGCGGCGTTGCCAGTCGATTCCGGCCACCGGCCGCGTACGCTGGCCGTTCGCACCACGAGAGCACGAGAGGCGGCCTCATGACGGATCCGGCGGAGCAGGACCTACGGGCGCTGTTCGGGCAGTCCACCGCCGTCTTCGCCGCGCTCACGGGGGCGGCGCACGTGGTCGAGTCCGCGAGCCCGGCGTTCCTCGCCACCGTCGGCGGCGATGAGGTGCGCACCGGGGTGGCGCTCGTGGACCTGGTGCCCGGACCGGCCGGTCAGGCCCTCGTCGCGCGGCTGGACGAGGTCTTCGGCACGGGTGAGCCGCACACCGGCCGGGACGTGCGGGTCGTGCTCGGCGCCGACCCGCACGCGCGGGAGGCGTTCTTCGACTTCACCTACGAGCCGCGCCGGGACGCCGCCGGCGCCGTGACCGGGATTCTGGTGATCGGCGTGGAGACCACCCAGGTCAAGCACGCCCAGCGGCTGACGGCAGAGCACCGCGCCCTGCTGGAGCAGATCGCCCGGCAGGCGCCGCTGGCCGACGTGCTCGACGGGATGGCCCGCCGCATCGAGGACCTCGCGCCGCGGGAGGTGCTCGTCTCCGTGCTGCTCGCCGACGCTGACGGCCGGCACCTGCGCCACGGCGCCGCGCCCAGCCTGCCCGACTTCTACAACCAGGCCATCGACGGGATCGCCACCGGCGAGGGCGTCGGCTCCTGCGGCACGGCGGCGCACCGGCGGGAACCCGTCATCGTCACCGACATCGCCACCGACCCGTTCTGGGCCGACTTCCGGGACCTGGCCGGCCAGGCCGGACTCGCCGCCTGCTGGTCCACGCCGATCCTGGCCCGCGACGGCGGCCTGCTCGGCACGTTCGCCATGTATCACCGCGTGCCGCGCGTCCCGCAGGACACCGACCTCGCCCTCACCCGGGTCTTCGCGGGCACGGCGGCCCTGGCCATCGAACGCCACCACACCGAACAGGCGCAACACGCCGCCGAGGCACGCGCCAGTGCGGCCCACGACGAGCTGGCCAAGGCGGTGCACGCCGAGCGGGAGCTGCGCGCCGAGGCCGAGCAGCGCGCCGCCGCCGAGGCGGAACTCAACGCCCGGATGCGCACCGCCGCCACCGCACAGGCCCCCCGGCCGCACCCCGAGCACTGCCAGCTCGGCGGGGGCGCCGGGTGCGCCGCCCCCGCCGAGATCAAGCTCGCCGACTCGTGGGGCGACGCAGCGTGGGGCTGCGCCGCCCACGTCGAGGAGGCCCTCATCAACGTGCGCTCGGTGTTCATCGCCAACGAGGAACTCGGTGGCCTGGCCGCCTACGTCGCGCGCTGAACCGCCGCGCGTCTGTCCGGTCCTGCCCACCCTGATCGACGGTCCCGCGGGCGGACGGGCCTACGCAGCGGTGATCCCGGCGGCGGTGATCTCGGCGGCGGTGGCAAGGGCAGCGCGAGCGCCGACCGCGCGCGTGGCGAGTGCGCCGGCGACAACGGCGAGCCGGACGGCGGTGTCGAGGTCGCGTCCGGTGTCCAGGGCCCAGGCGAGCGCGCCGCAGAAGGCGTCGCCGGCACCGGTGGTGTCGACGGCCCGGACGGGGTGAGCGGGGACGGATCGCACGTCGCCGGGCCGGTTGATCCGGCAGCCGGCGGCGCCGAGGGTGACGACGACGGCGCCGACACCGGTGGCGAGGAGGTCGTCGGGGTCGCCAAGCGCCGCGAGCTCGTGCTCGTTGGGCACGAGCACGTCGACGTCGGCCAGGAGCGAGTCCGGGAGCGAGTGTGCGGGTGCGGGGTTGAGCACGACGGTCCAGCCGGCCGCACGCGCCGCCCGGGCTGCGGCGAGCACCGCCGGCAGCGGCACCTCGAGACTGGCCAGCAGAACGCCGGGGGGCCCGGTGAAGGGTCCGAGGTCCGCCGGTGCAAGCAAGGCGTTGGCGCCCGGGACGACGGTGATGGCGTTCTCGCCGATCGAGTCGAGCATGACGACGGCGAGCCCGGTCGGCTCGGCCGTGACCCGCACCAGGGACAGGTCGACGCCCGGGAGCGACGACGGGTCGAAGTCCGGCCCGACCGCGGCGATCAGCCGGCACGCACCGCCGAGGCGGGCGACGGCCGCGGCCTGGTTGCCGCCCTTGCCACCGGATCCGGTGCTGGACCCGGTCGCGATGACGGTGTGGCCGGGCGGGGCGATGAGCGGGGTGCGCACGACGAGGTCGATATTCACCGACCCGACCACGACGACGGTCATGCCGCCGTCCCGCCGTTGGTCACGCGTCGGATCTCCTCGGTGTCCACTCCCCGATCATCCTCAGATCCTGCTCGGCCGCAACAAGCCGAGGTGCCGCCGCGTGCTCCTCGAACGCTTTTGGGAGCACGCGGCGGCGCGTGCGTCAGCTGACCGTGACGGCCAGGTCGTCGAGCACGAAGGACGTCTGCAGCGACGAGTCCTCGGTGCCGTTGAACTTCAGGGCGACCGTCTGGCCCGCGAACGCGGTCAGGCTGTAGGTCTTGGCCTGGTACCCGGACGCCTTGTTCAGGTTGGACACGGTGCCGAGGGTGGTGGAACCGGCGGTGACGGTCAGCTTGTCGTACGCCGTCGTGGTGGTCGTCTCCGCGGAATCGACGTGGACGTAGAACGTCAGGGTCGCCGAGCAGCCCGCCGGGATGGTGACCGACTGGGTGAGCGACTCGGTGTGGGTGGAGCCGTAGCCGAGCAGCCAGGCCGAGTACGTGCCGGTGCGGGCCGGCTGGCCCTGGCTGGACCACTGGCCGATGGCGCCGGTCGTGCCGGTCCAGGACGTCGCGCCGGACTCGAAGCCGGGGTTGGTGAGCAGCTGCGCGCCGGTGCAGCCGGTCGGCGGCGGGGTGGTCGGCGGGGGCGTGGTCGAGCCGGAGACCGAGGTCTGCCAGATCGTGGCGGCGACCCCGTCGGCGGCCCGGTTGAGCACCGTCGCGCTGATGTTGCTGGTGGTGTCGCAGGCCGCGTGGTAGCAGGAGTCGTAGGCGCTGTTCGCCGTCCCGCCCCACTTGGCCGCCTGCGCCGAGGTCTTCCTGGCGCTGGCGCCGGCGGCGTATCCGGACGTCGGGATGCCGACCCGTTCGAAGGAGTAGTCATCGGAGCGGCCGGCGCCCTCGGTGTTCTCCTCCGGCTGCAGGCCCAGCGAGTCCCAGTACGCCTTCAGCGGCGCGGCGGCCGTGGAGGTGACATGGTTGATGAAGTAGCCGCCGTTCTTCGAGCCGACCATGTCGAAGTTGTAGTAGGCCTTGATCTGCGTGCGCTGGGTGGTGGTCAGCGCGTTGGCGTAGAAGGCCGATCCCTGCAGGCCCTGCTCCTCCCCCGCCCACCAGGCGAACCGGACGTGCCGGCTCATGGTGGGGTTCTGCTGCGCCAGCACCAGGGCGTTCTCCAGCAGCGTCGCGGACCCGGAGCCGTTGTCGTTGATGCCCGGCCCGGCCGACACGCTGTCCAGGTGCGCGCCGAACATGGTGATCTGGTCGGACGCTCCGCCCGGCCAGTCCGCGATGAGGTTGTTCGCGCGATACGTGCAGCTGGTGCAGGTCTGCTCGGCCACGGTGTAGCCGGCGGCCTGCAGCTTGCCCTTGAGGTAGGCGACCGACGCGGTGTACCCGGCGGTGCCGCTGCGCCGGTTGCCACCGTTGCTGGTCGCGATCGTGCCGAGCTGCGTCAGGTGGGCCTGCACGTTCGCGATGGCGATGTCGGGCGCCGCCGCGAGCGCCGGTGTGGCGGTCACCGGCGGCGCGGCGCCGGCCGGGATCGCCAGGCCGGCGCCGAAGAGCAGGAGCGTGGCGGACACGGTCAGTGTCAGCGCCGCTGTGGTGGATCTCATGCGTGAGCTCCTCGATCGGAGGACGAAGGTGGCGCGAGATTCGCATATTTCGATGTACGCGACAAGTGATCGAGGGCATACCAGCCTGGCCATACTGCGGCGACGCCGCGTTGTTACACATGTGGCGGAAAGTGTCGTACCAGCGGTTCATGCTGCTCGCTGACGCGGCCGGTGACGAGCGGGACCGCTAAAGGCCGCGGTACTGCGCCCAGCGGTTCGCCGCGTCGTAGACCTCCAACTTCCACGGCTTCGGGTCCGCGGCGCTGATTTCGTCCCAGAGCGCGACATTCCCGGCCACGAGCGCGGAGACAGCTTGCTCATCAGCCGTCGCGTACGCGGGCAGTGGTCCCTGACGCGGCGCCGGTGTATCCGGCTGTCCTCGATGAGCTCGTTCCGTCGGCGTGGCACCACGTCGAACCGGTATGCCAACAACCGGATAGAAGCAGACCACAGCCAACTCAAGCACCGGCTCAGACCGATGCGCGGACTACAGACCGACCGGACCGCGCAGACGACCATCGCCGGGCACGCCTTCATACAGAACCTGCGCCGCGGCCACTACCAACTCGGACTCGACGCCCCGCGCGGGCTCCGCGTCGCTGCGGCGTTCACCGAACTCGCCACCGCCATCTGAAGACCGGCCGTACTCGCTCCAACGCGTCCTCCGATCTCCAAACGCAACTGTGAGTCAGCGCCAGCGGGATTGACCGAAGATCAGGCTGGGTATGGGTGGTCGATGACGGTGATGCACCGTTTGGGGGTGAGAGTGATGACGGCGCGTAACGCCGATCCGCACGGCAGAGATCTGTACGGGCCGGAGGCCGAAGCGCGCGATGCGGCGCGCCAGGAGGCGGAGGAAAGGCAGAGTCGCCAGGTGCACGACTCCCGTGGCGGGCGCGTTGATGAGGGGGCCGTCGACTCGACCGGCCGGCGGGTCGCCGACCCGCGTCGCGGCACCCAGTTCGACGAAGACGTCTGAGGCACAGGCCTGAGGGCGCGGTTGCATGCAGCGACCTTCAAGATCACTGGTCGCAAGACTCCAACTCGTTCCCCGGCGCCTGGCGCGCGACGCTTGGCGCGCTGCCTGCGCTACTCGACCTCACCGAAGCAGGTGGCCTACGGGTCGGCCCGCTGCGCGACCGCCACGCCGCACCCACCGACTGGGACGCCCCGCAACGTTTGACCGGCTCACCCCCTCGCTGGCGCGGCGTATCGCCAGAGAGCCGTCGGCCTGACTGTCCAGACCCTCCGTCACCCGCAAGACCTGAGCAGCAGCTTCTTCCCCGGGACCCAGAGGTGGTCGGAGAACCGAACGGCGGAGCGATCACGCCGCAACGTCGGGCCGACTACCCGCTGCGTCGACCTCCTCGACAACCTGCACGAGCGCCGACAGCGCCGTCAGAGGGTGCCGCCAACTCGGCCGGCATCGCCAGCTCGGTATCACGGTCCACCGTGATACCCAGGTACGACGTTGAGCACCGCCACGGCGCGACCGCCTCTGACAGCCACGCCACCGCGTGCGGTGGCGTTTGCTCAGCAGCCCCCACGGAGAGCCTGGGCCTACCGGGACCGTGCCGGTGGATGCCGTCGAAGTGCCGACGTAGGTGCCGAGGGACCTTCAGCCCTTGCCCCCGCAGACTGGCCGGGCCAAAGTTGGACATGAGCCCCGGATGCCGGCGAGGTGATCGGAAATGGTGTTCGCCGTCTTCTTGATCGTGCTGGTGGCAGTCGCGGTCGTGTCATCCGCCAGCGCGTGGGTTGCCAGGTGCCGAAGCCGGGATGCGACCGGACCACAGCCGGCTTCGCCGCGACCGGCGGACTCATGGGCTATCTCCGAGACGATCAGCCGAGCTGACTCGCACGGCGAGCGCGTCGAGGCCGTACGCACCGCGTGGCTGCTCGCTGGTCACCTGTCGGCCGAAGAGTACCGGCGAGACATGGCTAACCTTGCCGCGCGGGACGCGCTCTTCCATCCGCTGGTCACCCCGCCCGACCGGTGATCGGGCCTTGCACAGCGCACACCGAAGCATGCTGCACCGGGGCATCGACGGCGAGGACACCAGCCAGCAATGGTTCGGCGCAGGGCCTGACTGAGGCGGCGTTGACGCGCGTCCGTCGGCCTCCGCCGTCGGCGCCGGAACGCTGAGCTGGACCAGAGGGGTGGTCGAGCGTCGCGCCGGCACGACGCGGGCCTTGGCGGCCAAGTTCACCCATGCCGATCGGTCGGCCGATCGGATCGACGAGGACGAGATCATCATCGTGCAGGAGACCTTCCGCCCCTCCACCCGCCGACGGCTCGGCACCCGGGCCATCGCCGCCCTCCTCAACAAGCGCGTCCAACTGCGTCGGTGCGCCCGCCGGAAGGCCGCCAAGCAGGACGGCGCTCGTCAACCGTTGTGAAGATGCTCATGGCGGTCCTTCTTTGCGCCTCGACGGCCCCATCCGGGGCCGAGAGCAAGGCTGCGCTGAACGCGGCCCATGCCCACGCCATGGCTGTCGAGCCCTCACATATCCGTCTCACTCAACCCTTCGCCGGAAGCCGGCCCGAGTTGGCGCAACGTACCGGCGCATGCTCGACGGCTGGCTGGCCGGCTGCGTCAAACACGGTCAACGCGGCCGACACCGAGCAGATCGCCGAACCGGTGTCGCGGTAGACGCCCCTACGCCGCTACCCGGCCGTCGGCCACCGCCACTGCTCTGGCCGGCAGGGCGGGCGTGGTCCGGCGGACCCGAGGCTCGCCGCCTGAACGCCGTGCAGCACCGCGCAACCGTTGCGGTGGACTACCGCGCGGTGTGAACCCGGGACGGCTCGGGGGCGTACTCGCCCTGCGGCGGTTCGACGGTGGCCTGTGTCGATGCCGACCGCTCCAGGAAGCGCAGCAGCTCGACCGGGAACGGCAGCACCACCGTCGAGTTTTTCTCAGCCGCCACCTCGACCACCGTCTCCAACAGCCGCAGCTGCAGCGCGGTCGGTGTCTGCGCCATCGTGGCCGCGGCCTCAGCGAGCTTGCGCGACGCCTGCAGCTCACCGTCCGCGGTGATGACCCGGGCGCGCCGCTCACGCTCCGCCTCGGCCTGCCGGGACATCGAGCGTTTCATCGACTCCGGCAGCGAGACATCCTTGATCTCCACGCGGTCGATGTGGACGCCCCAATCGATCGCCGGGCTGTCGATCATGAACTCCAGGCCCTGGTTGAGCCGCTCCCGATTGGTCAGCAGCTCGTCGAGGTCGCTCTTGCCGATGATCGAACGCAACGACGTCTGCGCCACCTGGAGGACCGCGAACATGTAATCCTGCACGTTGACGACGGCCCGGACCGGATCCACGACCCGGAAGTACACCACCGCGTCTACCTTGACGGTCACGTTGTCGCGGGTAATGCCATCCTGTGCCGGAACCGGCATAGTGACGATCTGCAGGTTCACTTTCTGCAGCCGGTCCAGCAACGGCACGATCAGGGTCAGGCCCGGCCCACGCGTTTCGTCCCGCAGACGCCCGAGCCGGAAGATCAGACCGCGTTCATACTGCCGGACGATCCGGACGCTGGCCACCAACCCGGCCACCGCCGTCACCAACACGACAATAAACATCAAAACCATGGCAGCACGCGCCATCCTTGCATCTCCACCCAGCTTAGCCTGAATCCACCGTCTGGCCTTGGGTCGCGCCGCCGCCGGAGCGTGTCATCGATGTTCGTTGATTGATGTGGTGAATGGGTGTGATGGGTCGGCCGGGCGCTCCGGCATGCTCCGTGGCGGTGGTCGGGCCCGAGGTGGGCGGTCGTCTGGGTCAGGCTGTCGCGGGCGGCGCGTGGACGCGGTCGACGAGGGTCTGCCAGGGTTGCTGCCAGGGCCATTGGCTGGGTAGGTGCAGGATGAGGCGGCGGGTTCGGCGGGCCAGCCGGGCCGGGATGGTGATCAGCTGCCGGCGGATGGTGGCGGTCCGGGCGGTGGCGTAGCGGAGGCTGGTCAGGCAGCCGGCGGCGCGCAGCAGGTTGTGGGTCATCGCGGCCAGGGTGAGCCAGGCGGCGTTGGCTGCGAACCGGCCTGAGGGCAGGTGCGCGAGGGGTCCGTCGATGAGGTCGGCGAAGACCTGCTCGACGACGGCATGACCGCGGTGGGTCAGATCGGCGTCCACTGTGGATTCGGTGGTGTCGGTGAGGAAGGTGTGGTACCGCCACAGCGGGAACAACGCCTCCTGGCCTTCGGGTGCGGGGTTGCGTTCCTTGACTCGGCGCACGACGAACCGGGCGGTGACCTTGTGCCGGCCGGACTCGAACGCGGTGTAGACGGTTTCGGCGACCTCGGCCTCGGAGATCCAGCATCCGGCCTCCTCGTCGAACACCGCGCCGGGGTAGCGCACCGGGGTCCACGCCGCCTCGTCGATACCGGCGATCGCGGCGCGGAGCTTGACGTTGGACTGCAGAGTGACCGAGAAGTTCGCCCCGGCCTTGCGGCAGGCCGCTACCACGACACCGGAGCCGAACGCCGAGTCGGCCCGGACCAGGATCCGGCCGGTGGCTCCGCACGCCCGCGCGGTGGCGATCGCTTGGCGGACCAGGGATGCCGCGCCGCGGGCGGAGCCGGCGTTGCCGCCACGCAGCCGGGTGGTCGCGATCACGGGCGCCGCCTCGGTGGTGCTGAGACGCGCTGCATGTGGTCGACCGGGACGGGCTGCGGCTGCGCAACGGGTTCGGGGTCGACGTGTTCGTGCCGCGGGATTGTTCGTGCCATGGGATGACGTCGAAGCGGTGCGGGAGCGGCGAAGTCGTTGGGCGAGAGCAAGGCGCTCCAGGTGCATGGGGGGACGATATACATCACCGTCTCCGGACAGACCAACGTCCAGATGCAGCTTGAAGAAGGCGGGCAGCACGAGGACGTCAGGATCTACGTGGACGATCCCGCGGGGTTCTGCGCAGGCCGCGGGGTTGATCGTCGGCGGACTGGGCAGGGCAAGACGCCATGGTGACGATCCATCGTGAGGCCCGGTCCATCCGTACGCCCGACGAGGTCTTCGTGCCGCTCGCCGACTTCTACGCGGTCGACGCCTGGCTGCCCGACGTCCTGGAGTCGGCGCAGGACCCGGACCATCCGGGCACCCGCGTCCTGAAGCTGCGGAACGGGGGGACCGCCGCCGAGCACCTTCTGGAACAGACCGGGCGCAGCGTCCGGTACCAGCTTGCGGGCGGAGACGTGCCGGTGAAGAACCACGAGGCGGTCCTCGCCGTGCGCGAAGACCCGGCCGGCGGGTCGCTGATTACGTGGGATGTCCGGTTCGAGCCGGACGGCGCGCCCGAGGCGATGGTGACCGCAACGATGGGCGAGCTGATGCAGGCCGGTGTCGACGCCCTGGTCTGAAACCAGAGAAGCCCTGGTCCGAGGGGAGAAAAGCCTCAGTGGGCGGCGATGTGGGCGCGCACGCGGGCGGTCTTGATGGCCTCGGTCAGGGTGGCGATGTCGTAGGCGCCGTAGTGGCGCTGGCCGTTGATGAAGAACGTCGGGGTGCCGCTGACGCCGCTGAGGTCGGCCGACTCCAGGTCCTGCGCGACCCGTGACGCGTGGACGTGCCGGCGCAGGTCGTCGTGGAAGCGGTCCTGGTCGAGGTCGAGCTCCCCCGCGTACCGCAGAAGGTCCATGGGCCTGAGCTCGTCCTGGTGCGCCAGCAGCAGGTCGTGCATCTGCCAGAACGCGCCCTGCTCGGCGGCGGCTTCGGCGGCCTCCGCGGCGAGCTGGGCCTGCGGGTGGACGTCGGTGAGGGGCAGGTGGCGCCAGACGTACCGCAGGTCGGTGTCGGTGAGCAGCTCGCGGACGATGGGCTCGGCCTGGCCGCAATACGGGCATTGGAAGTCGCCGTACTCGACGACGGTCACCGAAGCTGTCTCGGCGCCGCGGACGTGATCCTGTTCCGGATCGACGGGTGGGATGAGGTCCACCAGTTGGTCCGCGACCCCGAGGAGCGCTACGGCGCGCTTGTGCTTCGGCAGGCGGGCCGTCATGCGGTACACCAGCCAGGTGAACAGCGAGGCGAGGACGGCGGCGGCCAGGACACCGAGCTTTGCCTCGGCGAGTTCCTGGCCCTCGAACGCGAGGCTGGCGATCAGCAGCGAGACGGTGAACCCGATGCCGGCGATCGTGCCGCTGCCGAGGACGGCGGCCCACCCGGCGGCGGGCCGGATACGGCCTCCGGTGACGCGGTTGAGCAGCCAGGACACGCCGACGACCGCGATCGGTTTGCCGACGACGTAGGCGGTCAGGATGCCCAGGGTGATCGGTGAGGTGAAAGCGCGGGCGAGGAAGCTGCCGTCGATGACGATGCCCGCATTGGCCAGGCCGAAGAGCGGGACGATCAGGTAGCTGGTCCAGGGGTGGTACAGGCGCTGGAGGCGGTCGTTCGGCGACAGCGTCTGGGTGAGGCCGAGGGTCGCGGACCGGGCGAGTTCGGCGGTCGGCTGCTCGCGGAAGAGCTTGAACAGCCCGCTGGCGGCCTCCAGCGCACCACGGGCCGGCGAGTACGCGGTGGCGGTCAGGCCGATCGCGAGGCCGGCCACGACGGGGTCGACGCCGCTCTCCAGCAACAGCAGCCACAGCAGGATGCAGAGCGGGGCGAAGAAGACGCCGCGGCGCACGCCGAGGGCGCGCAGGCCGAGCAGCGCGCCGAAGACGGCGATGGCCAGCACGAGGGGCATCATCTTGACGTGCTCGGAGTACGCGACGGCGATCACGATGAGGGCGATGAGGTCGTCGACGACGAAGACGGTGAGGAGGAAGACCCGGGCCTGCTCCGGCACGCCGCGGCCGAGGAGCGCGAGCAGGCCGAGGGCGAGGGCGGTGTCAGTGGACATGGCGACGCCCCAGCCGTGCGTGCCGGGGCCGCCACCGTTGAACGCGAGGAAGATCGCGACCGGGATGAGCATGCCGGTGACCCCGGCGGCGAGCGGCAGCAGGAAGCGGCGGCGGTCGCGCAGGTCGCCGAGGTCGAACTCGCGCCGCGCCTCCAGGCCGACGACCAGGAAGAACAGGGTCATGAGGCCGCTGTTGACCCAGTCGCGCAGGTCGCGGGTGAGCTCCATGCCGCCGAGCCGCAGGGAGAACTCGGTGTGCCAGAGCGCCTCGTACGAGTGGAGGTCGACGTTGGCCCACACGAGCGCGGCGACGATGGCTGTGACGAGCACGCCGGCGCTGCCGGACTCGGTGCGCATGAACGAGCGCAGTGGCGCGGTGACGTCTCGCTTCCACGTGGTGATCGGCCCGAGGATCCCCGGGACGGAGGACCCGGGGCCGGACGGCGCAGGTTCAGCCATAGTCCGCAAGCTTAGTTTCAAGGACCTATTGGCACGCGACGCTACTGTCGGCGCTCACGTAATTCGGTTCTGTCACAGGAAGCGGATGCTGTTTGTGATCTTGGGGCTGGTCGTCGGTCATGGCGCGGAAGAGTTGTTGAAGACGGCTCCGTGGTCGTCGACGTGGGTCGTGCCGGTGTTGGGCGAGTCGGATGATGTTGGTGCCGGCGGCGGTGAGGACGTGTTGGACGTGAGGGGTCCGTTGCATTGGGCGTTCCCTGGCCGGGCAGGCTTGAACGGTGAAGCTCTCGATCCGCCGACGTCGGTCCCTGCCACCACGGTCGGCGTTTGCCGGGGTTCCGGTTCCCGCCGGACGTGATCATGGTCGCTGTCCGGCTGTACCTGCGGTACAACCTGTCCTACCGCGACGTCGAGGAATTGCTGATCGAGCGGGGTGTCGAGGTCGACCACGTCACGATCTTCCGGTGGGTGCAACGATTCACGCCGCTGCTCGCCAACTGCTGACCTGGGCCCACAGCTTCGGCATCCTGAACCGTGCCGGCGTGGAAGGCACCGGCTCCTACGGCGCCGCACTGACCCGTTTCCTGCGCCGCCACCACATCGCCGTGATCGAGGTCAACCGCCCCGACCGCGCCGCCCACCGCCGCCACGGCAAAACTCGCCGCCGGGTTTTCGGGGCGGCGAGCCGTCGCGGGCGCTCCCAGTGTGTTCAATCGCACCGGATTGCAGCGCTGAAGTTCGAGTTCGTCTATATCCGGCGGTGGTGGCCGCGTCGCTGGTCCCGCGCGGTTTCAACGCCGCGGTTGGCTGGTGAATGAACTGGCCCGTCGCCAAAGTTCCGGGTATGACGCAGAAGGTTGGGCCGCCGCGGTGGGGGATCGTCCTCGACGCCGGGGACGGCTGCGGCGCGGTGCGGTTCGACGCCCGTTCCGTCGCGCCGCTGCGCACCGGCGAGGACATCGCGGAGCTAGTCGGTGACGTGATCGTGACCGTGGACGCCGGCTCGCGGCTGCGGGCCGCGCTCGCGGCGCTGACGTGCGGCGACGGTCTCGACGACGCCTCGCTCGTGGGGTTCGTGTGTCCGGACGGGTGGCGGGCGGTACACCGGAAGCTCGTCGAGGAGGCGCTCGGGCGGCCGGGCCCGGCGGTGCGGTTCGTGCCGCGCCTGCACGCCGTCCTGACGTCCTGCGCGCGGCTCGATCAGGCTCACGACGGCGTCCGGGTCGTCGTCGTCCACATCGGGCTTCGGATCACGGAGGTATGGCACGTGATCCGGCATGAGGATGCCTGGCTGGCGACCGGCACGGCCGCCGGCGACCTCGGGGTGGTGGACGCGGACCCGGCGGGCCGCTGCGGGTCGCCGCCGGCGGAGCCGATCGGCGCGGCACGGGCACGGACCGGCGTCGACCTGGCCGGTGGCGTGGAGAAACTCGTGCTGGGCGTGGTCCTTGCAGCGGGCTCGCCGTCGGGTCTGTCGGTGATCGTGGCCGGCCCCGGGGCGGCGCTGCCGGGCGTGGCCGGTGCGGTGGAGCGGGCCGCCGGCGCCCCCGCCGAGACCGCGGGCGTCGACCCGCAGTGGCAGGCCGCGTTCGGGGCGGCCCGCCACTGGATTCCGCTCCTCGACGTCGGGGCGCGGCAGTCGCCGGCGGAGACCGTTCCGGCGTTCGTCGCCGGAGCCGAGTGACGGCGAACCAGATTTTTTTCTGTTGATCTCACACACATTCAGGGAAGGCCATGACCGACTTCGACACTCGCGGCGTACCGGTTGTCAAGATCATGATGTTCGGCGACTCGGGCGCCGGCAAATCCACATACTTTCGCGCGTTCGCCGCCTGCGGACAGGAGGTGACGAGCAAGGTCACGTTCCGGCAGGTGAAACTCGACGACGAGCTGCGGCTCAACCGGGAGTGGCGGGCGTTCGTCCGTGGCGCGCAGGCCATGAAGGGCACCTCCGAGACGCCGGAGCCCTATCGCATCGCCGTCCTCGATCGCGGCAAGCTGGTCATGATTCTCGAGATCATCGACTTCCGGGGCGCCGTCACCACGCTGCCGGTCGTGGGTAGCGCGCCCGACGTGGCCGAGGCGCGTGCGCACATCCATGAGTCCGACATCTTCCTTTTCTGCGTGCCGGGCGACGACGTCGGACGATGGCTGCGCAACCCCGAGCCGGCGACCGCCCTCGACGACGAGCTCGGCGTGCTGCCGATCCGCAGCCACTTCGACCGAGCCAGGGCCGAGCGCGAGGCCCGCGGCCTGCAACCGCCCCTGCTCACCATCGTCATCACCAAGCGCGATCGGCTGACGGCAATCACCGGGCGCCCGGCACACGAGGCCTACCTGCAGTTCGTCGAGCACCTGGACAAGCTGTTCCCGGCGCTGTTCGAGGCGGAGAGCCCGTGGCGGGCCCTCGTGACCGCGGTGCGCATCGCCGAGTTCGACGACGACGGCCGGATCGACCCGGCGTCGGTGCGTCCGGTCAACGTCCTGGCCGCGCCGTTGTTCTGGTACCACCAGCACCTGGCCGCCACCATTGCGCGCCGGCGGACCGGGGTCCGGGAGAAGGAGAACGCCAGCGCCCGGGCGGCCCAGGAGATCGGCCGCATGTCCCGCAACGAGCTGACCAGTTGGTGGTTCGGCGAAGCGATCAAGGGCCGCACCAGCGAACGCGGCCGGCTGCAGGCCGAGATCGGCAGGCTGGGCCGGGACATCGCCGACGACGAGGCGGCCATGCGCCGCCTGGCCGCAGAGCTCGACCTCAACGTCGTCGTGCACCGGGGCAAGCTCTTCCGTCTCGAGGACTTCGCGTGAGCGCCGGCGAGTGGGCGGTGGTGATCACCGCCCGCACGCACACCGACGACACCTGGACCCGGGTGAGCCCCGACGGCACCGTCGACCCGTGGTTGCACGCGGTCGTCGCCGACCTCACCGGCCCCCAGGGCGAGAGGCTCGAGCTGGGTCCGCGGTTCGCCCTGAGCCGCCGCGGCAGCCGCGTGTTCGTCGCCGTGGCCTGCATGGCCCGCGACCTGAGCGCCAACCTGGCGCAGGACCAGCAGAGGCGCGATCTCTACTGCAGCGTCGGCTGGGTCGCCGACGAGCCGTGCGCCGCCCCGTCGTACGGCAGGCTGACGGAGGAGGGCCTGCGGTGGGCGGCGCCCGAGTACGTCCGGTGGCTGACGCCGGACTGGACCTCCTCCGACCCGCTCGGCAAGCCGCACGCGGCGCCGGCTGCGGCATCGCCGTGGACGGCGGAGCCGGTTGCCGGGGTCGCCTTCCCTGAGGTGCCCGCCGGGCACTTCCTGCACATCCCGCCGGGCCGGCTTCCGGACGCCTGGGCGGCCCTGGCGGGTGACTCGGGACGCGACGGCACCGTCGTCGGGACCTACGCCGCGGACGCGGTGCCGGCCCGACGGCCGTCGGTGGCCGACGTCATCGCGGTGACCGGGCTCCGCGAGCCGGCGCTGCACCCGCGGACGGCACCGGCGTTCGGCTCCGGGACGGCGGCGGAGCTGCACCGTCGGCCGGCACCGGGCGACGACGGCCCGCCGCACGGCCGGGACGAACGCAGCGCGGCCGGGCCGGTCCGGCGAGTGCCGGCCCAGCGAATGCCGGCCCAGCGAGTGCCGGGCCGGGTGCCGCGGCCGGCGTTGGTGTGGTGCTGGCTGGCCGACCTGTGGGACGCCCTCGGCGACCGCGTGCCGCAGCGCCCGCCAAACGCCGATCCGGCCGCGAGTCCACCCAGGCACGCGACGCCGTCCGAGCCGGCGGTGCCGTCCGGACCCGACGGTCCCGGGCGCACGCTCGACGACTTCCAGGCCCGCCCACTCACCACCGGAGGCGACGCATGACATCGACCACCCGCCCGGCGCCGCCGGACCTCGACGCGGCAGCGGGCGACCTAGCCGGCATCGCCTCGGTCACGCTCGCACCGGCAGACGCGACCGAGGTGCGCAGCGCCATCAATCTGGTGACCCGACGGTCGGACGCCGCGCGGCTCGTCGCATGGATCATCGGCTACAGCGGCGCCGGCAAGTCCAGCCTCATCAACGACTACCTCGGCGAGCCCCTGCTGCCGACCGGCGTGGGCGAGACGACCGCGGTGCCGGTGACGATCGTCCACGGTCCGGTGCTGCGAGCGTTCGTAGTGACCAAGGACGACACGACGACGGAGATCGACAAGGGCGACATCCACCGGTACGCCGCATACACGGACGACGGCACCGTGATGCCAGACGTGATCTCTCTCGTCATCGAGCACCCGGCGATGCCGCCGCATCTCGTGCTCATCGACGGGCCGGGCTACGACGGGCTGCTGACCCCGGCGCTCGGCGCCGGCATCCGGCACCGCCCCGACGTCGTGGTCCCCGTCTTCCGCGCCGACACCGAGCTGCGCGAATCCGAGGTAGCGGCCATTGCCGCGTCCACCCGCGACGTCGAGCATGTCGTCTTCGTCGGCACCCACACCGACGTGTGCCCGGACTCGCGGGTGGTCATCGACCGAAGTCGAGAGGTGGTCGCAGCCTCGGGGCTCGACGTCAATGCCCGTTGGTTCGTCAACGCCGTCGAACCGCCGGACGACTCGTGCGGCAACCTCGCTCAGCTCAGGGCGCTGCTCGCGACCGAACTGCCGGGCGAGGCGGCCCGGCTGCGCGCCGCCAACGTCGCCAAGGGGCTCCGGTCGATCGCGCGGTACGTCGAAGCCGGCTGCCGGGCCCGCCTGGCTCTGCTCGACCCGTCGACGTCCGCCGCACAGCGGCGGGCCACCCTCGCCGTGGAGGCGAGCGCCCTGGACGTGCTCCGGCGGCGGGTCGCCCGGGCCCACCGGCGGGAGGTCGGCCTGCTGCGCGGCCGTCTCGTGCAGTTGCTGCAGGACGGCGTCCGCCGGATCCGGCACACCGCCGACGTCCGGCTCGCCCAGCCCGATCTGCCGCAGCTTGAGGCCGTCGCGGACGAGATCGAGGCCGGGTTGCTCGAGCTGTGGGCCGAGCTGGTCGCCGCGGCGCCACGCGAGGGAGCGAACACGGTCACGACGCTCACCAGAATGGCGGGCACGACCGGCGGTGGCTGGACACCCGAGGACTTCGCGGAGATCAACGCGACCGCGCTGGCGGTGGTCAGCAGCCGCAACTACGCCTCGCCGGCCGTCGACGTCCTCGAGTTCGTCTCCCCGAGCCTGTTCACGCTGTGCTACCGCAAGATACTGGCGTTGACCGGGTCGCCGACGATCGCGCTGGCCGCCGCCATCGCGGTGGCGGCGGCCATCCTGCGCCGCCGCCGCTACCGCCTGGCCGTCAACACGCTGCGCCGCGACGTGACCCAGAACCTGGGCCTGCGCCTGGACCACGTGCAGGCGCAGGCCGTCCGCGCGATCGACGCCTTCGTCGAGGCCGTCGCCGAGCACGTCACCGAGGCCGTCGAACGTGCCCTCGACGCCCGCGCCGCCGACATCACCGCCCGCCGCGAGCTCGTGGACCGGGTGTCGCGCGACGAGGAGCGTGTCGCCGCGCCGGCGCGCGCCCTGCTCCAGGACCGGCTCGTGGCCCTGCGCGAACTCCAGCGGCGGCTGCGATGACCACGGAGGCGGTCGCCGCGGCGACGACCGTCCAGGCGGTCGCCGCGGCGACGACCGTCCAGGCGGTCGCCGTCCGCCTGGCTCGTCTGCTCGAGGACATCGGGCTCGGACTCAACCCCGGCGAGCTGCGCATCGCCTGCCTGGACCTGGCGCGGCACCTCGCGGACGACACGCCGCTGCTCGGCATCGCCGGGCGGCTCAACGTAGGCAAGTCGACGCTCAGCAACGCCCTGACCGGCGGCAGGGCGCCGACCGCGCCGACGGAGTGCACCGTCGAGCCGCGCCGCTATCGCCCGGTGGATGAGCACCTGGCCGGGCCGTCGCTGCGGTGCGCCACGATCGACACTCCCGGCGCCGACTCGGTCAACCGGCGCGGGCCGGCCGCTCTGGCCGGGCTGGCCCCGGCGGACATCGCCGTGTACGTCGTGGTGACGCCCACGGTCCGGGACGTGACCTTCCTGGCGTCGTTCGCGCCGACCCGGCTTTTCTCCCCGGCCAACACCGTGGTCGTGGTGAACCGACTTGACGAGCGGGTCCGCCCCGGACAGGACCCCACGCCGGCGGCGGCGGAGGCCATCGCGGGGTATCGCCGGACGCCGCAGCTCCGGCCGTTCACGATCCTGCCGATCATCGCCCTGCTCGCCGAGACCCACGCGACCCGGCGGTTCACCGCCGCGGACCTGGCCGGGCTCCATGACGCCGGGGGCACCGAACGGCGGTGGCGGCTCCTCGGCCCGTACGGCGCCCACGCCCTACCCGCCGCCGGGCCGCCCGACCTTGCGACCGCCTACGACCACATCGAGGCCATGTCGTTCCTCCCGGGGCTGCGCGCCCGTCTCGCCGCTCTGGGTGCCCAGCAGGCGACCTTCCGCTGCGTCAACGTGGTGCGCCGCGCCGAACGGCTGGTCGAGACCGTCGCAGCGGGCAACCGCGCCGAGGTGGAGGCGCTGCGCGCGATCGACGATTGGCTGACCCGCACCCGCCGGCGCTGCCCGCCGCTGATGCTGCACGACGTCGCGAACGCCCTCGCGGGCCTGGCCGGTCGCACCGGACCCGCGGGGGCGCCGACCGCCGCCGATCAATGCCTGGCCGCATACGAACGGGCCGGCGTCCGGCTCGCGGGCGGCGAGCCGCCTGACGCGGAGATCGAGCTGCTCCGCGCGGCCGGGCGCAGCGGCGATCGGTTGGTCGCGACGTCCGGCACGACCCTCCGGCACCACCTGATCCTGCGGCGCGCCGCACTCACCGACGAAGGAGCACCAACATGAGCGTCGACGACCAGCCCTACAGCACCGGCGGATCGTCCTACCAGGACGACTACTCCTACAGCAGTTCCGGCACCGGCGGCTCCTCCTATCAGGACGACCACGCGTACAGCAGCGCCGGCTCCGGCGGATCGTCCAACCACGACGACTACACGCACAGCAGCTCCAACACCGGCGGGTCCTCCAACTACCACGACTACACGCACATCGGCGGCACCAGCGGATCGTCCAACCACGACGACCAAGCGCACGGCGGCGCCGGCACCGGCGGGGCGAGCCGGCCGGTCGACGAGGCCGTCCAGGCGACTGGCCGGGGCGGCCCGGACGCGTCGGAGACGTGGCACATCTCGGCGCGGTACGACCCGACGACCACCCACGTCGGGCACGGCTGGGTGATGATCGAGGCTCCCGACGGCCACCGCGCCGACGTCGGGTACTACCCGCAGACGGGCGCAGGCACCCTGGCGACCGTCACCGGCACGGGCGGGCAAATTCACGAGCAGGACCTGACCCACGCGCGGGAGGCCAGCCACGGCTTCACCTATGAGGTCAGCCGCGACCAGGCGCTCGCCGCCATGGAGGTGCTCAAGGGGTACGAGGAGAGCAGCAACAGATTCAGTACCTTCGACACCTTCGGCCACAACTGCGTCGCGGTCGCCGCGGAGGTGATGGGGGCGGCCGGGATCGCGATTCCTGCCCACTTCGGTCCGGGGATCACCGCCGACGACCTGCTCGACACCCCGGCCGGCGCCGCGGCGAACCAGGCGTATCACAGTTCCGGCGCGGCGGGCCTCCCCGGGCCGGGCGTCGAGACCACCCTCGACGACCTGCTCAACCATGCCCGCGGCGGGCTGTGATCCAGGTTGGCCGGTATACCCTGACGGCACCTGGAGGCCGATGGCAGGGAGGGGAGGACAGCTATGCCAGTCCCTGAGGTGCCGCGGATCCTCGACGAGCTGCGGCGGCTCGTCGAGGCGGAGTCGAAGAGCGGGGACCTCCCGGCCCTCATGGCCTGCGCCGACGTCCTCGCCGAGGTCGGCACCGACATCCTGGGCGGCATCGCGCCCCGCTCGCTGCCCACCCCCCGCGGCCCGGTCCTGCAATGGCGGTTCGGGCCGGGGCCGGTCCGGGTGGGCCTGGTCGGGCACTACGACACCGTCCACCCGGTCGGGTCGATCGAGCGGATCCCGTTCCGGGTCGACGGCGACACGGCGTTCGGGCCGGGGACCTTCGACATGAAGGCCGGGCTGCTCGTCATGCTGTACGCCGCCCGGGCGATGCTCGACCAGGACCCGGGCGGGCTGGACGGGGTCGTGCTGCACTGCTGCCCGGACGAGGAGGTCGGCTCGCCGGCCTCGAAGGTCCTGCTGCAGGAGGCGGTCAACGAAGGGCTGCGCGCGGCGCTGGTCTACGAAGGGGCGGCGCCCGGCGGCGGGATCTACGAGTCTCGGCGTGGCGGGCTGTGGCTCGACGCCGTGTTCAGCGGTCGGGACGCGCATGCCTCCCGGGCGTACGAGGGAGCCAACGCGCTGCACGCACTCGTCGATTTCGCCGGTCGGATGCTCGAGCTGGCGGCGCCGGAGGTGGGCACGACCGTGACCGCAACCGAGGCCGAGGCCGGGACCGCGATCAATACGGCACCCGGGCGCGCCCGGCTGACCGTCGACAGCCGCTGCACGACGCTCGCCGAGCAGCTGCGGATCCGCGACGCCCTGACGACGATGGGCTCCAACGTCGCGGGGGTGACCACCCAGGTGTCGATCATCCAGCAGGTGCCGCCGTTCGAGCTCGGCCGGTCGCAGCCGGCGCTGGAGGTGATCCGGGAGGGGCTGAACCTGGCCGGCGTCCCGTGGCCGGGCGTCGCCAGTGGGATGGGCATCTCCGACGCCAATCACCTGTCGCTGATGGGCGTCGCGGTGGTCGACGGGCTCGGCCCGGTGGGCGGCGAGGACCACTCACCGGCCGAGTGGGTCTCGGTGTCGAGCATCGTGGAGCGCATCGAGCTGTCCCGGATCTGCGTCACCGCGCTGCGCAAGGCGTTCGGCTGACGGTTTCGCGACGCCCGGGGCGGTCAGCCGGTCTCGCCGTTGATGGCGAACAGGCGCTTCTGAAGTTCCCCGAAGCCCGCCTTGTCGTGCTGGTTCAGCCGGCGCCAGCCGTCGGTCAGGATCTGGTGCATGCCCTCGACTGTGTCGTTGAGGATCTGCCGGTTCGGTGAGACCCAGCCGTCCCCGCCGTGCAGCAGGTGGTGGCGCTGCTCGGCAGTGGCGTCGTCGGGAATGTGCGCGGGCACGTAGATCCGGGCCCGGGTCGGCGCCCCGTCCAAGGTGATGTCGGCGACGTCGGCGCGGTATCCGCGGCCACGCTCCTCGGCATCGAGCAGGACGCGCTGGTGCTCGGGGATCCGCAGGACCACCACCGTCTCTCCACGCGACCGGGTGGAGCGCATCACACCCATCGCGCAACTGCGGGGGTCGTGCAGTTCCGGCGGCGCGTAGAAGGTCCGGGTCCAGCCGTGCAGCGTCACAATCCCGGCCGGCTGCGCGCCGGGCGTGGTCCGCCGGTTGTAGTTCTTGTTCATGTGGTCGCCGTAGGCGACGACGAGCTCACTCTGCCCCAGCCGTTCTATGCCGTCCGCGTCCAGTTCCTCGAGGTGCTCGCCGGGAGCGAAGTGCTTGGCGAGGCTGTTGGCGAACTCGGCGTTGCCCCGGACGATCTCGGCGGTGACGAACCGCGTCCCGTCCCACGCGTCGGTCTCGAAGAGCAGCACGACGACGGCGTCGCCGCCCGGGTCGATGATGCAGGCGTCGAGCGGCCACGACGTCGAGGCGAGCAGGACCCGGTATCGCTCGCCGTTCTCCACCTTGAGCTGCTTCAACATTTTCGCCCAGGCCGGGTCGACGACCGGGCTCGTCTGGATCCGCACGATCTCGACGCCCCGGTCCAGCGCTTCCCGCTCCGCCCGTTCGAGGTCGTCGAAGTATCGCCCCGGCGGCCGCAGGCTGCCCGTGCCCGACCGGTAGATGTGCAACTTCGCAGCGGCGGTCGCCGCGACGAGCTGAGCGTGGAACGCCTCGATGTCCTTGATGTGCTGCGTGTCGCTGTGCGCCGGGGGCGGCGCCTGCACCGGCGTGACGAACAGGGCGGTGTACCAAGCCCGCCACGCATTGATGTCGAGGTCCTGCGGATCGATGTCCGTCCGGGGCCGCTTCGACAGGGCCCTCCTGGCCGCTTCGATGAAGCTCTCCAGCGTGCGCAACTGAGGTCTGGTCCTGCCGTTGCGCAGGTTCGACAACGTGCCGGCGCTGAGCTCGTTAAAGTCCGAGGGCCGGAACATCCGGTAGATCCGATTGATCTCCGCACGGAACTGTTCCTCGTTGCCATCGCGCGGGGTGGTGCTCACGCGGCCTCCCTCAGGTCGCACGGGTCACTCACCGCGCCATGCTACGCCCACGACCGCCGGGTGGACGAGATCGGGCGTCCACCGGGGCCGGCCGCCGCCGGGTCCGGCGGCGGGAGGGTTCGCGCCGGGCAGGCGGCCCCGAACGAGGCCCGGTCGGTGAGGGTGAACCGGCAGCCGAAGTCGGCGGCGACGGTGCGGCGGTCCATGATCGCGTGGCCTGCCGGCCGGTGTCCGGTGCGCACCCAGGTGACCAGGTCGTCGAAGCCCTGGGCGAGCACGGGGCCGGTGAAACGTCGACCGCGACGTAGGTGTGCCAGGCAGCGCCGCCGTCCGCCGCGCCGATCGCGGCGACGTCCCGACCGTCGAGCGAGGCGATGCGGTACCCCGAGCCACGTCCGTGAACGTCCAGCCGAACGGCGTCGTTGCGTTGTCTGATCGGATGGCGCAGCGGGCCTGTGTATCCGGCTGTGTCAGATGGCGCCGGCGAGCATCGGGTGGGCTAAGAGCTCAGTTCAGAATGAACTGGCGTGTCGGATTGCCTGATCGGGCAAGGGGATCGATGCTCAGGCGGTGTCTGACACGGTGCTCACGGATGAGCTGTGGTTGCGGAGCCGCTGATCCCGGTGCGGCAGCGACGGTTCCGGTATCCAGGCCCGGCGCGGACGTCGGATCGGGCTGCGCTGGAAGGGATCCTGTTCGCAGCCCGGACCGGCGTCACGTGGAACACGCTGCCGACAGCGGCGTTCGGCGCGTCGGGTGCCACGTGCTGGCGGCGGTTGAAGGAGTGGCACGAGGCCGGCGTCTGGCAGCATCTGCACGAGCTGATCCTGGCCGAGCTCCGCGCCGCGGGCCGGTTGGATCTGTCCGCGGCGCTCGTGGACTCGTCGCACCTGCGGGCACTCGAAGGGGGGACCTCACCGGTCCCAGCCCGGTCGACCGGGGCAAACTGGGCAGCAAGCACCACCTGATCACCGACGCCACCGGCATCCCTCTCACGGTGATCCTGAACGGCGGCAACCGCAACGACATCACCCAACTCCTGCCGCTGCTCGACGCCGTCCCGCCGATCCGCGGCCTGGTCGGCCGGCCGCTACGCAGGCCCCGACGCATCTACGCCGACCGCGGCTACGACTTCGACAAGTACCGCCGCCTCGTCCGGGCCCGCGGCATCACCCCGCACATCGCCCGCCGCAACACCGGCCACGGCCGCCATCGCTGGCCCGTCGAACGCAGCATCGCATGGCTCCATGCTTTCAAGAAGCTCCGACTACGCACCGAACGACGGGCCGACATTCACCAAGCACTCATCAGCCTGGCCTGTTCGGTGATCTGCCTCCGCCAACTCATTCTGAACTGAGCTCTAATACTGCAACGACAGGTTGTGATGATGCCCGCGTCGCTTGTAGTGACTGATCCGGGCACGTGTCTGGCTCGTTCGTCGCCACCTCGACCAGTGCACGACGTGTGCGACGAAGCGCCCAGCGGCGCCGCGATCCGGTTGAACAACCGCCGAATCTCGTTGACTGATAACGGAATCAGCGGTTCGCTGCCACCGTCAGCGGATCCCCTTTTTTGACGGCGTCCCGGGTGATGCGGGCTCGGACGGTGAGAATCAGCTGGTCAAGGGCGCTAAGGTTGCAGAAACAAGGGGTTCCTCGCGCGGTGATCGCCGCAGACTTTCCCGGTCGATCACCAATAGTCTTCCCCATGAGAATCATCCACACGGGACAGCTAGTGGGATCACGGACCGTAGTCAACCTGCTGGGCCGCACGGCCGAGCTGGAGCTGATCGAGGCATTGCTTGCCGAGCACAGCCCGACAGGCCTCTGTCTGCTGTTGCGCGGCGAGCCCGGGATCGGCAAGACATCGCTGCTGGATGCCGCGGCGGTGCGGGCCGAGGCGGCCGGGTTGCGGGTGTTGCACGCTTCGGGGGTGGAGTCCGAGGCGGAGATCAGCTTCTCGGCGCTGCATCAGCTGCTCTATCCGCTGCGTGAGCGTGCCGGCCGGCTGGCCGCGGGCCAGCGTGACGTCGTCGACCGGATTTTCGATCTCGCGCAGGCAGCATCGTTGGATGCGTTGGTGGTCTCGACGGCGGTGCTGGCCCTGCTCGGCGAGGTCGGCGCCGAACGTCGGGTGCTGCTGATAGTCGACGACGTGCAGTGGCTGGACCGCGCCAGCGCGACGGTGCTGGGCTTCGTCGCCCGCCGCCTCGCCGACACCCCGGTGGCGTTCCTTGCCACGGCCCGCACCGGGGCCGTCAGCTGCTTCGACGAGGTCCGCCTACCCCAACTGGATGTCAGACCACTCGACGAGCAGCCAGCGGCCACCCTGCTGGACAGCTGGTATCCGCGGCTGGCACCGTCGGTGCGGCGGCGGCTGCTCGACGAGGCTGCCGGCAATCCCCTCGCGCTGCGCGAGTTGCCCGTGACGCTGACCGACCGGCAGCGCCACGGCCAGGACCCGCTGCCCGTGCTCCTGCCTCTTTCCGGGCGGCTGGAGGCCGCCTTCGCCCCGGCGATCGAGAGCCTGCCCGCACAGACCCGGCACGTGCTGCTGCTGGCCACGCTCGAGCCCGATGCGAGTCTGGCCATGCTCCTGCCGGCCACGGGTCGCGCGGATGTCGATGACCTTGAGTCGGCGCGACAGGCCGGCCTGGTGTTTGCGGATCCGGTCGCCAGCCGTATGTCGTTTCGCCCTCCGATGATCCGCTCGGTGATCGTGCAACTGTCCTCGCCGGCCGAGCGCCGTGCGGTGCACCAAACTCTGGCCGACGTGGCCGACGACCCGTGCCCCCGGGCGTGGCATCTGGCCGAAGCCGCGACCGGCCCGGACGAAGCGGTGGCCCACGCGCTGGAGCAGGCGTTCCTTGCCGAGTTCCGCCGTGGCGGTGCGGCCACCGCGGTGACCGCGCTGGTACGCGCTGCCGAACTGAGCCCGCAACCGGCCGACCGTTCCCGCCGGCTGATCGAGGCCGCGTACCTGGCCAGCAGCACCGGCCCGCTGGACCAGGTGCCCCGACTGCTGGCCGACGCCCGCAAGGCAGATGACGCCCGGCTGGTCTCGGGCACGCGCAGCGGATCAGTCTTCGCCGCCGCTACGGCGACCTACCTGCTTCATGCCGATGGCGATGCCGATGGCGCGTATCGCCTGCTGACCCAGGCGCTCGACGACGCGGCCACCGCCAAGCCCACCAGCGAGTGGATCGACGACCTGCTGTACGCGCTGTTGTTCGTGTGCATCTACGCCGCCCGGCCAATGTTCTGGGACCTGCTGGGAAACGCGCTGGCCCGCTTCGACCCGCAGGCGGCAATGCCCCTGCGGCTGTGCTACGACGCGTTCACCCACTCGGCCCGGACCTCCGCAACGGTGCACGAGGGCCTCGCCCGCGCCTTCGCCGCGCTACCCACCGAAGCGGCACCCCAGTGGCTCATCCCCCTGGCGTTCGCGGCCATGCGGATGGACGCCCTGTCCGACTATCGCCACCTGGTCTGGCACATGATCGAGCGGGAACGCGACGGCGGCGCGATCGTCTTGGCACTCACCGGCTTGCTGCTGCTCACCATCGACTCCTACCACCGCGGGCAGTGGGACGAGGTCGAGACTCTGGCACGTGAGGGGTTGGACCTGGCAGTCGCCAACGGTTATCACCTTCTCAAGGCGCAGCTTCGGATCAGGCAGGCATTAGTTGCGGCCGCTCGCGGCAACGCCGACCTCGCCCAGTCCCTGACCAGCGAGGTCATGACCTGGGCCGAGCCGCGGGGCATCGGGCTGACGCAGGCATTCGCCCGGCAGGTGCGCGCCATCGCGGACCTGGGCCGAGGCGACTACGAAGACGCCTATGCCCAGACCTCCTGGATCGGCCTGCCCGGCATCCCCGGCACCGGCATTCCTGCCCGGTGGATGGTCATGGACCTGGTCGAGGCGGACATGCGGACCGGGCGGGTCGAGGAGGCCCGCGCCCACGTCGCCGCCGCCCAGCAGGCCGGCGTCCCCCGCGTCTCCACCCGCTCGGCGCTGATCACCGCCGGGGCCGCGGCCCTGGCCGCCCCAGACGACCAAGCGGGCGCGTTGTTCGAGGCAGCACTGTCCCTGCCCGACGCCGACCGGTGGCCGTGGGAACACGCACGCGTCCACCTCGCCTACGGGCAATGGCTACGCCGCACCCGCGACACCACCCGCGCCCGGCTGCACCTCCGCGGCGCCATCGAAACCTTCAACCAGCTCCACGCCGAACCGTGGGCGCAACGGGCCCGCGACGAACTCCGCGCCACCGGAGTCGCCACCGCCACCACCAGGCCCGACACCCGCACGCCCGCATTGACCGCGCAGGAGCGGCAGATCGCCACGCTGGCCGCCACCGGCCTGACCAACAAACAGATCGGCCAACAGCTGTTCCTGTCCCACCGCACGGTCGGCGCCCACCTGCACCGGATATTCCCCAAGCTCGGCATCACCTCACGCGCCGCCCTCCGCGCCGCGCTGGAGACAATCACCGTCGACGAGCACGACCAGGCCCCACGGCCGGCGTCCCCCACACCGAAGATCAAGACGGCCAACGAACCCGTTCGACAACGCACCGCTGAGCACCGCCGAATCGCATAACTCCAGACTCGACGTGCTGAAACACCCGCCCTGATTTGCCGCAGGTCTCGCGCGGCCGTCGACATGAAGACGGTCACGCTTCGTGGTGGCGGGTCCGGCGTGTCGAACCACGGCAGCAGCGCTGCTCGTGCCGATGCTCGGACACACGTGATCAAGAGCGCCGCGTTGAGCGTCGGGTGCCTCAGCGGGCGTCGTGATGTTCGGATATCCGTGCCGACCGGCTCTTCGCCGCCGTGCCCGACTGGGGCGGCGACCACCGACGCAAAGCCGAGCCTGCTCGATCTCACGCTGGAGGGCGGTGGTGTGGCAAACTCGCGGCGGTGAGCGACCGCATCGTCTTTCCGGGCAACCCTTGGCCCACCGGACATGCCGTCGAGGATTTGGCGTGGCTGGGGCGGCTCGACCCTGCTGGCCGACTCTGGTTCGACCTACATATCAAGAGCGCCGAGTATTACGCCGAAGACCCCACGTACTGGGACGACGACAGCGACAGCGAAGACGACTGGAACTCGAAGATCGTGTGGGGCAACTACCATGCCTGCACGATCTCGTCGACCTACTGGGGGCATCGGGGTTTCGTCGCGGCCACGGACGCCGAGCCGCTGGCGCTGGACACCCTTGCAGGGCGGACCTTCCACGTCGATCGAGATCCGGACCGGCCGGACGCAGTACCGGACGGCGTGGCCGACGAAGACATCGAAGACGACGACGCCGCGTTCGGGATCTACCTGCTGGGCCACGACGCGGTGGGCGACCACCAGATCAGGTTCGGCGCGCGGCAGGGCCGCACGGTGTTCGCCCTCGACTGGCAGGGGCGGATCGCGCTGCGCTACGCCAACAGCATGGCGCCGTTCCAGTACACCTTCCAGGCGACGATCGGCGCAGTTGCGCTGGACCACGTCGCAGTACCGTCCTCATTGGACGACGGTGCGGCCGAAGCCCTCCTGCGCCGCGTGCTCGTCGACGCCGCGATGTTCGATCTGACTGGAGCGGGCGACCGCCGGCGGTTCGTGGCACGCTGACGCTCGACGCTCACATCGTCGGCACCGGTCCTTTCGACCCAAGAGCACAGTCGGTGCTTGCACGGCGCGATCCCAACGACCTCGGTCAACCCCACCACCCGATCATGAGAGACCTCGGCGCAACGGCAACATCACACCCCGGTGCTTCAGCACGGATCCATGTCGGCATCCGCTCATGTTTGATATGTAGGTGATCGTGCGTCACTAGGCTGTGGCACCGGACCACGATTTGGGAGGCTTGTACGGTGTCTGCGATCGCGTCGTTGTACGTGCTCGATCGAGACCGGGTGGTGGAACTCGCCGGTTTGGTCGGCCAGACGCCGTGGCGGGCCCGATTGACCAGTTCCCGTGCCGACTCCGACCAGAACGCTGCGTTCTTCAACGCGCTGGTTGAGCATGCACGCCCTGTGCAGCCTGGTTATGAGCTTAATGCAACAGCGCCCCTTGCCCGGCCGGGCTGCTGATCGTAATTGAGCTGATTTCATCCTGCGTCGCGCCGCTCCTCGATGAGTTGGAGGAACAAGATGGCGGCGAGGATCGGGGTCGCTCGTTGTGGGCAGCAGTGCAGCTTGGTCAGGATCTTCCAGGTCTTGACAGTCGCGATGGCGCGTTCGCCGATGGCGCGGACCTTGGCGTGCGCGGAGTTGCACTCGCGCATGCGCTTGGGCAGGTTGCGGCCGTAGAACGGTACGGCCACGACCGGACCGGCGCCGCGGTAAGCCTTGTCGGCGAAGGTCGCGACGGCTGCCTTGGTCAATGCGGCGATGATGCCATGGGTGCGGGCGGCCTTCAGGTCGTGGACGGCGCCGGGCAACGCGGGTGAGATCCATATCAGCCGGCCGTGTGGATCGGCGATGACCTGGGCGTTGATGCCGTGGCGGCGGTGTTTGCCGGAGTAGTGACGTCGGTCGGCGCTGCCGGAGAGGCGGTCGATGGGGATCAGCGTGCCGTCCAGGATCGCGAAGGCCAGCTGGCCGATGCGGCGCATCGCCTGCTCCAGCGTGGGTGCCCGGGCGGCGAGCAGGTCCACGGCCTCACGGATGTAGCGCCATGCCGTGGTCGGGCTGATCCCGAAGCCAGCAGCCAGGCGGGTACGGCTGTCGCCGTTGCGCAGATGGGCCAGCACCAGCAGCGCTTGGCGATCGGGCGCCAGGCGGCGCCAGCGGCTGCCCACGATCGTGCGGTGGGTGCGTAGCAGCTGCGACAGGCGGGTCAGGCTGCGGGTGGACAACGGGATCGTGGCAGGATAGGCCAGCACGGAGCTCCTCGGGCGACGACAGATGTCTTGGTCGACTCAGTCATCTACCAGGAGCTTCGTCCATTCTGGACGATCGACACGCGGCGTGTTCGATCACGGCCGGGACGAGCAGGAGTGTCGAGG
Organism: Dactylosporangium cerinum; assembly: GCF_042653625.1. Lineage (NCBI taxonomy): Bacteria > Bacillati > Actinomycetota > Actinomycetes > Micromonosporales > Micromonosporaceae > Dactylosporangium > Dactylosporangium cerinum. Next base: position 4,448 of record NZ_JBHSIU010000027.1, on the reverse strand, counting down.
ATGGCCCGCACCTGGCTGTCGATTCGGGTGGAGTTGGTTGGTGGTCGAGGGGTCGATTTCTGGCCGCGGCCGGGCCGGATCTTCGCGGCGGCCCGGTCTCACTCGTTCGGCCAGCTCGCCGGGGCGATCGACCTGGCCTTCGCACGGTGGGACCTGGCCCACATGCACATGTTCACCCTCGCCACCGGCGCGGAGATCACCGCCCTCGATCAGTGGGACGGCGAGGCACCCGGGGGCAGCCTCGACAGCGACGCCACCAAGCTGAGCCGGCTCACCCCCGGTGAACAGTTCGCCTACCTGTTCGACTTCGGCGACGACTGAGCCCATCTGTGCACCGTCGCCGCGCAACGCATCGATCCGCTCGACGAACTCGGCATCGTCCCACCACAACCGCTGCCGTACTTCGGATGGGGCGATCTCCCCGACCAGTACGGACGCCGCTGGGACACCGACGACGGCGAATCACCCGAACCCAAACGACCGGCACGCCTTCTGACCGACCTGCCGCCGATCCTGCCCTGGTGGGGACCACGCCAACGAGGATGAAATCAGCTCATTGTGCCGTTCAACGCTTCGACCCGGTCGGTAAGTCCGATGAGGCCGGTACCACGTGCCGGATCAGCGCCACCCACGCCGTCGTCTGCGATTGACAGGTGCGGGCGACCATCAAGTACCGCCACGTCGATGCGCATGAGCGAAGTGTGCGGATGTTTGGTGGGGTTCGCAAGCGCTTCGGCGACGATGTAGTACGCCGCCATCTCGACGGGCTCGGCGAGCCGGCCGTTGAGGTGGAGGTCGAGGTCTATTGCGACGGCGGAACGGCGGGCCAGCGCATTGAGTGCGGGCCGCAGGCCGCCCTCGGACAGGATCGCTGCGGCCCGCAGTACCAATGCGGTCAAATGACCCATGCCCGGGTAGTCACGGCGATCGCACGCTTCTCTTGTCAGGCCAGGAGCTGGCCAGGAACTGCTGCCGTTCACTCGGCGGCTGCCGGATTGGAGTTGCGATGACCACGATGTCGAAGACCGTTGCCGTACCAGCGCCGAAGCGTGCCTCGCATGCCTTCGCACCTACCGCGCCGAAGCCGGCCTTGGCGCCGCGTCGCAGCCCGGCGGCGGCGCGGAGGCCGGCCGTGGTCGCTGGCGGGATCGTCGATGGCGAGGACATCATGGTGCCCGGTGGCCCGGCCGGCCAGACCTGGCTGCGGCTGTTCCGGCCGCTCGGCGTGCCCGGACCGCTGCCCGTCGTAATCTACGTGCACGGCGGCGATGCGGCATTCAGCGACGCCGACACCCACCGGCAGGCTTTCAGAATGGCGGCGGCGGTGCAGGCGGCGGTCGTCGTCGTCGACTACGCCCTTTCCCCGAACGCCCGCATTCCGGTAGCGGTCGAGGAGAACTACGTCGCCGCAACATGGATTGCCCAGCACGGTGGCGAGCACGGTCTGGACGGCACCCGTATCGCCGTCGGCTCGGACTCCTCCGGCGTCGACATGGCCAACGAACTGATGCTCATGACGGACGCGCGGGGCGGGCCGGACCTGGCCGCACACGTGCTGTGGTCGTCACGAGCGACGGCGGTACTTCGAGCGGCGCTCGCCGCGTGAGCCGAGCGGCACAGTTGCGTTGCGGAACCGGCGGACGTGTTGGGAATCCGTGTCGAATGGGCAGTGTCTGGAGTGGTCGCTGGTCCACGAACTGTGCATTTGATCCAGGCACGTGAACGACGCGGCGCCCGCGGTCACCGGGCCCGAGTCCTGGACCCGCGAACAGGCCGAGGAGCGCCGGCAGGGCCCGGTCGCCCTGGACCCGGGCCAGGTGCCTCTGTGGTGCCGCCGCAGGCGGGTTCCCCGCCGATGGACGGCAGCGACCCGATGACGAGGACAGCGCGCGGCCGCGACCGAGGCCGCCTCGACGGAGCGGTTCCTGGAGTTCGCTGAGACCTGGGGATCGAGGTATCCGGCGACGATCATGGCATCCGCTCATCCCGCAAACAAGGCGCGCCCATCTCCAACACCCGTCACCGTGCGTAAGCGGTGCGCGGCCGACGATACGTGAGCTGGCCCTCGCCGCAGGGTGGCGCTCAAACTCGCGAACATCGGCAGCGGCGAGATCCCGATGGTCCCGAAACTCGGCGACATCTGGTGCCGGAACTCGGCTCTGGCGCAATCTCCGTGAATGATCATTACCGGCGCGCGAGGCGTCGTTCGCCACTGGCCCCTTGAGCGTAGACGAGGTTGTAGTGCGCGAAGATCCCCGCTTCGTCGCTGGCTGGGAGTTCTCCATCGGTATCGATCGACGGAGCGGCCTTGACCTGACTCTTGAGGTACCTCACTTTGAGGTAGCCGGGACCGACGGTGGCGTCGGTCAACGGCACGAACACCAAGCGGTGCCGTGTCGGCAGTCCCACTGTGACTGTGGCGAACGAGGGCTGATCGGTGGAGGTGTCGACATAGATCGACTCCAGCGTGCCGACCTTATGGCCGTCGGTGTCAACGACATCGTGGCCGAGCCACTCTCGGACATCCCCTGCCTGAAACACTCCGGCCTCCGATGCTCATCCCTCAATACAGCGGGTCAGGCGGCTGCCCGGACCAGCTACTGCCCGCGGAGTTCCCGCACTTCGTCTGGGCACTACCCATAGAAGCGTCGAATCCACGTTGCAGCACCTGTGCCATTTCTCCAGCGATGCGATAGTTTCCAAGATCAGGTGCACGCATGCCGCTGGTCTCGCGCGGCGGCGGCACCGTGGTCGTCACAGCGAGCGCCGCGCCCCGGCGACGCTTCCTGTCTTGGCCGATGAGCGGGCACCTGTGCTTGTGGTCGAGGCATCCGGGGCTAGCCCTGTTAGGGTTTCTCGGCATGACCAGCCTGCTGCGGCGCTCGTGCCGGTGACGGCGAGCCGTGTCCTTCCACGCCTATGGGCCGTCCGGTGACGACTTGGCCCTCCTCGACGACCTTCGCCGGGGTGACGACCGTCCTCAGGGTCCTGACGAGCCGTTCTGGCGTGCGCCGTACTCGTTTCTGTGGTCGGCGTTGTACTGCGGCGGAAACCTGACTCCGGCCACCGTCGAGGGAGTGCGGTACCTCGTCCGGACGATCGGAGAGCCCGAGTTCGGCGGCGAGGACCCGACGCTGCGCAGTGCGGCCATTTGGTTCTTGCGTGAGGTCGCCCGTGAAGTGCTCGCGGGCATCGACCGCGCGACAGCGTCCCGGCGTGACGCGCCCGACGTGCGTGAGTGGCTGACCAGGTATTTGTGCGAACGCCGTTTCGTCCTGGACTGGACAGACGCCGACGCGCCGGGTGAGGTGCTGCTGGCTGCGGCGCGCGTGGACTGTTTCGACCTGCTGCCCGAGGTTTACGCGACGATCGAGCCACTGTTGAGCGCCCAGGCGCCGGCACTGCGGGGTTGTGCGGCCTTGACTGCCGCGACGTTGAGCGGCCACCCCGACCTGGTGGTGCATCGGCCTCGGCTGCTGGCGTACCACTTGGCGGAGTGCGCCTCGGCCGACGCGCACCATCGCGCCTCGATGCTGTTGGGCGCCGGTGAACTGGGCGGGGCACCGCGTGCGTGGCTGCGCGACCCGCATCCGGGTGTGCGGGTGTGCGCCGCGCTTGCTCCGGCGTTTGCCGACGATCCCGAGGCGAACACCGTGCTGCTGGCCGAGGCGTCCAGGAATCCGGCCGTCATCGGCATGCAGGGGTTCGAGGGCATGATGGGGCTCTCGGCCCTGCCGTACCCGGAAGCCGCGCTCGCCGAACGGCTGTGCGCGGCCGTCCGTGACGTCGACCGCCTCCTGCCGGCGGCGATCGTCGCGGTGCCGTCTGCCCCGACGTATCTCGATGTCGGCGAGCAACGCCGGGTGTTCGGCGCGCTGGCCGAGCCGTACCTGCGTGTGGTCTTCCCAGACGGACTGCCGTCGCCGGCGGCGGCCACGCCCGTCCAGCGCCGATTCGCCGAGACGGTCGCCCGGCACGCGCCCTTCCGCGAGTCTGACATCCGGGCGCTGTCGTCCTTGGGCCGCCACCTCGAAGCCTGGGATGGGACATTTTCACGGCTCGGCCTGCCCAACGACCGGCCTTCGTGGCAGGCCGTGGCTGGCGTTGCCTGAGCCGGTTCCAAGCGCCGGTCAGCAGCGGCGGGCATACCTTCGGACGCCGGCGTTGTGCGCCGGCTACAGCAGCACGCGGAGAGGTCGCCCGAGTCAGGCCTACCAGTTCGTCAGTCTGAGCCCGGCTTTGTCGGTGAGAACGGGGCTCTGGCCCACACTTTTGTGAAGCCAGGCCGTAGGCTACCAACGGCTACCTGAGGGCCGAGCGTCGGACTGCACGAACAGCGCCGGCTTCGACGGCGCCCACATGGTCGCAGTGATCATTCACGGAGATGATGCTGTTGGTGATCTTGGTTGTTTGGCCGGTTCGGGGCGCGTCGCTGCCGAAGCTGAAGG
>NZ_JBHSIU010000026.1:0-3753 GCF_042653625.1 Dactylosporangium cerinum | reverse complement strand
ACGCCAGCCGCGGCCTGGGTGTGACCGATGTTCGACTTCACTGACCCCAACCACACCGGCTCGCGTTCGAGTCGTTCTCGGCCGTACACCTCCAGCAGCGCCTGCGCCTCTATCGGGTCACCCAACACCGTCCCGGTGCCATGCGCTTCGACCGCGTCCACCTCAACAGGCGACAGGCGCGCATTTGCTAGGGCCTGCCGGATCACCCGCTGCTGCGAAGGACCGTTCGGTGCGGTCAACCCGTTGCTCGCACCGTCCTGATTCACCGCACTACCACGCACCACCGCCAACACCTGATGGCCGTTGCGCCGGGCATCGGACAGCCGCTCCAACAGCAGCAACCCGACACCCTCACTCCACCCCGTACCATCCGCGGCACCCGCGAAGGACTTGCAGCGACCGTCGACGGCCAAACCCCGCTGCCGACTGAACTCGACAAACACCATCGGCGACGCCATCACGGTCACGCCACCGGCGAGCGCGAGTGAGCTCTCTCCCTGCCGCAACGACTGACACGCCAGATGCAGCGCCACCAACGACGATGAACACGCCGTGTCCACCGTGACCGCGGGTCCTTCCAACCCGAAGGTGTACGCCAAACGACCCGACACCACGCTCCCGGCGATACCGGTCAGCCGATGCCCCTCAACGTTCTGTCCGTCAGTGTTCTGCCCCGGATCCGAGGGCTGGTCGGCGTAGCCCTGATAGTTGGTGCCGGCGAACACCCCGGTATCCGTGCCCTTCAGCGAGCCAGGGTCGATACCCGCCCGCTCGAACACCTCCCACGCGGCCTCGAGCAACAGCCGCTGCTGCGGATCCATCGCCAGCGCCTCACGCGGACTGATCCGGAAGAACCCCGCATCAAAATCCGCGGCGTCATACAGGAACCCGCCGTCCCGCACGTAGCTCGTCCCCGACCGGTCCGGATCCGGGTCGAACAGCCCGTCCACATCCCAGCCCCGGTCCGCCGGCCACTCCGAGATCCCATCACCGCCGGACGCGACCAGATCCCACAACCCTTCCGGAGACCGCACACCCCCCGGCAGTCGACACGCCATCCCAACAATGGCGATCGGCTCATCCACCGACGCCGGCGCCGGCGCTGCAGCCGGCGCTGCAGCCCCCGCCGTCCCAGCGACCTGCTCGGTCACGTAGGCGGCCAGCGCGGCAGGAGTCGGGTGGTCGAACACCAGCGTCGCCGGCAAGCGCAACCCGGTCACCGTCCCCAGCCGGTTCCGCAGTTCCACGGCGGTCAGCGAGTCGAACCCGGCCTCGGTGAACGCCCGGTCCGGGTCCACCGCGGCCGCGGTGGCATGCCCCAGCACTGCGGCGATCTCGCCGCGGACCACGTCCAGAACCACCGCCCGCCACTGCGATGCGGGCACCTCGGCCAGCCGGCGGGACAACGCCGACCCATCGGCAGACACCGACGACCCCTGCGGCCGTTGGTCCCGGAACGCCTCCACCAGACGGCTCGGACGGGCCCACGCGAACGTCTCCACGAACCGTTGCCAGTCCACGTTCGCGACCACCACACACGTTTCGTCATGGTCCAGAACCTGGCCCAACGCCGTCAGCGCCAGCCCCGGCTCCATCGCCGCCATGCCATAGTCCTGCAGTTGCTGGGCAGCCACACCAGCCATCCCGTCACCGGCCCAGGCTCCCCACGCCACCGACGTGGCAGCAAGACCACGGGCACGGCGCCGTTGCACCAACGCGTCCAGGAACGCATTCGCCGCGGCGTAACTGGCCTGGCCTCCGCTGCCCCACACCCCCGCCACCGAGGAGAACACCACGAACGCATCCAACGGCGTATCCGCAAGAAGAGCATCCAAATGCGCCGCACCACACGCCTTGGCTTTGATCACCTCAGCAAAGCCAGACAGCTGCGCCTCGTCCAACTTGCCGTTGTCCAATACCCCCGCAGCGTGCACCACCGCGGTCAGCGGGTACTGGGCCGGCACCGACGCCAACAGGGTCGCCACCGCATCCCGATCAGCCACATCGCAGGCCACGACCTGCACCTGCACACCCAACCCGGAAAGCTCGTCCCGCAACTGCACCGCACCCGGGGCGTCAATACCCCGCCGGCTGGTCAAAATGAGATGCTCGACGCCGCCGCGAGCCAGCCACCGAGCGACATGCGCACCCAACGCGCCCGTACCACCGGTCACCAGCACCGAACCACGCGGCTTCCACCGCCGATCCGCCGAAACCCCGTCCAGGGAAGCCCGCAGCAGCCTTCTCACATACACACCCGAGGAACGGATCGCCACCTGATCCTCATCACCCGGATCGGCGAGCACGCGACACATCCGCAGCGCGGACTGCGCATTGACGGTCCCGGGCAGGTCAATCAAGCCGCCCCACCGCTCGGGGTGCTCCAGACCGACCACCCGGCCCAAACCCCAGATCTGCGACTGCACCGCACCGGCCAACGGATCCGAACGACCCGTCGACACCGCGCCTTGGGTCACACACCACAACCGAGCCTGCACACCCGCGTCCCCCAACGCCTGCACCAACAGCACCGTGGCCGCCAAGCCGTTGGAAATGCCCTCATACGTCGGATGCGGAGACTCATCCAACGCCAGCAACGACACCACCCCGCCTGCCCCGTCATCCGACAGCCGGCTCAGCTCGCCGCTGATCCGCTCCGCGAGCGTGTTGCGATCATCGACGGCTGCGTCCACCTCCGCGCGAACAACATCGACTCCGCACTCCTGCAACGCCTCAACCGCCGACAACACCCCCGGGTTCAACGACAGACCAGCGGGAACCAGGACAAGCCATGACCCTGACGGCAGCGTGGTCCGGACATCCGACGACGGCTGCCACCTGATCTGGTACCGCCACTGGCCCGCCGACGTCTGATCCCGCAGCTTCCGATGCCACTGCGACAGCGCTGGGAACACCACACCCAGCGACGAACCGCCGTCCTGTACATCCAACTGCAGCTCACGCGCGAGCGCCTCGATCCGCTCATGTTCAACGGCATCCCAAAACCACGTCTCCGACGCCGTCGCCGACCGCCCGGACGCGGGCTCGATCTGATCCGGTGCGTCCAACCAGAACCGTTCCCGCTGGAACGCATACGTCGGCAGGTCGACCCGGGTAGCGGGAACGCCGGCGAACACCGCCGGCCACCGAACCCCCACCCCAGCGGTGAACGCCTGAGCCACCGCCAGCAGCAACGACTCAACCTCAGCACCTTCACGACGCAGCCCGGCCACGAACACCGACCGCTCTGCCGCTGTCTCGGGGAGGTTGTCCTGGACCATCGCGGTCAACGCCGCACCCGGACCCAACTCCACGAACACCCGCACACCCTGCTCATGCAAGCAGCGGATCCCATCCCCGAACCGCACCGCCGCACGCACATGCCGCACCCAATACTCCGCCGTACACACCTCATCCCCAGCCAGCAACCCGGTCACGTTCGACACCACCGGCACCGCCGGCGCGTTGAACGACAACCCCCGCACCACCCGCTCGAACTCAGCCAGCATCGGCTCCATCAACACCGAATGAAACGCATGCGACACCCGCAACCGACGCGTCGCCCGTCCCATCGCAGCCAGCCGCTGCGCCAAGTCCAGCACCGGCGCCTCGGCACCAGAGATCACCACCGCGGCCGGGCCGTTCACCGCGGCGATCTCCACCCCAGCCCCCAACAGCGGCAGCACCTCCGCCTCAGCAGCCTGCACCGCCACCATCACCCCACCAGCCGGCAACGCCTGCATCAACCTGCCC
>NZ_JBHSIU010000025.1:0-2213 GCF_042653625.1 Dactylosporangium cerinum | reverse complement strand
ACGACTACCTGCACGAAGGTGTCGACGTCCTCGCCGCGCGCTCACCCGGCCTGCACGGCGCGCTCCTGGCGGCCAAGGCCGCCGGCTACAGCCACGTCGCGATCGACGGCACCCTGATCGAGACGGACCGGTGCCGCACCCCCGGCCCGACCCCCGGCGTGGACCTGTGGTGGTCCGGCAAACACGCCCAGCACGGCGGCAACATCCAGGTCATCACAGCCCCGGACGGCTGGCCGATCTGGACCTCCGATGTGCGACCCGGCCGGGAACACGACACCACCGCCGTGCGCGCCCACGCCGAGATCCTGCCCGCCCTCACCACAACCGCCGCCGACCTGCGCACCCTCGGCGACCTCGGCTACGAAGGCGAAGCTGGCACCATCACCGTAGCGTTCAAGAAACCCAAAGACGGCCGGTTCACCCTGCACCAGCAGCAGCTCAACCACGCCCACAACGCCGTACGCGCCATCGCCGAACGCGGCAACGCCCTGCTCAAAGGCACGTTCAAAGCACTCCGCAACGTCAGCCTGTGCCCCTGGCAGATCGGCAGGATCGTCGCCGCCGCCCTCGTCCTGCTGCACTTCGACCACGCCCGAACAACATGACCATCAGTGATCAACACCTTGCGCGGAATGGCTCACGGTCTTAACCCACGGGGATGGGTCCGACCAGCCTGTCGATTCTCGAGAGCAGGCGGTCGTTGTTCAACGTCCCGACGTCCTTGAGCTCACCGGCGCTGTCGATCATGACGTAGATCCCCGCTCCCGTGGTCATGAACCGCTTCGCCACCGCGCCGTCGGCGCCGGACAGGTGCGTCACCTTGTCGAGCTCCCATTTGTCGATGAACTGGCGCTGCGCGGCGGCATCTCCGTCGACCGCGATGCCGACGACGTTGATCTTGCCTGCGTAGCCCGTCGCGACCCTCCTGACGCCCACGGCCTGCTCGGCGCAGGTCATGCTGGACGGCGACCAGAACCACAGCAGGGCGGCCTTTCCGGCGAGGCCGGCACCGGCGAAGTCGGCGCCGGCCAGGGTTTTCGCCGTGAATTGCAGCACGAGCGGCCCGCTCGGGCTGCTGGCGACCGCGGACGGCGAGGCTGACGGTGAGGTGGAAGGGGAGGAAGCGGAGGTCGAGGACGGGGCCGCGACCGGATCTGATGATCCGGTGCAGGCAGCATCGCCGGCGAGAGCAACGACGAGGGGCAGAATGAGACGAAGACGGCGCACGGCGAAACCATACTGATCTTCGTCGGACCACGCTGCCCCGAGGCGATCATGGCACGAGGAGCGCCCCGCCGGCCTTGACGCGGCGCACGACCGGCGCGGTCTCGACCGACGTCACCCCGTCCAGGGCACCGATGTCAGCGGCGATGTACTCGTAGAGGTCGCCCAGGTCACGGCAGATCACCGCGGCCGCGACATTGGCCGGGCCGGTGGTCGCCGCGGCGTACGCGATCTGCGAATGGCCGAAGAGCGCCCGGGTGGTGGCGGTCAGTGCGGCCGGGGCCACGGTCAGCCACATCATCGCCTCCGCGTGGTAGCCGAGCAGCGCCGGCTCGATCTCCACATCGAAATACAGCACACCGCCCCGGCACAGGTCCTCGAGGCGCCGCCGGACCGTGGTCTCCGACCAGCCGGTCGCCGCCGCCAGCCCGGCCAGTGGAGCGCGGCCGTCCCTCGCGAGCTCGGCGAGCAGCGCATTGTCCTCCCGCGTCGGTGGCTGCCGGCTCCGTCGGCGGCAGCACCGCTGTATTCGAGGCTGCTGACCGACGCCACGGCGCTCGGTGCGCTGCCCGCTGCGTCGCCGTGGGAATGCTGGCGCCCCGGCCGCGCCGAAGGCCACCTGATCGGCGGCGTGATCAACCGCATCGCCCTGGTGCAGGCGACGCCGTTCGCTGTGCCGCTCGACCGGTACGACGGCGCCGTGCTGTTCTGGGAAGAGTTAGGCGGCGAGGCGTCCTACGTGTGGACCTACCTCCAGGTGCTACGCCACGCCGGCATCCTCGACCGCATCTCCGGCATGGTCGTGGGCGTTCCACGCGACATTGCCGGCCTCGACGCGTCCCCGACCTTGGCCGACATCGTCCTCGACGCCCTCGGCAACCCGCGACGTCCCGGTCCTCGGCAACGTCGACATCGGCCACGCCGGCCCGCGCCGTGCAGGCCGGGTGAGCGCGCGGCGAGGACGTCGACACCTTCGTGCAGGTAGTCGT
>NZ_JBHSIU010000024.1:0-81510 GCF_042653625.1 Dactylosporangium cerinum | reverse complement strand
GTGCGCCAGGGGCCGACGCAAAGACGGCCGGCGTGCCAGGGCCAACAACAAGGCCGACGCAAGACGCTGGCGCGCCAGGGGCCGACACGAGACGGCCAGAGCGCAGGAGCCGGCACGAGACAGCCAGTGCACTGTGGCGGGCCGGTGGCGGTCAGCGCGCGGCCGCGACCACACGGCGGCGACAGGGCGGCAGCGGCCCGGTGGCGGGTGAGCGCAGCGGCGGGCCGGAGACGGCCGGTGCGCGGTGGCAGGGCCGGGGCGGGGGCGACGTCGTACCGGCGGAAAAATGCAAGGCTCAGCGGCCTGAGCGGGCCCGGCGGCGCGGTGGATCGTCGTCCGGATGCAGATCGTCCTCTTCGACGGGCTCGTCCAGGGACGTCTTCTTCGCCTTCTTCCGCTCCAGCTTGGCCCGGCGGACCGCGGCCTCGTCGAGCTCCTCGCTCATCCGGGCCAGCTCAGAACGCAGGAAGTCGCGGGTCGCCACCTCACCCACGGCGATGCGCAGCGACGCGATCTCGCGGGCGAGGTACTCGGTGTCCGCCTTCTGCGCGGCGGCGCGGCGGCGGTCCTCCTCGCCGGCGAGCCGGTCCCGGTCCGCCTGCCGGTTCTGTGCGAGCAGGATCAGCGGGGCCGCGTAGGACGCCTGCAGCGACAGGATCAGCGTCAGGAACGTGAAGGTGTACGGGTCGAACTGCCAGCCCCTCGGCGCGAGCGTGTTCCATACGATCCAGGCCAGGATGAAGACCGTCATGTACACGAGGAACTTCGCGGTCCCCATGAACCGGGCGATCCCCTCCGACCACTGGCCGAAGGCCTCCGGGTCGAAGCGGGGCAGCTTCAGCCGTCCCGGCTCCCGCGGCTGATCGAGCCGCCGCCGGTCAGCCATTACCGGCCGCCCCGTCGCCCGCGTCGCCGCCGCCGCCGCCGCCGTCGGCGTCGCCGGTGGTGGTGGACGCCGGGCCGGTGAGGAAGCGGCCGGAACCCCCGTCCAGCACGCGGGCCGCCGTGCCGGCCGGGTTCAGGAACGCGGGTTCGGCGTGCTCACGGTCGCGCCAGTCCTCGGGCAGCAGGTGATCGAGGACGTCGTCGACGGTGACGGCGCCGACGAGCCGGTCGTTGTCGTCGACGACCGGCATGACCACGAGGTTGTACGTCGCCATCCGCCGGGTGATCTCCCCGAGCGTGGACTGCGGCGCGAGGGGCTTGATGTCGTTGTCGACGACCCCGCCGAGCAGCGCCGACGGCGGTTCGCGCAGCAGCCGCTGGAAGTGCACGACACCGAGGTACCGCCCGGTCGGTGTCGCCATCGGCGGCCTGGTCACGAACACCCCGGCGGCGACGGCCGGCGACAGCTGCGGCTCCCGGATGCGCGCGAGGGCCTCCGCGACCGTCTCGTGCGGCGCCATGACGATCGGCTCGGACGTCATCACCGAGCCGGCGGTGCCGGGCAGGTAGTCCAGCAGCGCGCGGACCGGCGAGGCCTCGTCGGGCTGCATGAGGTCCAGCAGCACCTCCTGCTCGCCCTTGGGCATCTCGGCGAGCAGGTCCGCCGCGTCGTCCGGATCCATCTCCTCCAGCACGTCGGCGGCCCGTTCCGGCTCCAGCGCGGCCATGATCTCCAGCTGGTCGTGCTCGGGCAGCTCCTCGAGGACGTCGGCGAGCCGTTCGTCGTCCAGGGCGGTGGCGACCTCGACGCGGCGGCTCTCCGACAGGTCCTGCAGGACGTTGGCGAGGTCCGCGGGGCGCATGTTGTCCAGCACCGCGAGGATGCCGGCGGTGCCCTGCGCGTGGGGGGTGCCGGCGAGCCCGGCGACCTCACCCCATTCGAGCTGGTTGAGGTGACCGCGGCGGGTGAGCCGGCCGCTGTACTCGCGGACCGCGACCCGGCTCAACGCCCACGTCCCGGTCCGGTCGGCCTCCATCGCGACGTCGACGACGGTGCCGGTGCGGCCGGTCGCCGGGACGCTGACGTGCCGGTCGATGAAGTCCTCCAGGACCAGCAGCTCACCCTGGCGCTTCTCGAACCGGCGCAGGTTCAGCGTGCCGGTGTTGAGCACCACCGCGTCGGGCTCCATCGCGGTGATCCGGCCGATCGGCAGGAAGATCCGCCGCCGCATCGGCATCTCGGCGACCAGCCCCACGACCCTCGGCGGCAGGTCGTCGGTCCGGGCGCGCGCGACCGCGTCCCGCACCCGACCGACCTGGTCACCGTTCGGGTCGAACACGCTCAGGCCGGCGAGGCGCGCGACATAGACCCTGGGCGCGGTGCTCACGAGGTTCAAGACTACTGAAGAAGACCACCGGCTCGCGGTTGGACCGCTCCTGGGCCGCCCGTCTCACATACGCTCGAAGCATGATGTTGCGGTACAAGGTCGTCGACGTGTTCACCGATCGCCCCTTCACCGGCAACCCCCTCGCGATCGTGTTCGACGCCGGCGACCTCGCCGGTGAGCAGATGCAGGCGATCGCCCGCGAGTTCAACCTCTCCGAGACGATCTTCGTGTTGCCGCCGACGGTGCCCGAGGCGACCTACCGGGTCCGGATCTTCACGCCCGGCACGGAGTTGCCGTTCGCCGGGCACCCCAGCGTCGGCTGCGCCGTCACCCTCCGCCGGGACGGCCTGGTCAAGGACGCGGAGGTGGTGCAGGAGTGCGGTGCCGGCCTGATCCCGATCACCATCGACGAGGTCCACGGCAGCGCCGTCGTCACCGGCGGCCGGCCGACCGTCGGACCGGCCCTGGACCAGGCGCCGCTGCTCGCCGCGGTCGGCCTCGACGAGGCGGACTACGTCGGGCCGGCGCCGCGCAACGCCGGGGCCGGGCTGCCGTTCACCTTCCTGTCCGTCACCGACGACGCCGTCGGCCGGCTGCGCCCCGGTGGCCTCGTGGACAACGTCAGCGTGCTGCACTGGGACGCGGAGCGGCACGAGGCGCACGTGCGGGTGCTGGTGCCGGACGCCGGCGTCGCGGAGGACCCGGCGACCGGTTCGGCGGCGATGGGACTCGGGGTCTGGCTGGTCGCGTCGGGGCTGCTGCCGGGTGACGGGGTCAGCCGCTACCAGATCCGTCAGGGCTCGGAGATGCACCGCCCGTCCCTGCTGACCTGCTCCGTCACTGCCACCGGCGGCGAGGCCGTGTCGGCGACCGTGTCGGGCCACGTCGTGGCCGTCGCCTCCGGGGAGATGATCGTGCCGCCGTTCGTCGGCTGACGCCGGCGTTCTCCCACCACGACGATCGCGACGCCGGCGAGCAGCAGCGCGATCCCGGGCAGCGTCTGCGCCGCCGGCAGCTGGTCCAGCATGAGCCAGGCGATCACCAGTGCCCCGGGCACCTCGAGCAGGAGCAGCACGGCGACCATGGTCGGCGGCACGCGGCGCAGGGAGTAGTTGATGAGGGTGTGGCCGAGCAGCTGCGGCCCGACGGTCATCGCCGCGAGAGCCAGCCACGTCTGCGCCGGGTAGCCGGTCAGGTCCTGCCCGCCGACCAGGCAGCCGACCCCGAGCACGATCGCGCAGATCGAGTAGCAGACCGTCGCGTACGTGCTGGTCGAGATCGACCCGCGGGCGTGCGCGCCGAGCATCGTGTATCCGGCGGCGGCGATCCCGCCGGCGAGTGCCAGGGCGTCGCCGAGCAGCGCCCGCCCCGACAGGTCGGGATCGGCGCCGGTGGCGAGGGCGACGCCCAGGACGGCGACACCGACCCCGGCCCAGGTGCTCGCGGGGACCGGGACACCGCGGATCGCGTTGATCAGCGAGGTCCAGATCGGCGTGGTGCTGACCAGCGCGACGGACATCGCGACGCTGGTCAGCTTCGCGCTGGGGACCCAGGTGCCGAAGTGGACGGCGAGGCAGACGCCGGACAGGACGCTGGCGCCGAGGACCTTCGAGCGGAACTCGTCGCGGCGCACGGCGACCGCGACGGGGGCGACCGCGACGACGCCCAGCAGGTTGCGCCAAAAGGCGATCGCGAGTGCGGGCGCGGCGGCGTAGGCGATCAGCGGCGCCGACGACGAGACCGCGACGATCGCGACGGCAAGGGCAACGATCGCGGGTAGTCCGATCTGACGCATACGCCGATGTTGTCATTCTGTGAAAATTGTCTGGGATCCGACACCGGGTCCACCTCCTTGGCAGTAGACCGAATCGATGCACTCATACTTTCGGACGATTCCTGGAGGGCCGAACGGTGTTTAGCGCTGTCCTTTTCGACTACTTCAATACCTGTACGACCGCCGTCGTGCGCGGTGACGGACACCGGCAGACCGCCGAGGTCCTCGGCGTGGACCCCGACGCCTGGCTGGCCCTGCTGGACCGTACCTTCGACGACCGGGCCAAGGGCGCCTACGGCAGCGTCTTAACGGGCCTGCGGGCGCTCTGCGCCGAGCTCGGCGTGCAGCCCACCCCGGCGCGCCTGCGCACGGCCGCCGACCTGCGCGTCGCCTCACTCCAGCAGGACGCACCACCGCGCCCCGAAGCCGAGCCCGTCCTGCGTCTGCTCCGCGACCGGGGCGTGCGCACCGCCGTCGTCAGCGACTGCTGGTTCGAGCTGCCGTCGGTGCTGCCCGGCACGCCGCTCGGCCGCCTCTTCGACGTGGGCGTCTACTCCTCACAGGTGGGACAGGCCAAACCACATCCCGCGATGTACCGCACCGCCTGCGAACGGCTCGGCGTCCACCCCGAGGCCTGCCTGTACGTCGGCGACGGCGGCGGCCACGAACTCACCGGCGCCCGCCGCTTCGGCCTGACCGCCGTCCAGCTCGACGCGCCCGACCTCGGTGGTCACCTCACCTTCCACGCCGACCTCGACTGGGACGGCGCCCGCATCACCAGCCTCGACCAGATCCCCGAGCTGGTCGCCGGCCGCATGCCACTGCCCGCGACGGTCGGCGCGCCGGTGCTGGCCGGGCCTATGCTGAACTGGTGACGGCGCCATTGTCACCGGTGGATGGACGACTGCTCGCCGGCCTCGCGGCGGGCGCCGTCCGCGCGCGGCTGTCCGGCGAGCGGCTGACCGCCCAGCTCCCGCGCTCCGGCCCGGTGCACGCCGACGGTGCCTCGTTCGTCACGCTCGAGCGCGGCGGTGCCCTCCGCGGCTGCGTCGGCACCCTGGAGCCGGTCCGGCCACTGCACCGCGACGTCGTGCACAACGCCGTCCGGGCGATGCAGGATCCGCGGGTGCCGCCGGTCACCGTCGCCGACTGGCCCGAGCTCGACGTGAAGGTCTCCGTCCTGGACCAGCCCGCGGACCTGCCCGCCGGCAGCCGGAGGGTGCTGCTGGAGGCTCTCGTCCCGCACGTGCACGGGCTGATCCTCACCGACGGCGCCCGGCGGGCCACGTTCCTGCCGTCGGTGTGGGCCAAGCTGCCCAGCGCCGAGCAGTTCGTCGACGCGCTGCTGCACAAGGGCGGGTGGGCCGCGTGGCCGGCCGGGATGCGGGCGCTGGCGTACGGATCCACGGAGTTCCAGGACCGTTCGCCGCGCCCGCCGTTGTGATTGGATGGAGGACGTGGAACCGCTGGTCGAAGAGGCCGCCAAGAAGGCCGCCGTCGCCTGGCTCGCCGTGCCCGGCGCCGGCCCGTCCTACCTGGTCTGGTGCGCGTGGCTCGGCGGGTCGCTGCTGGTCGTGAGCGGCCCCGGGGAGCAGGCCGCGCCCGGCCTCGCCGAGTCGGGCACCGCCGAGGTCACCCTGCGCGGCGACCACGGCGGGCGGATCGTCACCTGGACCGCGACGGTCGAGGCCCTCGACCCGGCCGGCGAGGCGTGGTCGGAGCTCGTGCCGCAGCTCGCCGGGAAGCGGCTCAACGGCGGCACCGAGCTCGCCGCCCGATGGGCGGCCGAGTGCGTGGTCAGCCGCCTCACCCCGGCCGACGGCGCGCCGCTGCTGCCGCTGCCCGAGGACTCGCAGGCCGCGCCGCCGAAGCCGTCACCGGCGACCCGGCTGCCGAAGCGCCCGTTCCGCCTGCACAAGGTCCGCGGCGCGCGCCGCTAGACCTTCGAACGCGCCGCTGGGCCTCAGAACCCGATCGCGGCCATGCTCGCGTCCCACAGCTGCGCGGCCAGCCGGGGATCCTCGGTCTGCGCGGTCGGCCGGATCGGCTTGCGCTTCTCGTAGTAGCCGCCCGACACCAGCTGCGGCCGGGGCGTGGCCGCCAGCCAGACCAGCGTGTCCGCGCCCTGCTCCGGGGTCTTCGCGAACGGGGTCACCTTCGTCATCAGGTTCACCCCGATGCCGGCGCCGAAGCGGCTGCGCACGAAGCCGGGGTGGTAGCTCGCCGACATGATGTCGGGCCACCGGCGGGCCGCCTCCGCGGCGAAGAGGATGTTGGCCTGCTTCGCGGCGCCGTACCGCTTCCACACCCCCGCCTTCCGCGAGCCGCGCAGGTCCGCCGGGTCGACGGTCCCCATCGCGTGCGCGGCCGAGGCGGTGTTGATGATCCGGCCGCTGCGTAGCTGCTCCCGCAGCAGGTTGCTGAGCAGGAACCCGGCCAGGTGGTTGGACTGGATCGTCGGCTCGAACCCGTCCACGGTCGGGGACCGGCCGGCCACCACGCCGCCGGCGTTGTTCGCGAGGACGTCGATGCGCTGATACCGCTGCCGCAGATGATCCACGAGCACGTGCACGTCGTCGAGGCGGGTGAAATCCGCCCGGTACGCCGGGGGAGTGCGCCCGCCGCCGGCCGCGCCGACCGCCGCGACGGCCGCGTTCAGCCGGTCGGGGTCGCGGCCGACGAGCACCACGTGGGCGCCGCGCCGGGCCATGTCGACGGCGGCGGCCAGGCCGATCCCGGAACTGGCGCCGGTGACCACCACCGTGCGTCCGGTGAGATCTTCCACAGGGGCATTCTGTGCGCTCACGCGACGAGGTTACCGTGGCGTAGGTCCACCTGAATGTCTCCTAAGGAGCACCCCGATGCGTCCTCGCCGGTCCTGCCTCGCCGTCCCCGGATCGAGCGTGAAAATGCTCGACAAGGCTCAGGGGCTCCCCGCCGACCAGGTCTTCCTCGACCTGGAGGACGCCGTCGCGCCCCTCGCGAAGCCGGACGCGCGGAAGAACATCGTGGCCGCGCTCAACGACGGCGACTGGGGCGGCAAGACCCGGGTGGTGCGGGTCAACGACCTGACGACCCCGTGGACGTACCGCGACGTCATCGAGGTCGTCGAGGGCGCCGGGGAGCACCTCGACTGCATCATGCTGCCCAAGGTCCAGTCGGCCGGGCAGGTCGAGTGGCTGGACCTGACGCTCACCCAGATCGAGAAGACGATGGGCCTGCCGGTCGGGAAGATCGGCATCGAGGCGCAGATCGAGAACGCGGCCGGCCTGGTCAACGTCGACGCGATCGCGGCGGCCTCACCGCGGATCCAGACGATCATCTTCGGGCCCGCCGACTTCATGGCCTCGATCAACATGAAGTCGCTGGTCGTCGGGGGGCTCATCCCCGGATACCCGGGCGACCCGTACCACTACATCCTCATGCGCATCCTGATGGCCGCCAGGATGCACGACCTGCAGGCGATCGACGGGCCGTTCCTGCAGATCCGCGACGTCGACGCGTTCCGGGAGGTGGCCACCCGCAGCGCGGCGCTCGGTTTCGACGGCAAATGGGTGCTGCACCCCGGCCAGATCGACGCCGCCAACGAGGTGTACTCACCCGCCCAGGACGACTACGACCACGCGGAGCTCATCCTCGACGCGTATGAGCACTACACCTCCGAGGCCGGTGGCAAGCTCGGCGCCGTCATGCTCGGCGACGAGATGATCGACGAGGCGTCCCGCAAGATGGCCCTGGTCATCTCCGCGAAGGGCCGTGCCGCGGGCATGTCCCGCACGACAACGTTCACCCCGCCGGCCTGAGAAATCCGTGTCGCATTGCCCGGGAGCCGCTCGGACAGGCAGGATTTGCCCTATGGCACCCGACCTACGATCCACCGGTCCCGCCGGAAAAGGCAACCGGCGTGACGCGAGCCGCCCCTCTTCGGCCCGCCGCACCCTGCGGGCCGTCCCGTCCACCGGGCCTGAGCTCGCCGAAGAGCCGGTCGCGGAGGACGAGGGCAGCACAGCGATCGACCGTCTCGACGGCCGCGTCGCGCTGGTCACCGGCGCCGGCAGCCCGGACGGCATCGGCTACGCCACCGCCCGCCGGCTGAAGGCGATGGGCGCCGCGGTCGCCATCGTCTCCACCACCCGGCGCATCCACGACCGGGCGACCGAGCTCGGCGTGACCGGCTTCGTCGCCGACCTCACCGTCGAGGCCGAGGTCGGCGCGCTCGCCGACGCGATCATCGACTCCGTCGGCACCGTCGACATCCTCGTCAACAACGCGGGCCTGGCGAGCAAGGCCAGCCCAGAGGTCCTGCGCCCGGTCGCGCAGCTCACCTACGAGGAGTGGCGCGCCGAGATCGACCGCAACCTCACCACCGCGTTCCTGGTCAGCCGCGCCTTCGTCGGCGGCATGGCCGAACACGGCTGGGGCCGCATCGTCAACCTCGCCGCCACCGCCGGTCCCGTCAACGCCCTGCCGGCCGAGGCCGGTTACGCGGCCGCCAAGGCCGGCGTCGTCGGACTGACCCGTGCCCTGGCGATGGAGCTCGTCGCCGACGGCATCACCGTCAACGCGGTCGCCCCCGGCATCATCCACACCGGCGCCTCCACCCTCGTGGAGCTCAAGCAGGGCTTCGGCACCCCCATGGGCCGTCCCGGCACGCCGGAGGAGGTGGCCGCCACGATCGCGTTCCTGTGCTCGCCCGGTGCGTCGTACATCACCGGCCAGATGCTCGTCATCGACGGCGGCAACAGCGTCCGCGAGGCGCAGTACCGCTGACATCTCGTTGACCTTGGACAATCCGACTGCCTATGACCAGTCGGATTGTCCAAGGTCAACCGCGAGGGGCCGGAAGCCTCCAAGGTCAACCGCGTGCGGTCAGAAGCCGAGCACCACGATCGGCACGCCGCACAGCACCAGCAGCTCGACGTAGCCGATCACCAGCGCCGCCACTGCGAGCCCGTGCCCGCGCTCGCCCGTGCGCGCCGTCTGCGCCCACGCGATGTGACCCATCAGGATGCCGAACGGCGGCACCAGCACCGCGCAGACCAGGGCCGTCACGGCCAGCTTGTTGTAGGGCACCTGAGAACCATTTCACAGCGGTGTGTGGGTTGCTCACGTTGGTCCGGAGCAGGGCAAGCCGGGATACTGCCTGCATACCCGCCGGTAACTTCCGCTCCTTGTGACGCCGCTGACCAATGGAGGTCAACCATGGCCCGCCTCGCCCAGACGCCCGGTCTGACCGACGTGCAGCAGTCGATCCTCGAGACCGTGCGGGAGTTCGTCGACAAGGAGATCATCCCGCACGCGCAGCACCTCGAGCACGGCGACGTGTACCCGGCCGACATCGTCGACGGCATGCGCGAGATGGGCCTGTTCGGGCTCACGATCCCCGAGGAGCACGGCGGTCTCGGCGAGTCGCTGCTGACCTACGCCCTGGTCGTGGAGCAGCTGTCGCGGGGCTGGATGTCGGTGTCCGGCATCGTCAACACGCACTTCATCGTCGCGTACCTCGTCGCCCAGCACGGCTCGGCGGAGCAGAAGGCGAGCCTCCTGCCGAGGATGGCCGCGGGTGAGGTCCGCGGCGCGTTCTCGATGTCGGAGCCCGGCTGCGGGTCCGACGTCGCGGCGATCCGGACCAGGGCGGTGCCCGACGGCGACGATTACGTCATCAACGGCCAGAAGATGTGGCTGACCAACGGCGCGTACTCCTCCGTCGTTGCGACGCTGGTCAAGACCGACCTCGGCGCCGACTCGGTGTACGGCAACATGACCACGTTCCTGCTGGAGAAGACCCCGGGCTTCGGGGAGAACGAGGCGCTGCCCGGGCTCACCATCCCGGGCAAGATCGAGAAGATGGGGTACAAGGGCGTCGAGACGACCGAGATGGTCCTCGACAACGTCCGGGTGCCCGGCAGCGCGATCCTCGGTGGCGCTCCGCAAAAAGGTCGCGGCTTCTACCAGATGATGGACGGCATCGAGGTCGGCCGGGTCAACGTCGCGGCGCGGGCGTGCGGCATCTCGATCCGCGCGTTCGAGCTGGCGATCGCCTACGCCCAGCAGCGCCAGACCTTCGGCGCGCAGCTGGTCAAGCACCAGGCGATCGCGTTCAAGCTGGCCGAGATGGCGACGAAGATCGAGGCCGCGCACGCGCTGATGGTCAACGCCGCCCGGCTCAAGGACGCGGGCCAGCGCAACGACGTCGAGGCCGGCATGGCGAAGCTCCTGGCCAGCGAGTACTGCGCCGAGGTGGTCCAGGAGTCCTTCCGCATCCACGGCGGCTACGGCTACTCCAAGGAGTACGAGATCGAACGCCTCATGCGCGAGGCGCCGTTCCTGCTCATCGGCGAGGGCACCAGCGAGATCCAGAAGACGATCATCAGCCGGGGCCTGCTCAAGGAGTACGGGGCCCGCTGATCGCGTGCACCGCCCGCACCACCGCGATGCAGGTGTCCTCGACGTAGTCGACGCCGGCGGCCTCGGCCAGGGCCCGCCCCTCGGGCGAGACGATGTCCTGCTGCAGCCACACCGCCGGCGCGCCGATCGCGATCGCGTCCTTGACCACCTGCGTCGCGTCCCGGGACGGGCGGAACACGTTGACGAAGTCCACCGGCTCCGGGATGTCGGCGAGGCTGCGGTACGCCTGTACGCCGAAGATCTCGTCGGCGTACGGGTTGACCGGGATGATCCGCCAGCCGCGCCGCTGGATCGCCAGGGGCACCGCGTGGGCGGTCTTCCGCGGGTCCCTCGACGCCCCGACGACGGCGATGGTCGTGGATTCCCGCAGGATCTGCTCAGCGCTGCGCATGCCTCGACGGTAGCGCGCGGGTTGTGCCCCGGCCCGCGGCCGGGCTACAGCGCCGGGATCGGGGTCGGGCCGCCGGTGAGCCCCGCCGACAGGCGCGCGCCGAGGAGCTGGGCGTGGACCCGGACCGCCTCGGCCGGCGAACCGATCGCCGTCCGGCGGTCCGGGTGCGCCACGTAGTAGCCGATCAGGTCGAGCAGGAACAGCAGGTTGCCGTCGACGTCCTCCGGTCGCACCGTCACCGGCCGGGACCGCCCGGCGAGCAGCAGGTCGACCCGGGGGTGCCAGCGGTCGCCGTTGAGCTCGACGCGTTCGATCGTGTCCCAGGTGTACGACCGTGCCCCGACCCGCACGCCGGCGTCGCTGAGCCGGACGGTCGGGGTGCCGCGGACCAGCCGCATCAGGCCGCGCGCGCCGCTGGTGACCAGCGCGGCCACGACGGCGAGCGCAACGGCCGCGACGAGCGGACCGGCGTCGATCAGCAGCGCCCAGACGAGCAGGACCGAGGCGACCGCGAAGAGCCGCCCGACCCGGGCGCAGCCCTCCCGGAACGGCCGGTGGAACTCCCAGCCGGGACGCGCCGGCGCCTCCTCCCGGCGGCGCAGCTCGTTGACCGCGAAGTTGCCGCCGTGCACGACGACATTGGCCAGCATGAACGGCAGCAGCAGCGAGCTGCCGGACGGCCCGCCGAACGCCAGCAGCAGGCCACCGGCCAGCAGCGTCACGGCGGGAGGGACGGCAACCCACAACCAGTTCAGCGGGTTGCGTCGCGGCGCGGTCATGGCCATAGGCTACGGACTCCGATCCACCGGTTGCGTCACCCGTTCAGACCCGAGCCGGCGCCGGATCCCGCCGGTGAAGACCGCGACGGCCGCGGCGACGTAGACGAGGTTGAACACGATCTGCCCGCTGACCGCGATCCTGGCGGCCTGCCCGACCGCGTGCACGTCCCCGAAGCCGACGGTCGCGAGCGTCGACAGGGTGAAGTACAGCGCGTCGGTCTTTGTCTCCAGTCCGGCGAATTGGTTCGCGTGCCCGGCCAGCAGGACGTACCCCAGCGAAAACGCGAACACGGTGACGATGACGAGATTGACCAGCGTCTCGAGTCGTGCCCCGGTGCCCGCCCCGCGCACGGAGTTGTGCAGCTGGCGGCGGAAGGCCGTGACCAGCACGGCGAACGCGACCGCGGCGGCGCCGGCCTGCACCCAGTCGCCGGTCGCGCGCAGCAGGCGCAGCGGGATCAGGTAGTAGACGCAGCCGCCGGCCACGAGGGTGACCGCCGCTCGCCGGGCCGGTGTCCGCACAGGTCCACGGTGCCCCGCCCGGCGGCCGCGGTCAGGTGACCTGCCGGGTGAGCGTGCCCCGGAGCCGCTCCAGCTCCGCCGGGGTGCCGATGGCGGCCCTGCGTTCCGGCTGCCGGGCGTAGAGGTCGACGACCCGGGTCAGGAAGTACAGCGAGACCTCGAGCGGCACGTCCTCGCCGGGCCGGAACTCCCGCACCCGCCGCCCCCGCACCAGCTCCGGACTGCCGACGGCCCAGGTGCCGGGCTCCGAGGTGAGGTCGAGGGCGTCCCACGGCACGAACGAGCGCCCGCCGTCGATCGCGATCCCCTCGGCGGTGAGCAGGAGCGGGCCGCTGCGCAGCATCCGGACCGACATGATCAGCAGGAACAGCGAGGTGAGGACGATGATCCCGTAGGACATGACGCGAAGGACCGACACGTGCCCGACGCGGAACCCGTTGAACGCCATCAGCACCAGCGCGGCGCCGAGCACCCCGTAGAACACGCACTGCCGGCGGAAGCTGGGCTGGATCCGGAACGCCGGCTGCTCCCGCCACACCACGACCGCGAACGTCGAGGGCCCCCGCGTCGTCTGCGCCAGCAGGATCAACCCGAACGCGATGCCGATCGTGGCGATGATCAGCAGCACGAGCAGCACCGGCACGTAGGCGCCCGGGTCGTCTCTGGTCACGACCGGCACCAGCACGCCGACCACCACGGTCGGCGCGAGGAGCACCAGGAAGTCACCGGCACGAGCACGCATACGACCGAGCTTAAGCACGCAAGCTGACGGTTTCCTGACCGTCGATCACAGCAGCGACAACTGTTCGGCGGTTTCCGCGGGTGCCACCGGTGCGGCCGGGGCCGTCGATGTCCGTCCCGGGGCCGCGGTGGCGGCCGGCGGCACCGGGACGGACGGCTCCGGCGCGGGTCCGGCGGACGGCTGGCGGGTGGTGCCGGTGCCGCCGGTGGGCAGGCCGTGGCGGCGCCCGGCGAGCCTGACCCGCGCGGCAACCTCCCGCTGGTAGGCCTGGCCGGTGTATGCGCCGTCGCCATACAGCTGCCGGTAGCGCGGCACCAGGTGCGGGTGCTCGCGGGTCAGCCAGGCCTGATACCACTCCCGCGCGCCCGGGCGCAGGTGCAGCGGGAGCGGCACGACACTGGCGGCGCCGGCCGCGGCGAGGGCGGCGACGGTCGCGTCGATCGACTCCGCGGTGTCGGTGAGCCCGGGCAGGATCGGGGCCATGAGGACGCCGACCGCGAAGCCCGCGTCGGCGAAGCGCCGCACCACGTCGAGCCTGCGGCGGGGGCTGGGCGTGCCCGGCTCCACCGAACGCCACAGCGGCTCGTCGAGGAAGCCGATCGACATCGAGACGCTGACGCTGGTCACGGCCGCGGCCTGGGACAGCAGGTCGAGGTCGCGGGCGATGAGGGTGCCCTTGGTGAGGATCGAGAACGGGTTGGCGTGGTCGCGCAGGGCGGCGATGATGCCGGGCATGAGCCGGTAGCGCCCCTCGGCCCGCTGGTAACAGTCGACGTTGGAGCCCATCGCCAGGTGCTTGCCCGGCCAGGACGGCGCGGCGAGCTCCCGGCGCAGCACGTCGGCGGCGTTGACCTTGACCACGATCTGCGAGTCGAAGTCGTGGCCGGCGTCGAGGTCCAGGTAGGTGTGGCTGCCGCGGGCGAAGCAGTTGTGGCTGACCACCCCGCCGGCGATGAAGTCGCCGGTGCCGGTGGTGATGTCGAACATCGGCACGTCGACGCCCAGCGGCTCGATCGCGGTCACCCGCAGCCCGTCGTCGCCGCGGACGAGCTCACCGGCGGCGGTGCCGGTCGGGGTGACCGGGGCGCACATCAGCCCGAACCGCACCCGCTCGCGGACCCCGCCGAGCACCCTGGTCAGGGTGCCGTCGGTCACCGTGGCGAACCCGAGCACGGACAGGCACTCGACCAGCCAGTCGACGACGACCTTGTCGACCACGTCGAAGGCGGGCAGGCCGCCGTGCTCGCGGGGGCCGAGCTGGCCGGCGGCGTCGAACAGACCGGCGACGAACCCCTGCCGCCAGTCGCGGGCGGGCACGTCG
Organism: Dactylosporangium cerinum; assembly: GCF_042653625.1. Classification (NCBI taxonomy): domain Bacteria; kingdom Bacillati; phylum Actinomycetota; class Actinomycetes; order Micromonosporales; family Micromonosporaceae; genus Dactylosporangium; species Dactylosporangium cerinum. The sequence continues at coordinate 67,300 of NZ_JBHSIU010000024.1, read as the reverse complement.
GGCCAGTCGAGGACGGCGCTCGCGTCGCGGACGCTGGCGCCCGCGAACTCCCGGTCGTCGGCGGCCATCGCGTGCAGGCCGCCGCACGCCGTGGCATAGGTCCTGGCCCGGCGCAGCGCGGCGGGGGCGACCGGGCCGACGTGCCCGTCGCCGTGCACGAAACCGCAGAGATAGCCCCGCCGGTAGCCCGGTGACTCCGCGGGCCGCTCGGGCAGGGCGCCGAAGCCGGCGAGCCGGTTGGCGGTGGTCAGGTGGGGCCGGCGGGCCCGGCCGTGCCGGGCGCCGGTGACGTGCTTCCAGCCACGGTCGGACAGGAACCGGTGGTCGCCGGACGCGACCAGCGTCGTGCCGTCGTGGAGGGTGACGCGGTGCGCCGGTTTGACGGTCGACCAGTGCGCGAGCACCGTCGTCGGGACATACCGGCGCAGCCGGCCGTCACGCACGGTGCCGATGATCGAGTCGCCGACCCGCAGGTCGGCCAGGGCCCGGGTGGTGCCGTCGGCCATGAGGATCGGGGTGTCGCCGGCGAGGCAGTAGACGCACGCGTGCGAACAGCCCCGATACGGGTTGATCGTCCACTCGAACGGCACGCGGGACCGTCCCGGCACCCGGTTGACCAGGGACTTTGCCTGCACCTCGTAAAACGTGACACCCCGGAACTCCGGGGTGTCGAAGGTGCGGGCGACGGCCCCGGGCAGTGCGAGCGGCAGGGCTCGCACTGTCCCGGCGTCACCGGTGTCGGGACCGCCAGATGCCTTCAGGTTGTCCCATCGCACACCTGCATTCGAACACGTGTACGAACGAACCGCAAGCTACGCCTCGACCGTTTCCTCGACCGTGTTCTGACGCTCCGTGACCCCGGCCGGCTCGGCCTCCGCGGCCTCAGCCTTCGCGGGCGCGGCCTCGGCGGCCTTTTCAGTGGCCTTCTCGGGGGCCTCCTCCGCCAGCTTGGCGTCGGCCTTCGCGTCGGCCTTGGCGTCGGTCTTGGCGTCGCCGTGCTGGCCGGCGGTGTGCTCCGCGATCTGGGCCCGCACCTCGTCCATGTCGAGCTCGCGGACCTGCTTGATCAGCGACTCGAGCTGCTGCTCGCGCATCATGCCCGGCTGCGAGAACACCGCGACGCCGTCCCGCACGATCATCAGCGTCGGGATCGAGCGGATCTGGAACTCCATCGCGAGTTCCTGCTGTGCCTCGGTGTCCACCTTGCCGAAGATCAGGTCAGGGTTGCTCTCCGAGACCTTCTCGTAGGTCGGTGCGAAGGCCCGACACGGCCCGCACCACTCGGCCCAGAAGTCGACGAGGGTGATGCCCTCGCCGCCGACCTTCTCGGCGAAGTTCTCGGCGGTCAGTTCTACGGTTGCCATGTCTGTCCGATCCTTTCGGGCGGTCGGGTACGCACCGTTGTAACCACGTACCCCTTACCAGCATTCCCAACCGGTGTCCGGGCTCACCACTGCGGCGGCGCACGGATGATCCATGATGGAGTCATGCATAGGCCGACGTTCGTCTTCGACGGTGACTGCGCCTTCTGTTCATCATGCGCCCGGTTCATCGAAAACCGCATCAGGCCCGCTGCGCAGGTCGTGGCGTGGCAGTTCACCGACCTGGACGCGCTCGGCGTCACCGAGGAGCAGGCGGGCGCCGCGGTGCAGTACGTGACCGCGGGCCGCGCCCCGACCGCCGGCCCGGTCGCGATCGCCGACCTGTTGAAGACCGCGCCCGGCCTGGCCGGGCGGCTGCTGTGGCGGCCCGCCGGCGCGATCCTCGGGCTGCGGCCCGTCTCGGCCCTTGCCTGGCCGGTGTACCGGTGGGTCGCCCGCAACCGGCACCGGATGCCCGGCGGGACCGCCGCGTGCGCGCTGCCGCCGAACCACCCCGCCCGCGCCGGCCGCTGAGCACCCGCCGGACAAGATCAGCCACGGCAGGGGCAAACCCGCAGATTTGCGGCTGGGTCGGACTTTTCGGCATACGCTCGCGGTGGGAGGTACGCCATGTCGAGCCAGCCCACACCGAGCCAGCCCAGCGCCGGGGTCGACCTGCCGCTGCACCGGCACGAGTGGGACCGGCTCGTCCGGCTTCCTCGCCTCGTCCTCGTCGTCGCCAGCGCCGGGGATGACAACGTCGACGCCGTCGCCGGGGTCGAGGCCATCGCGGCCGGCCAGCGCTCCAGGGCGCTGCTGGTCCGGGGCGTCGTCGCGGCGATCTTCGCCGAGCAGGCCACCGACGCGGCGCCACTGGACCGCGCGGGGGTCCTTGCGGAGTGCGGCGCGGCGGTGCGGATGCTGGCCGGACGGCTGGGCGCGGATGTCGCGCTCGCCTACGGCGAGTGGTTGATGGACGTCGCGGCCAGTGTCGGCCGGACCGCATGGCGGCCCGGTGTGATCCGGCTCGGCGGGGTCGAGGTCCTGCTCGCCGAGCGGGAGTTCGTCAACGAGATCGGTAGGGAATTGGCGCGGGCCCTGGGCCGCCAGTAGCGGGTCGCGCCGGTGGACGCCGGTCGGGTGGGCTGGGCAAACCTTCTCATCCGGCTGGCCTCCAAACCCGCCTTAGGCCTGGACCATGCAACCCCAGCCGTCGTACACCCCGTCGTGACGCTCCACGACGCCCCTGACCTCCCACGTCACCTCGTGCAGCGCCGGTGGCTCGACCGCGTCCCGCCGGATCGCCTGCAGGATGAAGTCGGCCTCGTCGCCGCGCTCGACGGTGACCGCGAAGCCGAGGTTGCGCAGGTCCTCGGCGGCCGCCTCGGCGTGGTCGGTGGCGGGGAAGTACGCGAGGAACTCCACCGGCCGGGGCTGGCTGAGCCGGTCGCCGTGCCCCTCGAGCTCCTGCACGACCTGGTTGTCGTCCATGATGTTGCGCTGCCAGGCGTCCGGGGTGAGTTCCTCCCGGACCCGGGTCCAGCCCGGGTCCGAGCTGAGTGTGGCGACGGGGGACAGCGCGGGGAAGTCGGGCAGCGCCGGCGCGGTCGCGCCCTCGGGCAGGTAGCCGGTGATGCGGCCGGTGCCGGCCGTGACGACCCGGCCGACCATCGCGCCGCGGAGCCCGCGCAGCGCCTGCCGGACGGCCTCGTCGAGGGCGTGGATGACCCCCAGCTCGGCGTCGGCGGGCATGCCGCTGGTGCCGTCACCCGCATAGGTGAAGTCGACGTCGAGGCGCTGCGGCAGCCTCGCCACCGGGGCGGCCTCGACCGCGCCGAGGTCGATGTTGTACATCGCCAGCCCGTCGCCGATCTCGCCGGGATACACGGCCCAGCGCTCGACCCATGCCGGCTCCCGCCCCAGCAGCCTGCGCAGCAAACCCACGGCCGTCCTCCTCAAGCGCGTTTATCCGCGGGGCGCCGGAAAGCTCGGCATCTCCGGGCCGGCGTGCGACTTCTTCGGCACCATGACCTTGCGCTTGAACACGCAGATCAGGGTGCCGTCCTGCTTGTAACCCTTGGTCTGGACGGTGACCACGCCGCGGTCGTCCTTGGACTCCGACTCGCGCTTGTCCAGCACCGTGGTCTCGCCGTAGATGGTGTCACCATGAAAGGTCGGCGCGGTGTGCCGTAGCGACTCGACCTCGAGATTGGCGATCGCCTTGCCGGAAACGTCGGGCACCGACATGCCGAGCAGGATCGAATAGACGTAGTTGCCGACGACCACGTTGCGCTGGAATTGTGTCGACGTCTCGGCGTAGTGGACGTCGAGGTGCAGCGGATGATGGTTCATCGTCAGCAGGCAGAACAGGTGGTCGTCGGATTCGGTGACCGTCTTGCCCGGCCAGTGCCGGTAGACGGCGCCGACCTCGAACTCCTCGAAATACCGGCCGAACTGCATCTCGCACTCCCTCGTCGTTGTGGGGTCTGCAAGCATGCCGGGTGCGGCCGTGAAATTCAGCCGAGTGTGACAAAGACGCAGTGAGCGGCGGGGCCCTCCCTGGCACCCGCCGCCCACGCTCTGTGACGAGTATCTTGGCGCCGAAGGCAACGCTCCGTATAGAGACGCAGATCACAGTTATAGAAATGAGACGAAATTGAGCGTAGCGACTACGGAGTGTGTCGGTTGTCTCACTACAGAGCGTAGTGGTGGGTCGGGCGGCGAGACGGCGGACGGTAAAGTCCGGCGGCGATGGAACGGTTGAGTGCGCGGGGGCGCGCGACGCGGGTGGCGGCCACGTTGGTGGTCGTCGTGCTGACGTTTGCCGGCACGGTCGCCGGCAACGACTTCTGGTTCCCGTTCGCCCCGTTCCAGATGTTCGCGATCGCCGACAACCCCAATGCGCCGATCATGGTGCTGCGCACCGACGGGGTCGACGCCACCGGCGCGCGGATCGTGCTCGACGAGCGCAACGCGGGGGTCCGCCGGGCCGAGATCGAGGCGCAGATCGACCGCTTCAAGGCCGACCCGAGCCTGCTGCGCTCGGTCCAGGACGCCTACGCCGCCCGCAACCCGGGCCGGCCACCACTGGTGGAGGTCGACATCGTCGAGGTCCAGCACCACCTGCGCAACGCGCAGCCGACCGGCGAGGTCACCGAGGTCGTGCTGGCGAGGTGGAAGCCGTGACGAGGGCCGCGGACGAGGCCGCGAGCAATCCCGCGACCAACCCCGCGGGCAAGCCCACGACCAATCCCGCGAGCAGGGCCGCGGACAAGGCCGGGACAGCGCTGCGCGGCTGGCTGTTCGAGCCCGTGCCGAAGGGGCGCATCGCCGCCTTCCGCACCCTGATCTACGTCTTCGTCGCGCTCGACGTCGTGTTCTTCAGCGCGTGGGTCAAGAGCCACGGCGACCTGCCCGGCAACCTCTACCAGCCGCTCGTCATCGGCAAGCTCCTGCCGCTGCCCACACCGACCCCGCTGGTGGCCGGCGCGATCTACTGGGCCCTGATCCCGCTATCCCTCGCGGCGGCGACCGGCCGGGCGCACCGGCTGCTCGGCTGGAGCGTGTTCATCCTGTACTTCGAATGGATGATCATCGCGATGAGCTACGGCAAGATCGACCACGACCGGTTCGGCCTGCTGGTCGCGCTCGCCGTCCTGCCGGCCGCGGGCCGGGCCCGGCACGGCGACAAGGAGGCCACCGAGGCCGGCGGCTGGGCGCTGCGGCTCACCCAGGTCGGCGTCATCTGCACGTACTTCCTGGCCTCCATCGCCAAGCTGCGCTTCGGCGGGCTCGCCTGGCTGACCGGGGCCACGCTGACCCGGTCGTTCATCCGCCGCGGCACCCAGCTGGCCCACTGGCTGCTCGGCATCCCCGGCTTCACCACCGCCGGCCAGATCGGCATCGTGGGCTTCGAACTGTTCAGCCCGCTGGTGTTCGTCGTGAAGCCGAAGCTGCGCTACGCGATGGTCGCCGGCTTCTACGCCTTCCACATCGTGACCTTCTGCCTGATCACGATCTCGTTCATCCCGCACCAGGTGGCGATGGCCAGCTTCCTGCCGCTGGAGAAGGTCACGCCCGTCATCTGGGCGCGACGGCTGCTCAAGCGGGGTGACCCGGCCCCCGGGGAGGTGGCGGCTTCCGGTGCTTCAGCTGCCGAAGAGGCTGGCGAAGAAGTCGCCGAAGCCGCCGGCGATGTCCATCAGCGCACCGCCGATGGACTTGACCACCTCGGCCGCTGACTGCGGCCGATACGCGACGAAGAAGATGAGGAAGGCAATGCCTCCCCAGGTGAGGACCTTCTTGACCATTTTCGCCAATCCCCTCTGGGTCTGCGATTGCAAGGAACGTAGCGTATCGGGTGAGCGCCACAGGGTGAATGAGTGCCGGCCCGGGGATTCACGGTAGATGCACAACGAAGACGAAGTCGGCGTGGGGCCGTGGGTTGGTGACTGGCCTGCGGAGACGCACTACGACCCCGAGTTGCTGGCGGCCGGCGACCGGCGCAATGTCGTGGACCGTTACCGCTACTGGAGCCTCGAGGCGATCGTCGCCGACCTCGACACCCGCCGGCACGGTTTCCACGTCGCCATCGAGAACTGGCAGCACGACCTCAACATCGGCACCGTGGTCCGCAACGCCAACGCGTTCCTCGCCGCCGAGGTGCACATCGTCGGGCGCCGGCGCTGGAACAGGCGCGGCGCCATGGTCACTGACCGCTATCAACACGTGCGGCACCATTCCACGGTCGAGGAGTTTCTCGACTGGACCGCGGCGCACGATCTGCCGGTGATCGGCATCGACAACCTGCCCGGCGCCCTGCCCCTCGAACGGGCCGATCTGCCGCGCCGGTGCGTGCTGCTCTTCGGTCAGGAGGGCCCTGGCCTGTCGGAACCTGCCCGCAAGGCATGTGCCGCGGTGTACTCGATCGCCCAGTTCGGCTCCACCCGGTCGATCAACGCCGGCGTCGCCAGCGGGATCGCGATGCACGCCTGGATCCGGGTGTACGGCGACAACAGCCCATAGGACCCATTACCGTGGGTACATGGGCGTCGCAGTCAGCTGTCCCCGTTGTGGCGGCCCGGTGCGGCCACCGGACCTCATGCACTCCGAATGGAGGTGCGATGAGGACGGCGGGGTGCTGCCGCTGCACGTCGCGCAGCACATCGGGCCGGAGATCGTCGAGTCGGCGAAGGCGAGGCTGATCGCTGCGGCGCACCGCGCCGGCGATCGGCGGCCGATGCCGATGTGGTGCCCGTGGCCGCTGCCGTCGGGCTGGACGGTGACCGGCGTCGGCTGGGTCGGCGATGAGCGCTCCGGCGTGCGGGCCACCGCGGTCGCGTGCAGCGGTCCCGGTCCGGTCGAGAACGGCCCGGCCGACTGCGTGATCATCGCCGAGGAGCCCGGGGTGGGGCTCGGCACCCGGTTCGCCGGCATCCCCGGCACCGACCCCGGCCCCTTCTTCGACGGCGACATCGCCACCACGACCGCGCACGCCAAGGTCCGCACCGCGGGCTGGCCGACGCCGCTGTGGATGGCCAAGTCGCCGGAGGACCGCTGCGCGTATGTCGGCGAGGCCATGGGCGTGTGGCTGTACGTCGTGACGTGGCCGGCCGCCGCGGGCTACCTCCTGGAGGAGGAGCTCGACCTGCACGACCTGGCCGATGATGTGCCAACCCACCTCGTTTACGGCGCGCCGTCGCCGTATCTTCACGGCAAGGCGTAGAAGGACACGACTAGGATCAACCCTCGGGTCGATGGGGTCGCTGTCGGCGCGGCGCACATTCACCGTGTGCCGTGCAACTGATACGCTGAGTTCGCCGCAGTGCTGTGCACGACGCTGCGGGGAGGGGATTGACGGCAATGGTCAAAAAGGTCCTCACCTGGGGAAGCATCGCTTTCCTCATTTTCTTTGTGGCATATCGGCCGCAGTCCGCGGCTGAGGTCTTCAAGTCCATCGGCGGCGGCATCATGGACATTGCCACCGGTTTCGGGGACTTCTTCTCCAGTCTGGTTGCCTGACTGCGATGACCACCGGGCCTGAGCCTTCCGCTGAAGAACCGGGCGCCCGCCGCTGGGAAGATCGTGACACCGAGCCGATCCCGCGGGCCCGTCCCACCGACCCCGACCCCGACGACTACGCGGACCCCGACCCCTACACCGACGGTGCGCAGTCGGCCAGGCTCGGCGGTTACGGCCGCGACGACTACTACGCCGACGAAGGCCCGCCGACCTTCACCGAGGATGAGTTCTCCGGCCTGCGCGCCGGCGACCCCGGCCCCTCGGTGCCGCCCGGCAGCCGCATGGCGCCCCTCGACGAGGAGGCCAGCCGGCACGCGGCCCGGTATCTCTTCCCGACCGAGAAGTTCCGCGGCGAGTGGAAGCGGCACTGGATCCAGCTCGCCAAGGAGGGCGGGATCGCGGTGGCCGCCACGATCGCGATGGGCTACATCGCGGGCTGGCTGACCAAGCACAACCAGACGCAGCTGCGCACCGCGGTGCTGATCATCTGGGCCGTCGTGATCCTGTACTGCGCCTGGCGGGTCGCTGACTGGTGGTATGACCGCTTCATCCTCACCAACAAACGGGTGATGGTGGTCTCCGGGATCTTCACCCGCAATGTCGCCATGATGCCGCTGCTGCGGGTCACCGACATGAAATACGTGCAGTCGCTGACCGGCCGCATGTTCGGCTACGGGCATTTCGAGCTGGAGTCCGCCGGCCAGGACCAGGCGTTGCGCAACATCCGCAACCTGCCGAATCCCAATGAGCTCTATCTACGCATCGTCGAAGAGATGTACGAGCCCGAGGCCGTCGAGGCCCGCCTGGGCCGGGCAGCCGGCGTCGAGGACGACGGCACTTAGAAAATTTCCGTCCGGGGTGCAACCGTGCCGCCCCTCTGCCGCGTCTTGCCTGGTGGGCGGAGCGGGGGAGGGAGCGGCGGTGCCGGATGAGGCGGGGTTCCGTGAGGAAGACTTCCGTGATTTCGTCGAGACCAGGTCCAGTGCGCTGCTGCGCACCGCGTACCTGCTCGCCGGGGACTGGGCGACCGCCGAGGACCTGCTGCAGATCGCGTTGACGAAGACCTACCTCGCGTGGAAGCGGCTGGGCCACATCGAGGCGGTCGAGCCCTACGCCCGCCGGGTGCTGGTCAACACCTCCACCAGCTGGTGGCGCCGCCGGTGGCACGGTGAACGCCCCACGGAGGTGCTGCCGGAGTCGGCAGCCGCCGACCGGGTCGAGGAGAGCCTCGAACGCGACGCCCTGTGGCGCCACGTCCGGGAGCTGCCGAACCGGCAGCGGGCCGTGCTGGTCCTGCGCTTCTACGAGGACCAGTCGGAGGCGGAGACGGCGCGCCTGCTCGGCGTGTCCGTCGGCACGGTGAAGAGCCAGGCGTCCCGGGCGCTCGCGACGCTGCGGCTGCGGCTCAGCGCCGAGGGCATCGAGCCCGCGGCCCGGCCCGCCAGGCCGCCGACCGTCCGGTTGCGGCCCGCCGCACCGGCGAGGACCCCGGTGCTGGACAAGACCCCGGTGCCGGCGAAGACCGCACAGGCAGTGGAAGTGGAACCGGATGAGCAGCCCGCGCGCGACGACGAGCGCGGCACGCCCGAACGGGAGGCCGTCCTGGTGGAGACCTCCGGGTCGGTGGAAGTGGGACTGGTGACGTGACCATGATCGAAGATGCGCTCCGCGAGGCGTTCGCGGCCAAGGCGGGCACCAAGCCGCCGAGGTCGCTGGACGACATCGCCGACGTCGCCATCCGCAACGCCGGACGGATCCGCCGCCGGCGGCGGGCCGGGGTGACCGGGTTCGCCGCGTTCATCGTCATGGCGGTCGCGGCCGTCGCCACCTTTCACGTCGTCTCCCCGGGCGGGCCGGCCAACACCGTCGCCCAGTCCGACCTCGGCACGCAGGCCTCCGAGCCCAGGGCGACGCCCAACACGCAGACCGCGCCGCCGGCCGAGTCCCGGGAGGTCGACGCGATCGACGGGCAGGGCGGGCAGGGCCAGCAGTCGCAGACCGTGCGCCTGAAGCTGCCCGACAACGGCAACGTCGCCGCCGCGTACAAGGCGAAGGACGGCTACCTGGTCGTCAACACCGAGTCCGACGGCGACAAGCAACTGGTGCTGCAGGACGAGCACGACAACCAGAAGGTCCTGGTCGACAAGGCGTCGAACATCGCGGTGGCCAAGGACGGCAAGAAGGTCGCCTGGGCGCAGGAGGGCAGGATGACCGTCGCCGCCCGCACCACCACGCCCGGCGCCACCACCAACGTCAACAAGTCCGCCCCCGCCGAGCAGGGGCTCACCGAGCAGGCGAGCATCGACGTGCCACAGACCGCGGTGCCGGTCACCTTCGTCGGCTCCGACCTGGTCATCGGCCGCGAGGAGGGCGCCGGCTTCGACGTCTGGTATTCGGGCCGCGCCTACAAGGAGTCGTGGGACGTGACGGTCGTGCGGATCTTCGGGACGCACCCCGACACGCACAGCGTCTACGCCGAGGTCAAGCCCGTCGACAACAACGCGCCGATGTGCCTGGCCCTGCTCACCCTCGGCCAGCCGTTCAAGGTCGCGCAGCGCCGGTGCGGGCTGCCGATGGCGGCGAAGGCCGGCGGTGGCCGGGTCTCCCCGGACGGCCAGTGGCTCGCCTATCCCGTCGAGGGTCTCAAGCAGGTGGCGGTGCTCGATCTGACGAAGATCTTCACCGACGCGGCGGCCAAGGCCAAGACCTGGGCGCTGAAGGTCACCACGAAGACGGTGTGGATGAACCCGACGACGTTCGTGGTGGACAGCGGCGGCAAGTTCCGCGCGATCATCCCGACGTCGGCGGAGGCGGACACCCCGGAGCCGCTCGCCGAGAGCGAGGGCGTGGTGCTGATCGAACCGCTCTACTCTGGATGAGTGCGGATCGATCTTCACTGTCACTCGACGGCCAGTGACGGCACGTCGAGCCCGGCCGAGCTGGTCGCCGAGGCGGCCGCCGCCGGGCTCGACGTCATGGCGCTGACCGACCACGACACGACGTCCGGGTGGCCCGCCGCGATCGCCGCCCGGCCCCCGGGGCTCACCCTCGTGCCGGGCGCCGAGCTGTCGTGCCGCTGGCACGGCGGACCCTGGCCGATCTCGCTGCACCTGCTCGCATACCTCTTCGACCCGACCGACGTCGCGCTCGCCGGCCAGCTGGCCCGCATCCGCGCCTCCCGGGAGACCCGCGCCGAGCGCATGGTCCACCTCATGCGGGCCGACGGGATCGACGTGACCTGGGCCGAGGTCCTCGAACATGCCGGCGGCGGCACCGTCGGCCGGCCGCACCTGGCGCAGGCGCTGATGCGCCGCGGGCTCGTCGACACGGTGTCGGAGGCGTTCCTGCCCGAGTGGCTCGGCCACCGGTACCGGGTCGGCAAGGAGGACCTCGACGTCTTCGTGGCGCTCCGGCTGGTCATCGAGGCCGGTGGCGTGCCGGTCTTCGCGCACCCGCGGGCCAGCGCCCGCGGCCCCGTCGTCCCCGACGAGGTGATCGAGGAGATGGCCTTCGAGGGGCTCTTCGGCGTCGAGGCCGACCACACCGACCACACCCCGGCGGAGCGGGCGCACGTGCGGGCCCTCGCGGACCGGCTCGGGCTGGTCGTCACCGGCTCCAGCGACTACCACGGCACCAACAAGACGGTCCGCCTCGGCGCGCGGACCACCGCACCCGCCGTGTTCGACCAGATCGTCGAGGCCGCCACGGGATCCGACGTGATCGCGTGACGACGGAGTACAGCGGCGCCGGCGATCCCAGGCGCAGCATCGAGCTGCTGTGGGGGACCGCGGCGCCGTCGCGGCGGGGCCCGAAGGCGAAGTTCAGCGTCGGGGACGTCACGGCCGCCGCGATCGCGCTGGCCGACGCCGAAGGTCTCGCCGCCGTGTCCATGCGACGCGTCGCGGAGCAGCTCGGGGTGACGGCGATGTCGCTGTACACCTATGTCCCCAGCAAAGCCGAGCTGCTCGACGTCATGGTCGACACGGTCAGCGCCGAGGCCGTCCGGCCGGCGTTCACGGCAACGGGGTGGCGGGAGCGACTCCTCGAGACCGCTTCCCAGAATTGGATGTTGTACCGGCGGCATCCGTGGCTCCTGCAGGTGGCCACGAGCCGGCCCGTGCTCGGGCCGAACGTGATCGCGAAGTACGACTTCGAGCTGCGCGCCTTCGAGTCGCTGGAGATCCCGGACGTGGACGCGGACCAGCTGCTCAGCCTGGTGCTCAACTACGTCGCGGGGGCCGTGCGCGCGGTGGTCCAGGCCGACCAGGCCGAGCAGAGCACGGGGATGAGCGAGGAGCAGTGGTGGGGCGCCTACGCGCCGCTGCTCGGGGAGGTCCTCGACCCGGCACGGTTCCCGACGGCGGCGCGGGTGGGCCAGGCGGCCGGGGAGGAGTACGGCGCGGGTGATCCGGCACGCGCCTACGAGTTCGGGCTTTCACGGGTGCTCGACGGGATCGACGTGCACCTGGGCCGCCTTCGCCCTTGAAGGCGGCCCAGGCAGTTCCTTACTTCAGCACGGTGCCGATCGTCTTGGTGAGCGTGCCGTTGGCGTCGTCACCGTCGAGGGACCAGACCATCGCGCCGCCGTAGCCGTTGAACCGGAGGTACAGCGACTTCTGCGCGACCGTGAGCTGGTCGTCGTAGGTCCAGAAGGTGGTGCCGTTGAACAGCCATGCGTGACCCGAGAGCAGGTCGCGGTGCACCGTGTAGCCCTGCTGCGGCAGCGTGGCGAGGACCTTGTAGTCCTCGTTGCCGGCGGCCCAGGTGCCCGGCGCGGGGCCGGTCGCGGTCTGGAACAGGCCGTTGTTGGCGGTGCTGGTGATGCCGGTCCAGCCCTGCCCGTAGTACGGGATGCCGAGGACCAGGGACTTCTTCGGGGCGCCGCGGTCGGTCCAGGCCTTCAGCGTGGTGGCGCCGCTGAAGTCCGGGGTGGTGGGCGCGCCGCGCGGGACGAACAGCGCGGACTGCTGGTTGGCCTGGGGCTCCCACGTGCCGTGGAAGTCATAGCCCTGCACGGTGCCGAAGTCGAGGTACTTGAAGATCTTGTTGACCTCGAAGCCCGCGTCGATCTTCGCCGGGTTCGCCGGGAGGAACGCCGTCAGGGTGGCCTTCTTGGGCAGCTGCTTGCGGAACTCGGCAAGCAGGAGCGTGAAGTTCTGCTTGTCCTCGGGCCGGATCACGTTGCCCGGGTTGCCTTCGGAGCCCGGCCACTCCCAGTCGAGGTCGAAGCCGTCGAAGACGCCGGTCGAGTAGAACGTGTCGATGCAGGACTTGACGAGCGCCTTGCGGGACGCGTCGGTCAGCACCGCGTCGGAGAAGTTCGCCGACAGCGTCCAGCCGCCGAGCGAGATCAGCACCTTCAGGCCCGGGTGCTTGAGCTTGAGCTTGCGCAGCTGGTTGAAGTTGCCGTTGAGCGTCTGGCCCGGCGCGTCGGCGACCCCGTCGACGCTCTCCTCGGCGGAGACCGGGCGCTGGTAGTCGGCCCACGGGTCGGCGGAGACGCACTTGCCGGTCGCGTCCACGCTGCCGAACGCGTAGTTGATGTGGGTCAGGTTCTTGGCCTGGCCGCTGGTCTCGAGGTTCTTGACGTAGTACTGGCGGCCGTAGATGCCCCACTGGATGAAGTACCCGACGCGCTTGTACTGGTCCTGATGCGGCGCGGTGTGCGCCGACGCGGTGCCGGGCACGACTGCCAGCGACGCGAGCGTCAGCGACACCGCCAACCCGGCCAGGACGGAGCGTCTGCCCATGAACCCTCCATGACTGTAAGGAAAGTTTGCTGTTCATGGGGAACGTAGGGGCGCCGTTCGATGGCGTCAAGACCCTGGTTTCCGCTCGATGCGGGCGCACCACGACAATCCGGGTTGTGGATCTCAAGCTTTTCGGCGAAGTGTTCGTAACCCTGCTGGTCATCCTCGACCCGCCCGGCGCGGTGCCGATCTTCCTCGCACTGACCGGATCGATGGCCGCGAAGCACCGCAACCGCGCCGCCCTGCAGGCGGTGGCCCTCGCGTTCGGCGTCATCGTGGCGTTCGCCCTCGTCGGCCGGCAGATCCTCGCCTACCTGCACATCGACCTGCCCGCCCTGCAGGGCGCCGGCGGCCTGCTGCTGCTGATGGTCGCCCTGGAGCTGCTGACCGGCAAGACCGACGACCCCCGCCAGGAGGTCACCTCCAACGTCGCCCTGGTGCCGCTCGGCACCCCGCTGCTGGCCGGCCCCGGTGCGATCGTGGCCACGATGCTCTTCGTCCAGCGCACGTCGTCGTGGTCGGGCTACCTGGCCATCGCCGTCGGCATCGTCGCCGTGATGGCCATCGTCTACCTGGTCCTGCGCTTCTCCGGCATCCTGGTGCGCATCCTGCGCCCGAGCGGCATCGAGGTCGTCACCCGCATCGCCGGCCTCCTCGTCGCCGCGATCGCCGTGCAGCTGCTGGCCGACGCGATCGGCGCCTTCGTCACCGAGTACCTGCATTCACCCCATTGAGGTTTTGTCGTACCCCGGTGGCAGGATGCGGGGCGTGGACAACGAGCAGCTCGGCCTCTTCGCCCCGCCCAAGCGGCTGTTCACCTGCACGCCCAGCAAACTCGGCAGCTACGAGGACTGCCCCCGCCGCTACCGGTTCACCTATGTCGACCGCCCCGCCCCGCCGAAGGGCCCGCCGTGGGCGCACAACTCGCTCGGCGCGTCCGTCCACACGGCCCTGCGCAGCTGGTATGCGCTGGACCCCGCCCGGCGCGAGCGGGGCGCCCTGCCCGCCCTGCTGAAGGCCACCTGGGTCACCGAGGGCTATCGCGACGACGCCCAGGAGCGCGAGGTCTTCCGCCGGGCCCTCGGCTGGCTCGAGTCCTACGTGGACGGTCTCGACCCGCACGACGAGCCGGTCGGCGTCGAGCGCACCGTCGCCGCCCGCACCGACACGCTCGCCCTGTCGGGCCGCGTCGACCGCATCGACCAGCGCGGCGGCGAGCTCGTCATCGTCGACTACAAGACCGGCCGCTCCGGCCTCACCCCCGACGACGCCCGCGGCTCCCGTGCGCTCGCCCTGTATGCGATCGCGGCGTCCCGCGTGTTCCGCAAGCCGTGCCACCGGGTCGAGCTGCACCACCTGCCGACGGGCACCGTCGCCGCCCACGACCACACCGACGACTCCCTGGCCCGCCACCTGCGCCGGGCCGAGGCGACGGCCGCGGACATCACCGCCGCGGACGCCGCGCTCGCCGGGGGCACCCCGGCCGACGAGGCGTTCCCGGTGGCGCCCGGGCCGCAGTGCTCGTGGTGCGACTACCGGCGGTCGTGCCCGGCGGGTGTGGACGCGGCACCGAAGGATCCGTGGACCGCTGTGGATCGTCCCGCGGGTTGACGGGTTCCGGGTTGGTGCCGTTCTGGGTTGTCGGCCGGTTCGCTGGTTACCGCTTGGTTGCGGTCCGCGGGTTCTGGTCAGCATGACCTTCAAATATTCGCCCAACGTTGCGGGGACTTGATGGCACCGCCCGGCCGCTGGCGCGTCCGTGCGACAGGGTGGCGTGGTCCCGGTTCGTGCCGTCTTGCGGTGATGCCAAGCCAGGTCCGCACTCACATGATCCAGCGCCGTCGAGGTCGTCATTCGGTGGTGCCACACCGCCGCCAGTCACAAAAGCCGCAATCTCCCCGCCCCGCCCACGCCGGACCCGACGTTTCGAACTACCTGGTGGATCAGTGGTCGCCCGCGACCACTGATCCACCAGGTAGTGCAAGACTGCCGCTCCGGACCCGCAGAACAACCCGGTGCATCCTCGCTACCCGGTGAATCACTGTTGCCCCACGGGGGGTAATCCACCGGGTAGTTCAGGATTTCTGTTCGGGAGCGCTGGTACCGACCGGTCCAGTGATCGATGGTTTTCGTTCTTGCTGTCGACGGTGTTGGAGCACCGAATGATGACCTCGACGGACCTGGATCATGTGAGGTCGGACCTGGCTTGGGATCACCGCGAGACGGCTGTCAGGGTGACCACGCCACTCTGTCGCACGGACGCGCCAGCGGCCGGGCGGTGCCATCAAGTCCCCGCAACGTTGGGCGAATATTTGAAGGTCTGGTCGAAAAACCCACGCGGACCGCAGCAGGGCCGGCGGGGTCAGGCGGGGAACGCGGTGGCGAAGCACTCCGACAGCAGGGTGTTGAGGTCCGTGGTCGAGCCCTGTGCCACCCACCGCATCAGTGCCGTGTCGAAGGCGGCGAACGCGACCGCGACCAGCACCGCCGGGCGGAGGTCGGCATCGGGGTCGACGCCCATGCGGACCGCCAGTTCCGCCGAGAGGGTGGCGCGCCAGGTGACCTGGCGTTCCAGGTATCGGGCGAGCAGCGCCGGCGTGCTCACCATCACGTTCGCCAGGCGCTGTGACTTCTCCGGGTGCTCCCAGAACGTGTCGGTGAAGACGCGCAGCGCGTTCTGCAGGGCTACCGGCGGGGGTTCGGTCGCGGGGCGGGTCGACAGGCTGTGGCTGAGCTTGCGGCCCAGGTCGCTGAGGAACTCGACGATGACGTCTTCCTTGGACTGGAAGTACCGGAAGAACGTGCGGCGGGACACCCCCGCCGCGGCGGCCATCTGGTCGATGGTGGTCTCTTCGAAGCCCTGGAAGGCGAGCAGCTTCAGTGCGGCCTCGGTCAGCTCGTCGCGGACGAGCTGGCGTTTGCGTTCGGTGAGGCTCACGCAGGCATTCTATGCAACCTGAGGTGGCACTGAGAAGCGACATTGACACTCAGTGCCAGAGCGACGCACAATCAACCGCATGCGATGGACTGAGGCGGAGATCGGCGATCAGGGCGGCAGGACGTTCCTCGTGACCGGGGCGAACAGCGGGCTCGGGTTCGAGATGAGCCGGGCGCTGCTGGCCAAGGGCGCCCGGGTGATCATGGCGGTGCGCAGCGAGGCGAAGGGGCGGGCCGCGATCGAGGCGTTGCCGGCGCGGGAGCGGGCGGAGCTCAGGATCGTCGACCTTGCCGACCTCGACACGGTGCGGCGCCTCGCGGACGACCTGCGCCGCGAAGGGGTCGCCATCGACGTGCTGGTCAACAACGCCGGGGTGATGATGCCGCCGCGGACGTTGAGCGCGCAGGGGCACGAGCTGCAGTTCGCCGCGAACCACCTCGGCCACTTCGCGCTGACCGGGCTGCTGCTCGACCTCGTCGGCGACCGGGTCGTCACGGTCAGCTCGTCGCTGCACCGGTCCGGCAGCATCCACTACGACGACCTGGACGGGGCGAAGGGCTACTCGCCCGGGAAGTACTACAGCCAGTCGAAGTTCGCCAACGTGCTGTTCGGGCTGGAGCTCGACCGGCGGTTGCGGGCCGCGGGCTCGCCGGTGCGCAGCGTGCTCGCGCACCCGGGATACTCGGCGACCAACCTGCAGACGTCCGGGCCGACGGGGGTGCTGAAGGCGCTCATGCGCGTCGGCAACGCGGTCATGGCGCAGCCCGCCGCGCGTGGGGCGCTCAACCAGCTCTACGCCGCGGTCGACCCGCGCGCCGAGGGTGGCCAGTTCATCGGGCCGGACGGCATGAAGGAGAGCCGGGGCTGGCCGACCGTCGTCGAGCCGGTCGGGACGGCCAAGGACCCGGCGGACGCTCAGCGGCTCTGGACGCTGTCGGAGCAGCTGACCGGCGTGCAGTTCGAGCTCGCCCGGAGCCGGTAGACGGCGATGTCGCCGCGCTGCCACGCCAGGTCGGTGAGGGCGGGGAGGGCGGCGGACGGCGTACCCTGCGCGCGGTCGACGAGAATCCAGCGGACCCGCTGCTGCCACAGCCAGCCGAGGCGGGCCGGGGTCGGGTCGAGCACGGCGGCGTCGTTCAGCGCGAGGCGATCCGGGTCCCAGTAGGCGAGCGCGGGGCCGAGGCGGTGCGCGCGGGACTGTGACCCGGTCGACTCGGGCGAGTAGCCCCAGCTGCCGAGCAGCACCCGGCGTTCGCTGTACGCCGAGATCCAGTACGCCAGGCTCTGCGCGCCCTGCAGGCCGCCGCCGACCCGGTGGACGTTGGTCGCCACGTACTGCCCCGGGGTGCTGTGCGCGCGCAGCCAGCGGGCACCGGCGACCTGGTCGGGGGTCACCCGGACGTGGTACGCGACGCCGAGGTTCGCGCTGGTCGCGGCGTCGAACGGGAGCCGCGCGGCGCCGGCGGCGAGCACCACGACCAGCGCCGCGAACCGTCCGTGCCGCCATCCGGTCAGCAGCGCGGCGGCCAGGACGAGGGCGCCGAGGGCGTAGACGGGCAGGGGGACGCTCCACCGGTGCCACTGCGGCAGACGTAACACGACGGAGGTCGCTGCGAGGAGCGCCGCCACCGTCAGTGCAGAGCGCAGCGCGCGCGGCGACCACGGCAGCCGGGTCAGGCCGGCCGCGGACAGGATCGCGGCGCACGGCCACGCGGCGACGATGAAGAAGTGCTCGCTCCACGAGACGTGCCAGACACACAGCGTGCCGATGAGGCCGGCGGCGGTCGTCCCGGCGAGGAAGATCTCCGTGTCGCCCCAGCGCCGGCCGAGACCCACCACGCCGGCGAGGCGGGCGCACATGGCGATCGCGTACGCGCCGAGACCCCACAGGATGACCGGGACGTCACGCACCGTGGTGCCGTGCCGCGGGCTGCCGACGAAGTCCAGCATGATCGCGAACGGTCCCCAGCGCAGGCCCTGCCCCTCGAAGCCGTAGAGGACCGCGACCGCGACCAGCTCGACGGCGGCGAGCAACGACCCGAGCAGCCACGGCGTCCACTGTGGATTTCGTTGCAGCAGGTGCACGGCGCACAGCCCGGCCACGCCCGCACCCACCAGTGGCACGATCGTGGACTTCGCACCGGTCGTGCCGGCCGCGAACAGCAGCACGAGCAGCCAGTCCCGTCTGCCGCCGTCCCGCCGCAGGACGGTCGCCACCACGGCGATCAGCGGCAGGCTCAGTGCCGCGCCGAACAGCAGGGAGCGGCTCGACCAGCTGTAGTACGCGGTGATCGAGCCGAAGAACGCCGGCGCCTGCCGCTGCGGGACGAGCTCGCCGACGGTGAACATCAGCGCCGCCGCGACCGGGCCCGCCCACGGGTGCCGGGCGACCCGCCAGCCGGTGACGGCGAGCAGGCACACCGCGAGCACCGCGATGACCGGCAGGTCCAGCCGGAACCACAGCACCGGCAGGTCGACGCCGCTGATCAGGCTGCTCGCGGCGAGGTGGCCGTACGCGAACCAGTGGTAGCCCAGCGTCCGATCGCCCTGCTCCGGGACCGCGAGCGGGAAGTGGTGCTTCAGGTCGGCGCTGACCGCCAGGAGGTTGAGCTGGTCGATCATGTAGTCGTGCGGTCCGCCGGTCGGCACGGGCGGGTTCACCGCCAGGTACGCGGCGGTCAGGTACGCGAGGAACCCCACCGCGATCCCGGCGACCGTCCAGGACCAGGCGGTGGATGGTCGCTGCGGGTAGTCCCGGACCCGCAGGTGGCGACGGGCGAGCGGGACGATCGCCAGCAGCGGCCAGGTCCAGAGCAGGGCGCGGGCGTCGAGGAGGCTCGCGGTGACCAGTGCGGCGGTCTCGGCGAGCAGCCCGACGACGGTGCCGTAGGTCAGATCCTCCAGGAGCGACCGTGGGGTGGGGCGGATCGCCCGGTAGAGCAGGGTGCCGGGGATGACGACGGCGTACAGGATGTAAGCGACATAACGGACAATGTCGAGCGGTGCGGTGCCGAGCGCCGCGGGCAGGGTGACGGTCACCGCGGCGAGGGCGATCCATGGAAGTTTCGCGCTCATGACACCGGCTTCAACGCGCCGGCGGCGGCACCGGACGCGGGCGGGGCGGCGGTGGGGGTGGTGGGCGTCTCGGCGGCGGCGAAGGTGGCCGCGCGGCGCGTCGTGCTGGCATGGGACGTATATATACGAAATGTCGGATAAATTCGGGCGCTTGCGCCTGGATTTATCCGGGAGCGCTGCCTGGACCTGCCCCGGGGAAGCCGCCTGGACCTGCCCCGGGAGAGCTGCCTGGATCTATCCGGGAGCGCTGCCTGGACTTCGACGACGGCAGCGATCTGTCCGGGGGTGCCGGCGGGACTATCCGGGGGTGCCGGCGGGCGTCTCGGACACGGCAGACGGCGCTTCGGACGCGGCGATCCGGCGCAGCGCGTCGCGGCGCAGCGGGGAGATCCACTCGATCGGGATGGCGCTGAGCACCCGGCCGAGCACCAGGGCGTTCGCCGAGGTGATCAGGTCGGCGGCGGGCAGGCCCGGCAGCCCGTAGAGCCGGCGGGCCCAGGTCGGCAGCAGGCCGATGGCGAGGGCCGCCACCCCGAGCGCCGCGCCGCGGACGGGGGTCAGACCCAGCCCGTAGGGCAGCGGCGGCAGCGTCAGGAACAGGCCGGTCGCCGCGGAGTCGACGGTCAGCGCCAGCTCGGGCCGCATCCGCTCGTAGTAGCCGGCGACCTCGGCCGCCGAGGCGGGCACCGTCGCCGGGTCCAGGCCGACCAGCGCCGCCGCCCGGGTCTGCTCCGCGTAGTAGCCGTCGATCTCGTCCCCGGTCAGCCGCAGCCCGCCCCGCAGCGCGGCCTCCATGAACGACTCGACCTCCGTGACGTGCACCCACCGCAGCAGGTCGGGGTCGTCGACCCGGAAGCGCTCGCCGGTGCGCGGGTCGGTCGCCGTCATCTTCGCGTGGATCGCCCGGACCCGCCGGCCGGCGCGTTCCGCCTGCTCGGTGGTGCCGTAGATGACCGTCGCCACGTAGGTCGCGGTGTGCTGGAAGCGGCCCCACGGGTCCTTGCGGTAGCGGCTGTTCTGCTCGACGCCGGCGACCGCGCGGGGGAGCAGCGCCTGCAGATACAGGCTGCGCAGCCCGCCGACGGTGACGATCGGCTCGCGGTGGACCCGCCAGGTGATCGAGTCCGGGCCGAACAGCCCGACGTCGCTCACGGCGTCACGTCCCCGGTGGTGGTCTCGGCCGGCGCGGCCAGGTCGTCGGCGCGGCGCTGCTGGCAGGCGGGGCACAGGCCCCAGAACGTGACCTCGGCCTCGTCGAGGACGAACCCGTGTGCCTGCGACGGGGTCAGGCACGGCGCCTCCCCGACGGCACAGTCGACGTCGGCGATCTCGCCGCAGCCCCGGCAGACGATGTGGTGGTGGTTGTCGCCGACCCGCGACTCATACCGCGCGGGGCTGCCGGCCGGCTCGATCCGCCTGGCCAGCCCGGCCCGCGACAACGCGCTGAGCACGTCATAGACGGCCTGGGTGGACACGGAGTCGAGACGCGCGCGGACCTGGGCGGCGATCTGGTCGACGTCGAGGTGCCCCTGCGCCTGCCCGCGGCACGCCTCGAGGACCTCCAGCACGGCCAGCCGGGGTCGCGTCACCCGCAGACCCCGGGCGCGCAACAGATCCTCACCCGACACGCCCTCAATAACACCACGCACCCTGGAACCGTTCAAATGTTTCTGGACTCTTGATTGAACTGCTGGTCCTCGGGTTGTGTACACGTCCGGTGGGGGAGGATCGCAACGACGAAGAGGAGGCCCCGTGTTCGAACGTGTGCTCGGTCTACCGGCTCACCCGCTCTTCATCCACGCAGCCGTCGTGCTCGTGCCGCTGCTCGCCGTCGCGGGCATCCTGTATGCGGTGTGGCCCGGCGCCCGGCGGCACGTCCGCTGGACGCTGATCGTGCTGGCCGTGGCCACCCCGGGCGCGGTGTTCGCCGCGAAGGAGTCCGGCGAGGCGTTCGCCGAGAGCGACAACTTCCAGTCGCCGCAGCTGCAGGCGGACATCGAGACACACGAGGGTTTCGGCAACAACCTTTTCCTGGTGGTCCTGGGGCTCGCGCTGGTCGCGCTGGCGCTGGCCTACCTGGTGCGCCCGCTCCCCGCCGACTCCGTCGGTCCGGTCGCGGCCCACTGGGCGCTCGCCGGCCTGACCGTGCTGCTCGGGCTGGCCGCCCTCTACTTCGTGTTCAAGGCCGGCGACACCGGCGCGCACATGGTCTGGGACGGCTTCTAAGGCCGCCGGCGCAGCGCCCGGACCGGGCTTCGAGCAGCCGGGCGCGGCCGGCTGCCTGCTGGAACCGCGCTCGGCCGCTTCCTAGAACAGCACCCGGCCGCAGAAGATCAGCAGCAGCACGACGAGGACCGCACCGGCGAAGATGCCCATCCCCTTGGTCAGGATCGTTGCCGCCTGCTCCTCGCGGTCGATCCGCTCGCCGTCCTGCGCGGGCAGCTTCCGCGGCGCCGTCGGCCGTTCGACGGTCGGCGGCCGCCAGCCGCGCGGCGGCGGGGCGCTGCGCGGGGCGCCCGTGTAGGGCTCCGGCGCCGGTGGGCTCGCGGCCGGCACCGGCGGCGCGGCTCCCTCCGGGGGGCGCCGCCAGAAGGCGTCGTCACTCACGCCCCGAGCGTACCCACCGGACGGGACCTCATGACCCGCCCGGTGGGAACCTCGGGAGTCAGTCGCTGTCGAGCAGGTCCGCCAGGGACATCGGCCGGGTGGCGTCCGGGTCCGCCGGCGCCAGCCGCACCGTCGGCTGCTCGTCCGCCGCCGGCTGTCCTGCGCCGGGGTTGGGGTCGGGGTGATGCTGGGGGGACGTCTCAGGGGTGGGTTGTGTCATGCCGCCGAGTGTGACCCGCCGACGGAAGCGCGACTGTCGCCATTCGGCCAACTTGCCGCAAACTCGCCGGAGTACGCTCGGCGGCGTGGCAGGGACCGATGGGTGGGCATCCACCGATGAGCAGCGCGAAGTGAGCTTCGAGGACTTCGCCGACGAGCTGGTCGTGTTGCCGGACACCACGACCGACGACACCGACGCGGGCTGGGGTGAGCGCAGCGCGTCCAACGACGACCGCCTGCTCGCCGACCGCCCCCCGCACTGGGACTGACGACCGCACCGCTTCGCCGATACGGCAACACCGCATCGCCCGCGCCGGAACTCCGGGCGGGCGATCGCGACGTGTGGCGCCGCTCAGGCGGCCGAGGACGCCGACTTGGTCGAGGCACCCGCCGACGCGGCCGCGGGCTTCGAGTCCGACGACGATGACGAGGATGCCGACGTCGACGAGCTGGACGAGTCCGAGGACTTCGTGCCGGAGTCCGACGACGACGAAGAGGACGAAGACGAGGCGGACGAGCTGCCGGACTTCGTCGTGGAGCGGGAGTCGGTGCGGTAGAAGCCCGAGCCCTTGAAGACCACGCCCACCGCCGAGAACTGCTTGCGCAGGCGGCCCTGGCACTCCGGGCACTCGGTCAGCGCATCGTCGGTGAACGACTGCACCGCCTCGAGCTGGTGGCCGCAAGCCGTGCAGGCGTACTGGTAGGTAGGCACCGTTCAGCCTCCATCATTGGCACTCAACCCTATCGAGTGCCAATAGTGCGGTATCGCACATCCTTTCGTCCAGTCGAGGTGGGCGGTCTCATACCCGGTGGTGGCGCCGACGACCACCCCGCAGACCCGCTGGTCGTGCGGGTCGGCGGGGACCGACGGCAGCAGTTCGCCCGGGTGCAGGAGCGTGATCGTGGGTGCGGTGACCCTGGGCAGCACCCGGTCGTAGGACCCGCCGCCCTGGCCGAGCCGGGTGCCGTCGCGTGCCACGGCGAGCGCCGGGACCAGCATCAGATCGATCGAGCGGACCGCGTCGACGCCGAGCCGCGGGCCGGTCGGCTCGGACAGGCCGAGCGGCCCGGGGGCCAGGGTCCCGTCGAACACGGCCCAGTCGAGGTCCCGCGACGGCATCAGCACGGGCAACAGCAGCGTCGGTACGGCCATCGCCAGCGCTGCCACCAGTGCCGGGCCGCCCGGTTCGGCCGGCAAGGGCACGTAGGCGGCAACCGAGCGCGCACTCGCTGCTCGTACCATGGCGGAAAATGCCGAAATGAGCGACTTGTTCGAAACGTCCAGCTCGGTGGGGCTCATGGCTTTCCGGGCGGACCGGATGTGCGATCGGAGCTCGGATTTCGGGGACACCGCAGGCGGCAAGGCTCAAATCCTCCTCATCTGTGACAGCATCGCAGAAACACAGCTTCGGGAGGACGGACGTGACGCTGCGGGCGCGGCTCACCGCCGCCTTCCTGGCGGTCGTGCTCGGCCCTGTGCTGCTCGGCGCGGTCTTCGTCGGCATCGCCGTCGCCGCCGTCAGCGACCAGCGTGCCATGGAGCGACTCGACGCCGGTGCGCAGAACGTCCACGCCGCACTCGCCGTCACCTGCCAGCGGCTGCGGCTCGCCGCCGAGACCACGGCCCTCGTCACCGCCGACGGCGACCAGCCCGACGCCGCCCAGCGGGCCGTCGTGCGCGGCCTCGCCCGGGCGGTGGAGGTGACCAGCGCCGACGGCACCGTCCTGACCACCGCCGGGACGCTGCCGCCGAAGCCGTGGGCCGACTGCACCGCGCCGGCCACGACCGCATACACCGCGATCGCCGCGTCCGTCGACGTGCTCGACCCGAGCTCGCGGCGCATCGGCCGGGCCTACGCGGTCGAACCCGTCGACGCCACCCTGCTGCACTGGCTCGCCGAGTCCAGCGGCGTCGGCGTCGACTCGCTCCCGCCGGGCCCGGCGGCCGGTGCGCACATCGCCGAGACCGCGCGTGACCTCGACCTCGGCGCGACCGCCACGACCCCCGACGGGCACCTGGTCCGGCGGCTCGCCCCGGAGGCCGGCCAGCCCCTCGCGCTGGCGCTGTCCGTGCCGAAGCCCGACCCGCAGGGGCTCTACGCCGTCCTCGTCGCCGTCGTGGCCTGCGCCGGGGTCGTCGCGATCAGCGTCGCCTGGTGGCTGGCCCGCTCGACCACGCACCCGCTGACCGAGCTCGCCGTGGCGGTCGAGCGCGTCGCCGACGGCGACCTCAGCGCCCGCGTGCCGGTCCGCAGCCAGGACGAGGTCGGCCGGCTCGGCCAGACGTTCAACCGCATGACCCGGGAGATGCAGGGCTACGTCCAGGCCCTGACCGCCAGCCGGGACCAGCTCCGCGGGCAGCTCGGCGTGCTCGGCGACACCCTCGCCGGCACCCACGACCTCGACCGGATCCTTCAGGTCATCCTGCAGACGGCGACCGCGGCGACCGGCGCCCAGTCCGGTGTGGTCCTCATGGTCGACCCGGCCAGCGGCGAGCTGCGCGGCCAGGTCGGCGAGGGCCTCGCCGGGGTCGACGTCGCCGAGCTGCGGCTCCAGCTGGGTGACGGGCTGCTCGGCGCCGTCGCCGCGTCCGGCGAGCCGCGGCGCGGCCGGATC
Source organism: Dactylosporangium cerinum (assembly GCF_042653625.1). Lineage (NCBI taxonomy): Bacteria > Bacillati > Actinomycetota > Actinomycetes > Micromonosporales > Micromonosporaceae > Dactylosporangium > Dactylosporangium cerinum. Next base: position 42,713 of record NZ_JBHSIU010000024.1, on the reverse strand, counting down.
GAGCGGGACGGGCCGGTGCTGTCGCCGGCCGAGCCGCGCTGCACCACGTATGTGGCCGTGCCGATCGCCGCGCCCGGGGTCGGGCCGACCACCGGGCTGGAACCCCAGTCGGACCTGCCCCCGGCCGCGCGGGGGGTCCTCGCCCTGTACGACCGGCACGGCTTCGACGAGTTCGACGACTCCGACCTGATCACGCTGCGCACGTTCGCCGGGCAGGCCGCGGTCGCCGTGGACAACGTCCGGGTCCACGAGGAGGCGCAGCGGCTGTCCCTCACCGACCCGCTGACCGGCCTGTCCAACTACCGGTACCTGCGTGAGTCGCTGCGCCGCGAGGTCGAGCGGGCCAGCCGCTTCGGCCGCAGCCTCGCCGCGCTCGCCCTGGACCTGGACCGGTTCAAGGAGGTCAACGACACCTACGGGCACGCCGCCGGGGACGCGGTGCTGGCCGAGTTCGCCCGCCGGCTGCGGGCCGAGATCCGCGAGGTCGACTTCGCGTTCCGGCAGGGCGGCGAGGAGTTCGTCGTGCTGCTGCCGGAGACGGATGCGACCGGCGCCGCGGTCCTCGCCGAACGGCTCGGGACCGCCGTCCGCCGCGCTCCCGTCCTGGTGATCTCCTCCACACCCGGGCAGGCGCCGCGCCGCATCCCGGTGACGGTCTCGATCGGCATCGCGGTCTTCCCGTTCCACGGTGCGACCGGCGCCGCGGTGCTCGAAGCCGCTGACGACGCCCTCTACGCGGCCAAGGCATCCGGTCGGGACATGTACAAGATCGCCCCAGACGCGCCCGTTCCTGCCGCGGACGTGCCCGTGAAGGCTAGTACGGAGGTGACGCCCGGCGCGCCTAAGGCGGCACAACCGCCACGACAGAGCCGCGGCGGCTAGCCTTGCCACATGCCTGACACGACTCCTCACCAGCCCGCGCTGCCGCGCCAGCGGGCTGTCAAAGCCGTGATCCCGGCGGCGGGCCTGGCCACCCGCTTCCTCCCGGCGACCAAAGCCGTGCCGAAAGAGCTGCTGCCGGTCGTCGACCGGCCGGTCCTGCAGTACATCGTGGAAGAGGCCGCTGCGGCCGGCATCAGAGACATCCTGCTGGTCACCGGCAGGGGCAAGACCTCGATGGTCGACCACTTCGACCGCCGCCCCGACCTGGAGGCACGGCTCGCCGAGAAGGGTGACGACGAGCGGCTCGCCGCGGTCAAGCGCCCCAGCGAGCTCGCCGAGATCTACACCTGCCGGCAGGGCGAGCCACTCGGCCTCGGCCACGCCATCTCCTACGGCGAGTCCCACGTCGGCAACGAGGCCTTCGCGTGCCTCCTCGGCGACGAGTTCGTCGAGGAGACCGAGCCGCTGCTGCCCGCGATGCTCGACCTGCAGGCCCAGACCGGCGGCATCGTCCTCGCCCTGATCGAGGTCCAGCCCGAGGAGACCAACCGCTACGGCATCGCCTCCGTCGAACCCTCCGACCTGTCCGCCGAGGCGGGCCAGGTGCTGAAGGTGACCGACCTGGTCGAGAAGCCAAAGCCCGAGGAGGCGCCGAGCAACCTCGCCGTCATCGGGCGCTACGTGCTGCCACCCACCCTCTTCGACGCGATCCGCCGCATCGGCCCCGGCGCCGGCGGCGAGATCCAGCTCACCGACGCGATGGCACTGCTGCTCGCCGAGGGCACCCCCGTGCACGGCATCGTCTACCGCGGCACCCGGTACGACACGGGCATGCCCCTGGGATACCTGCAGGCCGTGGTCCAGCTCGCGTGCAAGCGCGACGACCTCGGCCCGGCGTTCAGCCAGTGGCTGACCCAGTTCGTGGAGAAGGATCTGCGAGGGTGACAGCGGTTCCAGCGACGGGCTCCCACCACGACGCCGCACGCGATGCGGGCGTCGGGTCGAACGCGCGCGTCCCACTCGCCGACTATCTCGCCGGCGTGCTCCGGGGCCTGCGCCCGTTGCCCCCGCTGGACCTCGAGATCACCGCCGCGCACGGCAACGTGCTCGCCGAGGACGTGGTCGGACCGGGCCCGGTGCCCGCGTTCGACCACTCCGCGATCGACGGGTATGCGGCCCGCTTCGACGACATCAGCGACGCCCAGCCGGGCCGCCCGGTCCGGCTGAGCGTCGTCGGCGACCTCGTCGCCTCCAGCTGGCGACCCGTCCGGCTCACCCCCGGCACCTGCTTCTCCGTCGCGGCCGGCGCGCTCATGCCGGTGTCGGCGGATGTCGTCGTCCCGCCCGGCATGACCGACCAGGGCATGGCCGCGGTCGAGGTGTACCACCCGACGAAGCGCGGCCACGGGGTCCGCCGGGCCGGCGACGAACTGCCCGCCGGTGCCGTCCTCGCCCGCGCCGGCGCCTACGTGACCCCGCCGCTGGTCTCGGTCCTCGCGGCGAGCGGCATCGGCCACGTCGTCGTGCGCCCCAGCCCCCGGGTCGTGGTCATCGCCACCGGCGACGAGCTCGTCGACGTCGGCCGCGCCAGCCAGCCCGGCCAGGTCGTGGACGCCAACTCCCACGCGCTCACCGCAGCCGCCGCGGAGGCGGGCGCCCACGCCTACCGCGTCGGCATCTGCGACGACGACCCCGAAGGCCTGCGCGGCCTGCTCGACGACCAGATGCTGCGGGCCGACCTGATCATCACCACCGGCGGCACCGGCACCGGCCCCGGCGACATGGTCCGGCGCATCCTGTCCCGCTCCGTCGTCTTCTCCGACCTGTCCGTCTACCCCTGCTCGTCGCTCGGGTACGGCACCATCGGCGGGGCCAACGGCGCCAACGGCGTGCCCATCGTCTGCCTCCCCGGCGACCCGGGCGCGGCGCTCATCGGCTTCGAGGTCCTGGCCCGCCCCGTGATCCAGCTCCTGGCCGGCGCCGACCCCGTCTTCCGCCCCAGCGTCCGCGCGCACCTCCTCGAAACCGTCAGCTCGCCCTCCGGTATGCGCGAGTTCCGCCCCGCCTACATCACCGAACGCCGCGGCGGCGGCTACACCGTCATGCCGCTCGCCGGGGGGCCCTACACGCTGTCGGGCCTCGCCGACGCCAACGGCCTCATGGTCCTCGGCGAGAAGGTGATCAGCGCCGCCGCGGGCTCTACAGTGGACGTCATCATGTTGGATAGACGGCGATGAGCCAGCCCGGATGGCCGGCGGTCCTGGTCGACGGCCCTGTCACCCTGCGGCCCTACCGGCGCGCCGACGCCCGCGCCTGGGCCGAGGTCCGCCGCGCCAACGAGCAGTGGCTGTCCAAGTGGGAGCCCACGCCCTACGGGACCTGGCACGACCTCAACTCGCCCGCGGCCTTCCGCGCCGTGCACGCCGACCTGCGCCGCGCCGCCCGCCACGGCAGCGCGATGCCGTTCGCGATCTGCTACGACGACCGGCTCGTCGGGCAGCTCACCCTCGGCAACATCGTGCGCCGCGCGTTCTGCTCCGGCTACGCCGGCTACTGGGTCGACTCCCGCTTCGCCGGCAAGGGCATCACCCCGACCGCCCTCGCCCTCGTCGTCGACCACGCCTTCAGCGTCGGCGGCCTGCACCGCATCGAGGTCAACATCCGGCCCGACAACCTGGCCAGCCGGCGCGTCGTGGAGAAGCTCGGCTTCCGCCAGGAGGCCTACCACCACCGGTACCTGCACATCGACGGCGACTGGCGCGACCACCTCGGCTACGCCATGACCACCGAGGACATCTCCGCCGAGGGCGGCCTCCTCGCCAGGTGGCACAAGGTCCTCGCCGCGTAGTTCGGCCGCCTTCCGCGCGTTTTCTTCCGCCTTCTTCCGCCGGTGTGTTTTCCTTCCGCGTGTTTCCTTCTGCGTGTTGACGTGGTCTAACGCTGTGCGACCCGTACTGTTCTGAGACGGAGTTACCACGCTGTAACTTCCACAGACTTGGATGACTCGCGCGCCTGGGGGGACCGGTGCGCGAGGTGTGAACAGGAGGCGTGAGGGTGCCGACCTCGGTGCTCCTCGCCGTCCTTGCCGCTGCTGGGCTCCTAGCCTTGGCGCCCGCGTTGGTGCGCCGATACGACGCCACAGAGCGGCTGGTGGCGGAGCGGGCGTTGTCTACCGCACGGGTGCTCACCCGTGCCGGGATGCACCGCGACCGCCGCCGCCGGACGATCCCCGGCCGCCGCCCCGTCAACCCACCCCGCAGCGTCGTGCGCCGCCCGGTGGCCCAGCCGCCACTGCGGGTCGTCCCGCCGACGGCCCGCCGCCGCCGACCCCCACGGGTCCCGCGCGCCGTGTACCGCCGCCGCCGCGTCCTGCTCGCCCTCGTCCTGCTCAATCTCGTCGAGCTCGGCGGGGTCGCCCTCGTCAGCTCCGGCTTCTGGGTCGGGTTCGCCGTCACCGGCGCCCTCCTCGTCACCTACACCGCCCACCTGCGCACCCGCGCCCTCGCCGAACAGCGCCGCCGCCGCCGCGAGGCGCACTACGCCGCGTGGATCGCCCGCCGCCAGGCCCAGGTCCGCCGCGAGCAGCTGCGCCGCGCCGCCCTGCGCCGCGAGGCCGTCGCCGCACAGCTCGCCGAACGCGACCGGGCCCGCCGCGAGGCCGCCCGGCTGGGGGCCCTCGGCGCCGTCCGGGGCCGCCCCTACGACACGCGGGCCTCAGGACAGTGATCTGATTCGCGCCCCCTCTCCACCGTTTGCTACTCTTGGCCCCGGCCCACTCCGGCGGGCCACTGGGGTTGTGGCGCAGTCTGGTAGCGCACCTCGTTCGCATCGAGGGGGTCAGGGGTTCGAGTCCCCTCAACTCCACCAAAGGTCAAGGCCCACTTCCGATCGTGGAAGCGGGCCTTTTCTGATCTTGTACAGCAGTGAAGTACAGCAGCGGGTCTGCGCTCACCCACCCAGCCGCTTGCCGAGCCGCTTGAGTGCCTTGCGGGTCTGCTCCGACGGCACCTGGCTGTACTCGTTCATGGTCACCGAGATCTGGCTGTGCCGCAGGATCTGCATCGCGACCCGGGGGTGCACGTCCAGAGCCACCAGCAGCGTGGCACAGGTGCGCCGGGTGGTGTGCACGGCGATCGGCCGCACGCCGGCCCGGACGCAGCGGGTCTTGAATTCCCGGTGGAAGTTCCTCGGCTCGATCGGTGTCCCGTGCCGGGTGGTGAAGACCAGGCCGGTGTCGTGCCACATGTCAGCCGACCTGCGGTCCCGTTGCTGCGGCTCCCGCCGGGTCTCCAGCGCCGTGAGGCAGATGTCGGGCAGCGGAAGTACCGAGTCCGAGGCTTCGGTCTTGGTCTCGCGGTGCAGCAGCTGCCCGCCGACGCGCTGCAGCTGGTAGGCGATGGACAGCTGACCCTGGTCCTGGTCGACGTCGACCCACCGCAGCCCGAGGACCTCACCCCGGCGCAACCCGCAGACCAGGATCAGCACGTACGCGGCGTAGAACGGGTCCGAGGCTTCCCGGGCGGCCTCCAGGAAGGTCTTGGCCTCCTCGGCGGTCCACGCCGTGGGTTTGCGGGTCCGGGGCTTGGCGACCTTCACCAGCCCAGCCGGGTTGCGGGTCAGCAGCTCCTCGACGATGGCGTTGTTCAGCGCGTTGCGAAGGACGGTCCAGGCGTCACGGGCGGTGCGTTCGGACACCGCACGACGGCAGCACCGGCCAGCGGCGCAGCAGCGGCGCCGGTTGACCGGACGGGCGGCGTCCTTGCCCTGCACGCAGCACTGGCAGGCCTGCCTGAGCCGGTTGTGCCACGTCCGCACGTCCCGGACGGTGATCTTGTCCAGGCGCATGCCGCCGAGGCCGGGAGCGATGTAGAGCCGGACGAACATGTCGTAGTTCACAGCTGTGGCCGGCGCCAAGTTCGGCGCGACGACCTCGGAGATCCAGTAGGCCAGGTAGGCGCCGAGCGTCGGGACCTTGGTCGCCACCGGACCTTCCTTGGCCTTGGCGTGCAGCGCGATCCACTTCTCGTGGACGGTGGGCCGGTCCGGGCCGTAGACGTACTTGCGGGTGCGGCGCCCATCAGGCTTGGTGACCCAGACGTAGGCGGCGAAGCCGTTGCGGTGGGGGTAGATCGAGCCTTCACCGTTGGCGCGCTTCGGGGCGGCCATCAGGCGGCCTCCTGCCGCTCGATCTGCTCCCGGATGTACTCGTCGACCCACTCGGGCAGGATCCGGCGGTACTTGCCGTCCTTGACCGACCGGAGCTCACCGGTGGCGATCTTCATCTTGACCTTGGACAGGCCGTAGCCGAGCAGGACGGCGACTTGGGCGGGTGAGAGCCACCTCGGGGCGAGCACCCGGTCGGGACTGGTCATGGTGCGGGTTCCTCCTGGAGTTCGTCAGCGTCAGGCGGCGGCCGTGGCGGCCGGGGCGGCGTGGTGGGCATGGGCGAGTTCCTCTCGTCCGGCCTCGCGTCGTGCGCGGGCCAGAGCTGCGGAGGTGTTGGCGAGCAGCGCGTCGCCGAGGGTGCGCCAGCCAGCGCCGGCGAAGGAGAGCGCGCCGAGGACGATGAGCCTCTGTTCGTCGTCCGGGTGATCAGCGCTACGGACCGGTTCCGGGTGGCCGCTCGTTTGAGTGCGGCGGAACGTGATCCGTGTCTCGCGCAGGAACGCGAAGGTGGTGGAGTAGCGGCGAGCCTTGGTCAAGAAGTGGCCGCCGTAGCCGAGCATGTGCGCCCATCTGCGCAGACGCAAGTACGGGTTGTCGCTGGTCACCGGCGTGTTGCCGCTCGCCGTCGCGGTGTCAAGACCGGGTTGACATGCCGGCTCGCAGGTCCGGCAGACGGCCAGTCGGGTCCGGGTGCCGCAGGTGTGGCAGGTCCACGGCGGCCGGAGCCGGGTCGCGGGGCGGGGTTTGGTCGGGCGTTCGCGCAGTGGCTGGCGGGTGCCGGTGGGTCGGCCGAGGGTCCAGCAGGCGTGGATGAGGCGGGCGATGTGGTCGCCGTCGGGGTCGTCGTAGCGGTTGATGGTGTCGCTGGTGATGCGGGTGGAGTGGTGCCCGGCGGCTTCGGTGGCCTTGGTGGCGTACTTGGCGAGGTAGCCGGCGGCCTTCGTGTCGGTGATCGAGGCGTCCCCGCGCAGGGCGAGCTGCTCGACGTCGACCTGTTCGCCCCAGGCGACGGGCCAGCCGTCGGGCTGGTCCGGGTGGGCGGGGGTGGTGTAGGCGACGTGGGCGACGGCGGCGCGGATGGCGGTTTCGAGGTCGTCGACGGTGATCCCTGCCGGGGGTGGCACGACTGCGGTCGGGTCGAGGGCGTCGACGCCGTCCAGGCGTAGCAGGGCGTGGAAGTGCACCGCGGCGCGGCGCTGCATCTCGGCGACCTTGCCGTGCGAGACCCGGACCGGGGAGACAACGCGGGTGCGGCCGGTGGCGGTGACGACCTGGGCGAAGGGGATGCGGCGTACGCGGCAGAGGTGTTCGAGGTGGCGTTCGACGGCCTGTTTGGTGCGGTGCCACAGTTTGCCGGCGAAGGCGTTGAAGACCGCGTGCCCGGTGTAGTCGTAGCAGTCCAGGCACAGCGGCTGTCCGAGCTGGGGGTCGTCGGCGGTGTGGCGGCGCCAGCAGACTGCGGGCTGTCAGGTACCACTGCCCATCACTGATGGCATCAGCCGCCTGAGCGGGGTTGGCGGTTGCGACGACTGCTGCGGTTGAAGCATGGCGATGGCGGCGCCGAGACGGCGGAGGGGGGTTGGTCACGAAGGCCAATCCGTTCCTAGCCTGATGCTTACCTTGAGATCGTCTGTCCATGGGGTTGGTTGAAGCGGCGGATGACCATGCTTCTGTGAGGGTTTGGTGGCGAGTGCCTCGTTTGCCTGGTGGGCCTGCCACTGATCGCCCGCGTGCCCTCGATCGGTCGGGGCAGATAGGGTCTTGGCTCCACGGTTAGTAGATCACTACCATGACGCCATCTTTCATGGAGGGTGTCACGTATGAACACGAGCGTTGACGTCGTTTCGTTGGCTGCGCAGGCTCTGAGCGATCCCGACCGCGCTGAGCAATATGTGCGAAACATCACCGAAGGGCTCGGTGAGCGATCGTTAGCGATGGGCCCGTGGAACGATGCCCGACTCGTTGGCGTGGCGGCATCGCTCGCTCCCCTTCGGTTGGGTCGCGTCCTACCACCAGCCAATCGCGTACGGTTGATCAAGCGATGGCGAGACGACGCGCGACCGGGCGGTAAGATCGGCGTGATCGTCATCGCGAAGATTCTCGGCATCGGCGTCGGCACGGTGTCTAGGGATACTCAAATACCGCTTTGACATAGTTTGATAAGCGTCGCGCGTCGCTTGGGCCCCGCCCGGACGCGTAGGCCAAGTGGACCGATGACGTGGTTTCCTGATGGAGGAATCGGCGAACAATGCCGGTAGCGCTGGTTCTGCCCCGAAATGGGGACCGCTTCCAAATTATGACGTCGAAGATCCGAACGATCTGAACACGTCGTTTGTTCTCATCGTGCAAAACGCTACCGAACGTGAAGTGCGTGAAGAGGTTGCGTATTTCGAGCCAGACGCCCGGGGATACTTCCGGCTGTAGTCCGGACGATGTGGGTCGAGCAGTACAGCAGTGAAGTACAGCAACCGACGCGACCGAACCCGACCGGATCGAGTTCTTGCAGGCTGCCCCGCAGCGTGGGACGCCTGATCATTCCTGCTCGCGGGTGGTTCGCATCGAGGGGGTCAGGGGTTCGAGTCCCCTCAACTCCACGTTTGGCGCAGTCTGCTCAGCGGGCTGCGCCGCTTCGCGTTTGCGTGGAGTTGGCTCCTCGCGCACGGCTTCGCCGCGCTCCCCGGTGGGGGAGCTTCGCTCCACCCACACCCCCTCAAGACCGTGCGCCCGCCGACTGGTCGCAGCAGTGCTGAGGGCTGGAACCTACCCCTGAAAGCCGTGCGTGGGGCTTGTGGTCGACATTGCTGGGTGGCCAGCCGGACGGCGGCGGGATTGTGCTGTCGAGGCATGCTCACACTCAATCACGGGGGTACGACAGAAAACCGGCGGCCGGCTGGCGCTTCGACCGCCCTGCGGTGGGTGTCCCGGCGGCCCCTGCGCTTCACGCTTTCCGTGGTGACGCCACAGGGCCTCTATGGCGCTCGCGTAGGTCGTGCTGTCCTGCTGGGCGGGCACCCTCCGGAGTCGGACGCTGACGTTCGACCACACGACGCTGTTGAGCCAACCGGGCTGGTTGCCAAGCGCGCCGCACCACGAGGCGCTTGCCCACGAGGCCACGTACGTCTACCTCGACGCCGAAGGCAAGCCGACCGGCCAGATCCCAGCCCTTGCGCGTTCGACGAGGTCACCGTCAAAGGCGTCCTGGCATCGGGGGCCGGATGGCACCCGCGGCGGCCGGCCTGCTCGCGCTCGCCTGGCGGCACCGCGAAACACTGCTCGGATGAGGATCCTCGTCACGGGTGCAGGCGGGTTCGTCGGCCGCGCGGTCAGCCGTCATCTCCAGGTGCACGGCCACCTCGTCCTGCCGTGGCCTGGCCGCCACAGGCTCGACCTAACAGACATGCATGCGGTCAAGGGGTGGCTTGAGGAAGCGGATCCGATCGACGCCGTCGTGCACCTCGCCGGTGCATCAACGGTCCGCGAGTCATGGCAGGACCCGGCGCGGTACTACGCGACGAACCTCGGCGGCACGGCGAACCTCCTGGCTGGGTTACGCGTCAACCCTGGGCAGCCGGTCCGGGTGGTGTTCGCGTCCACCTCGGCGGTATACGGATCGCACCGTGACGGGACGCTGAGCGAGGATCTCGATCTCCGGCCGTCGAACCCGTACGCGGCGACGAAGGCCGCGGCCGAGCAGCTGCTGGAGTACGAGACGCTCGCCGGCGGCATCGGAACAACAACGCTGCGACTGTTCAACGTCGCCGGTGGCCTCGACGGGATCGTTGACAGCAACCCCACACGGATCATCAACAACTGTCTGCGGGCCGCCGCGGGGGAGATCCCGCAGGTCAACGTGAACGGCGACGGATCGGCGCGGCGGGAGTTCACGCACGTCGGCGACGTTGCGGAGGCGTTCAGGCTGGCGGTTGAGACAACGACCGTTGGTGCATCCCGCACGTACAACGTCGGTACTGGGGTTGGGGTGTCGATGAAGGAGGTGATCGACACGGCGCGTGGTGTGACCCGCGTCGATTTTGGTGTGGTGTACAACCCGCCGGTTGACGAACCTCAGACGCTGATTGCCGAAGTGTCAAAAGTGAGGGCGGAGCTGGGATGGATGCCCGAGCGGTCAAGTCTGGAGCAGGTCATCGGCGACGCATGGCGGTTCCGTACCGATCTCAGCTAGACCCGCAGTTCGCCCACGGGTGAGAACTCTCCGCCAGGCCCGTCCGGGCCGGACCACCCGGCCGGCGGCCGGGGCGGTCACCGGCCTCGCCGGCGATCTCGTGCTCGTTGCCGGTCCGTACCCGGCACCTATCCATCCGCGGCGTCGCTCGCCGTCGCGGTCAAATGGGTGTAAGCAGGGCACTAGACCTACCGGTACCGGAGGTGTCGGATGGGACCGGGCGGCGACCTGGCAGAAAGGGAGCTGGCGTGGCGAGGTCCGCCGGCTCGGGCCAGCACATTGCACGAGAGCGAACACACGCGGGTGACCCGGGTGCCCGTGGCCGGGGGCGGCACGGTCATCCGCAAGGAGCCGCTGGGGCCGGATGCGCAGCGGCGGGTGCAGCACGAGGTGGCCATCCTCGAGCGGCTGCGCGGTGTCGAAGGGGTTGCGCAGCTGGTGGATGCGCCGCGGATGCCGGGGTCGGTCGTGGTGGCGGACGTCGGTGGCTCGTGTCTGGCAGGGTTGGCGAAGCCGCTGGCGGTTGACGACCTGGTCGAGCTGGCGGTGGCGTTGGCCCGGGCAGTGGCGGGGATGCACCAGCGGGGTGTGCTGCACCGGGACATTGCGCCGACGAACATCGTGATCTCCCGCGACGGCGCGCCGTGCCTGGGGGACTTCGACCTGGCCTCGTCCCTGGCCGAGCTCCGTCCGAGGTTCACGCATCACACCGAGATCGTGGGGACGTTGCCGTATCTGGCGCCGGAGCAGACCGGGCGTACCGGCCGGTCGGTGGACCACCGGGCCGACCTGTATGCGCTGGGCGCGACCCTGTACGAGCTGGCCACGGGTGCGCCGCCGTTCGGTTCCGGCGATCCGTTGCGCCTCACGCACGACCATCTGGCTCGGGTGCCGGTGCCGCCGTCGCGGGTGAACCGGGCCGTACCGGAGCCGCTGTCCGGGATCATCATGCATCTGCTGGAGAAGGAGCCGGACAACCGGTACCAGACCGCGGAGGGTGTGGTCCACGACCTGGAGCGGTTGCGCGACATCGGGCCGAGGGCCGCGGCCGGGCTGCGGGTCGGCGAGCACGACGTCCCGCTGCGGCTGCTGCCACCGTCGCGGCTGGTGGGTCGCGACGCGGAGGTGGCGGTGCTGGAGTCGGCGTTCGAGGAGGCGTTGGCCGGCCGGTGTCGCGGGGTGCTGATCGGCGGGGCGGCGGGGGTGGGGAAGACGGCGCTGGTCGATGAGCTGCGGCCGGTGGTGACCGGCTGCGACGGCTGGTTCGTGACGGGCAAGTTCGACCAGAATCGGCGGGATCTGGAGTTCGACGCGGTTCGTCAGGTGTTCCGGGCGTTGGGTCGGTTGTTGCTGGCCGAGCCGGAGGATGAGCTCGCGCAGGTGCGCGAACGGGTGCTGGCGGCGGTCCGGCCGAACGCGGGCCTGCTGGCCGCGGTGATACCGGAGTTCGCGGCCTTGCTGGGGGTGCCGCCCGATCCGGGGGATCCGCTGACCGCGCAGGTGCGGGCGCAGCGGGTGGCGGTGGACGCGTTGCGCGCGGTCGCCTCGCGACAACGGCCCGTGGTGATGTTCGTCGATGACCTGCAATGGGCGGGGCACACGCCGCTGGGCGTCATCGACATCGTGCTGAACGAGGAGCAGATCGACGGCCTGTTGCTGGTGAGCGCGTATCGCGAAGCCGACGTGGACGCGGCCCGTTCACTCGCGGCGCCGCTGGCCCGATGGCGGGAGCAGCCGGGAGTGCGGCACCTGCGACTGGTCAACCTGCCGGTGCCCGGCACGATCACGATGGTCGCCGAGATGCTTCACGTGGACCCGGTCAGGGCGGCGGGCCTGGGCGAACTGATCAACCCGTACACGTCCGGCAACCCGTACGAGACGGTGGAGCTGCTCAACGCGCTGCGCCGCGACGGCGTGCTGACCGTCACGGTCGCCGGGTGGCAGTGGGACGCGGCGGCCGTGCGCGCGCACCTGGGCCGGTCCGAAATCGCCGGGCTGATCGCAGCGCGGGTGCATGCCCTGCCACCAGCGTCCCGGCAGTTGGTGGAGGCGATGGCGTGTCTGGGTGGGCGGGCCGACCTTTGCGTGCTGCGGACGGCGACCGCCGTGCCGGAGGACGTCGTGGAACAGCGGCTGATGCCCGCCCTTGATGACGGCCTGCTGGTGCTGGAGCCCGATACACACCCGGCGGTGCGGTTCCGCCACGACCGGATCCACGAGGTGGTCCTGGGCGGGTTGGGTCCGCGGCGGCGACGCCCGCTGCAGCTGGCGATGGCGCGGCGGCTGGCGGCCGTTCCGGAGTTGTTCGCGGTCGCGGCGGAGCAGTACCTGCCGGTGGTCGACGCGGTCGACGACGCCGCGGAGCGGCGGCGGGTGGTGGGGCTGCTGCGCCGGACCGCCGGCCAGGCGGTGGTGATCGGGGACCATGCTCTGGTGAACGCGCTGCTGGCCGCGGCGCTGCGGCTGGTCGACCCGGGTGAGACCGCCACGCTCGTCGAGGTGCGCACCGATCGCCATGCCGCGCTGTACGGCCTGGGGCGCTTGGAGGAGGCGGACGAGGAGTACCGCGCGATCGTGGGCCTGACCACCGGCGTCATGGACCGTGCCTGCGCGACGTGCGTGCAGGTCCGTAGCCTGACCCATCGCAATCGGCTCGCGGAGGCGATCGACCTCGGCCTCGGGTCGCTGCGCGAGCTCGGCGTCACCGTCCCGGCGGCGGACCCGCTCCCGGCCGGGCTCGACGATCTGTACCGGTGGCTGGACCGCACCGACGGCCCCGACGAGCTGGCTCGCCCGGAGATCACCGACCCGAGGCTCCTCGCCGCGACCCACTTGCTGACCGCGGTGCTGACGGCGGCCTACCTCGCCGCTCACTACGACACGTACAGCTGGCTGAGCCTGGAGGCGCTGCGGATGTGGCTCGAGCACGGCCCGGGCCCCACCCTGGTCGGGCCGGCCGGCGCCGCCGCCACCGTGGCGGTGCTGCGTGGGGACTACGCCGCCGGGCACCGGGTGCTGCGGCGGGTCCTGGCGCTGGGCGAGTTCCACGGCTACGAGCCCGACACCTCACAGGTGCGCTTCCTGTTCGCGCTCAGATCCTGCTGGTTCGAGCCGCTCGAGAACGGTGTCGAGGCCGGGCGGCAGGCCCGGGAGGGGCTCGTCGCGGGGGGCGACCTGACCCACGCTGCCTTCACCTACTACGCGACCGTCGTGGGCCTGCTGGACAGCGCGCCGTCGCTGGACAGCTGCGTCGCCGAAGTGGAGGCCGGGCTGGCCTTCATGCGGCGCACCGGTAGCGAACAATCCGGCCGCTGGCTCGACACCTACCGGTGGCTGGTCGATGTGTTGCGCGGCGAGTGCTCCCCCGCGGCCGCCGAGGCGGCGCCCGACCGGTACGCCACCGACTCGCTGGCCCTGTTCCACGCGCACGTCAACCGGGCGCTTGCCGCCGCCGTCCTTGGCGATCCGGCCGGCCTGGCGCGGCACGCCGCGGCGGCGATGCCGCTGCTGCCGGCTGCCCCGGGCCTCTATCCGGCCGCCCTGGCCCATCTGCTGCGCGGGCTGGCCCTCGCCGGGGAGGCCCGGGGCAGCCGCGGTGGGGAGCGCGGCGTTCTGCTGTCGGAACTGGACGAGGTGACCCGGTGGCTGGCCGACCGCGCCGCGGACGCACCGGCGAACTTCCTGCACCTGCTGTGGCTGGTCCAGGCCGAGCGGGCGTGGGCGGTCGGCGACTTCCACGCCGCCGTCCTCGCCTTCGACGCCGCACGGCACGAGGCGGCCCAGCGCAGGCGCCCGTGGCATCGGGCTCTGATCGCCGAGCGCGCGGCCCGCTTCTGGCTGGCCCACGGCGTCGAGCACGCCGGCCACAACCTGCTGCTCGAAGCGCGCCAGGAGTACCTCGCGTGGGGCGCGACCGCGAAGGTCCACCAACTCGACTGGGCCCACCCGACCCTGGGGCGACCACCCGATCGGCCCGGCGATCCGCACCACGGGCGCTCCTCCGTCACGACCGGGACGATCGACCTGCTCGGCATTCTCTCCGCATCGCAGGCGCTGAGCTCGCAGACCAGCATCGAGGGGCTGCACGCCGATCTGGTCCGGGTGCTCGGCGCGATCACCGGCGCCACCCAGGTGCAACTGGTGTTGTGGAGCGACGATCGGCAGGACTGGCTGCTGCTGACACCGAGCGGCGGCGTGGGCAGCATCACCGACCACGAACACGCGGTTCCGATGTCCGTGCTGCGATACGTCCAGCGGGCGTACGAGCCGCTGGTCGTGGGCGACGCCACCCGCGACGACCGGTTCGCCCGCGATCCGTACCTCGCCGGCCTCGGCTGCTGCTCAGTGCTGGCCGTGCCGATCGTCAACCGCGGCGCGCTGCAGGCGGTGCTGCTGCTGGAGAACCGCCTCATCCGCGGCGCCTTCAGCACCGAACGACTCGACGCCGTCAAGCTCATCGCCGGCCAGCTCGCCGTCTCCCTCGACAACGCCCGCCTCTATGCCGAGTTCCGCCGGATCGCCAACGAGCAGGCAGCGCTGCGGCGGGTGGCGACGCTGGTCGCCCGTGGCGCCGGTCCAGACCTCGTCTTCGCCGCGGTGGCCGACGAGGTAGGCGCGCTCTTCGACGCCGACGGCACGGCCATCGTGCGGTTCGAGCCGGACGGCACAGCGACAGTGATGGGAGGCTTCGGCGTCAGGCACGTCGAACCCGGCACTCAGACCAGACTCGACCCCCGCTCGGCCATGGCATCGGTCCAGGCCACTGGCCGCGCCGCGCGCCGCCACCGGGTATACAGCCCGCTCCAGAGCGGCCCGAACGGCCCGGCCGAACACCAATCCGTGATCGCCAACCCGATCGTGGTCGAGGGCCGCCTCTGGGGCGCCATCGGCGCCTCCGCCCGCCGCGAACGGCTGGGTGAGGACATCGAACAACGACTGGCCGACTTCACCGAACTCGTCGCCACCGCCATCGCCAACGCCGAAAGCCGGGCCGAGCTCACGACCTCCCGGGCGCGGATCGTCGCCGCCGCCGACCAGACCCGCCGACGCATCGAACGGGACCTGCACGACGGTGCCCAGCAACGGCTGATCGTCCTGGCGCTGCAACTGCGCATGGCGCAGGCGGACGTGCCACCCCAACTCGACGCACTCGGCCAGCAGCTCGACCAGGCCGTCGCCGAAGCCAACTCCGCCGCGGACGAACTCCGCGAGATCGCCCACGGCATCCACCCGGCGATCCTCACCGAGGGCGGACTCGGCCCAGCCCTGCGCGCCCTCGCCCGCCGCTCACCGATCCCGGTCGAGCTCGGCATCCGCACCGTGGGACGGTTGCCCGAGCAGATCGAGGTCAGCGCCTACTACATCGTCGCCGAAGCACTGACCAACGCCACGAAACACGCGCACGCCTCGACCATCGCGGTCACCGTCGACATCGACGGCACCGTCCTGCGCGTCACGGTCCAGGACGACGGCGTCGGCGGTGCCGACTTCACCCACGGCACCGGCCTGCTCGGCCTCAAAGACCGCGTCGAGGCACTCGGCGGCCGCATCACCCTCAACAGCCCGCACGGCGAGGGCACACGCCTGGCCGTCGAGATCCCTCAGCACGGGAGCCGGGAGAGAAAACCCCCTCCCGGCTCCGCTGATCAGGGTCGGTCACCGGGCCTCACTCCGCCCACGTGACCTGCGAAGACTCGGCGGCTGCCCACCTCGCGACGCGTCAGGCCGCAGCGATGACGAACGAGATCTCTGCTGTTGATCGTCCGGTGGCCTCGTCCGTGGCCTTGGCGGTGTACCGGCCGGCGGGGTCGCCGGCGCAGGACCAGAGCCAGACGATCGATCCGTCGCCGCGCACCGTGCCGGTCAGCTTGGTGCGGTTGCCGGTGTAGAGGGAGCCGTCCGGGCGGCGGACCTCGACGGTGTACCGGCCGTCGGGGGTGAAGCCGGACGATGCGTTGGACAGGATGCCGCCTGCGGCGGTGCAGGTGCCCGTGATGCTGAAGACCAGCGGCTGGGGTCGGCCGTCGGTGCCGCCGTCGTCGGTGCCGCCGGGCGGGTGGGTGTAGCGGGCTTCGACGCGGAACCCGAATCCGGTGTCCGAGACGGGCGCGTACTGCCGGTCGGCGTCGAAGTCGAGCAGGTCGCCGAGGCGGGTTCCCAGGTTGGGGAGGCCGCGCGCGGTGAGGCTTTCCAACCGTTCGACGCTCCGGCCGAGCGCCGCGACACTGTCCGAGGACACTTCGGGAAGCTCGGTCTGGGCGACGGTGGTGAGGATGGCCTTGATGCACGCCATGCCGTCGCCGGTGAGGACGGCGCTCACCGCCGTCGGGTCGGGAAGGTCGTGGATGCCGGTGTCGAGGACCGTCGTGGCGCACGACCCGGTCGCCGCGGCGCCGTAGACGCTCTGCGCCCACCGTTCCGTGGCCGTGTCGGCCGGCCCGTCGAGGAGGCGCTGGGTGAGGACGTCGAACGCGTCGGCGGTGATGGTCGCGGCGGTCGGCAAGATCGAGAAGGCGCGCGTGCCGCCGTTGCCGAGGTTGGGGACGCCGATCGACGCGCGCGACAGCGGCGGCAGGTACAGCCCGTGCGAGCCGGCGGCGATGTCGCCGATCGCGTCGCGGATCTGCCCGGAAACCGACTCCGCTTCCTGATGCCAGCTCCACGCCAGGCCGGTGCCGTTGGAGCGCAGCATCAGTCCGTAGGGCCGGTTGTTGACGATCTGTACGTCCAGCACGTCATCGCCCGGATGGCCTTGCAGACAGGCGAGCACCACGGTTGCGGGTTGGTCGGTGAGTCCGGTGGATGAGCTGTGCCACGCCGGGATCTTCACCTGCGGGTCGCACTGCGGGCCCGTCAGGGCGCGGCGCCCGGCCCGCTCACCGGCGGTCTGGTCGACGGCGGCGCCGAGGTCAGCCCCCGTGCTCTGCGGAAGAGCGACGCTGTCGGTGCCGGTGCTGAAGCGTTTGCCCAGCGCCAATGCGAGCAGCACGATCAGCAGCACCACGGCGGTGGCGACCGCGCGGCGCCACCACGGGCCGCCGGCGTTGCCGGTCTCGCGCAGGGCGGCCAGTTGCAGTTCCGTGTCCCGGTCGATGCGCGCCTTCAGGACCACGGCCTGCTGATTGGCCGCGTGGGAGGCCACCGCCGCGATGGCACCTGGCGCGATGAGCCTCGCCTGTACCTGCCTCGCAACCATGCGGCGGGTCCGGCGGGTCCGGTCGAAGTCGGACTCCGGCAGCAATCCCTTCATCAGCGCGACCACGAGGTCGATGACGATGAAGAAGATCGGCCAGAGCCACAGGAACCGGTCGTGCAGCAGCAGCTCGATGAGCGCGTCGCTCTGCGCGGCCAGGCCGGTGTTGTGCAGGGTCGCGTGGATCGCGGCGTCGATCTCCTGGTTCCGCGAGGCGGTGGCGGCGTCCCGGTCCCGTGTCTGGGTCTTGATGTCTTCGGTGAGCGCGGCGACCTGGGTGTCATGATGCGTGACGGCCGCGGGCATCGTGCCGTCGCGGTATGCCTCGAAGGCCTCCCGTAGCGTCGTGGAGCTCGGGCCCGGACCGCACCGGTCGCCGTTGGCCGCGCGGTTGCCGTTGACGCAGACGGTGTCGTCCGCCCAGTCCTTGCGTAACTGCTCGAGGTGGGCCTGCGCCTCGTTCAACGTCTGATTCTCGGCGGCGATCTTTTTCTGGTCGTCGTCGATCCGCTCCTGAGCCTTGGAGATGATCGGCGTGTACTTCGATTCGTGCGTGACCCGTTCGGTGATCGTCGCCGCGGTGGTGGTGTTCTTGGCCGAGACCATCTGCGCCAAGGTGTCCTGATACATGAACAGGATCGTGGCGTGTGAGATCACCAGCCCCATCGCGATCGAGATCAGGCCGCGGGATGCGACCACGCGTAGACGTGCGCTGATGCGGTCGGATTGCAGCGGCGTCGCGGTGATGAGCAGGTCGATGCTGAAGATGATCAGCGCGATCAGCGCACCGCCGGTGATCGCCACCGGCCAGGGTGCGTGCAGATTGCTCCGAAAGGTCGCGGTCGCGGCGACGAACGCCCATATCGCCACCGCGAGCAGAAGGACGCCGACGGCGGTGTGCCGGACGCGGTTGTCGGACTCGAGGGGGTTGGCCGGATCGGCACCGCCGAGCACCGCGACACGACTGTGCAGGCTCACAATTGCCATTAGTCCCGACCGCTGGTCGCCCCGTCGAGGGTTGGACGCATGTTTGGCGGATCGGCGGCGTCATTCCGACAGAAGCGTCGGCCGGGAAACGGCGTGTCGCTGCGCGCTCGCCGTCGTTCGGACATTGAAGCGAGCCGGTTTACCGGGCGCGTGAGACGAACGGGCGGCCTTTTACGGACAGTCGGAAATGCCGCGCTCCGCTGCTGCTCGCCTAGGGTTGGCAGACAATGCCCAGACTGCCCGGACCTGGAGGTAAGGGTGCCCATCGTCTTCGTCCACGGGGTGGCCAACCGCGATGACGATTGGGCCTACCAGTCCGACAGGTTCGCGCGCGACGCGCTTTTCCAGCGCTACGTCCACCCGGCGGCCGGTATTTCGACGAAGGCCTCCGTGCTCAGTCCGTACTGGGGCGGCCGTGCCGCGACGTTTCGATACGACCATGTGTCGCTGCCTGACCAGGCCACGCTCGTCGAGGACTTCGGCGGCGAGGACGCCGACGAGCTGGCGCTGGCGGCGCATCTCGTCGAGCCCGTGGCCGATCCGAGCAGGCTCGTGGTCGAGGTGGCCCGCAGGTCGACGGCTGACGCTGCCGATCTGCTGCTGACGTTCACCGGGCTCGGCGTGGCGCGGGACGAGCGCTCGGCGCAGGCCTTCGCCGAGCTGGCGTTCCGTGTGACCGAGCTGGTCCCTGTACTGGATGCGTCGGGTGAGCTGCGCACGGCCAAGGACGATGACGAAGCGCTCGGCCTGCTGATCCGCAGGCTCGAGGTGTCCGCTGCGCCGGCCGCCGGGTCGGATGAGTCGTTCGGTGGCGCCGACTGGTACACGGATCTCGGCGAGGGTTTGATGCGGCTGCGCAACGTCGCCGGCCGGCTCACCGGTCGGGCCGTCATGGAGCTGACCCGCGCGTCCATGCACAAGAAGGTGGCCCTGTTCCTCGGGGACGTGCTGACCTATGTCAACAAGCGCGGCACGGCCGATGATCCAGGTCCGATTCCACGCATCGTCGGCGACGAGATCAGCGCCGCCCGCCGCGACGGTGAGCCGCTCATCGTGGTCGCGCACAGCATGGGCGGCAACATCGTGTATGACGTGCTGTCCTACTTCCGGCCGGACCTGCAGGTCGACGTGCTGGTCACGGTCGGCTCCCAGGTCGGCCTGTTCGCGGAGCTCGGCCTGCTGCGGGTGCAGGAGGACCAGTCGGCGCCGGCCGGGCGGCTGCGGCTGCCGGGTCGGACCGTCCGCTGGCTGAACGTGCTCGACCTCAATGATGCCCTGGCGTTCGCCACGGACCAGATCTTCGACGGGGCGAAGGACACCCCGTACTCGACCGGGCGGGGGCTGCTCGCAGCCCATGCGGCGTATTTTCGCACCGCGAGCTTCTACCAGCTCGTCGCCAGATACCTGGAACGTTGATCATGGCGCTCGTCCACGGGTCGGCTACCGCAGACGCGACGGCAGGGGCCCTGCACGCACTGATCATCGGCGTCGGCGGTTACCCGTTCCTGTCCGGCGGCAGCGCCGAGAAGAAACTGCCCGACCTGCACGATTTCGGCAATCCCGGTCAGCTGACCTCGCCACCCCGGTCGGCGCTGGCGTGGGTGGAGGCCATCCTCGACGGGCGCATCACCTGGAGACTGCCCATCGGCTCCGTCGACCTGCTGGTGTCGCCGGCGCCCACCACGGACGATCCGGAATTTCCGGCGGCCGACTATGAGGTACCGACGCACAACGCCATCGTGACCGCCTTCGAAGGTTGGCGGTTACGCTGCGACAGCCACCCGGACAACGTCGCGCTGTTCGTCTTCATCGGGCACGGGTTGCAGGCCGTGGACACCCTCGTGCTGCCCGCCGACTTCGGCGAACGGGGTTCAAACCCCTGGCCCCAGGCGTTCAACATGACCAAGACCCGCAAGGGGTTCGAACGCAACGCGGCCAAGACACAACTGTTTGTCGTCGACGCGTGCCGGACCATGCCGATGGCGGTGATCGAATCCCCGGATGCCGGGGTCCCGGCCCTGGCCGTGCCGAAGACCCGGCAAACGGTCCGCTGGGAGACCGACCTGACCATCTATGCCGCCAGCAATGGCGAGCGGGCCCACGGCCCCCACCGCGCCCCGTCGTATCTCACGCAGGCGCTGCTGGCCGGCCTGCGTGGCGGCAGCGCCCGGCAGCACCGCAACGCGTGGCGGGTGAGCACAAACTCGCTGGCCTACAGCCTGTCCGAGCTGATGCGCATCGTCGGGGCGCGGCACGGACAGCGGGTCCTACCCTTCAACACCGGCGTCGAGGACTGGCTGGTCCAGGTGGTCGAGCCGACGGCCGACCTGCACGTCGGATGCGAACCGGAGGCCGCCACCGCCAGCGCCGACCTCTCGTGGCACCACGACAAGCACCCGAGCCGGGTCCGTGAGGTGCGGTCGGCCGAACAGTGGGTCGTCCAGGCGGTGCCAGCGGGATTCTGCCGAGTGGAGGCCAACTTTCCGGAGGGCGACTACGAGAGCGAACCCAAGCCGCTCTTCGTCGACCCGCCGAAGGTTGACCAGCTGATCCCGGTGCAGCCCACATGACCGGCCAGATCACGATCGAGTTCGCCCGCGCCCGGCCGCGGGACACCGCGCAGGTGCCGGCCGTCATCGAGGTCCTGGACGAGGCGCTTGCACCGGCCGGCCCGCCGCGCGCGATGCTCATGGGCGGCCGGCTGCAGCTCGACGTCGACCCGGGCATCCATGCGGTCATCGCGCATCTACCGTCGGGTCAGCGGCTCACCGCCACCGTCGAGGTGGGCGACCAACACGTCGCCGACGTCCGGCTCGACCTGGGTCGGATGACCCCCGGCCCCACCTGGGAGCGGGTCGTCGCGTTGCTGGACCCGGGCGTCGCCGCGGTCGGTGAGCCGCACGACGACGCGCTGGCCGGCGCGTACGTCCGGCTGTGGCGGGAGTCCGACCGGACCGGCGCCTGGCTGCCGCTGCACCTGGAGCCCGACGAGTCGTGGACCTCTCCCGCGAAGGCGAACTGGCGGTTCCGCCCGCCCGACGGACGCCTCCTCGTGCAGGTGGGCAGCCGCACGGCAGCATCGAGGTTCGCCGCCGCACGACCGCAGGAGCTGCTCGACGTCGCCCTGTTCGCCGAGGGCGACGCGGTGACCGTCGCGCTCAGCACCGGCGTCGACCTCGCCGACGGCATCATGGCGTTCCTGCGTCGCGGCGCGCTCGACCACGCCGCGCTGGTGTGCGACACCCTCGCCGACCCCGAGGCGGCGCCGCCACTGATCGCCGCGGCGCTGGCGTACCAACTGTTGCGCACCAACGACTTCGACCGGCTGGGTCAATGGTCGGCGCGCTTCGCGGACGCGTTGCCGTGGCTGCCCGACGCCGCGATCGTCGACGGCTGGCTGCGCATGGAGTTCGCCCGCCGCGACCGCGTGCCCCCCGCCGTCGCCGCCACGTACGCACTGCAGCGCTTCCAGGACGCCATGCGGTGGGGCGGCCCGATCTACTCCGAGGGGCTGCGGCTGCTCGCCGACGGCGTGCGCCTGCTGCAGGCCGACCGCGCCGACGCCGACGTCACCGCGCTGGCCGGCACGGTCGAGAAGTTCGTCATGACGGCCGATCCGACCGCGCTCACCACGACGTACTTCGCCGAGCAGCCGGACCGGCCGCTGTGGCCGCCGGATGTTGACCACGATCGACCATCAGGCTCTGGAGCCGCGGGCATGGATCACGCGCCGACCAACCGTCCATCCACGATCGACATCGCGGCACCCCGGCGGCCCCGGCTCGGGCTCGGGCGCAGGCTGTTGCTGTGGTGCTCGGCCAGCGACCCGGCCCTGATCGAGACCCGCGTCGAATACTTCCGCTACGCCGGCATCGGGCTGCTCCTGCTGGTGACCTCCATCGTGTCCGGGCTGCTGTTCGTGATGACCGCGACGGCGATCTTCGGTGGCCCCAGCTGGGGAGCGGTGCCCTTCGCCGTGTTCTGGGCCGCGATCACGTTCCTGCTCGACCGGTCGATCGTGGCGGAGCCGAGCGACGGCACCGTCAGGCGCACCGGGCAGCGATGGTCGGCCTACGTCCTGCGGACCCTCATCGCGGTCGTCGCGTCCCTCATCATGACCGAGTCCGCGCTGCTGCTGATCTTCCACGACGAGATCCGGGCCGAGGTCGCGGTGGCCCAGGAGCAGCGCATCAGCCAGATCGCCCGGGACACCACCGACGCGACGGATCCACGCGT
Organism: Dactylosporangium cerinum; assembly: GCF_042653625.1. Taxonomy (NCBI): domain Bacteria; kingdom Bacillati; phylum Actinomycetota; class Actinomycetes; order Micromonosporales; family Micromonosporaceae; genus Dactylosporangium; species Dactylosporangium cerinum. Next base: position 20,067 of record NZ_JBHSIU010000024.1, on the reverse strand, counting down.
CGCACAGTTGCAGGAACAGATCGACCGCAACGACGCCATGACCAGCGCTGCCGACGCCCTGGTCGCTGAGGCCGCGAAGCGTCTGCAGACCGAGCTCACCGGCCCCGGCAGCACCGGAATTCCCGGCAAGGGCCCGTACGCGGAGATCCTCCAGCGTCAACTGGACGCGGCCACAGCGCGCCGAGACCAGATCGCCGCCGACGTCCGGGTGAAAAACGCCGCGTTGCAGAACCAGATCACCGACCTGCGCCGCGAGCAGGACCTCGCGATCCGGCGGCAGTCGGACGCGATCCGCACCGACAACGGCTTGATCACGCAGACCGCGGCCCTCAACACCTTCCTGCAGGGCCAGCCCAGCTGGCTGATCAGCTCGCTGCCCTGGCTGCTGCAGCTGCTGTTCCTGGGCATCCAGTTGATGCCGCTGTCGCTCAAGATCGGCGGACGGAGCTCGGTGTACGAGCGCCGCCTGCGTGCCCAGAGCGCCACCATCACCTATGAGGCCGAGCAGGAGGTCCGCGCCCATCAACGGGAGGTCGACCTGCGGGGCGCACTCGTGCCACAGAGCAGAAGCGCCGGACTGCAACGGACCCGTCCGATCACCGTCCTGGTGCTGGTCGACACCAACGCCGAACGTGAGGCCACGGTCGACGCGGCGCGCTCGATCACCGGCCGCCCGGCAAACCGCGTGTTTCTGCGCCACAGCACCGTCTTCGACCTCGGCGCGATCGGCGGCGTCAACGCGCTGCTCATCCAGCACGTCCCAGCGGCGGCGACCGACGACGAGCCGTTGACCGCGAGCGTCATCGCGGAGGTCGCCCCCGATTTTCTCGTCCTCGCCGGCACCTGCGTCGGCCTGCGCCCGGGCCAGCGCCCCGGCGACATCGTCCTTGCGGGCGCCGTGGTGACGGTGCCCACCTCGAGGGCCGCGGCGCATCCGATCGCCGAGCTGGTCAGGCATCTCGCGTCGACGCTGCTGCTCGACCGCTTCATCACCGCGGAGCCGCCGGCGGGGGCACGGGTCACTGTCGGCACCGTTGTGGCGGCACCGACAGGCTTGGACCGCGAGCAGCTATATGACCGGGTTACCGGCGAAATCGCCGCATACGAGGGTGACACCGCCTGGTTCAACGACGGCATCGACTGGATCATGGTCCGGGGTGTCGCCGCTGTGGACGGGCAGGAGCCGAACGACGACGGTCGCGGGGCGGCGGTCGTCAATGCCGCCCTGTTCATCCTGAGCACCATCGACAGCGGCGCGCTGGACGCCACCCGCTGGCGCCCCCGGGCCGACCTCACCGTCAGGGAAGCAGCTCCCGCCGCAGGTGACGAACGCGTTGCTGATGTGGAGACCGGGCAGCGGCTCGACCCGCCTCCGGACGCCAGGGAACGCTGAGGTGAGGTAGCCGGTGACAGTTGCACACAGGTGGGCACCACCTGACCGTGCCGTGCTGCTCAACCTGCCGGCGGTCCTGCCCGCAGGGTCAGGAGGGTCAGGGTGGCGAGGGTGGCGGTGAGCGCCAGGCCGGTCGGGTAGCCGGTGGTGGTGGCCAGGAGGCCGAAGCCGGCGGCGCCGAGGCCCAGGCCCGCGTCGTAGGCGACGCTCCACAGCGCGGTGATGCTGCTGTACCGGGAGGGTGGTGCGGACGCCAGCATGACGGCCAGGCTGGCGGTCTGCAGGGCACCGAAGCCGGCGCCGAAGGTGACGGCGGCGGCCAGGACGGTGGCCGGGTGGGTGGTGACGGCCAGGGCGGCCAGGCCGGTTGCCGTGGTCAGCATCGCGGGCGTGAGGAGGCGGTGCGGGCCGTGGCGGTCGCCGACCCGGCCGGCCCACCAGCGGGTGACGGTGCCGGCAAGAGCTTGGAGGAGCAGGGCGGCGGCGATGACGGTCGGGGCGGCGTGGGGCAGGGCGGCAGGCAGGAAGGTCGCGACGATGCCGGCAAGCGTGGCGGCCGCGCCGAAGACGACCGCGGGGCGGGTCAGGGCCGGTTCGCGCAGGGCGTGGTGCATCCCGTCGGTGGTGGTGCGGTCGTGGGGCGCGCGGCCGTCGGCGCCGGGCAGCAGCGGCAGGATGAGCAGGCCGGCCAGGGCGAGGGTGGCGCCGGTGGCGTACACGGCCGGGTAGCCGGCGTGGGCGGCGAGCCACAGGCCGGCGGGCATGCCGACCACGGCCGGCGCACCGGCGAGGACGCCCACCAGGCCGAGGCCCTCACCGCGGCGGGCCGGCGGGACCAGTTGGGCCGACCACGCGCCGCAGGCCACGAAGATCGTCGCGACGCCGAGGCCGCGCAGTGCGCAGCCGGCGAGGACCGCGGGGTAGCCGGCCGTTGCGGTGAGGCCGAGGGCGGGCAGGCCGAGCAGGAGCAGTCCGGCGGCGATCACCGCGCGGTATCCGAACCGGGCCACCACCCGCGGCAGCGCCAGCTCCGCGGCGACCGTCGAGGCCATGAGCACCCCGGTGGTCAGTCCGGCGGCGACCCCGCCGGCGCCGGTGGCGGCGACGGCCGCGGGGACGACCGGCAGGAGCAGGTAGAAGGCGGCCAGGCCGAGGATGTCAACGGCGGACACCAGGAGCAGCGGGCGGCTGAGCAGCCGGGGAGCGGTCAGCGTCGTCATGCGCTGACCGTACGAGCCGATCGGTTCGCTATCGAGGGCCGAAACAGTGCCGGTCGAAAGGACCAATTCCCATGGCTACGCCGGGGGCGGGATCTCGCCCGAGCCCCGTGCGATCAGCTCGGTCGGCAGGACCACCCGTTGCGTCGGGCCGGTCCCGCCGTCCAGGCGGTGCCAGAGCAGGCGGCTGGCCTCGGCGCCCATCAGGGCGGGGCTGTGGGCGACGACGCTCAGCGGGGTGGCGAACACCTCGGCGAGCTCGACGTCGTCGAAGCCGACCAGTGCCACCGGCCGGCCGTGCCGGTGGATGGCGCGCAGGGCGCCGACGGAGATCCGGTTGTTCGCGGCGAAGACCGCGGTGGGCGGGTCGGCGCCGTCGAGCAGGTCGGCGACGGTGGCCTCGGCGGCCGGGGCGTCGTGGTTGCCGACCCGGACGAGCTGTGGTGCGACGGCGACCCGTGCGCGGCGAGGGCGTCGGTGTAGCCGCGCTGCCGTTCGGGCGCGGTGTAGATGTGCGGGCTGTCCCCGACGAACGCGATCCTGCGGTGGCCGTGCCCGAGCAGGTGCGCGGTGCCGGCGTAGGCGCCGCCGTGGTTGTCGAGCAGGACCGCGTCGACGTCGATGTTGCCGGGCGGGCGGTCGGCGAAGACCGCGTGCATCCCCATCTGCAGCTCGGGCAGCAGGTAGCGGTGGTCGTCACCGGCCGGCATCACGATGAGCCCGTCGACGCGCCGCTCCACCAGTGACCGGATGAGCTCCCGCTCGTCGGCGGGGTCCTCGTCGGAGCTGCCGGCGATGACCAGGTAGCCGCGCTGCCGGGCGCTGCGCTCGACGGCCCGGCCACAGCGGCCTGCTGCTCCCGGCGTTGTCGCTGGGTGCCTGGGAGACCTTCGGCGGCTACCGCGACGAGAGCGTCGCGCGTGCGGTCTTCGTCAGGGCGTTCGAGCTGGGCATCGTCCATTTCGACTTCGCCAACAACCACGGCGACCCACCCGGCAACGCCGAGCTGGTCGGCGGCCGGGTGCTGCGCGGGCTTCCCCGCGACGAGCTCGTCATCTCCTCCAAGGCCGGCTACCGGATGTGGCCGGGGTGTACGGCGAATGGGGCTCGCCCGCTGGCTGACGCCCTAGCGCCGCCGGTCATGCCGGCACCCCGGTGGCCCGTTCCGCTGTGACGGGGCGGCGGCGGGTGGGCAGGCCGAGCATCGGGTTGGCCACGCCCCAGGCGGCACCCTTGCAGATCAGCTCCTTGTAGACCGCGGCGAACCGGCCGGTGAGGACCGCCGACACGGCCTGGTCGTCGGCCGTCACGTACTGGATCAGCCCCTCCTTGCGGCCCAGCGAGATGCACTGGTTGAAGTACCGCAGCGGCGTGTCCGGCAGCTTCCCGCCGGTCAGGCGGGCCGCGATCGCGTCGGCGGCCTGCCACGCCATCGGCGTGCCCGAGGCGCACGACATCCGCAGCGGCTTGCCCCCGGCGCCCAGGGCGAAGGCGGCGTCGCCCACGGCGTACACCTCCGGATGCGAAACCGACCGCATGGTGCCGTCGACGACGATCCGGCCGGTGTCGGTGACCTCCAGGGCGGTCGCCTGCGCGATCGGGTGGACGGCGAAGCCCGCGGTCCACACCGTGACCGCGGCCGGGACGACCTGGCCGCCGGCGGTGACGACGGCGTCCGCCTCGACGGCGCTGACGGTGGTGTGCTCGTGCACGGTGATCCGGAGCCGGTCGGTGACCTTCCGCAGGTGGGCACGGCCCTTGTCGGAGAGCCAGTCGCCGAGGCGGTCGTGCGCCACGAGGGCGACGTCGAGGTCCGGGCGGGCCTCGGCGATCTCGGTCGCGGCCTCGATGCCGGTGAGGCCACCGCCGACGACGACCACCGGCTGCCCGGCGCCGAGGCGGGCCAGGCGCTCCCGCAGCCGGAGCGCTCCTGGCCGGCTGGCGATCTCGTCCGCGTGCTCGGCGGTGCCGGGGACACCGTGGGCGTTCCAGCCGCTGCCGAGCGCGTAGACGAGCGTGTCGTACTCGAGTTCCCCGTCCTGGAGCGTCACGGTACGGCGTGCCACGTCGACGGCGGTGACCCTGGCGATGCGCAGTTCGACGCCGGTGCCGGCGAACATCGCGCTGAACGGCCGGGGCCGGAGGTCCTGGCCGGTCGCCAGCTGGTGCATGCGGACCCGTTCGACGAAGTCCGGCTCGGCGTTGACGAGGGTGATGGCGACGTCCTCGCGGCGCAGCCGCTTGGCGAGCCGGCCGGCGGCGATGGCTCCGGCGTACCCGGCGCCCAGAACGATGATGCGGTGCTGCATGTCCCTGCTCCTGTCTCGCGGTGTGCCCCTTGAACCGGGCGGCCCGCCGTTTCCTGACAGGGTTGCGGTGTGAAGCAGCTCACTCGAATGCTTGGAACAGTGGCTTCCCGTGGGTGCCCGCCGCCCACTGCGCCGTCGCGCGGTCGAGCTTGTCGGGGTTGACCTGGTTCCGCAGCGCCGCGATGCCGCCGGCGGTGACCTCCAGGCACATCACCCCGACGACCCGCCCGTCCACGACGGCCACCACGGCCGGCTCGCCGTTGGCGGTCGTGGCGTAGATCTCGGGCGACCCGCCGGCGGCGGCGCGCTTCGCCTCGCCGGGCTGGAACAGGCCCCGCACGAACTTCGCCACCGCGAGCGCGCCCTCGAACGCCTTCGCGCGCGCCGGCACCTTCCCGCCGCCGTCGCCGATCGAGACGGCGTCCCCGGTGAGCAGCCGCACGAGCGGCTCGGTCCGCCCGCTGGTCGCGGCCGCCAGGAACTCCTCGACGATCCGCCGCGCCGCGACCTCGTCGATCTCCGTGCGCGCCCGGCCCTCCGCGACGTGCTGCTTGGCCCGGTGGAAGATCTGCTGGCTGGTGGCCTCGGTGATGTCGAGGATCCCGGCGATCTCGCGGTGCGGGTAGTCGAACGCGGCGCGGAGCACGTAGACCGCCCGCTCGTTCGGCGTGAGCCGCTCCATCAGGGTGAGCACCGCGTAGGACACCGATTCGCGCTGCTCCACGGTGTCGGCCGGACCGAGCATCGGGTCCCCCGCGAGCAGGGGTTCGGGCAGCCATTGCCCCACGTACACCTCGCGCCGTGCCCTCGCCGACGTGAGCTGGTTGAGGCAGAGGTTGGTGAGGACCTTCGTCAGCCAGGCCTCGAGCACCTCGATGCGCTCCTGGTCGGCGCCCTGCCAGCGCAGGAACGTCTCCTGCACGGCGTCCTCGGCCTCCGCCGCGGACCCGAGCATCCGGTAGGCGATGGCCTCCAACCGCGGCCTGGCCACCTCGAACCGATCGACGTCCCCCGCGGTCAAGGCCATGCCCGATCGTAGCCCGCGGTTTCTTGTCGTACCCCCGTGCTTGAATCGGGGGGTGGCGAAGCTGAGTGCGGGGCTCCTGCTGTACAGGCGCGCGGACCACGGGATCGAGGTCCTCATCGGGCACATGGGCGGCCCGTTCTGGTCCCGGAAGGACGCCGGCGGCTGGTCCATCCCCAAGGGCGAGCACGAGCCCGACGAGGACGCCCGGGCCGCGGCGCTGCGCGAGTTCACCGAGGAGCTCGGCGCGCCCCCGCCACCCGGCGAGCCGGCCGACCTCGGCGAGGTCAAGCTCAGCGGTGGCAAGCTCGTCACCGTCTTCACCCTGGAGGGCCAGTTCGACGAGTCCACCGCCGTCAGCAACACCTTCGAGATCGAATACCCGAAGGGCTCCGGCGTGCTGCGCTCGTTCCCGGAACTGGACCGGATCGCCTGGGTCCCCGTCGACGAGGCCAGGACCAAGCTCACCAAGGGGCAGCTCCCCTTCCTCGACCGCCTCCTCGCCCACGTGGGCTGACTTCGTCGTACCTCCGTGCTTGAGTAGGGCGCGTTGACCGGGGCCGACGGCGATCTGGACGCCGTGGAGGCGGGCACCCCATCGGCCCGCGGCGAGGTCCTGCGCCGGCGGTTCGTGCACGAGGGCCCGACCGGCCGTGACACCGGTTGAGGAACCCCGCCGAGCTGCCGCTCTTCGAGCGCATCCTCGTTCTGTTCCGAGCCACCTTGGACGAGGCCCGCGCCGTTCGCGTCGTCCGCGCCGGCATTGAGCAGGCTGGGGCAAGCCACTTGCAGGCAACAGCGTTCGCGCTTCGCGCGGCCCAGTGCGTGGGCCGCCGCCGCGCATCAGTTCGCGGCGGCGGCATCCGATCATGAGGGGTGGATGCTGGGGCGGCTCACGCCGAGCGTGCTGCGATCGATGACGATCCCGTCGACGAGGTTGCTGGTGATGCCGCCGATGTCGAAGTCCGACTTCTCAATAGGGCCGGGAAGCTGACCGATCTTCCGGAGCGAGGGATCGTGGTCGGGGTCCAGGCCGTCATGGCAGGCCCCGCACAGAGTCAGCAGATTCTCTGCCACGGTGGGGCCCTGCTCGCGGAGAGGTAACACGTGGTGAAGTTCCAGTTCCAGATCCAGGTGATGGCGCGGGCTCCGTCCACACACAGCGCACCTGCGGCCGTCCCGTTTCAGCACCGCGCCACGGAGCCGGCGGGTGGGGACAGTGCGGTGCACCAGGTCTTCGGAAGGGTTGTACGTGGGAACGAAAGTGGCGAACTCCTTCACGCACTCGATCGGTTCGAGCAGGGCCGGGAGATACCGCCGCATCATCTCGCCGGACACGGCAGTGCCGCAGACCTCGTTCATGACCTCCTCGAGCGCGTCACGCTCCCGGACGGGTCGTCGTGCCTCGCCGCCACCGTGGGTTCGCACCAGCTGCCGCAACGCGGCGTAGCTCACCTCGCTTGCCTGGCGGATCTCTCCCACTTCGGGTTACGCGCCGACCAGTCGACGAACCGCGTATACACGGCACAGTTGACAAGGTCGTCCCGGAGCGGACGGAAGAAGACCAGGTAGTGCTCACCGAAATAGATCGGGTCCCGATCGGCGCTACGCAACATGCGGCGATGATGCCGCAAGGGTATGACGTTTTTCGTGCGTCCTCGGGTGGCTGGCCGGGCACTGCTACTCGGCGGGGGCGAAGCGGTCCAGGGCGGGCATGTAGCGGCGGTAGGGGCCGACCTCGTCGCGGTACCGGCCGGCCAGGACCTCGCCGATCTGCGCCAGGTGGGTCAGGTCGTGGGCGACCCAGGCAGCGAGGACCTGCGAAAGGGTGACCGTGCCGAATTCCGGGTGGGTGCCGGTCGACGTCAGGTCGTCCGGAGTGAGGCCGAGCGCGTCGAGGTCCTCCAGGACGCGCGACCGGGTTTCGCGGAATCGGTCCAGCAGCGACGACACCGGCTCCCGCGACCAGTCCAGCATCGCCACCCGGTTGAACGGTTCGAACGTCCGCCCGGTGCCGTGCGCCACGATCAGCTGGATACGCGGCAGCCAGTTCGTCGCGTCGCCGTGCAGGATGTGCCCGGCGATCGCGTACGCGCTCCAGGTGTCCGGCCCGTCGTCGCGGTGCAGCCACGCCTCCGGCAGGTCGAGCAGGAGTGCCGAGACCGCGGACGGGGTGCGGGCCAGCAGGTTCGTCGCGTCGGAGATGTCCATGCAGCCCATGCTCGGCGCCCCGCGCGGACCGGGACAGGGCCAACTCGAGACGACTGGCTACGGTAGGGGCATGGAGGCACCGCCCCGCGGGCACTTCGTCGCCGTCGAGCTGACGCACGACGAGTTCCAGGAGTTCGTCGACGAGGTGCAGACGGCCGCCTACGTGGAGGACGCCGACCTGCGGGTGGTGCTGGGCGCCGCGTGCACGACTGCCGCCCGCACCGTCGAGCACCTCTGCGGCGTGCTGCAACTGCCCTATGCGGCGAGCCGCGGCTGGCACGACATGCTGGAGGCGATCGGTGACCGGGCGGCGTCGCTGCGGCAGTTCGTCGTGATCCTCGACGCCACGGACCTGCTCAAGCACGAGGAGCAGGATCTCTGGCACGAGCTGATCGGGCATCTGCACGGCGGTCCGTCCTGCATGGGCGGCGGCTGGAACACGCTCGTGCTCGCCGACGACCCGTGCCGCTGGGAGATGACCCCGTTCAGGACCGCGGCGGGCGCGGAACAGGCCCACGCCCGCCGGAGATAGTCCTCAGCGGTGCCACTTCTGGTTGCTGCCGCCGTTGCAGGTCCAGATCTGCAGCTTCGAGCCGCTCGCGGTGGCCGCGTTCGGCACGTCGACGCACTTGTTGGCCTGCGTGTTCACCAGGTCGCCGGCGGCGGTCAGGGTGAACTTCTGGGCGCCGGTGCCGTTGCAGGTCCACAGTTGCACGACCGCGCCGTCGGCGGTGGAGCCGCCGGACACGTCCATGCACTTGCCCATCGCGCCGACCGAGCCGTCAGCGTTGAACGTCCACTGCTGCGCGTTGGTGCCGTTGCAGTCCCAGATCTGCAGGCGGTTGCCGTCGACCGCGTTCGCGGCCGGGATGTCGATGCAGCGGTTGCTGCCGTTGCCGATGATCGCGCCGGCACCGGTGCCGCCACACGGCGGTGCGGTGTCGAACGTGTCGGTGAAGGTGCTGCCCGCGGCGCGGTACGCCGCGACCTGCGCGGTCGCCGCGGCGGGCGACAGGACCTGGTTGCGGGCGAACAGGAACCAGTCGACCTGCTGGACGTAGGTGGACGTGCCGCCGGTGTGGGTCGCGGTGTCGATGAACCACAGGTTCCAGTTCACGGTCATCGTCTGCCGCGGGTAGAACTTGCCGGAGTGATCGCCCACCAGGACGCCGTCGATGTGGTACTTGACGTGCCCGCCGGACACCTGGACCACCAGGTCGTGCCAGCCGTCGTAGCTGCGGCGCTGCTCGGAGTGGGTGTTGTCGGCGAGCCACGGCTCGTTGCGGTACGTGTACCAGCTGGTCTGGTAGTTGATCGGGCCGGTCTCGCCCCAGCCGCCGTTGGGCAGGTACTCGGAGAAGTCCAGCTCGCTGTAGGTCGGGTCGAGGTCGCCGTTGAGCGGGCTGATCGCGAAGAACGTCTCGTTGACGTGGTCGCCGTCGTTGCCGGACGCCGGGGTGTCGGTGAACCGGATCCGGCTCGCGTAGGTGCCCTCGAAGTAGCGCTTCTGCGCGGAGTACACCTCGGCGTGCCTGGTGCCGGCGCCGGTGCCGTTCGTGGACGCGGTCAGCTGCATCACCTTCTGCCCGCCCGAGGTGGGGAAGGTGATCTGGGCCGGCGACCAGGTCGCGCCGGGGACCCCGGGACCGCCGGCGTTGCCGCGCGGGACCCAGCCGTGGCCGGTGAACCCGGCGTCGCCGGACGAGGCGTAGGTGAAGTCGTCGAACACGGTGCCGCAGCTGTTCGCGGCCGCGCCGGCCGGGCCGGTGGTCGCGGCGGTCACCGCGACCGCGCCGAGCGTGGTCCCGAGGACCAGCGCGGCGGCGGCCAGCACAGGGCGTGGCGGAGTCTGGATTCTGGGCATGGCGGAGCCTCCCGAAGCATTCCGTTGGCGGTCGGAATTTTCATCGGTTATCGATGTGGATGAAAACTACGTCCATCACTGCCGCCGGGTCAACCGGCAGAAGGCCGACCAAAGATCGCGCTAAGGCACGGATAAGGGGCCGGCCCCGCGGCATCGCGGGGCCGGCCGGAACATCAGTACACCTCGAACTCGTAGATACGCGTCGCGCCGCCGGAGCCCTGCTCGGCTGCGATGACGTTCATGCGGACGTAGCGGGCGGTGGCGGTGAAGGTGTGGGACGAGACGCTTGCCGTGTTGCCGCGGACCTGCGCGACCGTGCTCCAGGTGGTGCCGTCGGAGGAGACCTGCAGGTCGAAGTCGCGGGTGTTCCATGAGGTGCTCTCGCCGCCGGCGCCGGCGTGGCGGACCGTCACCGACGTGAGGGCCTTGGCGCTGCCGAGGTCGACCTGGAGATACTTGGTCGCCGCGGTCGAGCAGAACTTGTCGCTGGTGCCGCCGGAGACGCTGCCGTTGACGGCCTTGGCCGGCGACTCGTTGGCGTTGCAGGAGGCCGAGCCGGTGGCGGGCCGGTTCAGCGCCAGGTTGCCTCCAGTTGTGGCGACATCGAACGACGGCGGCGCGTCGGCGGCGGCGCTGCCCCAGGACGAGGCGGTGGTGCCGACGGTGAAGGCCAGGGTCCCGCCGTTGGCGACGAAGGACTCCGGCAGCCAGGCGCGGCTGGACGCGGTGCCGTTGACAGTGAGGCTCTGCACGTACGTGGCGGCGCCCGGCGCGGTGATGCTGATCGTCTTGCCGTTGCCGCGGTTGACGGTGACGCCCGGGAAGAGCGGCGCCGACACCAGCAGCTCCGAGCGGCCCGGGGTGAGCGGGTGGATGCCCATCGCGGACCACACGTACCAGGCGGACATCGCGCCGAGGTCGTCCTGGCCGGGGATGCCGGACGGGGTCGGCGCCCACAGCGCGTTGAGCGTCTGGCGGATCGTCTGCTGCGCCTTGTCGGGGCGGCCGGCGAAGTTGTAGAGCCACGGCACCCAGATCGACGGCTCGTTGTCCATCTCGGACTTGGTGCCGCCGGCGCCGGTCAGCGCCCAGCTGCCGTCGCTGTTGTGGAAGAAGCTGTCGAGCCGGTTGACGGCGGTGGCGTTGCCGCCCATGCGGTCGAAGAGGCCGCGGACGTTGTGCGGGATCATCCAGGTGTACTGGGCGGCGCTGCCCTCGGCGAACCCGCTGTCGCTGCCGGGGCTGAACGACGGCCAGGTGCCGTTGTCGTTGCGGTCCTGGATGTAGCCGCCGTTGCCCGGGTTGAAGACGTTCTTCCAGTACTGCGACCGGGCCAGGAACTGCGACGCGGTGGCGGTGCTGCCGAGCCGGCTCGCCAGCTGCGAGACGCCGAAGTCGGCGACGGAGACCTCGAGGGTCTCGCCGGCGCCGCCCCAGGCGTTGCCGTTGGTGGGGATGTAGTTGATCGACAGCCACTTGTCCAGCGACGGCCGCTCGCCGACGACCATGACGTTCCAGCCGTCGCGGCTCAGGTCCGCCGCGGTGACGGTGGTGGCGGCGTGGACCATCGAGGTGAGCGCGCCGGCCGCGTCGAAGCCGGTGCCGCCGAACGCGTAGATGCTCGGCACCGCCGCGTGCGCCGGGTCGCCGGTCATCACGTGGGTGCCGCCCTGGTTGTGGGTCCAGCGGTCCCAGACGCCGCCGTTCTGGGTGGCCTGGTTGAGCAGCGACTGGGCGATGTCCGCGCCGACGTCCGGGCGCAGCAGCGTCACCAGTTGGACCTGCCCGCGGTACACGTCCCAGCCGGAGAAGTTGGCGTACTGGGCGTGCCCGCTCGCCGCCGTGTGCACCTGCTGGTCCATGCCGACGTACTGGCCGTTGACGTCGCTGAAGACGTTCGGGTGCAGCAGCGCGTGGTACAGCGCGGTGTAGAACGTCTGCAGCTGCGCGGTGGTGCCGCCGCTGACGTCGATGCGGCCGAGCTCGGTGTTCCAGGCGTCGGTGGCGCGCTGGCGCACCGTGTCGAAGGTCGTCCCGGCCGGGTTCTCCGCGGCGAGGTTGGCCTGCGCGTTGGCCTGGCTCACATACGAGATGCCGACCCGCACGCCCACGGCGGTGCCCTGGCTCAGGTCGAACGTGACGTAGCCGCCGGAGCCCCGGCCGGCGACGGGCCAGCCGTCGGTGCCGTAGGTCGTGCCGCCCGACGCGGACGTCGTGCCGGCCCGCAGGGTCCCGTCCTGCCAGGTGCCGACGCTGCTGAACGGCTTGTCGAACACCGCGGTGAAGTGCAGCGTGTAGTAGCTGCGGCGGCCGACGGCGTTGATGTAGCCGCAGAAGTTGCCGCTGGTCACCGAGCCGCTGATGGTGCGGTTGGCGGCGTCGATGTTCACCGTCGCGGCGCTGCTGCCGACCTCGGAGTTGGACGTGCGGACCAGCATCGTGGCGGTGCTGCCGGTCGGGTACGTGAACCGGCCCGCGCCGGTGCGGGTGGTGGCGGTCAGCTCGGCGTTGACCCCGGAGTTGAGGCCCACCCGGTAGTAGCCGGCGGTGGCGGTCTCGTTGCTGTGGGAGAAGCTGCTGGCGTAGGTGGCGTCGGTGGTGTCCGCGGACGGCGACGAGCCGACCGTGCCCACGTGCGGCATGAAGGGGATGTCACCGGAGCCGCCGGCGCAGCCCGTGCCGGACATGTGGGTCAGGCTGAACCCGCGGGTGCGGGTGGTGTTGTACCCGTACCCGCCGGGCCGCACGGTCCGGGTCTGGTTGCCGGCCGTGTTCTCCGGGCTCCACTGCACCATCCCGTAGGGCGTGTCGGCGCCCGGGAAGGTCTCCCCGCCGTTGGTGCCGACGAGGGTGTTGACGTAGCCGGCGGGGTTCGTGACCGCGAGCGCCGGCGCGGACCCCGCCAGGGGTGCCGCGGCGGCCCCCACCAGCATTGCGACCGCAACGAGCGCCCGCCCGCCTCTGATTGATCTCATAAAGCCTCCATCCATCCAAGGATGTGAAAACTATGAGTATCAGTAGTTGCAGGTCAACGGTCATGTCATCGTTGGCACATTATTTGTAACTTAGCTACGAAAAAGGGCGTGGGATCTTCGCGTTTGAGCTGTGTGTAGTTGGTCAAATACGTAGAGTGAAGGTCACGTGCATCGAGACCAACGGGGGTTTCTACGACATGGCTCAGACACGGCAGCAGCGTCTGAAAGGCGGCCGGTACAGGATTCCGGTCGCGGTCGGGGCGGCAGGTTTCCTCGTCGCGCTGACCGGCGGGATCGTGCAGGCGGCCGGCGCGCCGACGACCGGGGCTGACGCGACGACGCGGGTGGCGGAGACCCTCCCGCCCGGAATGGACCCGAGCACGGTGGTGCCGGCGGACCCGAGCGCGGGGCCGTTCTCGGACCCGTGCACCACGGACCCGGGTGGCAGCGCCGGCCCGTTCGGCAACCCGACACCCGGCGCCAGTTCCAGCGCTGGTTCCAGCGCCGGCGCCAGCCCGACCGTGCCCGGCGGGACCGCCGGCCCGTTCGGCAGCCCGACCCCGACCGCCGGCGCGACGGTGGATCCCGGCCTGCCCACGGACCCGGGCGTGCCGGTGGACCCGGGGACCATCGATCCCGGCACCGTGAACCCCGGCCTGCCCGGGTGGTGGACCGGCCCGGTGGCCCCGAGCGGCCAGGCGGCCCTGTCCAGGGCCGAGGAGACGCCGACGCCGGTGGTGCCTGGCCCGACCGACCCGACCGGGGTGGCGCCGTCAGGCACCGGACCCGCGGTCATCATCCCGCCCGGGATGAACGGCGCCACGCCGATCGCGACGCCGGGCGACGGCACGACACCGGTGCCCGGCGCCACGCCGTCGTGCGCGACCGTCCCGGTGCCGATCCCGACCGACACGGCCGCGCCGGTCCCGACGGACACGCTGATGCCCGCCCCGACCGACACCGCCGCACCGGTGCCGACCGACACGGCGGTGCCGATCCCGACCGTCGGCTGAAACGGCGACACACCACAGCGGGGCCGCACGGAAGCGGCCCCGCCGCCGGCCGTGCTCGATCGTCGGCGGACGATGTCAGCGGTTAAGGTCCAATCGTGACCGGACGACTGCTGGCGATCAGTGATCTGCATGTGTCGTACCAAGAGAACCGGGAGATCGTCGATCGGCTCAAGCCGACGCACGACGATGACTGGCTGATCGTGGCCGGCGACGTGGGCGAGAAGATCGCCGACGTCGAATGGGCACTGCGGACCCTGCGGGAGCGGTTCGCCAACCTGATCTGGGCGCCGGGCAACCACGAGCTGTGGACGACCCGCGACGACCCGGACCAGTCGCGGGGCGAGGAACGGTATCAGCGGCTCGTGGCGATGTGCCGCAACATCGGCGTCGTCACCCCCGAGGACCCGTACCAGATCTGGGACGGGCCCGGCGGACCGGTGATCGTGGCGCCGCTGTTCGTGCTCTACGACTACTCGTGGTGGCCGGCCGGCTCGACCAGCACCGAGGAGGCCATGGCCACGGCCCAGGCCGCCGGGATCGTCGGCACCGACGAGGTGCTGCTGCACTTCGACCCGCACCCGGGGCGCGCCGCCTGGTGCCGGGCCCGGGTCGCGCTGACCGAGCCGCGGCTCGAGGCCGCCGCGCGGGACCTGCCGACCGTGCTGGTCAACCACTTCCCCCTGGTCCGGCACCCCACGGACGTGCTGCGATACCCGGAGTTCGCGCTGTGGTGCGGCACCGACCTGACCGCGAGCTGGCCGACCCGGTTCCGGGCCCGCGAGGTCGTCTACGGACACCTGCACATCCCCCGCACCACCTGGCAGGACGGGGTGCGGCACCAGGAGGTGTCGGTCGGCTACCCCAGGGAGTGGAGCCGCCGGCCGACACCACCGGCCCGGCTCGTGCCCGTGCTGGAGCGCTGAGCGTCAGGCGGTTTTGTGCACCGCGGCCTGGAGTCGGTCGAGGAGGCGCAGCTCCAGGTCGAGGTCGGCCTGCCGGATGCTGGCGATGAGCACGGTGTCGACGCCGCTGCCCTCGAGCCGGGCGATGTCCTCGGCGATCTGCTCCGGCGCGCCGCCGAGAAACGGCCTGTTCTCGGTGAGCGGGTCGTCGGTCAGCGGCACGTTGGCGCGGGCGACGACGCTGAGCGCGGCGGCGTCGCGCCCGGCCTCCGAGGCGAGCCGGCGGAACTCCGCCACCGTCGCCGTCAGCTGCTCGGCCGAGAACGCGATCGGGTTGAACCCGTCGGCGATCCGGGCGGCCCGCGCGATCCCGGCCGGGGTCGTGGACCCGAACAGGATCGGCAGCGGCTGCTGCACCGGCTTCGGGTTCACCTCCGAAGCCTCGATGCGGTAGAAGCGGCCCTGGTACTGCGCCGGGTCCGGCCCCCAGCAGGCCCGCATCGCCTCGACGACCTCGTCCATGCCGGCGCCCATGCGCTTCATCGGCACGTTGGCGGCCTCGAACTCCTGCGGCATCCAGCCCTGCCCGAGCCCGGCGATCGCCCGCCCGCCGCTGAGCTGGTCGAGGGTGGCGAAGCGGCGGGCGAGGACGATCGGCGGGTGCAGCAGCGCGTCGATGACGCTGGTGCCCAGCTTGACGGTGCTGGTCAGGGCAGCGACGTAGCTCAGCGTCTCCAGGGGCTCGTAGGTCATCCGGTAGGTCTCGGGGATCCGCGCCGGTGGGGCGCCGAACATCGAGATCTCGGCCATCGGCCGCAGCAGCCGTTCGTAGGTCCACACGGAGTGGTACCCGAGCTGTTCGGCCTCTTTCGCGATCCGGGCGATGTTCGCCGGTCCCGCGAGGGCGCCGGAGGTTGGCAACTGGACGCCGAGCTGCATCCGCTTTCCCCTATTCGTCGGTGTCGTTGTCCTCCAAACGTGACACAGGTCGACTGGTGTCCGTGGGGTCTTTCGTGGGTCTTTTCGTGGGGTCTTTTCGTGGGGTCTTTCAGTAGGGGGCGACGCCGTAGGAGGTCGCGGCGCGGCGGACCGAGGAGTAGTAGCTGGCGCCGCCGGTGGCGCAGTTGCCGCTGCCGCCCCAGTTGATGCCGATGCCGGCGGTCCCGGCGAAGAGCGGGCCGCCGCTTTCCCCGGGTTCGCTGCACACGGTGGTGCGGATCATGCCGTACACGGTGCCGCCGGCGTAGTTGATGGTCACGTTCAGCGCGGTGATCGTGCCGGTCCTGATCCCGTTCGGGCCGGCCCGGCGGACGGTCTGTCCCACAGTCCCGGCGGCGAACGTGCTGATCGGCTGCAGGCCGACGGCGCTGGGCTTGGCGATGGTGGTGTTGGTGTACCGCACCAGGGCGTAGTCGTACGTGGTGTCGCGCGCGGCGACGACGCCCAGGACGGTGCTGGTCCCGGTGCCCGCGTAGACGGTGGCGCCGACCACCGGGACGCAGTGCGCCGCGGTCAGGAAGTAGTACGTGGCGCCGGCCTTGGCGTTGAAGGCGATCAGGCAGCGCCCGCCGACGGCGCCGGCGTTGAAGGTGTCGCCGCCGGCGATGTGCGGTCTCCTCGTGCCCGGCTCGCGCAGGACCGTGCCGCCGGTTCTGGTGACGGCCCTGGTCAGCGCGGCGGCCACGGCCGGGCGGACCGTGTCGTCGAGGCTGACCCTCAGTGTTCCGTCGTTCCACCAGGCGGTGCCGGGCGTCGTTGTCAACGCCGACAGGGCCGGTGCGGCCTCGGCGGTCGCGGTGGGCAGCAGGATCGCCGCCGCCACCAGACCGCAGACGAGCATCCGTCGCATGTCACGCTCCATCCAGAGATGTAAATCTCTAGATGGTACCGGGGCTAGTGTCCGGAGTGGTTGCGCTGGCAGCAGCGGGCCCGTGCGAGGAGCTCGTGCATGCGGGGCGCGGCCTCGTCGGCGGTGCGCAGCGGCGCACTGAACGGCAGCTGCACGTCGCGGTGTCGACCGGCGAACTCCAGCCGGAGCACCACGCCGAAGCGGTCCATCCGGACGGGCACCACGCGGTGGACGCCGTGCAGGTGGTGCGGCGCGATCAGCCGGGACAGGTGCTCGATCGCCTCGGGGTGCGCGTCGGTGAGGTGGCACAGCAGGTCGGCCTCCTCCCTGGCGAGAGGGTCGGGGCTGGCCGCGGCGAACTCGTCCGCCTCGACCTCGACCTCGCCGAGGATCCCGTCGATCAGGGTGGCCGAGGCGAGCTCGAGCACCGCCCGCAGGTCGCCGTCGTGCTCACCGATCGGCTGCAGCCAGCCGGAGAACGTTGCCCGGGAGCGGATGCGGCCGCCGGCGGACCGCACCGGCGTCGGCGCGATGTCGGTGACCTCGACGGCGGCGGCCAGGTCGGGTTCGGCCTCGACCAGTTGCGCGACGGGACTGCCGGCGGGCAGTTCGACGATCACGTGGCCGTGCTCGTCGACGTGGTGGCGGCCGATGAGGTCGCAACGGTGACCGGGGATGTGCAGCGTCAGGGACGACGCCGCCGTCAGCAGCGTGCGGAGCCGTTCCGCGGCGGTGGGGAGCTTGATCCCGGGCATGCAGACCTCCTAAGGTTAGGCTTACCTTAGTAGAGAGGGAGCGAATGAACCAGTCTCGGCCGAAGGTTCGGCTGTCCCGGGCGCTCGGCATGCCGCTGACCCCCAAATGCGTCAAGTACTTCGAGCGGCGGCCCTTCCCGCCCGGTCAGCACGGCCGCGCCCGGCCGAAGCACAGCGACTACAAGGTGCGGCTGCTCGAGAAGCAGCGGTTGAAGGCGCAGTACAACCTGCGGGAGAGCCAGCTGCGGCATGCCTTCGACCGGGCCGCGAGCCGGCCGGGCAAGACGGGCGAGGAGCTGATCGTCGACCTGGAGACCCGGCTCGACGCGCTGGTCCTGCGCGCGGGCTTCGCCCGGACGATCTACCAGGCGCGGCAGATCGTCACGCACCAGCACCTGACCGTCAACGGCCGCCGGGTCGACCGGCCGTCGGCGCGGCTGCGCCCGGGCGACGTCATCGAGGTCGCGGAGCGCAGCCGGCAGAAGACCCCGTTCGTGATCGCCGCCGCGGGCGCGCACGTCGGGGAGCGGACCGCGCCGTACCTGAGCGTCGACGTGTCCGGGCTGACCGCCCGGCTGATCCGGCTGCCGCTGCGCCGCGAGGTGCCGGTGATCTGCGACGAGCAGCTCATCGTGGAGTTCTACAGCCGGTAGCCCCTACAGTTGCCAGCAGTGGAAACCTATGACGTGATCGTGGTCGGGCTCGGCGGGATGGGCAGCTCAGCGGCCTACCATCTCGCCGCCCGCGGCCAGCGGGTGCTCGGTCTGGACCGGCACGGCCCCGCCCACGACCAGGGCGCCAGCCACGGCGGGTCGCGGATCACCCGCCAGTCCTACTTCGAGGACCCGGCCTACGTGCCGCTGCTGCTGCGGGCGTACGAGCTGTGGGAGGCCCTGGAGCGGGACTCCGGGCGAGACCTGATGGACCTGTGCGGCGGCCTGATGCTCGGCGCGCCCGACAGCCTCACCGTTGCGGGCAGCCGGCGCTCGTCCGAGCAGTGGGGCCTGCCGCACGAGATGCTCGACGCCACCGAGATCCGCCGGCGGTTCCCGAACCTCCGCCCGGCGCCGCACGAGATCGGCCTGTACGAGCGGAAGGCCGGACTGGTCCGCCCCGAGGAAACGGTGCGCGCGAACCTCGACCTGGCCTCTTCGCATGGCGCGGCGCTGCGGTTCGAGGAACCGGTGCTGTCGTGGACCGTGGGATCCGGCGGTGTCTCGGTCCGCACCTCCCAGGGTGTGTATTCCGCCGGCGAGCTGGTGATCTGTCCCGGGCCGTGGGCGCCCTCGCTGCTCGCCGACCTGGGCATCGAGTTCTCGGTCGAGCGGCAGGTGCAGTTTTTCTTCCAGCCGATCGGCGGGGTCGAGGCGTACCTGCCGGACCGCCAGCCGATCTTCATCTGGGAGGGTCCGCCCGGCACGCAGGCGTACGGCTTTCCCGCGCTGGACGGTCCGTCCGGCGGGGTGAAGGTCGCCTTCTTCCGCGGCGGGGAGGTGACCACGCCGTCGACGATCGACCGGTCGATCCGGCCCGACGAGATCGCGGCCGTGGCGGCGCACCTGGCCGACCGCGTGCCCGGTGTGGCGGGCCGGTTCCTGCGGGGGAAGACCTGCATGTACACCAACACCGTCGACACGCACTTCGCGATCGGACGGCATCCCGGCCTCGAACGGGTGACCGTGGCGTGCGGCTTCTCGGGGCACGGGTTCAAGTTCGTGCCGGTGGTGGGGGAGATTCTCGCGGATCTGGCGTTGACCGGAGCGACCGCGCACCCGATCGAGCTGTTCGATCCGCGGCGGCCGCGTTCCCGTGCTCACGCCTGAGGAGCTGCGGGACGAGACGTGCGTCGCATGTCCCGGACAGCGGCTGCCGCTCGGGGCGTTCGACGTGGCGCCGCGACCGTCGCCGGCGATCCCGTTCTCTCCTTCGCTGGGGTACCGCGTTGCTACCGGGACCGGGGTGCCGACGTGCGTGCACGCCTTCCGGGTGGGAGTGCTGCCCGGGTTGTACGCCTCCGGGGGTGTGCCGCTGCCCACATCGTCCCCTGTTCCTGCTCCCTCATCGGTGGATCTTTCGCTGCCGTCGGACGGGACATTGCTGGAGGCGTGGTTCCTCGCGCTCGTCCGGTCCACGCCCGCTGATCGCCTGTCGGTCACCCTCGCGGGTGCCGAGCGGTTGGCGGCAACGCGCTTCCCACCTGCGGAAATCGTCGCGGCGATGCGTCGGGTGCTCGGCGGTGGTTGACAGTGCGGCTGGGGGCGAGTAAGTTTGCACAGCCAGCACGAGCCGGGCGGATGGGTTGCTCAACGACCATCGGCCGGTGTGCGAGGCCAGCCGCAACTTCACTCACCTAACCGGTGAGCGTCAGCGCGGCTGTGTTCGGGCGATGCAAGCGAATCTCTTGAGAATCGCGGATTTTGCGAAATCGACCGGAACGTTCTACAGTATTGAAGGCCCCAAGAGAGCGCCTCAACAAAGAGGCGGTTTCGCGGTGTGTGTTGGTTGTTTGAGAACTCAACAGGGTGCTTGTTAAGCCAGTGCCAATTGATATGACC
>NZ_JBHSIU010000023.1:0-16888 GCF_042653625.1 Dactylosporangium cerinum | reverse complement strand
TCACCCCTGGCCAAGGCACCCAACCCGTCCAGGAACCCCTCCCGATCCCCAGCCACCACCACAGCCCGATGCTCGAACACTGCCCGCGAAGCCGCCAGCGAGAACCCCACATCACTCAACCCAGGGTCGGCACCGTCGAGCAGCATGGCCCGCAACCGCTCAGCCTGACCAGCCAGCGCCGCGGCACTACGACCCGACAACACCCACGGCACCACCGGTAACGACACAGAACCCTGCTCGACTGCCACAGCGGCTTCGGGGGCCTGCTCCAGAATCACGTGAGCGTTGGTGCCACTGATCCCGAACGACGACACACCAGCCCGACGCGGCCGCCCGGACTCAAGCCACGACCGGGCCTCGGTCAACAGCTCTACCGCGCCGGAGGACCAGTCCACGTGAGGTGTCGGCTCGTCGACATGCAACGTCTGCGGCAGGACACCGGCCCGCATCGCCATGACCATCTTGATCACACCCGCCACGCCAGCCGCAGCCTGGGTATGACCGATGTTCGACTTCAACGACCCCAGATACAACGGCTCCCGATCGGCCCGCTCCTGCCCGTACACCGCCAGCAGCGCCTGCGCCTCGATCGGGTCACCCAACACTGTCCCGGTGCCATGAGCTTCGACCACGTCGACGTCAGTGGGCGACAGGCGCGCGTTCGCCAACGCCTGCCGGATCACCCGCTGCTGGGAGGGGCCGTTCGGCGCGGTCAAACCGTTACTCGCACCGTCCTGATTCACCGCACTACCACGCACCACCGCCAACACCGGATGCCCCAACCGCCGCGCATCCGACAGCCGCTCCACCAGCAGCAACCCGACACCCTCACTCCACCCCGTGCCATCCGCAGCCCCAGCAAAGGATTTGCAGCGACCGTCGACAGCCAACCCCTGCTGCCGACTGAACTCCACAAACACGCCCGGTGACGCCATTACGGTGACGCCGCCGGCTAACGCGAGCGAGCTCTCACCCTGCCGCAGCGACTGGCACGCCAGATGCAACGCCACCAACGACGACGAACACGCCGTGTCCACCGTGACCGCGGGTCCTTCCAACCCGAACGAGTAGGCCAAACGACCCGACAGCACGCTCCCGGCAGTACCCGTACCGATGAAGCCCTCAACCCCCTGAGGGTCGTGCCCCGAACCCAGAACACCCATCGCGTAGTCGTGATACATCAACCCGGCGAACACCCCGGTGTCCGAACCCCTCAGCGAGCCAGGGTCGATACCCGCCCGCTCGAACACCTCCCACGCGGCCTCCAGCAACAGCCGCTGCTGCGGATCCATCGCCAACGCCTCACGCGGACTGATCCCGAAGAACCCCGCATCGAAGTCCGCGGCGTCGTACAGGAACCCACCGTCTCGCACATAGCTGGTCCCCGACCGATCCGGATCCGGGTCGAACAGCCCGTCCACATCCCAGCCCCGGTCCGCCGGCCACTCCGAGATCCCATCACCGCCGGACGCGACCAGATCCCACAACCCCTCCGGAGACCGCACACCCCCCGGCAACCGACACGCCATCCCCACGATCGCGATCGGCTCATGGGATGAGGCAACCAGGTTCTCGTTGCCTCGGCGAAGCCGCTCGACCTCCTTCACGGAGGAGCGAAGCGCCTCCGTGAGTCTGCTGATCGTGTTCTGCTCCGTCACAGTCCAAATCTCCGATCCCATTAAATCCGGAATACGACACCTGAGAGCTAGCTGTTTCCACCCTGTGGCACAGGAATGTCGACCGTCGGGATCCGAGGGCGGTTCGCGGGAAATGTGCCCTCTCGGTTGTCTCCCTTGCGAACGAAGATCAAATTGTGATAGAAGCTGATGTTCACGATCTTGAGGTCCGTGTAGGTCGGCCTGTAATCGATGCCGATGTACTCCTCGTAGTTCAGCCCGTCAACCATCGCCTTGAAGAACCCCATGGACGCGCTTGGGTCATTCAGCTCGACGCTGCTGCCGCCGTAGCCGGGCCAGTACGACGTCTGCACGTCCTCGACGACGTAGAGGCCGCCGTCGCGCAGATGCGGGAAGATGGAGCAGAACGAGGCGATCACATGAGAGTTGATGTGACTGCCGTCGTCGATGACGATGTCCAACTCCCCTGTCTCCGAAAGCAGCGTATCCAGGAACCCGTGGTCGGCCTGATGGCCTTGGAACGTCCGCACCCGGCCCCGGTTCAGCGGGCGCTTGTCGAAGATGTCGACGCCGTAAATGAGGCCCCGTGGGAAGTACTCTTCCCACATGCGCAACGATGCGCCCCCGGAGTACGGGTCGCGATGGCCGCCGACGCCGATCTCAAGGAGCCTTACAGCCCTGTCGCGATGGCCGCCGAGGTGGAACTCGTAGTGCGGGGTGTATCGGTGCATGCCCCACTTGTCCGATCCGTAGAACATCGCGAGTTCGGTCAGATCCCGGGGTTCTGGGAAACAGGCATGGAAATCCTCGTAGAGGCTTGCGTCGCCGGCCAGCACGCCAAGCATTGAAGGCGACCTTTCCGGAGCGGCGAAGAGGCCCGCACAAAGCTCCTGAACCGAGACGAGCACAGTGAGAGAACTCTCATCGATGCTGCACATCGTGATGTCGACGGTCTCGGACTTGATACGCAGTAGGCAGTCACGCTGAAAGGCACCGAAGTCCACTCGGTACTGCACCGAGAGCGAAGCCGCCTCGTTCGCAGGGCGGCATCGCGACGCGAGCTCCGCCATCAGAACCTCGAGTATGACGTCCGGGTCGCTTGCCCGGATGATCTGGTCGAAATCGGCCGGATGCTCGGTGATCATCCGTAGCGCTCGATGGCATTCGGCATCACGGGTCTGCTCAGCGCCCAAGATCTATCTCCCCCGCTAGTAGTTTCCAGGTTGCGAGAGCGCATCGCCACATTGGCTCTTGGCCAGGGCACCGGGTCTGCCCCGTGCGAAGTTCGGGCGCCCTCGAAATCCGGCGTGCCGGTTGTCAAGGCAGGTAAGGCTCGAGAGCCAGCAGCTGCTCTACAACCGAGGCCGGTGTCGGCTGGCCGAGCATGTCCCGGCGCAGCCGTCTCGCCGACTCATTGAATCGGCGCTCGGACAGACATTCCCGAATGGCAGTTTCAATCCCCTCCTGATAACTGCCCGGAGGTATGTTGACGCCCGCCCCCGTTGCAGCAAGTTGCGCGGCGTTGACATGCTGGTCGGCGATCTGCGGCAGGATGACCTGGGGCACTCCGAGAGTGGCCGCCGTGAGCATCGTTCCGGCCCCGCCCGGATGCACCAGGAGAGAGCAGGTGGGGAGCAGGAGATTCAGCGGCAGGTTCTCGACGATCCGCACACCCGTGGAGTCCGCGATGAGATGCCGATCAGGCTCGCCGATCGCCAGGACGACCTCTACGTCGACGCCCCGCAGCGCGTCCAAGATCTGGGGGACGAGGAATCCGGATTCGCCCAAAAGCCTTGTCGTCGAAGTGCCCCACGTGACGCAGACCCGACGCCGGTCGTTGTGTTCGGTCAGCCACGACGGCAGAACCCCGGACCCGTTGTATGGCACATATCGCATCGGGACACGGTTTGGGACGCCTGGCAATTGCAGGCTCGTCGGACACGGATCGATACTGGCCGCCGCGTAATTGGAGCGTACCTTCACGTTGAAGGAGCGATAGAGCTCGACGAGGTCTTCCGGCCACCAGTCCTGCAGGTGCCCCATTCCGGTCATGCTCTGACCCGGAAAATTCATGCGAGCGATGACGTCCGGACCCCACAGGTTCCGGACCAACGGCACGCCTGAGATCTCGGCCGCGATCGGTGCTGCGAAAATCAAGGGGTCGGATATGATGAGATCCGGCTTCCAAAATTCCACGAACGCAACCAGATCGCGGGCCATGACCTCGGCGAGTCTGACGAAGGGCGCGATTCTCGCTTCGGTGAATCGGCGTCTGAGCCTGTCGGGCAGGTTCAGCACATCGTCCATCCCGAATCTGGCGATTTCCTCGACCCCGCTGGAAAGACTGCGAAGCGTGGTCATCATGTCTTCTTCGGGGTTGTAACCGTCCCCGATGGACACGGCCGGCAATCCGGCGCCGGTGACCACTTTATGGATCGCCGGTTGCCCTGCGACCCTCACGTCATGGCCGGCGGCACGAAAAGCCCAGGCGAGAGCTGCCATGGGATAGAAGTGCGGCACGATGGGCATTGTTACAAACAGAACACGCATAGCTAATCCCCGTGATACAAACTGGACAATGCCGTCATCTCGGACAAAACCCCTGATAGCGGGTTGATATGCAAGTCCGTAGGACGTAGCATGCCGAGCGCCGCGGCCGCTGGCCGTTCTTCCCTTCTCGCAGGGCTATGATAGACGCGCAGCAATCCTCGCAGAAGGCACGAGATTTGTCACGACCGCTCGAACCGCTCCAAACGCCCGCGCCGGTGCCCTCCCTGCCAGGCTGACGTGGCACACCTGACCTACCACCCGATCTGAGCAGGGCGAGTACAGGAAGCACGAACTGGCCGTACTGCTGGGCACGACGCGGCGACCGCGCCGGGCCCGGGGCGCCTCTGCTACGCCGGGAACGTTGTCCTCGAGCAGGTCTCTGGACGGGGGCAGCTACCTGCGCTCCGCCGGATCCTGGTGCGACACAAGGCGCTTTAGCTCAACCCGGTGGATGCGGGCTGGTCTGGGGCGCGCACATCCCGGACGGGGTGTGTGCCACAGTGACTGCGTGAACGTCAAAGACCGGTTCATCGCGTACGGTTACGGGGCCGCCTGGTTCTTCCTCAGGGCCATGACGGAAAGGACGGCCTACCGCCTCTTCGACCGCATCGCCGATCGGGTCTGGAAGCAGCGCGGCACACAGGTCCTGCAATTGGAGGCCAATCTCCTCAGGGTCCTGGGCAAGGACACAACGCCGCAAACCCTCGCCGCAATGTCCCGCAAGGGTATGCGATCGGCGCTGCGGTACTACTGCGAGGCATTCCGGATGAACGGGTGGGACCGGAGCCGCATCGTGGACAGCATCGACATCGCCGACGAAGACAATGCGCGCCTCGCCGCGGCGATCCGTTCAGAACGCGGCGTCCTGCTGGCGCTCGGCCACACCGGAAACTACGACCATGCCGGAGCGTGGCTCATCGCGACCCACTCGACCGAGCTCACCACGGTCGCCGAGAACCTCAAGCCCGAGGCGGTCGCTGAGCGGTTTTGGGAGTATCGACGCAAACTCGGGATGGAAGTGCTGCCGCACGACGGCGGACCGTCGGTCTTCGGGACCCTGGCGCGGCGGCTTCGGGAGGGCCGCACCGTCTGCCTCGTCGCGGATCGCGACCTCGGCGCGTCCGGAGTCCTGGTGGAGTTCTTCGGTGAGACCACGCGGATGGCCGCCGGACCGGCGGCGCTCGCCGTACATACCGGCTGCTGGCTGCATCCGGCGAGTCTCTGGTACTCGGGTCCGGGCCGGATGGGTATCAGAATCCATCCGGAGATCCCAGTGCCGTCCGAAGGCACCCGACAGGAGAAGATCGCTCGGATGACACAGGCGCTCGCAGACGCCTACGCGGACGGTATCGCCGCGCATCCCGAGGACTGGCACATGTTGCAGAAGTACTTCCTGGCCGACCTGGATCCCGGCAAGACGCCACGATCGGCCCGGCGGTCGCCCGGCGGCTCATTCGGCCGGCTGCAACCGGGCGGTCACGTCGCGCCGGGTCGCTAGGGGCTCGGCTTGCGCAGGGCGTCCACCAGAAGGTCGTAGGTCTCCTCCACCGCACCCGCTGTGCTTCGCACTACCGCCGTCCCCGGGCGCTGACGTACGACCTCGGTCAGGTTGGCGTACATGGTTTCGAGCACGGAAGCTCCCCCGCGCTGCAGAGCCCGCACGGCCGTGGACGACATCGTCGCCAGCTCCGGCCGGGCCGGCAACAACAACGTCGTCACGCCCAGCGCTTCATTCATCGCGGCGAGTTCGTACTCGTGCGCGCAATCGCCCGAGTTCCTGACCCCGCGGATGATCACCCCGCAGCCGTTCCGCCGGCAGTAGTCCACCGTCAACCCATGCCAGGCGGCGACCACAACGTTCTCCCAGCCCGCCGGAAGCAAGGCCCGGATCTCCCTCGCCCGCTCAGCAGTCGTCCCGGACGGCTGCTTGCCGTCGTTGACGGCAACCAGAACCGTGACCCGATCAAACATACGGCGCGACCGGTCAACAACATCAAAATGACCTGGCGTGAACGGATCGAACGTGCCTGGATAGACCGCTCGGGCTGACCCGGTACCGCCATACGACACATGAGGCACCAGACCAGGGTAGGCCGCCCGAGCCCGAACGCGCAGAAACATATTACTCAGATAGGGCCACTAGGTTGCACCGGTTTTGTCACAGGGACACTCACGGTTTGTCATCCGCCTGTAACGCAGGTCCGGCACGCTCTGAGTTGAGTCGTTGCGGCGACTCCACGAACGGTTCTGGCGGCCGGGTGACACCGCGCCGCAGCCGGTCCCGTAGCGGTGCAGGGTGTGCCGCTGGTGACCGGTGGCGACTTCGGACCTACGGTCCGGGTCCCGATGCGGGTGCCGAGGTGGCGGCCTCGGCACCCGCACACTTTTCCCGCCGGGCTGCGACGATCGGACCGCGTTGCACTGGACGCGCCCGGGCTGCGGCGTGGACTTCTGGACGACCCTTTCCGACCGGGTCGGGTGCCGCGCCGCCGCCGTGACCTGGCGCCGGTGCGCCTGACGTCACCGTCCGCCAGGATCCGGCGGGGCCGCAGCCATGATCAGGCTCAGCTGGGCGGCCGCCTCACGGACCGGGCGCCGCAGCCGCTCGGCGACGAACGCGCCGGTCCGCCCGACGACGCCGACGGCGCCGACCAGGGTGCCGTCGCGCCCGTACACGCCGGCGGCCAGGCAGTTGTAGCCCAGCAGCGACTGCTCGTTCTCGACGGCGAGCCGGTCGCCGCGGGCGGCGTCGACCGAGCGGGCGAGGTGGCCCCAGCCGGTGGCCGTGTACCGGGTGAGCCGCGGCAGCGACCGGGACCGCAGCGCCTCGAGCAGCTCCGGGCGGTCGGCCAGAACGAGCCGGCCCGACGCGGTGGCCAGGAAGCCGGCGTTGTGGATGACGGTCGGCCACGGCCGGCGCACGTCGTCGGCGCGGTTGCTGCCGTACGCGCACTCCACGAGCGTGTTGCCGCCGTCGAGGTCGGCATGGACGGCACCTCGATCTCCCAGCCCGACTTCACCCTCGGCGCCCTGCGCTGCGAACGCTGCGGCCGGCTGATCAACGCCCCCGGCGGCTGCGCCGGCGGCGCCGAGCACGAGGTCGCCGGCAGCTACGTCTACACGGTCGCCGAGCGCCTCGTGCAGCAGGTCCCGGTCGGGTACCTGCACCGCAGCCACTGCCTTGTCGTCGCCGAGCCCGAGGTGCCGTGCGGCGAGATCGGCGCCGGCTACCCCTTCGGCGGGCGCGAGATGCCGCTGCGCCGGCTGCGCCTGCAGACGCTGCGTGTGCCGCTCGACGAACGGCCGGAGGAGGGCGCACCCGCCTGGATCCGCGCCGGCGGCCAGGACGTCGACTTCGCCGTGACCGCCACCGACTGGGACGGCCGCACCGTCGCCTTCACCATGCCCCTGATGTTCGTCCCCGAACCCGTCGCCGGCGACGCCGCGGCGGTGTACCGCGCGTTCAACGACGGCCCGGACAGCCGCCGTACCCGGCCGACCGGCGGCCAGCCGATCGCCTTGGCCGACCCGGACGGTGTGCACGGCGGCCCGACCGCGGTCCCGGTGACCTCGATGACGTTCACCCTCCAGACCCCCGACGGCCGCCCGGCCTGGCTGCTCGACATCGCCGGCTACGACGTCGTCCTCGACGCGCTGCGCCACTTCGACCCGACCCGCAGCGCACCGACCCGCGTCGTGCTCAGCGACAAGTACACCGCGCACGGCCTCGGCGCCGCCAACCCGACCGGGGCGTTCCTGCAACTCCTCGACGAGGTCTCGGTCGCCTTCACCGCCGAACGCGCCGGTGGCCTCGCCACGCCCGACACCGTCGTCGGCGCGCTGAGCACCCAGCGCGGCGCCGTGCCGCTCGCCTTCACCGACGCCCAGCCCCGCCCCGACCTCGCCGCGATCTTCGGCGCTGCCCGGCTGCTGGGCATCGTGCCGTTCCAGGACGTCATCGCCGAGGTCACCGGCACTCCCACCATGCGCACCCGACCGGTCGGTGACACCGTCGAGGTCGAGTACCTGCTGCACGCCACCCTGCACGCCACGACGAGCCGGTCGCTGTCCTTCGGCCCCGACGCCACCCTGGACCTGCAGGCCACCATGTCGACCACCGCCGCCGGCACCGCCGAGCGGCGGGCGAACGGCCACATCGAGGGCACCGTCACCGACCTGGCCGTCTCCGTCGGCGGCGTCGTCACCGTCCATTTCGCGGCGCTGCACTTCGTCGCCGACGCAGGCGCACCCCCGACGGTCAGCACGGGCGCCTGCACCGTCGCCTTCGCCGGCGAGCTCGCCTTCCTCGCCGACCTGGCCGGCGCCCTCGGCGAGGCCGGGTTCGGCTCGGGCACCACGGTCACGGTCACCCCGACGGGCATCGAGGCGGGCTACGCCGTCGCCCTGCCCGACGCCAAGGTCGGCGTGTTCGCCCTCGCCGGTCTCGCCCTGTCGACCCGGCTCACCCTGCCGTTCACCGGCGCCGCACCGCAGCTGCGCTTCGCGTTCGCCCACCGGGACCGCCCGTTCACCGTTGGCGTGCTCTTCCTGGCCGGCACCGGCTTCTTCGCACTGACCGCCGACGGCGAGCGCGGCGTGACCGAGATCGAGGCGGCGCTGGAGTTCGGCGGCAACTGCGAGATCGACGTCGTCGTGGCCCGCGGCGGCGTCCACGCCATGGTCGGCATCTACCTGCGGCTCACCGACGGCAAGGCACGCATCAGCGGCTACGTGCGCTGCGGCGGGTACCTCGAGGTCCTGGGCATCGTCAGCGTGACCGTCGACTTCCGGATGGGCCTGAGCTACGACGCCGACACCGGCGACGTCCACGGCTACGCCACCCTCACCGTCGGCATCAGCGTGCTCTTCTTCAGCAAGAGCCTCACCTTCGACGTCGAGCGCCGCTTCGCCGGTTCCGCACCGGCCCGGCACGGCGTCGGCGGTCGCGCGCCGGACGCGCTGCTCATCGCCGGCCCGGACCCGGACCCGGCCCCGCCCGACGACACCGACGCCGACGCCTGGGACCGGTACTGCCAAGCGTTCGCCTGAATCGGAGACCACCGTGTCAACACAGCAGATCACCTGGACGGTCTGCCCCAACGGCCGCACCGCTGACGGCACCCGCCTCCGGCTGTCGATCTTCGTCGCGCCCCGGCTCTCCGGCGACCTCGGCGAGACAACCCTCGCCGAGTTCCCGGACTTCACCGACTGGCCCGCCCGGCTCCCGCAGATCGCCCTCATGCTCAGCGTCCCCACCGCCGGCGGCGGCGAACAGACCGTGCCGCTGACGGTCGTCTCGCCGCCCGCCGACTCGGCCCTGTGGCGCGCCCTGCTGCCGGCCACCCTCCCCGTCGTGCCGTACGAGCCGGAACGGCACGCCGACCGGCCCGTGTGCACGTACGCGGTCCCCGACGTCGTCCAGGCGCTGCAGACCGCCTACCTGGACACCGCCGAGGAGACGCCCGGCGGCCCAGGACTCGACGAGCGCTTCGCCGACTTCGCCGTGCCGGACCTGCTGCCCCAGCTGCCCGACCTCATCGTCCGCGCCTGCACGGCCGGCACCGCCCGCACCGCCGCGGACGACGGACCTCGGCCGATGCTGGAGGTCCTCCCACCGGCCCGCAACCGTGCCGACCAGGTGGCCCGAGCCGTCGCCTTCGCCGCCGCACCCGCCGCACCCGCCGCCCGGACCGTGCCCCGCATGGACTTCCACGAACGGCTGACCGCCCTCGGCGAACACCCCCTGCTGCTGCGCCGCCTCGGCCTGGTCATCGACGCCGAGGCCGACCTCACCGCCGCCCTTCCGCCCGGTGTGACGACCCTGCGGATGCAGGCCACCGGCCCCGACCAGCGCCCACACACCGCCGTGGACCCCGCCACCGGCCACGCCGCCCGACTCGACGGCGGCCCACCCGGCGTGCTGCCCCTGCCCGCCGACGAGTACGTCCTGGAGGAGCTCGACGTCGACGGCGCCGTACACAAGGTGAGCACCATGCTCGCGGCGCTGCGCACGAACGCCGCCGACGCCGGACCACCCGCACTGCGCACCGCCGGGCTCGCCCTGGTCCGGATCGGTCACGCCCGCAGCGTGCACGCGTCGTTGACCCGCCTCGAGGCGATGGGCACCGAGCCGCTGCTGTACGCCGAGGACCTCACCCGTGGCTACCGGATGGACGTCCGCGACCTCGACCACGACGGCCGCTGGCGATCGCTGCACCGCCGCAGCGTCACCTACGACGTCGAGGACCACCCGCAGCCCATCGTCGAGCCCGACCAGGAGGGCATGTTCGCCATCGGCATGCACACCGGCTCCGCCGACCCCGGCTCCGAGGTGTACCTCCACGAGAACCTCATCGTCTGGAGCGGCTGGAGCCTCTCCGCACCCCGCCCCGAGACCCCGCTGCCCATGGACACCCCCGCGCCGCAGCCGACCCCCGCCCAACGGATGCGGCTCACCGTGCGACCCACCGTGACGCCCGGCAGCCTGCCCCGGCTGCGGTTCGGCCACGCCTACCAGGTGCGGCTGCGCACCGTCGACCTGGCCGGCAACGGCCCGGACCTCGCCGACGCGCCCGACGCCGCCACCCCGGCCCGCGCCTACCTGCGCTTCGAGCCCGGCGGACCGCCGGTCTTCGCCCCCGACGCCGCCCAGGTCGAGCACGGCAGGGCCGCCTTCGGACCCGGCGAGACCGTGCACCGCCTCGTCGTGCGCAACTACCTCGACGGTACCGTCGAACCCGCCCGCCGCGTGATCCTGCCGCCACCCGGATCCGCCCAGCTGGCCCAGCTGCACGGCCGCCTCGACGACGCCATCGGCGCGGACCGCCACCCCGACCGGCGGGCCGACGGCCGGGCGGTCAGGGCCCGCGACGGCCGGGCCCTGACCTACCCCGTCGGACCCACCCCGCCGTACCTGCCCGACCCGCTCGCCGCCGGGATCGCCCTGCGCGGCCTGCCCACCACCATGGACACCCCGACCGAGGTCCGCTTCGACGCCCCCGCCTGGCACCAGCCGCACACCATCACCCTGCACTGCACCGGCACGACCGGTGAGGGACCGATCTACGACCCGACCACCCACACGCTGCACGTGGCGACCAACCCCGGCGACGTCGCCGAGGTACGCGCCTCGTCGCTGGTCGCCGAGCCCGAGCTCATGGCCCTGCTGCGGTGGGCCCGCGAGACCCGCGACGGCACCCTGGCGGCGCAGCTGGAGGCCGCCGCCACGACCGGCGGGCACGGCATGCTCACCCCGCCGCAGCCGGTCACCGTCGTGCACGCCGTCATCCGCCCGCTGCTGCCGCCCGACTTCGCCGCCGTACCGCAGATCCGGCGAGGCCTCAACGACACGGCCGTCGACCTCGTCCTCGACGCGTGGGTCGACGCCAAGACCACGGGCACCGTCGCCCTCATCGCCAACTGGCGGGCCCAGGTCGACGACCTCACCCGGCCCGCCTGGCAATGGCGCGACCAGCACGGCACCGTCCTCACCCACACGCTGCCCGACGGCTGGTCCGCCCGCGCCCGACCGGACCCGACCGGCGCCGGCGGCCACTGCCTGCACCTGTCCACCGGCACCACCCTGCCCAGCCACCAGCTCGGCGAGACCCGCCACCGCCGCATCAGCTACCACCTGGTCGCCACCACCAGGTTCGTCGACTGCTTCGACCCGCACGTCGCTGCGGCCCGCGGCGGCCTCACCATCGACGGCACCCCGATCATCTGCGAGATCCTCAACAGCGCACCGGCACCCGCCCTCATGATCCTCGACGTGGTACCGGCGCTGCTGTGGCACACCCAGCAGCACGACGGCACGACGATCCGCGAACGCCACGGCGGCATCCGCGTCTACCTGCAGCGCCCCTGGTTCGCCACCGGCGACGGCGAACTGCTCGGCGTCGTCCTCGGCGGCCCCGACTTCGACGTCGACGACACCGCCGGCGAACGACGCGCCGGACTCGTCTCCCGCATCGGCCTGGACCCCATCCGCATCGCCGGAATCCCCACGCCGCTGCGACCCGCGCAGCTCCGCAACGCCGTCGCCACCCTCGACGTCGAGCTCGCCGAGCTGCGCACGCTGCACGACGGCGGCCCGACCGCGGTGACCGTTGCCGGATTCACGCCCGAGTACGACGAGGCCAGCGGGCGCTGGTTCTGCGACATCGACGTGGACGCCGGCCCGGCCTACATGCCGTTCGTGCGCCTGGTCGTGGCCCGCTTCCAGCGTGCCTCGCTGCGCGGGCCCGGCCTGGTCGACGACCCGGGGGTGTCCCCGGACCGGTGCATGATCTCGCCGGTCACCATCCTCGACCCGATCCAGCTGCTACAGGATCGGCGTCTGGACGTGGTGGCACGCGAGGACGCCACCGTGGACGTGATATTGACCGGCGCGCCCTACTACGCCGTCCGCGGGCGCGGCCAGACCCGCTCCGACGCGGCGGCGCGGTGCCGGGTGCAGGCCCGCTGGGCGGCCCGGCCGTCCGGGTCCACAGGTGCGTGGACCTTCGTCGACGAGGTCGCGCACGAAGCGGTCCGCGACGACTCGGCCGGGCACTGGCGGCTGCTCAGCCTGCCGAAGCCGGTCCTACCCGCCGGGCACGAGCACCGACTGGTGATCACCGAGGTCGAACGCACCCCGGCCGACGCGGGCAACGGCTTCGCCGAACGGGTCGTCTACGCCGACACGGTCGACGTGCCGCGCGGATGAACCCGGTTGTCAGCCGGCAACGACACAGGAACCGGTCGGGGTACGACAACCGTCCCCGCAGCGGCCGGCAATGGCCCCCACGGTCCGCAGGGCCGTGCAGTTGCACGCCGCGACCAACATGAGCGCATGCGGATGACGAGGGTCTGGAAGGTCGCCGTGGGCGGCGCGCTGCTCTGCGTGCTCAGCGGCTGCGGTGACGGCGGCCCGACGGACACAGCCGCTCGCGAGGTCCTGAGCAGTTTCGTCAACCACCTCCGCGCCGGCGCGGGCAACGACGCCTACGGCGAGCTCTGCAGCGCGACCCGCGACCGGTTCGACGCGGCCGCCTTCGATGCCTACATCGCCAAACAGAAGAAGATCAAGGACTGGGAGCTCGCCAGCAAGGTCAACGCACCCGACACGCCGGCAGTCGGTCCGACCTTCGCCGAGCGGTTCGTGTTCAACCTGCACCTGAACTTCGCCGACGGTAGCGATGAGACCCGCAACTTCGCCGACGGTAGCGATGAGACCCGCTACATCCCGGTCGTCCAGGACACGGACGGCACCTGGCGGGTCTGCGGCAACCCGTACTGAAGCCCGCAAGCCCTGGCCGGCGGCGAACCGCTCCCATCGTCACCGCTGGCCAACCACAGCGCGACGCCGCCCGAGCCGTCGGCGAGCTGGAACAAACCGCCGCAGGCCAGCGGGCACACAGGTCGAGCACGTCGGCCGCCCCCCGTCGAAACCGATCATCGGTGGATCAGGGCTCAGGCACTCAAGTGCGTTGGGACTTGTGGACGGAGGACTACAGGGACCTCACAAGGCGGGTCCACCTGCCGTCAAGGAGGTGGACCCGCCGGCCTGGCCGCCATTCATGCATGTTCGGAGAGCCTTCAAAGCTTGCGGAAGGCAGAGAACTCATCCAATCCGCTGCGTACCAACGCCCTCAGCTCATCCAGGTGACCGTTGATGTAGAAGTGGTTTCCCGGCAGGGTGTGGAGATCGAATTTGCCCGTCGTGTGGCTTTCCCACGCCTGGGCATCACTGAGGCTTACACGCGGATCTTCGGTCCCCAGGATCGCCACGATCGGGCGGGCGATCACCGCCTCTGGCGCGCAGACGTAGGACTCGATCGCTCGATAGTCGGCGCGCACCGCGGGCAGGATCATGCGCACCAGCTCGTCGTCGTGAAGCATGGAGGAATTCGTGCCGTCCAGGGCGCGGATCTCGGCGATGAGGCCGTCGTCGCTGTACTTGCCCACGGCCTCCTGGCGCTGGATGCTCGGCGCACGCCTTCCGGAGGCGAACAGCACAACCGGTGTGTTGGCACGGAGATCCTCCAGACGTCGCGCAACCTCGAACGCGACGACAGCTCCCATGCTGTGCCCGAAGAAGGCCACTGGACGTTCGCCTGGGATGGGATCCAAGACTTCGACGATTCGATCCGCGAGAGTGCCGATATCACCGATCGGACTCTCGCTCCGACGATCCTGCCTGCCCGGATATTGAATCGCCGTCACATCCGCGACCGACGCCAGAGCCTTGGCCATGGGGAGGTAATAGCTGGCCGCTCCCCCAGCGTGCGGGAAGCACATCAGCCGGGCGTCGTTCTTTGCGGTCGGGAAGAGATTACGGAGCCACTGGCTTCCGCTGGCAAAAGCGCTCACGCCAACACCTTTCGTCCAGTCTGACCTACTCGCGAGACAAGCTCGGCATTCGGGCAGACGCTATGTTGTGAAGAAGCCAGTCGAGGACTCATCGGTTCAGCTCAGTCATCGGCGTTCCCGAGTGCCAACCTGATGAGCTCCTCAGCGTCCATCGATTCGATCGCTTCCTCATAATCAAGATCCTCCTCCTTGGCTTCCGACTGCGATGACTTCGCCAGGTCCAACAGGACATCCAGCAAGCCCGCTCTGCGGATTCTGTCCAGCGGGATCGACGCGAAGAGCTCTCTGATCGCCACTTCATCGGTGGACTGGTCTTTCCCCTTCGGCCTGACCTGTTCGGTCAGGTAGGCGGCCAGCGCGGTGGGGTTCGGGTGGTCGAACACCAAGGTAGCCGGCAGCCGTAGCCCGGTGACGGTTCCGAGTCGGTTGCGCAGTTCGACGGCGGTCAGTGAGTCGAACCCGGCCTCGGTGAACGCCCGATCGGGGTCCACGGCGGTGGGGCTGGCGTGGCCCAGCACCGCGGCGATCTCGCTGCGGACCACGTCCAGGACCACCGCCTGCTGCTCCGTTGCGGGCACCCCAGTCAGGCGGCGGGTCAGGACCGATCCACCCACAGCAGCGACTGCCTGGACCCGGTGGGCCGGACGCCGTACCAGCGCGCGGAGCAGTGCCGGGACCGGACCCGTCCCGCGCAGAGCTTTGGTGTCCAGCAGTGCCGGTACCAGGTGCGCTGGTGCGGACAGCCCGGCCAGGACTGCGGTGTCGAACAGTTCCAGGCCCTGCTGCTCGGTCAGCGCCGACACGCCTGAGCGGTTCATCCGGGCCAGGTCGGTGTCGCTGAGATGACCGGTCATCCCGCTGGCCTGTTCCCACAACCCCCACGCCAACGACACCCCAGGCAGACCCGCCGCCCGACGGGCGTGCGCCAACCCGTCCAGGAACGCATTCGCCGCGGCGTAGTTCCCCTGACCAGCAGACCCCAGCGTCCCCGCCACCGAAGAGAACAACACAAACGCCGACAGGTTCATGCCCTGGGTCAGCTCGTGCAGGTGCCACGCCCCGTCAGCCTTCGGGCGCAGTACCGCATCGATCCGCTGCGGGGTCAGCGCCGAGACCACCCCGTCGTCCAACACCCCAGCCGCATGCACCACCGCCGTCAACGGCCGATCCCGCACCACCCCGGTCAGCAGCCCCGCGACGGCGTCCCGGTCGGCGACGTCACACGCCACGACCCGCACGTGCGCACCCAACCCGGACAGCTCCTGCTGCAACTGCACCGCACCCGGCGCGTCCGCACCCCGTCGGCTGGTCAGCACCAGATGCCGCACCCCATGCCGGGTCACCAGGTGACGGGCCACCAACGCCCCCACACCTCCGGTCCCGCCGGTCACCAACACCGTCCCGGAACCGAAACTGACGTCGGCGTCGTGCTGGGGTGCCAGTCCGGTCCGCACCAGCCGGGGAGCGACGGCACTACCGTCACGGATCGCCAACTGCGGCTCATCCCCACCCAACACCGTCGGCAACACCCGCCACGACGCCGGACGGCCATCCACATCCACCAACACAATCCGGTCCGGATGCTCCGACTGCGCCGCACGCACCAAACCCCACACCGACGCCAGCACCACATCAACACCATCACCGGCGTTGACAGCGACCGCGTCCCGGGTCAGGACCACCAACCGGGCCGCGCCCCACCGGTCATCAGCCAGCCACGACTGCACCAACTCCAACACCCAACCCGTCACCGCCCGCACCCGCACACCGACCTCACCATCAGCAGGCACCGGGATATCCGCGGCCAACACCAGATCAGGCACCGGAGCGCCATCAACAACCGCCTGACGCAACCCAGCCAGATCCGGATACTGCCGTACCTCGGCTCCCACCGACCGGAGTCCGGCAGCCAGGTCCGACCCGTCGACGCCGAGCACCGCCCACCGGGCCGATGCCGACACCGACCCGACACCGGTCGGCGCCACCCAATCGACCTGGAACAGACGGTCACCAAACACATCGGCGGCAGCATGCAACTGTTCAGTGCTGACCGTGCGGGCGATCAGTGACTCCACCATCGCCACCGGCATACCGGTCCCGTCAGCCACCTCCAGAGCGAGCCCGTCATCGCCTGCCCGGGTCAGCCGCACCCGCAGCATCCCGGCCCCGGCAGCGAACACCGACACCCCCGACCACGCGAACGGCAACCGCAACCCGTCATCGCCACCGAGCAGACCAGCGTCGAGCAGGGCCGGGTGCAGGGCCCCGTCCAGCAGGGCCGGGTGTATCCCGAACAGGCCGGCCTCCTGCGCAGCCGGCTCCGGCAGGACAACCTCGGCGAACACCTC
>NZ_JBHSIU010000022.1:0-4476 GCF_042653625.1 Dactylosporangium cerinum | reverse complement strand
GACACCACTCGCCGTGTTCGCCCCTGCCTCACCACGCGCCAGGGCACCCAACCCGTCCAGGAACCCCTCCCGATCCCCAGCCACCACCACGGCTCGATGCTCGAACACCGCCCGCGACCCCGCCAGCGAAAACCCCACATCGCTCAACCCAGACCCGACACCGTCGAGCAGGAGAGCCCGCAACCGCTCAGCCTGACCAGCCAACGCCGCAGCACTACGACCCGACAACACCCACGGCACCACCGGCAACGACACAGACCCCTGCTCCACCGCCACAGCGGCTTCGGGGGCTTCTTCCAAGATCATGTGGGCGTTGGTGCCGCTGATCCCGAACGAGGACACACCAGCCCGCCGCGGCCGCCCAGACTGCGACCACGACCGCGACTCCGTCAACAGCTGCACCGCACCGGACGACCAGTCCACATGCGGGGTCGGCTCATCAACATGCAACGTCTGCGGCAACACCCCAGCCTGCATCGCCATGACCATCTTGATCACACCCGCCACGCCGGCCGCGGCCTGGGTATGACCGATGTTCGACTTCAACGAACCCAACCACACCGGTTCACGCCCGGCCCGGTCCTGCCCGTACACCTCCAGCAGCGCCTGCGCCTCGATCGGGTCACCCAACATCGTCCCGGTGCCATGGGCCTCCACCGCGTCCACGTCAGTGGGCGAGAGGCGCGCGTTCGCCAACGCCTGCCGGATCACCCGCTGCTGCGACGGGCCGTTCGGCGCGGTCAACCCGTTGCTCGCACCGTCCTGATTCACCGCACTACCCCGGATGACTGCGAGCACCCGGTGACCGTTGCGTCGAGCGTCGGACAGACGCTCCAACAGGAGCAACCCGACACCCTCGCTCCACCCGGTACCATCCGCGGCCCCAGCGAAAGACTTGCAACGCCCATCCGCAGCCAACCCCCGCTGCCGGCTGAACTCAATGAACATGCCCGGTGTCGCCATCACTGCCACGCCGCCGGCCAACGCGAGTGAGCTCTCGCCCTGCCGCAACGACTGACACGCCAGATGCAACGCCACCAGCGACGACGAACACGCCGTGTCCACCGTGACCGCCGGGCCCTCCAACCCGAAGTTGTACGCCAAACGACCCGACACCACACTCCCGGCAATACCCGTGCTGATGAAACCCTCGACCCCCTGAGGATCCCGCCCCGAACCCAGAACACCCATCGCGTAGTCGTGATACATCAATCCGGCGAACACCCCGGTGTCCGAACCCCTCAGCGAGCCAGGGTCGATACCCGCCCGCTCGAACACCTCCCACGCGGCCTCCAGCAACAGCCGCTGCTGCGGATCCATCGCCAACGCCTCACGCGGACTGATCCCGAAGAACCCCGCATCGAAGTCCGCGGCGTCGTACAGGAAACCGCCGTCCCGCACGTAACTGGTCCCCGACCGATCCGGATCCGGGTCGAACAGCCCTTCAATGTCCCAGCCCCGGTCAGTCGGCCACTCCGAGATCCCGTCACCACCGGACGCGACCAGATCCCACAGCCCCTCCGGAGACCGCACACCCCCCGGCAACCGACACGCCATCCCCACAATCGCAATCGGCTCGTCGGCAGGCAGCGCACCGGCCGAAGCGCGGATCTCGGAGCGACCGGCGGTGCCCGCGAATTCGCCCTTGAGATATTCCGCTATTGCCCGGGGGGTCGGGTAGTCGAAGACGAGGGTGGCCGGCAGGGCCAATCCCGTGGCCGACTTCAAGGCATTGCGCAGCTCGACGGCCAGAAGCGAGTCGAAGCCGATCTCGCTGAATGATCGATCGCTTCCGATCGCGTCGCTGGAGCCATGGCCGAGGACCGTCGCCGCCTGCGTCAGGACAAGTTCCAGCAGAGAGCGGCCGCGCTCCTGTTCGTCCATCATCGTCAGACGTCGATTCGCGGTTGCGCTGCTCGGGGCCTTCCGTGCCAGATCTTGCGCAAAGCCTCGCAGCACCGCCGGAACCTTGTCGGACCGTGCGCGCAGCGCACGCACGTCCAGTCGGATCGCAGCCAGGGATGCGCGACTGATGTCGAACGAGGCGTCGAATATCGCTAGTCCATCGCTGACCGAAATCGCTGGCAGGCCGAGACGCTCAAGGCGTCGCTCATCGGCCGAATCCAGCTCTGCGCTCATGCCCGTGGGAACGTCCCACAGGCCGTAGGCCAGGGCGACAGCCGGCAAGCCCAGCGTACGGCGATACTCAGCCAGCCCGTCCAAAAAGACGTTCGCAGCGGCGTAACTCGCCTGCCCAGCAGCCAGCGCGGTGCCCGCCACTGATGAGAACAGGACGAATGTCGACAGGTCCATGTCCTTGGTCAGCTCGTGTAGGTTCCACGCACCGTCTACCTTGGGACGCAGCACCTGGTCGACCCGGTCGGGGGTCAATGAGCCGATCAACCCGTTGTCCGCGATC
Organism: Dactylosporangium cerinum; assembly: GCF_042653625.1. Classification (NCBI taxonomy): domain Bacteria; kingdom Bacillati; phylum Actinomycetota; class Actinomycetes; order Micromonosporales; family Micromonosporaceae; genus Dactylosporangium; species Dactylosporangium cerinum. The sequence goes on along the minus strand of NZ_JBHSIU010000022.1, from coordinate 2,057 downwards.
CCTGCGGCGTGCACGACTGCGGTCAACGGCCGGTCGTCCGGCACCGCAGCCAACAGGGCCGCCACCGCATCCCGATCGGCCACGTCACAGGCAACCACCTCCACCTGCGCGCCCAGACCCGTCAGCTCCTCCTGGAGTTGCGCCGCCCCCGGGGCCTCCGCACCCCGTCGGCTGGTCAACACCAGATGCCGAACCCCATGCCGGACCACCAGATGGCGGGCCACCAACGCCCCCACACCCCCGGTCCCCCCGGTGACCAACGCCGTGCCCTGCGGGTCCAATGTCGCGGTGACTCGTGCTTCAGGTACCGAAACCCGAACAAGTCTGGGAACACGGATCACGCCCGAGCGCAGCGCCACCTCAGGCTCACTGAGCATCGCTATGTGCGATAGGGCTCTGTGCGATTCCTCCTGGTAGTCGGAATCCACCAGCATGATTCGGTCTGGATGCTCTGCCTGCGCCGCACGCACCAACCCCCACACCGGCGCCTGGACCACATCAACACCGCTGATACCAGCACCGGTGTCGACGGCAACCGCGTTCCGGGTCAGGACCACCAGCCGGGCCGCGCCCAGCCGGTCATCGGCCAGCCACGACTGGACCAGCTCCAACGCCCAACCCGTGGTCGCCCGTACCCGCTCGCCGACCTCTCCCTCGGCAGGCATCGGGATGTCCGCGGCCAGCACCAGATCAGGCATCGGCGCGCCATCAGCGACCGCCTGCCGCAACCCGGCCAGATCCGGATGCCCCTGCACCTCGGCTCCCGCTGGCCGTAGTCCGGCAGCCAGGTCCGATCCGTCGACGCCGAGCACCGCCCACCGGGCCGACGCCGACACCGACCCGACACCGGTCGGCGCTACCCAATCGACCTGGAACAGACGATCTGCCAGAACCCTGCCACCGGCTGCGTTGGTGAGCTGTTCGGTGCTGACCGGGCGGGCCACCAGCGATTCCACCATCGCCACCGGCATACCGGCCCCGTCAGCCACCTCCAGAGCGAGCCCGTCATCACCTGCCAGTGTCAACCGCACCCGCAGCATCCCGGCCCCGGCAGCGAACACCGACACCCCCGACCACGCAAACGGCAACCGCAACCCGTCATCGCCATCGAGCAGGGCCGGGTGCAGCGCCGCGTCCAACAGGGCCGGGTGTATCCCGAACAGGCCGGCCTCCTGCGCCGCCGGCTCCGGCAGGACAACCTCGGCGAACACCTCGCCGTCACGACGCCAAATGGCCTGCAGCCCCTGGAACACGGGCCCGTATCCGAACCCGGTCTCAGCCAACTGCTCATACGAGCCGTCGATGTCCACCGCCACCGCGCCCTGCGGAGGCCAGACGGTCAGGTCAAACGATGGCACCGGCGTCGCCGGGGACAGCATGCCGGTGGCGTGGCGGACCCAGACATTGCCCATGTCTTCACTGTGCTCGGGTCGGGAGTAGATGTTGACCGGTCGGCGACCCGACTCCTCCTGCGGTCCGCCGACCCACACCTGCACCTGGACCGCGCTGTCACCGGAGAACACCAGCGGCGCGGTCAGCGTCAACTCCTCCAACAGTCCACAACCGGCCCGCTGCCCCGCACACACCGCCAGTTCCACGAAACCGGTTCCAGGCAACAACACCGCACCAGCCACCACGTGATCGGCCAGCCAAGGATGCGTACGCACCGACACCCTGCCGGTCCACAACACCCCCTCGCCTTCCGCCAACGCCGTGACCGCCGCCAGCAACGGATGCCCAGCGACACCCAGCCCAGCCGCAGCCACATCCCCGGCAGACGACGCCGGTTGCAACCAGAACCGCTCCCGCTGGAACGCATACGTCGGCAGATCCACCCGGACAGCGGGAACCGCGCTGAACACCGCCGGCCACTGCACCGCCACGCCGGCGGTGAACGCCTGCGCCACCGCCAGCAGCAACGACTCAACCTCGGCACCTTCACGACGCAACCCGGCCACGAACACCGACCGCTCTGCCGCTGTCTCGGGCAGGTTTTCCTGGACCATCGCGGTCAACGCCGCACCCGGACCCAACTCCACGAACACCCGCACACCCTG
>NZ_JBHSIU010000021.1:0-98101 GCF_042653625.1 Dactylosporangium cerinum | reverse complement strand
TACCGTGACCTGCAGACCGACATCCCGGTCGCGGACATGTGGGGCATCACCAACAAGGGGGTCCGGGTATGACGGTGAAGGCATCCAGCAACGCCGTTCAGACGCGGCGATCGAGCAAAGCCTGAACGGCGACAAAGCGCACTGAAGGCAACGCCGCGGCCCCATAAAATGACAACTTTCGATTTATAAACCTGGGCGCGCGGCGCGACCGCAACGCCCGTGGCGCCCCTCGAGTGCGGCCCGGCTCGACGGGTCGCACCCGCCTCCCGTCGAGCCGGTCCACCGCTCGCGCCGCCTGGGACTTGTCGCACACCTCGCAATCTCGACACACCCAGAGATAGTGATGGTCTTCCATCAAGAAGATGTTTCCGTCACTATTAGGGTGGGCGTAGCAGTCCGCTGACCAGACGATCACATGCTGTTGGGTCGATGCATGGTTTGCCGCAAGCACTATCGAGACCCACGGCTGCGTTCGGCGCTGTCGCGGACCACATGGTCACGACAGTCACCTGCGTTGCCGAGGCAGGGGCCCTCTCTGCCACGTGGAAGGGATTCATACACAGATGGCAGACACGCCCGAGATCGAGACCGACCTCGTCGACGTGACCGACGTACCGCTGAGCCGCCTGCGGACCATGCGCAACCCGGCAGTTGACCAGGCAGCCCGCCGTCTGGTCGATGAAATCGATGATCCACAGGGCAACGTCGGCGGCCATGAGTCATGACAGGCCTCCGCCATCCGGGCCCGGCGGAGACACCGAGGCGGTGCCACGGCACCGCCTGTCGTTCGACCAGTTCGACCTTCTGGCTTCCGGGGGAGCTGACGCTACGACGATCGATGCGCTGCGCGCCGGCCAGCGCAGCCGCCGGCGGTTGCTGCTGCGGACCATCGTCGACATGGCAACCGCCACGCCGATCGAGGGCGCTGACGCGTTCCCGCCCGCGCAGGCCGCATGGCACGTGCTGGAGGAGGCCGAGCACCGCGATCCGGCGGCATGCGACGACATCCTCATGCATCCGCAGTTCGGCACCTGGGCGGCCCGCACGCTGCTGCGGCTCCGCACGATAAACACGGGACCGGACCATCCCGCCGATCCTCCGCTCTGGCTGGAAGTCGGACACCTGCATGCCATCGCCGCATCCGCCGCGGCGCGGTCCGGGATCAGGTACTCCGGGCGGATCCCCGTGCACGGCGGGTATGCCGTGCTGCCAGGGTTCGGCGCCGCACACGTCGGCGACCACGAGACCGTTGCCGTGGAGATCGACCACGGCGTGCTGCACCTGTCCGGACCGGCGGTGCACGTTGCCGTCCCGGCCGCGGTGCCGGACGAAGTCACGTCGACCGATCACCGCTGGCACCCGATCCGCCGTTTGACGGCTACGGCAGCCGGCAGGTCGCTCACGGTGACGCTGGACGACCTGGATCCGTACCGGGACTTCCGCGACCCGCAACCACCGGCACGGTTGCCGCCGGAGGAAGTGCTTGACTGGCACCGGCTCCTGACGGGGGCGTGGGAGATTCTCGTTGCCGACGACCCGGACGGGGCCGAACTGCTCGCTGCCACGGTCACCTCGGTGGTGCCGCTGCCGGCCTCCCGGCGGTTTCAAACCTTCAGCGCCACCTCGGCCGAGGCGTTCGGCAGTGTCATGATTTCGCTGCCGGAGGACGCAACGACACTTGCCGTCACGCTGGAGCACGAGTATCAGCACATCAAGCTCGGTGGGTTACTGCACCTCGTCCAGCTGGCGATACCCACGCTGGACACCGCGACGTACTACGCACCCTGGAGGGGCGACCCCCGCCCTGTCACCGGCCTCGTCCAGGGCGTGTACGCCTTTCTCGGGGTGACCCGGTTCTGGCAGCGCCGTCGCGAAGCCGGGCTCTCCGGCGCCGCCGCCGAGTTGGCGGATCTGGAGTTCGCGCACTGGCGGGAGCAGACCTGGGATGCGCATGCGGCGTTGCGCGGAAGTCCGGCGCTGACCGCCCTGGGGCAACGCTGGTCGGACCGGGTGGGTGCGCAGTTGGCGAGGCTCCGCGACGTGCCTGTGGATGCCGGTGCCGCAGCCGCCGCCCGCATGTCGGCGACAGATCACCGCGCGGGCTGGCGGCTGCGGCACCTCGCGCCGGACAGCAGCGAGGCCGACCGGCTGTCTGCGGCATGGGCGGCCGGGCAACCAGCGTGGCTGCCGCCGCCGGCAGTCACCGTCACAGACGGTCCCCAGGTGCGCGGGCTGGGACCGCGGACATCGCTGAGCCGGCTGCGCATCGTCGATCCGGCGGCGCTGACCCGGCTCCGCGACGCGCACGATGATCTCGAAGGCTTCGACGACACGACAGCGGCGGACGTGGCGCTGATCGCCGGCGACGACGCAACGGCCGCCGACCACTATCGAGCGGAGATCACGAAATGCCCGACCTGGCTGAGCCGCTGGACCGGTCTCGGGCTGGCGCTGCGACGGATCCGTCCTGAGGCGGCGGCGGCACTGCTGAGCCAGCCCGAATGGGTGTACGCCGTCTGGCATCGACTCGCCGCGCGGACCGTGCCGGCGCCGCCGCCCGACGATGTTGCCGCCTGGCTTGCGAACGCCCGCACGGCGCCCTGACGGAAGTGGTTACAGCGGCATCGGATCGACGTCGAAGTTGGCCCGCATGCTGTGCATCGCCGCCACCGTGGCCGGGTGGTCCTCGCGCAGGATCTGCCGGAATCGGGCAAGGGTGTCCTGGAAGGCCGCTTCCGCCTCGGTCTCCCGGTTCAAGAGGCGCAGATCGATCGCGTAATTCAACGCCGCCGCCAAGGTCGACGGATGGTTCTCACCGAGCACCCGGCGCGCGCGTTCGACGGTGTCGGTGTCCAGCTCCAACGCCTTGTCCACCTTTCCGGCGGCCGCGAGATCGCTGGCATAGTTGCTCGCGCAGATCAGCGTCGCGGGGTGATCCGGGCCGAGGATGCTCCGGAAATGATCGAGTGCGGCACTGTTGAGCTCGCGGGCGGCCTCAATTTCTCCCAGCAGTCGCAGCGTCACCGCGAGGTTGGTGGCCGCCGACAGGGCATGTGGGTGCTCGGCGCCGAGGTTGGAGCGATACCGCTCCAACGTCTCCCGGCCGAGATCACGGGAGCCGGTGAGGTCGCCGGTCTGCCGCAGATCGACCGAATGGTTGACCGCCACGGCAATCGTGGCCGGGTCGTTGTCGCCGTACCGACGCTGGAAGCGGTTGATCGCCTCTTCCGAGAGCTTGCGGGCCGCGGGGTGGTCGCCCGACTTCCGGAACGCGACGGAGAGATTCTTCATCGCCCACAGCGTCGCCGGATTGTCGTCACCGAACAGGCGCCGGCACTTCGCCAGCACGTTTTCCTGGGCCGCCAACGCGTATCGGTAGTTGCCCAGTTCCAGCTCGTCCAGGACCAGGCCGGTCTGCGTGGTGAGCGTGGAACGGCTGTCCTCGCCGAGCACCTGCGCCTTGCGGAGCAGGGTGTCTTTGTCCAGCTTCTGAGCCGCGGCGAAATCGCCCGTCAGACGGAGACTCACGCCGAGGTTGTGGGCGGCGATCAACGTGGCCGGATCGTCCTCGCCGTAGCTGCGCCGGCTCTGCTCGACGACCTGCTCGTCCAGGCGCCGGGCGGCAACGAAGTCGCCGGCGGCACGAAGGTCGGCGGCGACGGAATTGGTCACGGTCAACGTGTCCTCATGCGCGTCGCCGACCGTGCGCTTCAGCACCGCGAGGGTGTGCTCGTCGATGCTCCGGGCCTCGGAGTATCGGCCGAGGATGCGCAGCGCGTGGCCGAGCTGGATCGCCGCGGCGAGCGTCTGGGGATCCTCATCGCCGAGCTTCTCCCGCCATACGCGGACAGCTTCCTCAGCCAGTTCGTAGGCGCCCTGATGATCCCCCCACTGATACAGGAACACGATTTCGTTGATGATCAGCTGGCGCACGAACGAGTCGTCGCAATGCACCGCACCGGACACCCGAAGATGGGGCAGCAGCTCGTTGTAGCGCGCCCAGTTGTCGGACTTGACCGGGTCGTTCGGGTCACCACCGGCCAGCAGGACATGCGCCGCATGGCGCATCTCACTCAGCTGGCGAGCGCCCATCCGACCCATGAGCACCGTCTGCACCAGACGGTGGAGTTGAATGGTGTTGTTCCGGTGATCGATACGAGCGAGCGCATACCTGTTGATGTCGCGGACAGCACGGCTGAGCCGGATGGCATCACGGAGGGTGGCATCGAGATCCATCGGCAGGGGTGCGTTGCGCACCGCCGCGAGCAGGTTGCGGGAAATCGGTTCAGGGGCAAAGAACGAGCAGACGTTCAGGAGTTCGAGCGCGCCGAGATTCCGCGTGCGCAGTGCGTCGAGAGAGATGTTCCAGGCGGCGGCAACAGGAACCTGGTAATCCGGCGGAGGAGACGACTCCAGAATCTCGTTGGTCTTCTCCGCGAGCAGTCGCAGGTACTCCGCGACAGGCATGCCGGTTTCCGCCCGCCACACCGCCGCCTGGTCGATTGCCAGCGGCAGGTCACCCAGCGCGTCAGCCAGCATGTCCGCTTCGGTGTCGGTGATCTCAGAACCGCGCCTACGCAACAATTCCACGCTCTCGGCCCGCTCGAACACATCGACCTCGAGCGTTCGAGTCGATGCCGCCCACTGGAAGTTCCGGGACGTGACGAGAATCCGGCCGGGCCCGTCCACAGGAAAGAACGGCCGGGCTGCCTCCACGTTCTCGGCGTTGTCGAAGACAAGCAACCAGTTCCGGAAAGGACGACCGACCCGCAACGCCTCCAAAACCGCCGGAACGGCGATGTTGGCCTCGCCACGAACTGGAAGCTTCAATTGCAGGGCCAGCGCTACCAGGGCCTGCCGGATGAGTTCGGGCTGCTCGGCAGAGATCCACCACACGACCTGGTAGTCATTTGCGTGCCGGTAGACATATTCCGCTGCGAGTTGCGACTTACCCACGCCACCCATGCCATAGATGGCCTGCGGAAGCACCGCCGTCGTTCCTACGGCCAGCCGGGCGTGGAGATCGTCAAGGAGCCGGCCCCGGCCGGTAAAACTCGCGTTTCGTTGCGGCACGTTCCCGAAAACAGACGGCCGCTCGAGCGCCGGGTCGACCTCCTCGGGAAGGGACCGGACACTGGCCAGGGCAATCTGTGCGGCTTCGGCAAATGAAACGGGCGATCGGCGGGACGCGACCGGGTCCAGTTCACTGCCTCTCGGTTCCGTCTGTGTGGACTCCAGTGTCGGGGTCATCTGACTCGCTGTCCCTGCCGTCTCGGGCATCGTCTCACCGTCCATATGATTCCTGCTCGGCTTCTCGAAAGAATCTTGCCGTGCTTCCCAGCTGCTGAGGCCCGTAACCCCGGCAATATGCCCCAGCCGTCCAGCTCGGGCGAGGTAGGGCCCGGATAGTGCTCTCAGGGTGACGTGTTGCAGCCGCACATACGGTTCGCTTTCCGCGGTGAGCTGCGGGTAGTGCGCGGCATCCGGTGCCTCCAGCGCGGCGCGCAGATTCTGCAACGCCGGAACGCGGGACCCGAGCGCGTCTGACACCAGACGCAGCACCCGGGCCGTATCCGCACGCAGTGCGGTGGCCAGGAGTTCTTCTCGCACACCGGGCTCGAAATCAAATGCCGGCCGGTCGGGACGGAACTCATGACCGCTGTTCACCGTATGCAGCATGCCGCTGGTGAGGACCTCCGAAAGGTCGGACGGTCCGGAGCCGGGCAGCATGGCTCCCTGCACAAGTTCCATCATCGGCACGTTGAGCGGCGCCGCGGCCAGATACCCCGCCAATTGAAACGCCGTTCCGGTAGCCGTGGAGCGGAAATGCAGCACCCGCTCCAGCGGCGACGGTGGCGGGTCGACGAGATCCTCGATCGGATCGGCGACGGGCCATGGCGGCGTTCCCTCTTCGCTGGCCATGACGACCATTGCCGGCGCGGGTCCGACCACGAGACCGGCAACGAACCTCGCCCACCAGCCCAGCCAGCGCACGTCCAGCGCCACCACCGGCACCGGCACCGCCGCGGGTCGCTCGATCGCGGGCGCCTCGAGCATCTCGGCGTCCATCAGACGATTGGGTGCCGCCGGGCCCGGCGTGTTGAGCAGGCAACGCTGCGGGCGCAGTGTCGTGCCGTTCCAGCGCCGCGGGGGCAGGACATTGACCACGGAGGTAGGTCCCGCGCAGGCCCATCGCCACAGCGCCCGCAACGCGCTGCCGCGCCAGGCCGGTCCCACCCCGTCGGTCAGGACCAGCACCACCTTCCGCCCGGTCGGATCGAGGATGCTGGCGGGACTGATCGTCCGTCCGCTGACCGATCCGCCGGCGCGCAACGTCAGCTCATCGCTGTCCGTGTCCATGGTGTACATACGGACGTCGCCGAAGGCCCCCTGCCGTTGCAACAGGGTCGCGAATGCGGATGCCGTCCGCCGCCAGACGACCATCGAACGTCCGACATCGACCACCAGCGCCAGGTGCAGCCATCGCACCGGGGCGGGCCGGAATTCGGGGAGCCACAGCCCGTCCTGGACCGCCCGCTCCGCGGTTCGTTCCTCGTCCAGCTCGACGTCGTGCAACGACAGTGCCGGCCGGCTCAGGGGACGCAGTGCCCGCGCGATCGCCGCCGCACCCGGCAGCGGGTCCACGACTGGCCAGTCGGATTCAACGGTGGCGCCGCGCTGCGGCCGCCGGACCTCCACCTCCGGCTCGACCGGGCCACCGCCAACCGGCTCGGGCGGCACCATCGGTCTCTCGCGCGGAGGCGAAGGTCTGGAGTCGCTGTCGAGATCATCGTCGGGCTCGGGACCGTCCTGGGGCGGGGTGTCCGGCACGGTGCCGGCCACCTCGGGCGGCTCGGCCCGCGTGACCTCACGAAGCGACCGCTGCGCGGCGAGCCACAGGCCGTCAGCGATCTCGTCGGCCGGCAGGCCGACGCCGGGCAGGACGGGACGGGCTCTTGGCGGCGGACTCATCCCGGACCCACCGGCGACAGCCGTTGCCAGATCGCGTCGAGCAGCAGGTTCCACGACTCCTCATCGCGGTTCGCCTCAGTGGACACCAGGAAGAGCGAGTTCAGCAACTGGTCGGCAGCGAGACCGCCGCCGCGCCGGCTGCGGCTGAGGAACTCGCGGATCAGGACGCGTTGGTCCTCGCCGACCGCCGCACCGAAATGTGCCACCACCATGTCCGCGAGTTGTTCCTCGGTCGGCGCCGGCAGTTCCAGTCGGAGGCAGCGTCGCAGGAATGCCGGCGGAAAGTCCCGTTCGCCGTTGCTGGTGATCACCACAAAAGGAAACGCGTGGCATTGGACCCGGCCGGCGGTGATTGTGGCGGCTCTCCCCGGATCGTCGGTCTGCACGACGACCTCCGGCTGCCGCTTGCTCATCCGCACGAGCTCCGGTATGAGGAACTCCCCCTCCTCGAAGGCGTTGAGCAGATCGCTTGGCAGATCGATGTCGCTCTTGTCCAGTTCATCGATGAGCAGCACCCGCGGGAGTTTCCACGGCAGCAACGCGGTGCCCACCGGGCCAAGGCGTAGGTAGTTGCCGATGTCCGCAGCTTCCGTGTCAAGCTTGGCGGATACCGCCTGGGCCCGTCCGATGGCGTCGTACTCGTACAGGCCGCTCTTGAACGTCGATCGGCTGGTGATCGGCCACCGCAATACGCGGCCGAGCCTCAATTCCCGACTCACCTGGTATGCGATAGAGGACTTCCCGGTGCCCGGTCGGCCCGTGACCAGCAGCGGCCTCCGCAGATAGAGCGCGGCGTTGACCATGTCGATCACGTGCGAATCCGCGATGCCACGGGTCACCTGTTCGGCGCCCAGCCGGCGGGCGCCTTCCGACTCGTCGCTCGGCGGAGCGGGCTGCACCGGACCTCCGGTGAACGTCCGCCACGGCGGCGGTTTCGGCAGCGCGGCCGCGAGGTCGATCACCGAGCGGCCGGTGCCGTGGTATATCCACCAGCGTGGCCGCGACGCCGTCACGTGGGGCTCGGCCGCAGACGGACCCTGCAGATTGCTGTCCTCGCCGCTCATCAGTGACAACTCCTCAAAGACGTGGCGCGACAACGGGACCGCCGGATACCACCAGACGTGATGGGTCGTCCCACAGCACCGTGATGAAGTGACCGACGTGACCGTCGACCGTCATTGGATCTGACTGGGTCGCCAGATTTCGAAGTTTCTGGGTCCGGGACGGCAGTTCAACCGGATCTCCGCCGTTCAACATGTCCCGGACCGCCGTCTTGAAACCGTCTCCCATGGCTCGCTCCCGTGGCCAGATGAGGACCGGCAGGCCAGCCCGGAGCGCAATCTCGACCTCATCGACCTCTCCCATTGTCCGGGCCTCCGGCTGCGTCGGCAGAACTAACGACCAGAACCGGTCATCGCCTTTCAGGGACGCCTCGAGGCGAATCAGATTCTTTTCGTCACCGCCCTCCACCCAGAGCGCGCCGGAATCATTGTCATCGCATTCGATCAAGGCCTTCCAGCGGCGACGCCACATGCGGTGCCAATGCGTGTTCCGCATCCGCTCCAAGCTCCGGACGGTAATCGGGTAGTCGAGCGCAAGCTGGCTCGGCCAGGTCGAGTCCGACTCTTTCACCCAACGGTCGATCGGCAGCGAGAGCAGCGCCCTGGGAAGGATGAACTCGATACCGATCGGACCAGTGAAGTCTGCCCATTCGGCTTCCGCCGCAAGGATCAGGTCCTCGACGTGCCGTTCCACGTCGCCGAGGCTGACGATCCGTTCGTCGTGCTGGCGTGGATACCAACCACGCTCGTCGAGCTGCCGCCAATGCGTCAACACGTACCGGTCGCGCTCCAGCGGGTCGGGTTCGAGCTGGAACACCAGGTACGCCCAGCTCGTTGCGGCGGGGGGTCGCAAGTCGGAGCGATCCGCGGTCAGCTCCCGGACCAGCCCCCACCGCACCGCCTGCTCGTCGTTCCACACCTTCAGACCTTCGACGAGCCCCGGGCGGTCTCTCAGCTGCACGGCGAGCCGCTCCACGTAGAGCAGACACGGCGGGATGCCGTCGGCACCCGCGCTCGCGGCCTCCAGAAACTCGAATCCCTCGACGGCGGTCGCGCAACGGTCAGGCAGACCGGCCGAGCGCACCGCCAACGCGCGGTATGCGTCGAACGCCTGGTCCACCGGCACGTCGGCGAGCAGCGCGAACAGCCGGTTCCGGTCGGCGGCGGAGAACAGCGGCAACGCTCGCATCGCCCGCAACTGCGCGCGTACGGCGCGCACGGCGTACGAGTCCTCCTCCAGGAACTCCAGCGTCCGCATCAGCGCGGCAAGGCCACCGGCATGCTGGTGGCAACCCTTTACGATCTGGATCAGATGATGTTTGCGGACCTGCTCTTCGGGAATGGCGAGTGATAGTCCCAGCTCGCTCTCGACAAGTTCGATGCAAGTCCGCCGGTCACTGAGACTCGCCAGTGCGGCCACCCGCTCCAGCGACATCACCAGCGACATCCACCCGCCGGAGCCCTGACCGTCGCCCAGGGTGATCATGTGGGAAGACGGTTCAACGTCGCGCCCGATCAGAACCACGCAACCACAGACTCCTCATCAGGGCACCTCGTATCGTCACGCACGACCAGTTCCTTGACTATGCCCTATGGGTCGGACCGCCGTCCATGATCGAGAAGCCACGGGCGGTGACAGTCCCACAACGGTCGGCCGTCCGGGCGACAACCGCGGATAATAACAATGCGAGGCCGGGACGTCGATCCATCATCGACAATAACGGCGGCAATTGCGGTGAATTGAACTGTCGTTGAACTGATTCACCCGGAGCGACGCCCGCAGATTGCCGGGCGCCACCGGCAGACAATCACGGCAATGCCACAGCAGCCGCAGTCGAGCCGCGCCGGACCGGTCAGGACGGGTACACGGTGCCCGGGACGGCGGTGATGAGCACCGTGGCGACGCCCCGCCAGCCGAGTTTCGCGTAGAGGTGCTGGCCCTCGTCGCTGGCGATGAGGATGCCGCGCTCGGCGCCCGCGTCGAGCGCGGCCGCCGCCAGGGCGCCCATCACCGTGCTGGCCAGGCCCCGGCGGCGGTGGCCCGGAAACGTCGAGATCCGGTCGGCGACCGCGGACGAGCCGGCCAGGCCCATCCAGCCACGAGCGCCGACGTCCCCGGACGCATCGTCGAGGACGGCCGCCGTGCGCACCTCGTCGTCCTCCACCGTCGAGAGCCGGTACCCGGCAGCCGGCGGGAACCGCGGGTGCGAGCGCAGGTCGATCGTCATCATCAGCTCCGACCGGCGCAGCACCACCAGGCCGGCGGCCTCCAGCACGGCGGCCGTGGGGTCCGGGTCGATGGTGGGCACGGTCAGCCAGGTGACCTCGTCCTCGGCGGCCACCCGGTCGGCGAGGAGGCGCAGCGACGCGGGGTCGGTGTCGACCGCCAGGTACTCGACGTCGCGGCCCAGCTGCTGGCAGCGCACCCGCAGGCCCGGACCGAGATCGAGCGCGGCGGGGAGGGCACGGGACGCGCTCCAGCCGCGGTGCCAGCAGGTGCTGAGTTCCCGGAGATCCGTCACGGCCCCAGTAGATCATCAGCGCCGGACTACGCTGCGGCTGCATGGAGGAGTTGCCGGTCCGCAGGGTGCTCGGGGACGTGGTCGAGGCCGTCGCGGAGGGCGGGGCGGTGCTGGTGGCGCCGCCGGGGACGGGGAAGACGACGCTGGTGCCGCTGGCGCTCGCCGGTGCGTTCGAGGGCACGGTGGTGGTGGCGGAGCCGCGGCGGATCGCGGCGCGGGCGGCGGCGCGGCGGATGGCCGAGCTGCGGGGTGAGCGGGTCGGGGAGAGCGTCGGCTACAGCGTCCGCGGCGACCGCAACGTCGGGCCGCGCACCCGGGTCGAGGTCGTCACGACCGGGCTGCTCGTGCAGCGGCTGCTCGCCGACCCGGAGCTGGCCGGCGTCGGCACCGTCATGATCGACGAGTGTCACGAGCGACACCTGGACACGGACCTGGCGCTCGGGTTCCTGGTGGAGAGCCGGCAGGCGCTGCGGCCGGACCTGCGGCTGCTCGCCACGTCGGCGACCGCGGACGCGCAACGGTTCGCGGAGCTGCTCGACGCGCGGATCGTCACGGCCGAGGGGGCGCTGCACGACGTCGCGGTGGTGTGGTGCCCGCCGGAGCGGCCGGTCCGGCCGCCGCACGGGTTGCAGGTCGACCCGGCGTTCCTCGACCACGTCGCGGCCGTGGTGCGGCGGGCATGGCGGGAGACGGACGGGGACCTGCTGGTGTTCCTGCCGGGTGCGGGAGAGATCGCCGCGGTGCGGCGGCGGCTGGCGGACCTGCCGACGGACGTGCTGCACGGCCGGCTGCCCGCGGCGGCCCAGGACACCGCGATCCGGCCGGGCGACCAGCGCCGGGTGGTGCTGGCGACCGCCGTCGCCGAGAGCAGCCTGACCGTGCCGGGGGTGCGGGTCGTGGTCGACGCGGGTCTGGCCCGGGTGCCGCGGACCGATCATGCGCGCGGTCTGGGGTCGCTCGCCACGGTCCGGGCGGCGAAGGCGGCCACCGTCCAACGCGCCGGGCGGGCCGGGCGGGAGGCGCCGGGGGTCGTGTACCGCTGCTGGTCGCCGGCCGACGACGAGCGGCTGCCGGCGCAGCCCGAGCCCGAGGTCGCGGTCGCCGAACTGACCGGGTTCGCCCTCGCCCTGGCCTGCTGGGGCCATCCGGGCGGGACGGGGCTGGCGCTGCCGGACCCGCCGCCGGACGCGGCGATGCGGGTCGCGGCGGCGACGCTGCAGGCGCTCGGCGCCGTGGACGGTGCGGGGCGCGCGACGCCGCGCGGACACCGGATGTCCCGGGTCGGCGCGCACCCGCGGCTGGCCCGGGCGCTGCTGGACGGCGCACCGAAGGTGGGCGCGCGCAAGGCCGCCGAGGTGGTCGCGATCCTCGCCGACGACTCCCTCGCCACGGGTGACGACCTGGCCGCGGCGTGGCGGCACCTGCGCGACAGCAGGGACGGCCGCTGGCGCGCGGAGACCGAACGGCTCCACAAGGGACTCACCGGGGCGCCGACCGGACTGCCCGACGACCTGGTGGCCGGGCTCCTGGTGGGGCTGGCGTACCCGGAGCGCCTCGCCCGGCTCCGCAACAACGGATACCTGATGGCCGGTGGGACGGAGGCCGTGTTGCCGCCGGGTTCGCCGCTGACCGGGCATCCCTGGCTGGCGATCGCGGTCGCGGACCGGCAGCCGGGCAACGCCGCCGCGCGGGTCCGGCTCGCCGCCGCGATCGACGAGGGCACCGCCCGCGAGGCCGGCGCGGCCCTGCTGTCCACAGTGGACGAGGTGACGGCGGAGGGCGCGGAGCGCCGGGACCAGCTGGGCGCGATCACGCTGCGCCGGCGGGAGCTCAGGAACCCGCCGCGGGAGCTGGTCGAGCGGGCGTTGCGGGAGGCGCTCGGCAAGCAGGGACTGCGCTGGTCGAAGGAGGCGACGCAGCTGCGCCTGCGGATGGACTTCTGCCACCGGGTCCTGGGCCCGCCGTGGCCGGACGTGAGCGACGCGAACGTCATCGCGCACACCGACCTGAGCACCGCCACCAGGCTGTCCACAGTGGACTCCGAACGGACGTTGCGGGCGATGCTGCCGTGGCCCGCCGCGCAGCGACTCGACGACCTCGCGCCGGAGCGGCTGCCGGTGCCGAGCGGGTCCCTGATCAAACTCGACTACAGCGACCCCGGGGCGCCGGTGCTCGCGGTGAAGGTCCAGGAGGCGTTCGGCTGGCTGGAGACCCCGCGCGTCGGCGACGGCCGGGTGGCGGTCCTCCTGCACCTGCTGTCCCCCGCCGGCCGGCCGGTCGCCGTCACCCGCGACCTCGCGTCGTTCTGGCGCACCGGATATCCGCAGGTCCGCGCGGAGCTGCGGGGCCGGTACCCACGGCACCCGTGGCCGGAGGACCCGGCGACGGCGGCACCGACGAAAAAGACGAACCCACGGCGCTGAAGCCACCCCGGCGCCTCACCCACCCGGGCCCCGGCCGGCGCGCAGGCTGGAGTCCAGGAGGAGGCGATCCGACCCCGGGAGGGACGCATGGACCTGAGGGCGATGGACCTGACCACGCTGGCGGCGGAGGCGTTCCAGTACGGCTACCCGCTGCTGACCAGCCTCGCCGCGGTCGAACGCGACGGCGGCACGTACAACGCGTTCACGCACCAGCGGCGCTTCGGCGACCAGCGCAACGCGAACCCGGACCTGCTGTACTCGACCGCCCGGCTCGACCTGTCCGGCGGGCCGCTGTGGCTCCGCATCCCCGACACCGGCGACCGGTATCACGTGCTGCAGTTCGTCGACGCGTGGACGGACAACTTCGCCTACGTGGGCCGGCGCTCCACCGGCAGCGGGGAGCGCGAGTTCCTGCTCGTGCCGCCCGGCTGGGCCGGCCGGGAGGCGCCGGGCGCCCAGGTCATCAGGATCCCGACGATGGTGACGACGCTGATCGGGCGGTTCGCCTGCGGCCCGCAGGACGCGGCCGAGGTGCACACGCTGCAGGACGCGTTGCGGATCGAGCCGATGTACCCGCAGGTCCCGCTCGACGGGCTGCCGCACCCGCAGGCCGGGGTCTCCGATGACCTGCTGTTCTTCGAGTCGCTGCGGCGGTCCCTGGCCGCGTTCCCGCCGTCCCCGGCGGAGCGGCGCTACCAGCGCCGGTTCGCGCCGATCGGGCTGCTGGAGCCCGGCGCGTCGCCGTACGCCGGCGCGCCGCGCGAGTTCCGCGAGACGCTGCGCGACGGGCTCGCCGCGGCCCGGGAGCAACTGGAGGAGGAGGCGACGACCCGGCACGCCGGGCTCGTCAACGGCTGGACGAACGACCTGCACCTGTTCGACTTCAACCTCGACTACTTCGAGGTCGGCACCCTCGACACGCCGGAGTGGACGATGGGCGACCGGGACGAGGCGCACCTGATGCGGGCCGTCGCGGCGCGGACCGGGCTGTGGGGCAACCACGCCTACGAAGCGGTCGCGCCGACCGTGCACAAGGACCGCGACGGCGACCGGCTGAGCGGGGCGCACCGCTACGAGGTCCGCTTCCCCGAGCCGCCACCGGCCGACGCCGGGTGGTCGCTGTCCATGTACGACGCGCCCGGCTCGCGCCCGGTGCCGAACCAGCTCGACCGGCGCGCGATCGGCGATGGCACGCCCGGGCTGCGGCGCGACCCGGACGGCTCGCTGACGATCCAGATCCAGCACGAGCGGCCCGACGAGGACACCAACTGGCTGCCGGCGCCCGAGGGCGGGTTCCGGCCGGTGCTGCGGATGTACCAGCCGGGCCCGCCGGTCCTGCGGGGCGAATATCGGCCGCCACCAGTCATGAGGGTCTAGCAAGATATGGGGCATGGACGGTGACCATCTGCCCTACCCGGCGCGGCGGCGGCGGTCCGCGGCCCAGGCTCTGGCCGGGGCGGCGGACGGCACGCTGCCCGCGACACTGACGCGACTGCGGGACGGCGACCGGCACAGCCGCGATGTGGCCCTGTTCATGGCGCTCGTCGGGCGGGACCGCCCGACGCTGCTGGCCACGCTCACCGACGCGGACCCGCGCCTCCAGCTCAGCGCGAGGCTGGCGTGGATCGGCACGGGCGAGACGGAGCCGCAGCCGGTGGCGCAGTTCGTCGCCGACGCGCCCGCCGACACCCGGATGCGGCTGTACCGGCGGATCCGGGTCCGCCGGCGCGCCGATCTGGCCGAGGCGCTCATCGACCCGGTCCGGGCCCGGTTCGGCGACGCCGAGGCGGCCGTGCTGCTCCCGGCGTGCGGCGCGGCGACGGCCGCCCGGCTGCTGCCGCAGCTGACGCACGTGCTCGGCGACCGCAGCGCCCTGACCCGGCGCTTCCCGGGGGTCTGCCTCGACCAGGCGGAGGCGGAGCTGGCGGCGCTGCCCGCCGCCGCCCGCGACGCCTGGTGGGCGCGGCACGCGGTGGGGGTGCTGCAGGCCGCGCCCGCGCTGCCGCACCGCGTGCTGGACCTGCTGGAGCGGCACGCACCGGCGGAGTCGTTGCCGGCGCCGCTGCGCGCCTACGGGGTGCTCGTCGCCGCCGACCCGCTGCGGGTCCTGGAGCTGCTGACCGCGCCGTCCCGGGCGGCCTGGCTGGAGGGCGTGACACTGCCGGTCGCGGTGCTGTCGCGGCTGAGCCGGCTGCCGGTGGCGGGGCTGGTCGGGCTGGCCCGGCGGCTGCGGGGACGCGGCGCCGCGTTCGCCCGGCTGCTGGACGCGGTGCCGCCGCGGGACCGGGAGGAGCTGTTCACCCGCGCGATGTCCGATGTGGACCGGTCCCGGTCGCTGCCCGACCCGGAGGTGCTGGAGGTGCTGCCGGCCGGGCTGCGGGTCGCGGAGGCCCGCCGGGCGCTCACGCTCGACGCGGTGCGGCAGAGCGAACCGGCGACGTTGCGGTTCACGGCGCACCTGCCGTGGGCCGAGGCCGAGGAGCCGCTGCTGGCCGCGACCCGGCAGGCCGGCGTCGCCGAGCGCATCGCCGGCTGGCAGCTGCTGATCCTGTGCGCGGCCCGCAGCAACGACCCGGCCGCCGTGCTGAGCGCGACCCATCACCTGCTGCGGTTGCGCAACGAGCAGGACCCGGTGCGTGGCAACGCGGTCCGCAACCTCACCGAGGTCCGCCCGGCGCTGCTGCGGCCGGAGCTGGTCGAGCCGCTCGAGCAGGTCGTCACCGACGCCGTGCAGGCGCGGGACAGCTCGCCGCTCACCCTGACCCGGCTCAGCGAGCTCGCCGTGCTGGTGCTGCGGGAGCGGTTCGACTCGCCGGTCCTGGTCCGCTGGGCGTTGCACACGTTCCAGCGGCTGCTCGGCGACGACCGGGTGCCGCACCTGGGCAGCCTCGACCGGCGGCTGCGGCGCGGTCAGGAGGTGCAGGCCTTCGAGGCGGTCCGAAGCTGGGTGCAGCTCGGCGTCGAGCGGGCCAGGTTCGAGCCGCTGTTCGCGGTCGCCCGGGCGCTCGGCGAGCGGGCCTGGCGCCTGCCGGACCTGCAGTCGATGCTGGCGCGGGCAACCCGCCGCGGCAACCTCGCCGGTGTCTCCCGCACCGCCGTCGACCTGTGGCTCGCCGACCCCCGGCACCGCGACGACCGGGTCGAGGCGGTCCTGCGCGAGGACCCGTCGGCGATCGCGCTGCCCGCGGTGTGGCGGGCCGTCTGCGCCCGCCGCGACGACCTGCTCGGCGCGGCGCTGACCGGGCCGCCGCCGGCCGGCCGGTTCATCCCCGCCGGGGTCCGCTGGGTCCCGCCCCGCGCCCTGCACCCGCAGCGCTGGCTCCCCCACCACCAGGAGGCGTACGTCGAGCGGCAGGCGGAGGTCGTGCGGGACCCCGGCGCGACCCCGCACACCCGGGCGGCGGCGCTGCGCAACGCGGCACCGGTGCCCGAGGCCGGGCGGCGGCTGGTGCTGCTGGGCGGCTTCACCGGCGGCGGCGACGTCCTCGCCGACGCCGCCCTCGCCGCGTACGCCTGGACCGACCAGGCCGGCGACGCCGTGACGGTGCTGCTCGCCCACGCCGGCGCGGACCGGCCCCGGATCGACGTCGGCGCGGTCGGCCGGGCCAGCCGGATCGTGCCGCCGCGGGTGCTGCTGGAGCTCCTCGACCCGGAGCAGGGCAAGGTGACCTTCCGCAAGGAGGCGGTCCGGCTGCTCGCCGCCCGGTCGGTGCCGGGCGCCGCAGACGCGCTGTGGCGGCTGTGGCAGGACCCGGAGCTGCACCGCGACGTGCGGGTCGCGATCGTGTCGACGGCCCGGCAGCGCGCCGGCGAGCCCGGCATGTGGCGGGTGCTGCGCGCGGCCGGCGCGGGCGGCGACCGCGACGCCGTCCTGGCGCTGCTCGCGGCCGACCCGTGGCTGGTGCCGGCGGGCCTGCGCGCGGACTACGCCGCACTCGTCGTCGCCGCCGGGGCCGGCCCTGACCGGCAGGTGACGACGCGGGCCTGGGCGGTCCTGCCGGTCTGGGCGCCGTGGCTGGCGGACGTCTCCGACGCGGTGACCGCGCGGCTGGCCGACCTCGACGACCGGACCGTCTGGCCCTCGGTGGTGCGGGCCCTGGTGAGCCTGGTCGCCGCCGGGGCCGCCGAGGCGACGCTGGTCGCGGCCGTGCGCACCCTCGCCGGGCTCGACGGTGCCGAACCCACCGGCACGGACCTCGACCGGCCCGCCCGGCGGCGGCTGGAGTCGCTGGTCGGGCAGCTCACCGCCTGGTCCGGCCGGGCCGCCGTGGACGCGCCCGGACGGCACGCGATCGGCGCCGCGGGACGCGTGCTGTCCGCAGTGGATGCCCTGGTGCCGGCGGCGGCGACCCTGCTGCTGGAGGCCGCCGACCTCACCGACCCCACCGGCCTGACCGGGCTGCGCAACCTGGCCGCGGACCGGCCGGTGCTGGCGGCCCGCCTCGCCGACCGGCTCGGGCAGCGGCTGCAGCGCCTCGTCGCCGACCCGGACGTGCCGCTGCGGATCGCCCTCGGGCTCGCCGCCGGCCCAGGGCTCGCCGAGGGACTGTTCGCGCTCGCGTACACCACCAGGGGCAGGGAACTCGGCTGGCCGGGACCGTGGCGGGCGGTCGTCGAGACCCTGCGCCGCCACCCCGTCGCGGAGGTCCGGGACGCGGCGCTGGCGGTCTCACTGGATCAGTGAACATCGTGTTTCCAGACGGCGTACACCTCGCGCGGGCCATCCCGGAACCCGCCGGGCGTGCCGCACCATGTCCGGCGTGAGAGTTGCGCACTTCTGCGACAGCCATGCCGGCCGCTCCGACGGTGTGGCGATCTCGGTCGCGACGACCGTGACCCTGCTGCGCGATGCCGGGCACGAGGTGCAGGTGTACCAGCCGGCACCGCTGCTGCGCGGCCGGGCAGAGCCGTGCGGGGTGCGGTCGGTCCCCGTGCCGTTGCGCAACGTCCGCATCGGCGTGCCCCGCTTCCACGGGATGCGGCGGGTGCCGGACGTCGTGCACGTCCACACCCAGGGGCCGGTCGGCGTCGGCGGGCTGCGGTATGCGCGGGCCCACGACATCCCGGTCGTCATGACCTGGCACACGGACCTGCTCGCGTATTCGGCGCACTTCATGGAGATCCAGCTCGGCGCCGCGCACGCCGCGCAGCGCCTGCAGGTCGGCTGGACCGCCCGGGACTACCTGAAACTGGCCCGGCCCGGCACCGAGCGGCGGGCCCAGCTGCTGCGGGTCGGGCAGGAGTTCCTGGACCGCACCGCGATCATCATCGCCCCGTCGGCGAAGACGGCGGCCAGCTTCGCCGAGTTCGAGCGGGTCCCTCCGGTGTGGACGATCCCGACGTCGGTCGCGCTGCCCGACTGCCCGCTGGGCCGCGACGACCTGCGGCGGTCGCTGCGCCTGCCGGTCGACGCCCCGGTGGTCCTCGCGGTCGGGCGGGCCACGAAGGAGAAGGACCCGGCGCTGCTGCTCGCCGCGTTCGCGCGGCTCCTGCGGCAGCTGCCGGACGCGCGACTGGTCATGCTCGGGGTGCGGCAGCGCCGCCAGGCGGTCCTGCGGCTGGCCCGGCAGGCCGGGGTGGGGCACGCGCTGCGGCTGATCCGGCCGGTGCCGCACGCGCGCATGGCCGCGTACTACCGGATGGCCGACGTCCTCGCCTTCGCGTCGACCACCGACACGCAGGGCCTCGTCATGGTCGAGGCGGAGGCGCAGGGGCTGCCCGTGGTCCTCGCCGACGCGGCGCTCGCCGGCACACACCGGCTGAGCACCGCGCCGGACGCGGACTCGTTCGCCGCCGCGATCGGACGGGTCCTGACGGATCCCTCGCTGCACCGCGAGGTGGCCGAGGCCGGCCGGGCCGCCGCCGAGGCGTACTCGACCCAGCACTACCTCGACCACCTGTTGCGGGTGTACCAGGCGGCTCAGGGTGTCGCCAGGGCCTCCGTCGGGGCGAGCCGGGCCGCCCGCACCGCCGGGTAGAGCCCGGCGACCGCGCCGATGACGAGGGTCGCGACGACCCCGCCGCCGGTCGCCCACGGCGGCACGATCGCCGGCCAGTCGCGGGTCAGCGCGTAGACCGACGTCACCGAGACCCCCAGGAACACCCCGCCGATCCCGCCGAGCGCCGACAGCAGCAGCGACTCGGCGAGGAACTGCAGCAGGATCTGCCCGCGGGTCGCGCCGAGCGCCCGGCGCAGACCGATCTCGGCCCGCCGTTCGAGGACCGAGATGACCATCGTGTTGGCCACGCCGACCCCGCCGACGAGCAGCGCGACCGCGCCGAGGCCGAGCAGCAGCCCGGTGAAGGTCTTGTCGGTGGCCTGCCGGGCGGCGAGCGCGTCGGACGGCCGGGACACCTTGACCTCGTTGGGGTTCTGCGGGTTCGCGGTCGCGGCGAGGACCGATCGGACCGCCTCGACCTGCTCGTCCCGGGAGCGGGTGTACACGGTCGTCGGGTGCCCGTCGAAACCGAGGTACGTCTCGGCGGCCGCCCAGCCGACGAGGGCGGCCGCGTCGAGCTCCGGGGCGAGGGGCACCGGCTGCAGCACCCCCACGACCGTGAACCAGCGGCGGTCCAGGTACACCTGGATGCCCGGGGAGCCCTGGGTGTCGAGGTCGGCCGTGTCGACGCCGAGCCGCCGGGCCGCCGCCGCGCCGAGCACGACCGCCGGGTAGCGGGCCGTGGCGTCGTTGAGCCAGATCCCGTCCGCCAGGGACGCGCCGACGGTGCGTGGCAGGTCCAGGTGCGCGGCCTGCACGCTGATCGCGCCGGTCTGCGCCGCCGGGATGTGGTCGCTGCGATACACGTGCACCCCGGACACCTTGCCGGTCGCGGCGACCTCGGTCACCGGGCCGATCCGCGCGATCATCCCGATCGACTCGTCGGGCAGCGTCGCGTCGCCGCCGAACATGTCGCTGCCGGGGGCGACGGTGAGCAGGTTCGTGCCGAGCGCGTCGAGCTGCCGGTCCAGCTCCGCCCGGCTGGACGAGGAGATGCCGACGACGGCGGTCATCGCGGCGATGCCGATCGCGATGCCGAGCGCGGACAGGAACACCCGCATCGGCCGGGTCCGCAGCCCGGCGCTGCCGACCCGCAGCACGTCGCTGAGGTACAGCCGCACCGGCCGCAGCGGTGCCGTCATGCCGCTCATGCCAGGACCTCGCCGTCGCGCATGACGACCTGCCGGGGCAGGGCCGCCGCGATCGCCTGGTCGTGGGTGATGACCAGGACGGTGGTGCCGCCGGCGTGCAGCTCCCGCAGCAGCTCGACCACGCCGGCCCCGGCCACCGAGTCGAGGTTGCCGGTCGGCTCGTCGGCGAGCAGCAGCGCCGGGTCGCCGACGACGGCCCGGGCGATCGCGACCCGTTGCCGTTCCCCGCCGGACAGCTCGTTCGGCAGGTGGTCGAGCCGGTCCGCGAGCCCGACCCGCACGAG
Organism: Dactylosporangium cerinum; assembly: GCF_042653625.1. Classification (NCBI taxonomy): domain Bacteria; kingdom Bacillati; phylum Actinomycetota; class Actinomycetes; order Micromonosporales; family Micromonosporaceae; genus Dactylosporangium; species Dactylosporangium cerinum. Next base: position 77,689 of record NZ_JBHSIU010000021.1, on the reverse strand, counting down.
GGCCGCCTCCGCGCGGGCCCGCCGCTGCGCCAGGGACGGTCCCGCGTAGAGCAGACCGTCGGCGACGTTGTCGAGGGCGCTCTGGCCCTGCGCGAGGTGGAACTGCTGGAAGACGAACCCGATCCGCTGGGCCCGCAACGCGGACAGCTGCCGGTCGGTGAGCGCCGCGACGTCGTGCCCGTCGATGCGCACGGTGCCCGCCGACGGCCGGTCGAGCGTGCCGATCAGGTGCAGCATGGTCGACTTGCCGGAGCCTGACGGGCCCACGATCGCGACCATCTCCCCCGATTCGATCCTGAGCGACACGTCCCGGACCGCGGTGACCCCGCCGGGGTAGGACTTGCTGACCCCTTCCAGCGCGACCACCTCGGCCGGCCCGGCCTCCACCGGACCGTCCGTCAGATCGATCATGGCCGTCATGACGGCACCTCCGCTTCGCTCCGGCGCCGCCCTGACCGACACTGAACCCCCGATGACCGGCCCGAGACGCTCCGCTGTCCTGGCGGCACCTCCGCTTCGCTCCGGCGCCGCCCTGACTGACACTGAACCCCTGATGACCGGCCCGAGACGCTCCGCTGGCCGGTCATGACGGCACCCCGACGAGCGTGCCGTCGGTGATCCCGCTGCCGCTGACCTCGACCCGGCCGGCGGCGAACATGCCGAGCTCGACGGCGACGACCCGGCTGGTGCCGCCCTCGACGACCTGCAGCCCGTAGCCGCCCTCGCTGAGCGCGAGCAGCGCCGACACCGGCACGGTGAGCACGTTCTCCTTCCGGGAGGCGGTGAACCCGACCTCGACGGTGATCTGGTCCAGGTCGATGAACGCCGACCCCTCGTCGGGCGTGACGGTGACCTCGAGATTCGTCTCGGCCGGGTTGTTGCCCTCGGCCGGCGTGATGACCGTGACCACCTTGACGACCTTGCCCGGCACGCTCTTGCCGGTGGGCAGTTTCACGGTGACCGCCGCGCCCACCGGCGCGAGGCGCTGCTCGGAGACCTCCAGGGTGACGGTGACCACCGGGCCGGTGCCGGTGCAGGTGAGCAGCGCCCCGTTGGCCTGGTCACCGACGGCGGCCTTGTGCTCGTCGACCCGGACCGGGCCGGCCGCGTAGACGACCCGGCCGAGCTCGACCACGCCGGTCTTGGTCAGCCCGAGCTTGCCCTGCCAGGCCTTGACCGCGGTCGCCGTCGACGCGGTGTACTCGTCGTCGACGGTGAACCCCTTGTAGCCGAGCGCGGCGAGGTTCTCCTCGAACTGCCGCACGTCGGCGCCCTCGATGCCCGGGGCCAGGTTCCGGTACGCCGGCAGGCCGCCGTAGAGCAGCACCACCGGCGTGTTGTCGACCCGGTACACCGATTGTCCACGCTGGACGGTGCTGCCGACGGCCGGCAGCTCGGTGACGGTGCCCTGGACCCGCCCCGACACGGTGGCCGTGGTTCCGTGGCCGAGCTCGCCGTCCTCGGTCTTCGTGTCGACCAGGGTCTGCCGGGTCACCTTCGTGGTCTTCGGCGCCGCCGCCGCCGCACCGGTGCCCGCCTCGCTGCCCCGGTCCGGCAGGCCGAGCCCGGCCGCCGCGGCGGCACCCACGGCGGCGACCACCGCCACCGTGACCACGACCCGTCCCGCTCTACCCCTCCGCCGGCGACTCGCGCTCACGCCGTCACCTCCGCTGCGCTCCGGCGCCGGCCTGAGCCAACCCTGCGCCCCTGGTTCGCGGCTCCTCCGCTGCGCTCCGGCCCGCTCATGCCGTCACCTCCGCTGCGCTCCGGCGCCGGCCTGAGCCAACCCTGCGCCCCTGGTTCGCGGCTCCTCCGCTGCGCTCCGGCCCGCTCACGCCGTCCCGCCCGTCTCGGTGTGCTGGCTCGTCGAGCCGCCCTCGTCGTCGCCCGGGCGCTTCGGCTGGAACTCCTTGCACGCCGCCTCGGCCTTCTTGAACGCCTCGCTGTTCGGGTCGAGGCCGCCGCCCTTGCTGCCGTCGATGCGGATGCCGCCGTCCTCGCTCGGGTCCGGGAACTCCGGCACGCCGTTCTCCCGCATGCACTGCGAGAACTTGCGCATCCGCTCCTGCATCTCCGGGTCGGCCTTCAGCGGCTCGCCACCGTTGGGCATGAACTGCTTGCACTGCTCGTGGGCCGCCTCGACCTTGGCCTTGTCGGTGCCCTCCGGGATCATCATCGAGATCCCGCCGCCCTCGAACTGCGGGTCCGGCATGTCGACGCCCTTGTCCCGCATGCACTGGGCGTACTTGAGCATGTTCTCCTGGTCCTTGACCGGGTCCGGCTTGCCGCCCTTGCCGGCGTTGGCGCTGGCGCTCGCGGTCGGCGTGCGGCCCGCGCTGGCCACCTCGTTGCCCCCGCTGGGCTTGCCGCACCCGGTGACGGTGGGACCGAGGACGAGCAGCAGGCCGAGCACCACGGCTGTCCTGACGCGCATCATGGTGTGTTCCTCCTGGCGGGCCGGGCATTCGCCGGCCACTTCGCCGAAGTCAAGCCGGGAGCGCGTCACCCGGCCGTAACCGGAAACGTTGACGCCGCGGTGACATCACCACGAGTCACCATGGGGGTATGCGGATTCTAGTGGTGGAGGACGAGCCGTTGCTCGCCGAGACGGTCGCGCAGGGGCTGCGGCGCGACGCGCACGCGGTCGACGTCGTCCACGACGGCGGCGCCGCCCTGGAACACCTCGACGTCAACGACTACGACGTGGTCGTCCTCGACCGGGACCTGCCGGTGGTGCACGGCGACGACGTGTGCCGGTCCCTGGCCGCCCGCGACTCGACCGCCAGGGTGCTGATGCTGACCGCCGCCGCCGACATCGACGACCGGGTCGCGGGCCTCGCCCTCGGCGCCGACGACTACCTGCCGAAGCCGTTCGCGTTCCGCGAGCTGTCGGCGCGGGTGGCGGCGCTCGGCCGGCGGGCGCGGGCGGCGACCCCGCCGGTCCTCGAACGCGCCGGCATCCGCCTCGACCCGCACCGCCGGGAGGTCTTCCGGGACGGCCGGTACGTGCCGCTGTCCCGCAAGGAGTTCGCCGTCCTCACCGAACTGCTGCGGGCCGACGGCGCCGCGGTCTCCGCCGAGCAGCTGCTGGAGAAGGCATGGGACGAGCACGCCGACCCGTTCACCCACACGGTGCGCATGACGATCCTCAAGCTGCGGCGCAAGCTCGGCGACCCGCAGGTCGTGCTGACCGAACCCGGCGTCGGCTACCGGGTGGTCTGAGCATGAACAGACTGACGATCCGGGCCCGGCTCACGCTCGTCTACGGCGGGCTGTTCCTGCTGGCCGGCCTGCTGCTGCTCGGCGTCTGCTACGTGCTGGTGTACCAGCGGCTCAACGGCAACACGCTCATCGCCGGGACCACCGCGCCGCCCGGCATGGAGCCGCCGCCGGACGGTGCGGTCTTCGTCAAACAGCTCAGGGAGAACGTCACCACCGACACCCGGCAGGTGCTGCTCACCCAGGGTGGGATCGCGCTCGGCGTCATCGCGCTCGCCGCGACCGCGTTCGGCTGGCTGATCGCCGGGCGGCTGCTCCAGCCGCTGCACCAGGTCACCGCGACCGCCCGCCGGATCGCCGACGCCCCGGACCGCGGGCTGCACGAACGGATCGCCCTGGCCGGCCCGCACGACGAGGTGAAGGAGCTCGCCGACACGTTCGACGTCATGCTGGCCCGGCTCGACCAGGCGTTCGACGGGCAGCGGCGGTTCATCGCCAACGCCTCCCACGAGCTGCGGACCCCGCTGACGCTGAACCGGACGCTGCTGGAGGTCGCGATCGACCCCGAGGAGGCCACGCCGGAGCTGCGGCAGCTGGGCCGGACCCTGCTCGCCGTCAACGCCCGGCACGAGCAGCTCATCGACGGGCTGCTGCTGCTCGCCCGGTCGGAGCGGCAGGTGACGGACCGCTCGTTCGTGGACCTGGCCGACATCGTCGAGCACGTCACGGCCCAGCTGCCGCCGGGGAAGGCGGCCGTGGACTGCGCGCCGCAGGAGGCGCCGACGACGGGCAACGCGGTCCTGCTCGAACGGCTCGTGCACAACCTGGTCGAGAACGGGGTCCGGCACAACCTGCCCGACGGCGGCTGGGTCCACGTCAGCTGCGGCACCCGCCCCGACGGCACCGTCGGGGTGACGGTGAGCAACACCGGTCCGGTCGTGCCGCGCTACGAGGTGCCGCGGCTGTTCGAGCCGTTCCGGCGGTTCGGGGCCGAACGGGTGGCGGCCGGCGTCCCCGGTGCCGGGCTCGGCCTGTCGATCGTGCGGGCCGTCGCCCGCGCCCACGGCGGGCACGTCCACGCGGAACCCCGCGACGGCGGCGGCCTGGTCGTCACGGTGATCCTGCCCACCGCACCCCCGCATCACGGCGGATTCCCGACATAAGCGCTTGCCGCCGTCCGGCAGACTCGGAGCATGCCAGCGCTGACCGATCCACCGGCCGACACGGCCGCGCTCATCGAACTCATGGCGTCCGGCGCCCGGGTCAGGTTCCTGCACTTCTGGAAACACGACACCGAGCCCGGCGGGCCGGTCGGGCGGGGCAGCCTGAGCCAGTGGGCGCCGATCGGGTTCGCCGTCGACGGGGTGCGGTTCGCGACGGCCGAGCACTACATGATGTGGTCGAAGGCCGAACTGTTCGGCGACACCGCCACCGCGGCCAAGATCCTCGCGGCCGGGCACCCCGGCGAGGTGAAGGCCCTCGGCCGTGAGGTCCGTGGGTTCGACGAGACCATCTGGAAGCGGGAACGCTTCGGCATCGTCGTGGCCGGCAGCGAGGCGAAGTTCGGCCAGCGCGACGACCTGCGCGAGTTCCTCGTCGGCACCGGCGACCGGATCCTGGTCGAGGCGAGCCCCCTGGACCGCATCTGGGGCATCGGCCTGAGCGCGCAGGACGCGTCCGCCGACGAGCCGGCCCTCTGGCGCGGCCTGAACCTGCTCGGGTTCGCCCTCATGCGGGCCCGCACGACCCTGGCGTCGGCATGACGTCGCTGGAGAAGCAGCGGCAGGAGCGCCCGGAACCCCTGCCGGGCTGGCTCGCGTGGCCGGTCCGGGTGGTCGCCGTCGCCGTGGTCGTGCCGGTCAAACTCCTGTGGGAGCTGCTGGTCGCGTTCTGGCGGTACGTCCTGGAGCCGATCCCGCGGCTGCTCTACCGGTACATTCTGCGCCCGATCGGCATCGCGATCGACTACGTCATCCTGCGGCCGCTCATGTGGGTGCTGCGCTACCTGATCTGGGTGCCGCTGGTCTGGGTGCTGCGCAACCTCGTGGTCACGCCGCTCGCGTGGCTCGTCGAGCACGTGATCGCCCCGGTGCTGCAGGCGCTGTGGGACGCGACCGTCTGGCTGGCGAAGCGCACCCGCGTGTTCTGGATCGCCCTCGGCAAGGGCATCCTCTACGTCCTCTGGGCCCTGGCGCAGGCGATCCGGTGGACGGCGATCGCGGTGTACCGCTATGTCCTGCGACCCATCGGCCTCGCCGTCGCGTGGCTGGTCGAGACCGGGTACCGCTACGGCGTGCGTCCCCTCGGTCTCGCCGTCGCCTGGCTCGCGGTCGCAATCTGGCGGTACGTCCTGCGACCCATCGGCCTCGCCGTCGCGTTCGTGGTCGGCGTCATCGGCTACTACGGCCTGCGGCCGGCGGGGCTGCTCATCGCCTGGTTCTGGCGGCACGTCCTGGTGCCGATCGGGCACGCGATCGCCTGGGCCTGGAACCACTCCGTGGTCCTGCTGTGGCGGTACCTCGTCGTGGCGCCCGTCCGGTGGACCTGGCAGTCGGTCGTCGCGCCGACCGGCCGGTGGATCCGGGACTCGGTGCTCCGGCCGGTCGGGCACACCGTCGGCCGCGTCCTGGCCACCCTCGGCCTGCGCTGAGGGTGACCGGGCCACGGCCACCCTCAGCTTCCCGCAGTTCCTGCGCTTCCCGCGCTTCCCGCGTCAGGCCACCGGCGCGAGTTCCGGCTGTGAGGCCTCGGGCTTCACGTGCGGCAGGAGGCGGTCCAGCCAGCCCGGCAGCCACCAGTTCGCCCGGCCGAGCAGCGACATCGTCGCCGGGACGAGGACCAGCCGGACCAGGGTCGCGTCGATCAGCACCGCCGCCGCCATGCCGACACCGGTCATCTTGACGGTGACGTCGGGGTCGAGAGCGAAGCCGACGAACACCGCGACCATGATGGCCGCCGCGCCGCTGATGACCCGGCCGGTCGCGGACAGGCCGCGGACCACGCTGCCCTGCGCGTCGCCGGTCAGCAGCCAGTCCTCGCGGACCCGCGACAGCAGGAACACCTCGTAGTCCATCGACAGTCCGAACAGGACGGTGAAGAGCAGGATCGGCACCCAGCTCGACACCGGCACGGCGTGCGGCAGGCCGACCGCCCGCGCGCCCGCGTCGGTCTGGAAGACGGCGGTCATCACGCCGTACGCGGCGGCGACGGACAGCAGGTTCATCACGGCGGCCTTGACCGCCACGACCGGCGCCCGGAACAACACGGTGAGCAGCAGCAGCGACAGCGCGACGACGAACGCGACGACCACCCACAGCCGGTCCGCGAGCCGGTCGGAGATGTCGGCGAAGACCGCGACGAGCCCGGTCACGAGCGCGCCGTCGGGCAGGACGTCGGCGCGGAGGTGGTCCAGCAGGGCGGTGGTCCGCTCGTCCTGCGGGCCCGTCGCCGGTTCGACGATGATGACGGCGGCGTCGCCGGTACGCGCGGCCGGCGCGACGAGCGCCACCCCGGGCTGGGCGCGCAGCGCGGCGACGAGACCGTCGACGTCGGGCACCTTGACCGTGTCGACGGCGATGACGAGCGGCCCGTTGGCGCCGGCACCGAACTCGGCGGACGTCAGGTCGTACGCGAGCCGGGTGGTGTTCGACGTCGGCTGGCTGCCGGCGTCCTGCGGCCAGGTCCGCATGCCCAGGACCGGCGCCGACAGCGCGGCGAGGACCAGCAGCGAGCCGAGGGCCGCCACGACCGGCCGCCGCCCGACGAGCGCCGCCCACCGCGCCGTCCACCCGGGCCGCGCGACCGCGGTCACCGCCGCGGCGGTGCCCTTGCGGACCGCGCGGGGCAGGACGCGCCGGCCGGCCAGCCCGCACAGCGCCGGCACCAGGGTGACGGCGGCGACCATGACCGCGCCGACCGCGGCGAACGTCGCGTAGCCGAACGACGAGTACACCGGCAGCGTCGACAGCTTCAACCCGAACAGCGACACGAGCACGGTCAGCCCGGCGACGATGACGGACGAGCCCGCGGTCGCGTTGGCCGCCGCGGCCGCCTCGCGCGGCGCCAGCCCGGCCCGCAGTCCTTCGACGTGCCGGGCGACGAGCAGCAGCGCGTAGTCGATGCCGACGCCGAGCCCGACCATGGTGGCGATCGTCGGGGCGGTGCCGCTGATGTCGGTGACGGTCTCGAGCAGGGCGATGACGGCGGTCGCGACGCCGAGCCCGGCGATCGCGACGATCAGCGGCAGCCCGGCCGCGACGACGGACCCGAGCGCGAACACCAGGATCAGCAGCGCCGCGACGATGCCGACCGCCTCGGCGGTGCCGGACGGCGCGGAGATGTTCTCGGCGACCTGACCGCCGAACTCGACCTGCAGGCCCTCGCGGACGAGCGGCTCGGCCGCGGCCCGCAGGGCGTCCATGCCGGCGGTGCCCTCGAAGTCGGTGACCGGGATCGTGTACCGCACCGCGATCAGCGCCGTGTCACCGTCGGCCGACATGCGCGGCTGCGACACGTCACCGGCGCTCGGCATCGCGGCCAGCCGCCCCCGCAGCCCCTCCAGGGTCGCCGGGTCCACGGCACCCTTGCCGTGCACGACGACGCGGGCGTCGGCGCCGGACATCGCGGGCAGGTGCGCGCGCAGGAACTCGGTGCCGGCCTGCGACTCGGTGCCGGGCACGTTGTAGTCGTCGTGCGGGGTGCCACCGAAGCCGGCCGACAGTGTGGTGAACGCGACGAGCACGATCAGCCAGGCGCCGATCGTGCGCCACGGGTGGGCGGCGGCCGCTCCTCCGAGCCGGCCGAGCAAGCGGGACATGTGCGCCTCCAGGTCAGATGTATGCAGCCACACCATCCCCGGCGGCACTTTCAGCCGACTTGGAACCCACTAATCAGAATCCGGTCATCCGGACCGCCTCGACCGCGCTCCAGCCGGCGAGGGCGACCGCGAGCAGGGTGACCGTCGCCGCCGCGTACCAGCCCCATTGCGGCCGGTGGGCGCCGCGGCGCAGAAGCGCGACGCTCAGCGCGGCGGCGAGCGCGACCTCGGCGGCCGTCTCGGCCACCCACGGCGCGATCTGCGTCAGGTATCGCGGGTCGTAGCCGCTCACCTGGATGAGGCGCAGCGCGGCCTGCCCGGCGAGCAGCGCGCCCGCGGCACCGGCGGCGACCGCCGCGACGCGTGGCCGGGACCGGCGGACCGCGTGGCCGAGCAGGCCGAGGACCACCCCGCCGGCAGCGGACGCGGCGAGCCAGAACACGGTCGCCGTCGCGATCGACCGCAGCGCCATCGCGTCGGCGGAGCTGCCGTCCTCCAGGACGCCGCCCTGCCAGCGGTCGCCGTCGACGACGATCACGCCGTAGTAGACCAGGGTGGCGACGGCGAGCACGGTGACCGCGGCGCCGGCCGCGGCCCGCCGGCCCCCGACGCCGGTCCGCTCGTTCGCCGCGGCGAAGGCGAGGACCAGCGCGGCGGCGCCCCAGGCGAGGCCGCTGCTGGACACCAGCACCATCACGACGGCGAGCAGGCCGTGGCAGCGGTCGGCGGCGAAGGCGAGGACCCCGAGCACCAGGCCGGCCAGCGCCGCGCGTCCGTACACGAAAGGTGACTGTAGTGAACGACTTCCGGCGCTAGGACAGGCGGCGAGGGACGGCTGCACTGGAACGCATGGGAGCTTTCATCCGCAAGGCCGCGCCGGTGGCCGGGCTGCTGGTCCTGGCGCCGTTCGTCGGGGAATTCCTGCTGGGCAACCTGTCGGTGCGGATCCTGCCCGCGCTGCTGTTCCTGGTGCCGATGTACGGCGGGGGCGCGCTGCTCATCCGGGAGGTGGTGCGGCGCACCGGCTTCGGCTGGCCCGCGATCCTGCTGCTCGGCGCCGCGTACGGGGTGATCGAGGCGGGCCTGGCGGACCAGTCGCTGTTCAACCCGGCGTTCGAGGGCCACGACTTCCAGGCGGTGACCCCGATCCCGGCGCTGGGGATCAGCGCGGAGAACTCGCTGTCGTTCGTGGCCGGGCACGCCGTGTGGAGCATCGGCGTGCCGATCGCGCTGGTCGAACACCTGACGCCGGCGCGGCGTACCACTGCCTGGCTCGGGCCCATCGGTCTGGCGGTGACGGCACTGGCGTACACCTGGGGGCTCTGGATCGTCTTCCGGGAGTTGCAGGACAGCGAGGGTTTCCTGGCCACCCCGGCGCAGCTGACCGGCGCGGCGGTGGTCGCGGCGCTGCTGGTGGCGGCCGCGTTCCTGACCCGCCGCCCCGGTGCCGCGCGGTCGGCGGCCGGGTGGGTGCCGCGGCCGTGGCTGGTCGCGGCCGGCGGGTTCGTGGTGTCCAGTGTGTTCGTGGCACGGCCGGGGAGCTGGGCCGGGTTCTGGTTCGGGGTGGCGCTGCTGCCGCTCGCGGCGGCCGCCGTGGCCGCGCTCGCCCGCCGTCCACAGTGGACGCAACGGCAGCAGGTCGCCTTGTGCGGTGGGGTGCTGATGACGTACGCGTGGCTCGGGTTCGTGCTGACCGGGCTGATGGAGCCCGGCGATCCGGTGCGGTGGTGGGGCAACGCGGGGTTCGCCGCGGTCGCGGTCGCGCTCCTGGTGTGGTGCCGGCGGGTGGGTCAGCGCCCGGCTGCGGCTTCGACGGCCGCGGCTTCGGCGTCTGCCACCCAGTGAGCGGCGCCCCAGGCGGCGGCCACCGTGCGGGCGAGCTCGAAGTGCTCCACCGCCCGGTCCCGGTCGCCCAGCAGCGCGTAGAGGCGGCCCAGGATGTACGCGACCGGCTGCATCGCGATCGAGGTGCTGCTCATCCCGGCGATCTGGCCACGGACCGGCAGCAGCGCGTCGATGACGGCCGGCGCGAGGTCGGCCCGGCCGACGGCCACCACGGCGAGTCCCCGCACGGCCAGGAACGCCGACTGCAGGTAGTCGGGGAGCAGCGGGTGGACGCCGACCGGGACCGTCCGCGCCTCGTCGGGCCGCCGCGCCGACACCAGGGCGAGGGCGAGGGCGTCGTCGGCGAGCGGGCCGAGGGCCGCCTGGATGGCCCGGGTCTGCGGCAGGAGCTCGCCGAAACGGTCCTGGCTGATCAGCAGGCTCGCGCTGGCCAGGAAGTGGAACCCGTCCGCGTGCAGCGAACCCTGGCGGCGCATGACGACGAGGGCCTCGTCGTAGAGCCGCTGCGCCTCGGCGTACTCGCCGGCGACGTGCGCGAGGGTCGCGCGGCCGCAGAGGTTGATCGCCTGGGGCTCGGGCAACTGGTACGCGGTGGCCAGCAACCCCTGCCGCGCGGTGCGGGTCCGGACCTCGGTGGCGTCGTTGCGCACGGCGGCGCAGTTGGTGAGCATCTGCTCGGCGACCCACTCGTAGGCGACCATGCCGTGCGTACGGGCGAGATCGCGCAGTTGCACAGCGACCGCGGCGCGCGCGTCGGCCTCCAGGTCGAAGCGCATCGTCCTGGCCCTGGCGACCAGTCCGAGCGCCCGCACGGCCGGGTCCGGCACGGTCCGGGACAGCTCGTAGGCCTCGATGCCCGCCGCCGGGCCGCGCGGGTCGTCCTCGCCGTCGAGCTCGTTGGTGAGCGCGTCGAGCAGCCGCACCCTGGTCCCGGCGTCGAGGTGCGGCATGCGCAGAAGTCTTGTGAGCAGGTCGACGACCCGGTGGTCGATCACCCCGTACGTGCGGATCTGCCACGGGGTCGGCACGTTCCAGGCGGTGAACGCGGCGACGAGCAGCTCCTCCCGCCCGGCGGCGACGGCGACGTCCAGGGCCCGGTCGCGGGTGACCCGCGCCGTCGCCGTCGCACCCGCCCTCGCCTGCGCCCGCAGCAGCCGGCCGAGCAGCTCGACGCGCAGCTGGTCCCGGTCCCCGGACACCGTCTCCGCCGTCTGCACGGCACCGGTGAGCAGCTCGATCGCGGCGTCGTACGCGTATCGCCGCTCCGCCAGCTCGGCCGCCCGCACCGCGTAGTCGACGGCGAGCGCGGCCGTGTCCGACGACGCGGCCCGCGCGTAGTGGTGCGCGAGGGCCGGGAGGTCGTCGGGGCGCAGGCGGCGCGTGCACGCGGCGACCCTGGCGTGCATCCGGGTGCGGCGCAGCTGCGACAGGTCCGTGTACATCGTGTCGCGCACCAGGCCGTGCACGAACCTGACCCGCCCGGGCGCCGGCTCCGTCAGCAGCCCCGCGATCAGCCCCGCCTCCAGCGCGTCGAGGACGGCTCCCTCGTCGGTGTCGGCGGCCTCGACGAGGGTCTCCACGTCGGCCTCCCGGCCCACCACCGCGGCGAGCCGCAGCACCGCGACGGCCGGCTGGGGCAGCCGGGACAACCGGCGGCGGAGCACGTCACGGACCCCTTCCGGCACTTCCGACGTCGCCACCAGCGCCCCCTCCGACGCCAGGAGCTGCGCGGACTCGCGCAGGTAGAACGGGTTGCCGCCGGTGCGCTCGGCGAGCGCCGCGACCGTGGCGGCGTCGACGTCGGCCCGGGCGAACGCGCCGACGAGCCGCTGCACATCCTCGTTGGCGAGCCCCTCGAGGTGGACCCTCACCGGCGACCGGCGGGCGAGCGCGGCCAGGGTCTCGGCGAGCCGCTCCGGGTTGTCCGCGGGCCGGTACGCGGCGACGAGCAGCACCGGCGCGTCGGCAAGCTCCGCGGCGCTGGCGAGCAGCAGCAGCGTCTCGGCGTCGGCGGCGTGCAGGTCGTCGAGGACGATCGCGACGGGCCGGGTGCCGGCGGCCCGGCGCAGCCAGCCCCGCACGGCCCGATGCAGCCGGAACCGCCCGGCGGCGACGTCGGTGCCGTCGCCGGCCGCCTCGGTGTCCTCGAGCAGCGGCGCGAGGGCGGGCGCGAGGTCGCCGGGGGCCACCACGCCGGCGAGCTGGCGCAGCGCCTCGACCCATGCCCACGCCGGCGGGGCACCGTCGACCTCGGGGCACCGGCCGACGGCGACGAGCCAGCCGCCGTCGAGCAGCTCCTGCCGGAAGCGGGCAAGCACACTGGTCTTGCCGACGCCCGCCTCGCCGCTGAGCAGCACGATCCGCGGCCCGGAGGCGACGGCCTCGGCGGCGACGGCGCTGAGCGCGGCAAGCTCCTGCCGACGCCCGACGAACAGCTCGTCCGGCCGTTCCGGGTGTGCTGCCGACCTGGTCGGGCTGCGTACACTACGGAGAGCGACGGCGTCGGAGATCAATTTCGTTGGCGATGCTAGCGTCGTGGTAGGACTGTCCGCTGCCGACGGATTCGTCGGCCGTTCACTCGGTTCGGCCCTTCGTTTGCCGACCGGCTGGCCCGGGTTGTCGAGGGGCTCGCCCGCGCGCTCGTCCTGGCCTGGGCTGTCGCCTGGGTTGTCGAGGAGCGCGCCGGCGTGCCCGTCGACCGGCCTGCCTCGGTCGTCGGGCCGGTCCTGGTTGCCTGGCCGGTCCTGGTTGCCTGGCCGGTCCTGGTTGCCTGGCCGGTCCTGGTTGCCTGGCCGGTCCTGGTTGCCTGGCCGGTCCTGGTTGCCTGGCCGGTCCTGGTTGCCTGGCCGGTCCTGATCGTCTGGTCGGCGCCGGTCGTCGAGGAGTTCGGCGCCGCGCCCGGCGTCTGGCCCGCCCCGGTCGTCGAGTGGCCCGCCCGCGTGTCCGTGGACGCCGGCCGGTCGTCGCAGATCGTCGGGGAAAACCTCGCCCCCGGCCGGCTGGCGCCGACCATCGAGCTCAGCCGGCTGACGCCCGTCGTCGAAGCCCGCCCGCTGACGCTGGCCGTCGTGACCCACCAGCCGACGCGAGTCGTGACCCACTGGTCGGCGCGAATCGTGGCCCACCGGCTGACGCGGGTCGTCGAGATCCGCTGGCTGACGCAGGCTGTCGAAGCCCACCGACCGGCGCGGGTCGTCGAGATCCGCTGGCTGACGCAGGCTGTCGTGGCCCACCGGCTGACGCGGGTCGTTGAGATCCGCTGGCTGGCGCAAGGTGTTGACGAGTTCGCCTCCGGCGGGCCGGCGCAGGCGATCGAGGATCTCGACCCGCTGCCCGAAGATCGCGGCCTCCAGCTCGACCAGCACCGGTCCCGGGTCCAGGCCCAGCTCGTCGGCGAGGATGCCGCGGGCCCGGCGCAGTGCGGCGAGCGCGTCGGCCTGCCGGCCGGTGCTCCACAGGGCGAGGGCGAGCAGCCGCCACCCCTCCTCCCGCAGCGGGGCGTGCCGGGTCAGCAGTTCGGCCTCCGGGACCGCCTCCGCGGCGCCGCCGGTGCGCAGCGCGACGTCCAGCAGCAGCTCCCGGGCGACCAGGCGGAGCTCTTCGAGCCGGGCGGCCTCCGGCTGCGCCCAGGACTCCCCGGCGAACTCGGCGTACGCGCCGCCGTGCCACAGCTCCAGGGCGGCGCGCAACAGCAGGCGCGCCCGTCCCGGCTCGGCCGTGTGGACCGCGCGGGCGTCGGCGAGCAGCGACTCGAAGCGCCACGCGTCGACGGCGTCGGGTGCGAGCCGGATCGCGTAGCCGGGTGGGGCGCTGACCAGGAGGCGGGCCGGCGCGCGGCGTTCCCGGCCGGGTTCGAGGGTGCGGCGCAGGTTGGACACGTACGCCTGCAGGGACGCGATCGCCCGCGGCGGCGCCTCGCCGCGCCACAGGTCGTCGATCATCCGGTCGACGGAGACGACCTCGCCGCCGGCGGACAGCAGCAACGCGAGCACGGCTCGCTGGCGGGGGCCGCCCAGGTCGGCCGCACCGCCATCGACGTCGACCGTGAACGGTCCGAGCACCCGCATCAGCATGACGCGCGCCATCGTAGCCGCCCACAAGCGGTCTCCAAGACCGCTACAAGACAGTCCTCGCACCTTGATGGGACCAGACCGAACTGTATGAGGAGACCGATATGACCACCACCGTCGAACGCCCGTGGGTCCAGGAGATGGTCGTCGTGCACCGCGTGTTCCGGCGCGAGTCACGGCTGATGGCCGAGCTGGTCCGCGGCGTGCGCCCCGGCGACGTCGACCGCGCCCGCGCGCTGGCCGAGATGGTCCGCGAGTACGACAAGGGCCTGCACTCACACCACACGTCCGAGGATGCCCTGCTGTGGCCGAAACTCCTCGCCCGGGTCGACCTCGACGCCGACCTGGTCCTGCGGATGGAGCAGCAGCACGAGGTCGTCGCCGAGGGCCTGCACGTGATGATGGGCCGCCTCGCCACCTGGGAGCGGGACGCCTCGGCCGCCGCCCGGGACAGCCTCGCCGAGGCGATGGACCAGCACCGCCGCGACCTGCTCGTGCATCTCGACGAGGAGGAACGCTCGGTGCTGCCGCTGATCTCGGAGCACATCACCGTCGCGGAGTGGGACGAACTCGGCGAGGTGGCCCGCTCGCACACGCCGAAGGACAAGCTGCTCTTCATGCTCGGCGCGCTGCTGGAGGAGGCCACCCCGCAGGAGTCCGCCCGGTTCCTGGCCAATCTGCCCGTGCCGGCCCGGCTGCTGTGGCACACGATCGGCCGCCGCCAGTACGCGAAGCAGATGCGCAAGGTCCGCGGCACCCTGATTCCATGACAACCCGTCAGGGAGCCTGCTGCAGATCGACTGCTTCCGACAAACAGGACAAAAATCCCTGAATCGGTACGCCAGCAGAACCCGCGCCGTTTCGACGCCGGCACCTCCGGTCCCAGCTGCTGGCGGCCGGTACCCCGGTCCTAGTTGCTGGTGTAGCCCGGGATCTCCTGGGTGCCGTCGGCGGTCTCGACGCGGTCGGTGGTGCCGTCGAAGTTGTCGTCGTGGTAGATCAGGTCGATCTTGCCGTCGTGGTCCTGGTCGTAGGCGACCTGGTCGATGAGGCCGTCGTGGTTGGTGTCCCACATCGCGATGTCGGTGACGCCGTCCTGGTTCTCGTCGGCGAGCAGGACGTCGACGGTGCCGTCGCCGTCGCTGTCGTAGCCGACGGTCTGCAGCCCGTCGGTCGACGGCGGCTGCCCGTCGGTGGCGGCGCCGGTGGAAGGATCAGCGGTCTCAGCGGCAGCGGCGGGGCTCAGCCCGGCCGACACACCGTGGCCCTCTTCGGTGCCGAACACGGCATGCGGATCGGCGAAGTCGTCCGGGTCGAACACATCCGGATCGAAGTCGAACCCGTCGGACTGCAGGCCGAAGTCAGTCATGCCTGTCACCTTTCCAGCACCGGCGAACCCGGCGCCACCCGGGACACGTGCCCCGGGGTATGAGAAAGCGCCCACTCCGGAAGCCCTGCCCGACCGGAGCGGCAGGCAAGGCGACCTGCCCACTAGGTCCGGTCTGCCGGCCCTGACCGGCTGTCCGATCGCCCGCCGTCCCCGGTGACGGCGCCGGAGGAGATGGCCGCGTCGGCGCGCCGCATCCCGTACACGAAGAACAGCACGAGACCCACGGCCATCCAGATCAGGAACCGCGCCCAGGTGATGACCGGCAGGTTGAGCATCAGGTACAGGCTGGCCAGGACGCTCAGCGCCGGCAGCCACGGCACCCACGGCACCCGGAAGGCCCGGGGCAGGTCGGGCCGGGTGCGGCGCAGGACGACCACGCCGAGCGACACGACCACGAACGCGAACAGCGTGCCGATGCTGGTCAGTTCGGACAGCTCCGACAGCGGCACGAACGCGGCGAGGACCGCGACCACGACGCCGGTGATCGTCGACATGACCCACGGTGTGCCGTACCGCGGGTGGACGCGCGCCAGCACCGGCGGCAGCAGGCCGTCGCGGGCCATCGCGAACGTGACCCGGGCCTGCCCGAGCAGCAGCACGAGGATCACGGACGTGATGCCGCACACGGCGCCGAGGGAGATGAGGTCGGCCGCCCAGCCCTGCCCGACGAGGTCGAAGGCCTTGGCGAGGGGTGCGGCGGTGTCGAGCTGGTCGAAGGGGACCATGCCGGTGACCACGAAGGCGGTCGCCATGTACAGCACACCGCAGATGACGAGCGAGCCGATGATGCCCCACGGGACGTCCCGCTGCGGGTTGCGGGTCTCCTCGGCGGTGGTGGCGACGACGTCGAAGCCGATGTAGGCGAAGAACACGATGGAGGCGGCCGCGACGATGCCGAACCAGCCGAAGTGTTGCGGCGTGATCCCGGCGAGGACCTGCAGCAGTGGCGCGTCACCGCCGCTGGCCTTCGACGACGGGGTGGCCGCGGGGATGAACGGCGTGTAGTTGGCGGCCTTGATGAAGAACAGGCCGAGGCCGATGACGAACATGACGACGGCGACCTTGACGATGACCAGCACGCCGGTGACCCGTCCGGACAGTTTCGCGCCCATCACGGCCACGACGGTCAGGGCGGCGACGATGAACGCGGCCCCGAAGTCGGGGATCGCCTTGTCGCCGGCCAGCCAGGTGGGCAGGTTGAGCAGTTCCTGCAGGTAGGCCGACCAGCCGCGGGACACCACGGCGGCGCCGAGGGCGAGCTCCAGGCACAGGTCCCAGCCGATGACCCAGGCGACGAACTGCCCGAGGGTGGCGTAGGAGAAGGTGTACGCGGATCCCGCGACCGGCACGCTGGACGCGAACTCGGCATAGCAGAGGGCGGCGAGGGCGCACACGACGCCGGCCAGGGCGAAGGACAGCACGATCGCCGGTCCCGCGTTGCGGGCGGCCTGCTGGCCGGTCAGCACGAAGATGCCCGTGCCGATGATCACACCCACGCCGAAGACCGTCAGGTGGAACGCCGACAGGTTCTTGCGCAGCCCTCTGCCCGGTTCGTCCGTGTCCCGCAGGGACTGTTCGATCGATTTGGTCCGAAAGATCGACATCGGTGCACCTCCAGGGGTTCAAACCCGACATGCCCGGAGGATCTGGGTTCTACACCCGACCGGCCGTACCTAGTACCATTAAAACCTACCGGTTAGATAGAAATTAGGTGCGGGCATGAATACCACAGTGGTAGTAGGTGGAGGCTGTAGCGGCGCCTTGACGGCGATCCACCTCAGCAAGGCCGGCGAGCGGATCGTGCTCGTCGACCCGGCCGCGCCGGACGCGCTCGGCCGGGGCGCGGCATACCGGACCACCGACCCGACGCACCTGCTCAACTCGCGGGCCGTGGCGATGAGCGCCCTCGCCGACGCGCCCACCGACTTCGTCGACTGGTGCCGGGACCAGGGACTCCCCATCGGGCCGGCCGACTTCGCGCCGCGCGCCGTGTTCGGCGACTACCTGCACGACCGGCTGTCACAGGTCGAGTTCGAGCATGTCCGTGGTGTCGCCATCCGCCTGGAGGAGCGGCCGGAGCGGCGAAACGTGATCCTCCGCGGTGGCCAGACCGTCTCCGGCGACCGGGTCGTGCTCGCCCTCGGCCACGGCGCCCCGGCCGGCCCCCTGTCGATCACCTCGGCCGTGCGGACCCACCCCTACTATGTGGGAAACCCGTGGACGCCGGGCGCGCTGGACCGGGTGCCGGGGGACGTGCCGGTCCTGTTGATCGGCACCGGGCTCACCGCGCTGGACGTGGCGATGTCGCTGAGCAACCGGGGCCGGCGGGCGCCGCTGCATGCGGTGTCCCGGCGCGGGCTGCTCCCCCAGTCGCATCTGGAGATCCAGCCGAAGGCGACCGGGAGCTTCGCCCACGACGGCACCGACGCGGGCGGCCTGCTGCGGGCGGTCCGGCGCTACGCGGCGACCGAGCCCGACTGGCGCTGCGCCGTCGACACCCTGCGGCCCCAGCTCGACCAGCTGTGGTGGCAGCTGTCCGTCGACGCGCGGCGCCGGTTCCTGCAGCACGTCGCGGCCTACTGGGAGGTCCACCGGCACCGGATGGCGCCGACGGTCTCCGCGAGAATCGCCGCGCTGCGCGACAGCGGCGCGCTCTGCACGCACGCGGCGGCGATCCACTCGATCCGCCGCGGCGAGCGGGGCTTCGTGGTCACGCTGCGGTTCAAAGGCAAGGACGACAAGAGCAGCTACGAGAGCTGGCCGGTCGGCGCGATCGTCAACTGCACCGGCCCCGGCGGCGCGGCCACCAGCACCCTCGGCCGGGCACTGCTCGACGACGGCCTGGCCCGCCGCGACCCGACCGGGACCGGCCTCGACGTCGACGGGCACGGCCGCCTGGTCGACCGGGACGGCGGGGCGTCCGACCGCATCGTCGCGATCGGGCCGACCCGGCGGGGTGCCTGGTGGGAGACGACGGCCGTGCCGGAGATCAGAACCCAGGCCGCCGCGCTGGCTCGAGTGCCGGTGGCTGCTTGATCGTCATCACGTGCTCGACGAGGGCGATGAGCACGTCCTTGATCGAGCGCCGGTCCCGGGCGTCGCAGAGCACCACCGGCACGTCCGGGTCGAGGTCCAGGGCCTTGCGGACCGCCTCGGCGCTGTACTTCTGCACCCCGTCGAAGCAGTTGACCGCGACCAGGAACGGCGTGTTGCGCTGCTCGAAGTAGTCCACCGACGGGAAGCAGTCGGTGAGCCGCCGGGTGTCGGCGAGCACGACCGCGCCCAGCGCACCCAGCGCGAGCTCGTCCCACAGGAACCAGAACCGGTCCTGTCCGGGTGTGCCGAAGAGGTACAGCACGATGTCGTCGTTGATGCTGATCCGGCCGAAGTCCATCGCCACCGTCGTGGTGGTCTTGCCCTCGACCCCGTTGACGTCGTCGATGCCGACACCAGCGTTGGTGAGCACCTCCTCCGTCTGCAGGGGACGGATCTCACTGACCGCGCTGACCAGCGTGGTCTTGCCGACGCCGAATCCTCCGGCGATGAGGATCTTCACCGCCAGCGGGATGTGCCCGTCAGAGCGATCGGAGACCATTGACAACCGCCTTGAGGATGCGATCGTCGGGCCGCTGCGGCCCGACGGATTGGTCGTACACCGGTTCGTGCATCTCGATCAGTCCCTGCTGGAGCAGGTCGCCCAGCAGGACGCGCACCACGCCGAGCGCGAGATCGAGGTGTGAGGCTAGCTCCGCGACCGTGACCGGCTCGCGGGTGCGGGCCAGGATCGCATAGTGCTCCGGCTGCAGGTGCCGGGGGCCCTTCCCGTCGGCCGCGTTCACGACAAACGCCACCAGGTCGAACCCACCGACGACGGGTCTGGCCCGTCCACCGGTCACCGCGTAGGGGCGCACCACCGGCCCGGCGTCGGAGTCGAGCCAGTCGTGATCACCCGGCGGCATCGGACGGGGCGCCCGTTCGTGACGGTGCGGTGAGGTACTGCCCGACCCGGGTCACCAGCATCGCCATCTCGTAGGCGATCACGCCGATGTCGGAGTCCGCGGCGCTCAGCACGGCCAGGCAGGCGCCCTGTCCAGCGGCGGTGACGAACAGGAACGCGTCGTCCATCTCCACGATCGTCTGGCGGACGCCACCGCCGTTGAATTGCCGGCCGGCGCTGCGGGCCAGGCTCTGAAACCCGGACGCCACCGCCGACAGATGCTCCGCGTCGTCGCGCCCGAGCCCCTGGGACGCCCCCATGAGCAGCCCGTCGGCGGAGAGCACCACGGCGTGCTGCGCCGACTCGACCCGTTCGACGAGATCGTCGAGGAGCCAGTCGAGCTTGCCGGTGCGACTCGTCGATTGTGCCACCTATGCGTCCCTTTCCGATGTGGGCTGATCGTCGGTGAGCGCCGCCTCCCGGCGCCCCCGGGTGAACCCTGCCTGCAGCGACGTCATCATCGCGCGGGTCTGCTCCGGTGACCGGCTGGCCGCAGCGGCCGCGAACTGCGACGCCGGGATCCCGTCCACCGTGTGCTCGTCGTCGGGTCGCTCCCGCAGCTGGGGAGCGAGGCTGGCCTGCCTGCGCCGCTTCGGCAGCCCGTCGTCGGTCAGGTCGATGACCTGGTCCGTTTCCGGCTGCCGCATCGGCACGGGTGGAGCTTCCGCCCGTGGCACCTCCGGGCGCTCCGGCAGCACCTCGGCGTCGACGTCGTGCGTGCGGCGGGCGGCCTGCGGGACGAGCTCGACCAACGACGGCCGGGCCAGCTCCGCCGGCCGCACCGGCAGCCCGTCGGCGTGGGATCCGGGCTGCCCGGCGGGCGGCTCGGGGGCCCACGCGGAGAACCCCGCGGTGGGGACCTTCGCCGACGCCGGGACGGTCGTCAGGTCCGGCGCCGGCTCGGTGATCAGTTCGGTGACCGGCCCGGCCGGCTCCGCGGCCAGCTCGGCGGCGGTCGAGGCGGTCAGCTCCGGGGGCGCGCCGCTGATCAGGTGCGGCGGGATCAGCACGACCGCGGTCACGCCGCCGTACGGCGAGGACCGCAGCGTGACCCGCACCCCGTGGCGGGCGGCGAGCAGCGCGACCACGAACAGGCCCAGCCGGGCGCTGTTGGCGGGGTCGAAGTCCGGCGGGTGCAGCAGGCGCTGGTTGGCCTCCTCGATCGCCTCCGGCGCCATGCCCAGGCCGCGGTCCTCGATCTCGACCGCGAACCCGTTCGGCACCAGCTGCCCGCTGATCTGCACCCGGGTGTGCGGCGGCGAGTAGGACGTGGCGTTCTCGATCACCTCGGCGAGCAGGTGGATGACGTCGGCGACGGCCCGGCCGACCAGCGCCGCCTCCGGCAGCGTCAGGAAGCCCACCCGGGCGTAGTCCTCGACCTCGGACACCGCGCCGCGGACCACGTCGACCATCGGCACCGGGTTGCGCCAGCCCCGGCCGGGCGTCGCGCCGGCCAGGATGACCAGGTCCTCGGCGTGGCGGCGCATGCGGGTCGCGAGGTGGTCGACCCGGAACAGGTCCTCCAGCTCCTCGGGGTCGCCGGTGCGCCGCTCCATCCGGTCCAGCAGCGCCAGCTGGCGGTGCAGCAGCGTCTGGCTGCGCCGGGCGATGTTGAGGAAGACCTCGTTGAGCCCGCGCCGCAGCTGCGCCTCGTGCGCCGCGGACTCGATCGCGGTGCGCTGCACGGCGCTGAACGCGTTGCCCACCTTGCCGATCTCGTCGGTGCCGTACTCCAGTGGTGGCGCCGCCTCGGCCAGGTCGAGCTCCTCGCCGCGCCGCAGCCGGCCGACGAGCTCCGGCAGCCGCTGGTCGGCGAGGGACTGCGCGTCCTGCCGCAGGCCCGTCAGCCGGTTGATCAGCGACCGGCCGATCCGGATCGACAGCACGACCGAGATCGCGATCGCGAGCAGCCCCAGCACCGCGGCGAGCACCAGCCGCACCACGATGTCGACGGCGACCGGCTCGGCCCGCACGAGGATCGTGTCGCCGTACTGCAGGTCCAGCTGGCGCAGCTGCTCGGCGAGCTTGTCGTACGCGTCCCGCCACACGGTGATGTCGACCGGGATCGCGGCGTTCGGCTTGGCCTCAGCGATGATCTTGTTCTCGAAATCGGTGAGCTTCTTGTGCGCTTCGCCCGCCTGGATGTTCCGGTACGTCTGCAGCTCTGCCGCAGGCAGCTCCGCCGACTGCTCCGCGTAGGCGTTGCGCTTCGCGCCGATCATCGCGACCAGGTCGGCGCTCTCGGTGCGGATGAACTTGCCCGCCGCGGCGGCGCCGTTGACCAGCGCGTCCTCCCGCGCGAGCAGCTCCCGGGCCCGGCTCATCGCGATGTTCGTCCGGGCGTCCTTGCCCAGCTGCGCGTCACCGACGCCGGGCAGCGCGTTGTACCAGCGGTAGATCGTGTCGATCGGGCCGTTGTAGATCTCCATCGCGCCGGACCGGTCGACCTGCCCGAGCGAGATCCCCGAGCGCCCCGACACGATTCCGTCGAGCGCCACCATGATCTCGCCGAGCCGGCCGGTGGCCCCGGCCGGCATCGCCTCCTTGAGGTCGTCCTTCGAGGCGAGGGTACGGAAGTTGCCGATCGCCGCGTCGGACTTGCGCCGCTGCTCGGCCAGCAGCGCCGCCTCCGGCTTCCCCTCGGCCCGGCCGGCGCCGAGGTACACCTGGGACAGCTTCCGCTCGCGCTGCAGCTCGACGATCACCGACTCGGCCGGCTCAGCCGCGAGCGTGTAGTAGGTCTGGGCGTCGAACAGCTCGACCACCGCACCCGACGTCAGGCTGGTCGCGAAGACCCACAGCACGACGAGCGACAACAACGGCGGCAGCAGCAGGGTGACGATCTTGGCGCGGATCGACCACGTGCGGATTCTCCACGTGCGGGACTTCATGTGATCCTCGTGGGTCGCGTCGACAAGGGGGGTGGCGCGTCTCGGGCATGATACGGACAGACGGGCGAGGAAGTCACCAACAAGGTCGTCGCCGTCCCAAACCCGGCTCGCCCGCGATCTCGTCCGCGCCCTCCCCCGCGGCCCGGTGTGCTTTCCCACGCTCCGGGCAGGGCGCCCGGCATGCGAGGTGGACGGTGGGTTTTCGCGATCGGGGCCTGGACCATGTGCACGGCGGCGATCAGCGCGTTCGGCGTCGGCCGGGTCGAGGCGGTCCGATCGGCGCTGCTGACCGCGACGACCCCGGTCACGCCCTCGGCCGCCCCCGCCGCGTCACCGTCACCGTCGCCCTCGCCGAAGGTCCTGCGCACCCCCGGCGGCAACATCGTCGCCCGCTGTGACGCGGGCCTCACCTGGGCCGACGCGCTGAGCCCCGCGCTCGGCTTCCGCGTCGAGAACGCCCAGCAGGGCCCGGGCAAGGAGTACCGGGTGACTTTCAAGACCGACGGCCGGGAGGTCCGCGTCGTGATCCGCTGCACCGGCCACACCCCGGAGGCCGAGGTCACCCTGGGCTGACCGCCGCCGGGTCGGGACCGGGACAGCTCAGAGGTAGAGACCGACGCGGGGCGGGTCGTCGGTGACGGTCAGGCGTGGGGCGCCGTCGCGCAGGGCGTACAGCTCGGCGAGGGTGGCGCCGTCCGGGCCGATCCCGGCCGGGGTGCCGAGCCACGTCGCGGCCTCGGCGAACGGCAGCGGCGCCACGTGCAGCTGGGCCAGGCAGCGGCCCGGGCGCACCACGGCGGGGTGCAGGAGCGCGACGTCCTCGTTGGTGGTGATCGCGACCAGCACGTCGCGGCCCTGGCCGAGCAGGCCGTCGGTGAGGTTGAGCAGGCGGGACAGGGCCTGCCCGGTGGCCTGCTTGGCCTCGCCGCGGATCAGCTCGTCGCAGTCCTCGAGCAGCAGCAGCCGCCACTTCGGCGTGCCACCGTCGTCCTCGCCGAGGGCGGTGTCCATGAGGTACGCGGGGTCGGCGAAGAGCCGCTCGGGGTCGAGCACGCAGTCGACCTGGCACCAGTCGCGCCACTGCTTGGCCAGCGTGCGCAGCAGGGTGGTCTTGCCGGTCCCGGGCGGCCCGTGCAGCAGGATCATCCGGCCGCTGACCTGCTCGGCGGTCGTGGCCATCAGACGGTCCAGCGCCTCGGCGGTCTTCGTGGCGTAGTTGGTGCGGATGTCCGCCCACGGTTCGGCGGTGATCCGGCGCGGGGTGCGCTGCGGGCCGTGCTTGCCGCTGTGCCAGAAGCCGATCGACACCGACTCGTCGGCGGGCGGCGGCGGCTCGGTGGCCCCGTCGACGGCGCCGGCGAGGACGCTGTCGGCGAGGTCCGCGGAGACGGCGGTGACCGTGACGTTGGCCCGGCGGCCCTGCTTCCAGCGGGTGGCACGCAGGGTCCAGCCGTCGCCGGCGGCGAGGGTGCAGACGTCGTCGTCGTCGCGCGCCTCACGCAGGACGGTGGCGCCCTCGGGGAGCAGGGTCGCCTCGCGGCGCAGGTTCGACAGGTGCCGGGTGCGGGCGAACGGCTGACTGCCGGCGACGAACGCCGAGAGGGCCAGGAGGTCGAGGACGTCGATGACGCTGTCCGCGTCGTCCACGGCGGCCGCGACCGGCAGCACGGCGGTGGGATCGACGGGAGGCATGCATACCAGGATCAGGCCGGGGTCGCCTCCAGGCCACCAATTTTCGTGACGGCCGGGGCGAGGTCGCGGGGGCGGGCGGCGGCGCAGCGTTGCGCCGTGGCCGCGGCCTCGGCGACGGTGGCGCCGGCGAGCTGGGCGAGGACGAAGCCGGCGACGTAGGCGGGCTGGTTGCGCGGCCCCGGCGCGGCGGACGTGTGGACGGTGTCGGCGTCCTGGCTGAGCACGACCGTCCCCTCCGCGTCGAGCGTGACGGACACGACCGCAGCCGCGGTCGAGCGCAGCAGCATGCCGCGGGCCGCGGCGACGGCTGCGGCGTTGGTGCCTTCGACCACGCCGCTCACCGTGTCGAGGGTGACGGTGATCAGGTCAGGGCCCAGGTGCGCCCACGGGGCGACGTCCAGGGCGTCGACGGTCAGCAGCGGCACGTCGAGCCGGCGGGCGGCGAGCAGCGAGCGCACGGCCCGCCCGAGCGTGCCGGCGCCCAGGTCGCACACGACGACCGCGGCCGGGGACTCGGCGAGGGACTCGGCCAGCCGCTGCAGCAGCGTGTCGGCGGCCGCCCCGCCGAGGGGTGCGGTGTCGCCGTCGTCGAACCGCGCCACGACCTGGCCGGCGGCGACGACTCGGCGCTTCGTGAGCGTGCGCCGGCCGACCGCGACGACCATGCGGTCCGTGGCGCCGTCGTCCCAGACCTTGGACCGCAGCGTGGCACCCGCGTCGTCGTCACCGGTCGCGCCGACGACGGTGGTCCGGGCGCCCAGCGCGGTGAAGGCGGCGGCGAGGGCGGCGGCGCCACCGCCGACCTCGCGGGTCGCGTCGAGCGTGATGACGGGGACGGGGGCCTCCCGGCTCATCCGGGTCGGGGTGCCGCTCAACCAGCAGTCGAGCACGGCGTCTCCGACGACGAGCACGGGACGGTCCTGCCAGCGGGTGGCGAGCTCGGCGAATTTCACGCGCCGTGGGTACCCGGCTGGAGAGGGAACATTCTGCGACTTCGCAACATCGCCTGCGACAATCACAGGATCGAACGCGCAGACGTGGCGATGATCGGTGGGGGCATGGCCGGCCTGTCCCTCGCCGCCGAGCTCGCCGAGCTTGATGGCCGGCTGGTCGAACGGGCGGAGGCCGCTGGCGGCCACCGTGAGCCGTTGCGGATCGTGGTGCTCGAACGCGAGAACCAGTTCGGGTATCACACGACCGGACGGTCCGTGGCCGCGTTCCTGGAGAGCTACGGCTCGCCCGAGGTGCGCGCGCTGACCCGCGCGTCGCGGACGATCCTCGACGCGCTCGGCGCCGAGTCGGGCACGCCCCTGCTGCGGGCCCGGCCGCTCGTCTGGGTGGCCCGCGAGGACCAGCTGCCGGCGATGAACGCGCTCCTCACCGCCAACCCGTCGCTGCGGGGCACGGACGTCGAGGGCGCGCAGACGCTGTGCCCGGCGTTGCGCCCGTCGGCGATCGCGCGGGCGGCGATCGAGCGGACCGCACAGGACATCGACGTGGACGCGCTGCATCAGCTGTACCGCAAGCGCGCCGCCACGGCGGGGGTGGTGCTGCGCACCGCGATCGGCCTGGAGGCGGGCGAGTGGACCGGCAGCGGCTGGCGGCTCACCACGGACCGCGGCGAGCTCGAGGCGGGCCGGGTCGTCAACGCGGCCGGCGCGTGGGCGGACGCCGTGGCCGGGCGGCTCGGGGTTCCGGCGGCGCGGCTCACGCCGATGCGCCGGACCGTGGCGATCGTGTCCATCGACGGTGTGGCGCCGAACTGGCCCCTCGTGCTCGACGTGGGCGACGAGTTCTACTTCCGGCCGGAGAGCGGCGGTCTGCTGGTGTCGCCCTGCGACGAGACGCCGTCGCCGCCGGTCGACGCGGTGGCCGCACCCGAGGACGTGGCCCTGGCGGTGGAGCGGGTCGCCGCCGCGACGACCCTCGAACTGCGCCGGGTCCGCACCAGCTGGGCGGGGCTGCGCACGTTCGCGCCGGACCGCAACCCGGTCGTCGGACCCGACCCGGCGCAGGACGGCTTCTACTGGTTCGCGGGGCAGGGCGGCTTCGGCATCCAGACCGCGCCGGCCCTCGCCCGGCTGGGCGCGGCGGAGCTGCTCGGCGAGCCGTTCGAGATCCCGGGCCTGCGGCGGGGAGCCCTGCACCCGCGCACCTGAGGCGTGTTCAGGCCGGTCGTTGCAGGCCTTCCGGCTGCGGAGCGGAGTGCTGGACGCCGGCCAGGCCGGCGATCGTCGCCGGGTCGCGCAGCAGCGCCTGCTCCGCGTCGTCGACGAACGCCAGATCGGCCTCGACGTGCCTGGTCGCCGCCGACAGCAGCAGCCCGACGACCGGGTCGGCCGCCTTGCGTCGCAGGCCATCGAGGTTGCGCAGCTCGCGCATCAGGTACGTGCGCTGCTGGCCGAGCACGGTCCGCACCACCTCCGGGTCGCCGGAGCGGGCCGCGGCCGTCACCTTGAGGAAGAAGTCGTCGCGGAAACCGCCGCTGCGCGGGCTCGCCTCGGCCAGCCAGCGCCGCAGCTCGCCGCGGCCGGCGTCGGTGATCTCGTAGACCACCCGGTCGGGCTTCACCGCCTGGGCGTGCCGCTCGGAGCTGACCATGCCGTCGCGGGAGAGCCGGTCCAGGATCTGATACAGGTGGCCGATGTTCAGCGGGCCCCACTGCGGGCCGACCGCGGTCTCGAAGGCGCCCTTCAGCTCGTACCCGTAACTGGGTCCATGCGACAGCAGCGACAGCACCGCGTGATGGATCGGCATGTCCAGAGACTACCCGCCTCTTGCATTGTCGCAATGCATTGCGACAGAGTAGGGACATGAACGGTCCGGAGCGCAGCAGAGGAGCCGGTCATCGGCGGCTCAGTGTTGGGTCAGGCCGGCGCCGGAGCGCAGCGGAGGTGACGGCATGACCGCCACGTCCACGGGGGCCGCGCTGTCCGTTGCGGGCCTCACCAAACGCTTCCACACCGGTGAACAGGACATCGTCGCCGCCGACGAGCTGACCCTGCAGGTCGGCGCGGGCAGCTTCACCGCGGTCACCGGCCCGAGCGGCTCGGGCAAGTCGACGCTGCTGCACCTGATCGGCGCGATCGAGTCCGCCGACGCCGGCACGATCGTGGTCGACGGCGTCGAGGTCACCGCCCTGCGGCGGCGCCGGCTCAGCGAATACCGGCGCACGGTCGGCTTCGTGTTCCAGCGGTACCACCTGCTGCCCGCCCTGACCGCACTGGACAACGTGATCGCGCCGGTGCTGCCGTTCCGGGTCGGCTTCGACAAGGCCGAGCGCGCCCGCGGGCTCCTGGAGGCGGTCGGCCTCGGCGGCCGGGAGCGGGCGCTGCCGGCGCAACTGTCCGGCGGCCAGCAGCAGCGGGTCGCGATCGCCCGGGCGCTGATCGGGTCGCCGAAGCTGCTGCTCGCCGACGAGCCGACCGGCAACCTCGACTCCGCCAACGGCACGCAGATCCTGGACCTGCTGCTCGACCTGCGCGAGGAGCACGGGATGACGGTGCTGCTCGCCACCCACGAGCAGCACATCGCGGCCAGGTGCGACCGGCTGATCCGGCTGACCGACGGCCGGCTCACCGACGACATCGACCTGACCGACGGCGAGGACCCCTCCTCGACGCTCGCACGCGCCACGCAGCTACGGCTTTAGTCTGATTTAACCCCTTTGCGCAGGTACGATCAACGCGACGTGCTTGCGGGTTGGGGGTGTGACATGCCGCAACTCGATCTTGGCGTGCTCGCGCAGCCGGAACGGCTCGCCGCACTCCAGCGCGCCCGGACACTGCTCGCGTCGTCGTCGGCGCCCGTCGACGGCCTGGTGCGGCTCGCGGCCCGGTCCGTCGTCGCGCCGGTCGGCCTGCTGACCCTCGTCGACGACGAGCGGATGCACATCGTCGGCCGGCACGGCCTGCCGCCGGAGCTCGACCGCGTCGACGCCCTGCCGGCGACCAGCTCCTTCTGCCAGTACGTGGTGACCGAGAACGCGCCGCTCGTCGTCAGCGACGCCCGGGACCACCCGATGCTGCGGGACCTCGGCGCGGTGCAGGACCAGGGGGTCACGGCGTACCTCGGCCAGCCCATCCACGACCTGCACGGCTACACCCTGGGCGCGGTCTGCGTCACCGACTCCGTGCCCCGGCACTGGACCGACGACGACGTCGCGGCGGTGGCGGAGTGCGCCGCGATGCTGGAGGTCATGCTGGGCGCGGAGACCAGCCGTCAGGACATCGCGATCGCCGCGGCCGAGACCGACGCGGTGCTGGAGACCGCGCTCGAGGCCTTCGTCGGCATCGAGCTCACCGGGGAGATCACCCGCTGGAACCGGGCCGCCGAACGCACCTTCGGCTGGTCCGCGCAGGACGCGCTCGGCAAGCAGGTCGACGAGCTGATCATCCCGGAACGCTTCCGGGCCGCGCACCGGGCCGGGCTGACGCGGATGGCGCGCGGCGGCGTGCCGAAGCTCATCGGACAACGGCTCCAGCTCTACGCCATCAACCGGGCCGGCGACGAGTTCCCGGTCGAGCTCACCCTCAACGTCGTGGAGGGCCCGACCGGCCGGCACGCGCACGCCTTCGTCTACGACATCAGCGAACGCGTCGCCGCCGAACGGCAGCTGGCCCGGGAGCGCCACTTCCTCAGCGCCCTGCTCGACAACCTCGACGCCGGCGTGGTCGCCTGCGACGAGCGGGGCAAGCTGATCCTGTTCAACCGTGCCATGCGGGAGATCGCCGGCGACGCCGACCACACGACCGCCGAGGCCTGGGTCGAACACCTCCGCGCGCAGGGCACCTCCTCCGAGGAGCTGCCCCTCGTCCGGGCGTTCCACGGCCAGCACGTCCGCGAGGCCGAGGTCGTCATCCACCGGCCCGAGCGCCCCCGCCGCAGCTTCACCGCCAACGCACAGCCGATCCGTGACACCGACGGCAACCGGCTCGGCGCCGTCGCCGCCCTGCACGAGGTCACCGACCGGCGCCGGGCGGAGCGGCTCATCGAGTGCGAGCTCGCGGTCGCCCGCATCCTGGAGAACGCGCCCACCATCGAGGAGGGCGGCCCGGAGCTGCTCGGCGCGGTCGCCCGCACGCTGCAGTGGCCGCACAGCGAACTGTGGCTGGTCGACAAGGTCGGCAACGTCCTGCGCAACGCGGCGATGTGGACCGAACCCGGCTACGTCATCCCCGAACCCGGCCCGCTCGCCCCCGGCGTCGGCGTGTCCGGCGTCGCCTGGGAAACCGGCCAGCCCACCTGGATCCCCGACATCTCCGCGGTCGCGAGCCGGCTCAACGTGCCGTCGCTGGCCCGGCACGGCCTGCGGGTCGGTCTCGCCGTGCCGATCCGCGACGGCGGCGGGGTCACCGGCACGCTGAGCTTCTTCGGCGACGCCGCGGAGGAGCCCGAGCAGTCCCTCATCGCGCTGCTGTCCGGGATCGCCGCGCACGTCGGGCAGTTCCTGGAGCGCCGCCGCGCCGAGGACCTGGCCCGGCAGCTGGCCCGCACGAAGGACGAGTTCATCTCACTCGTCGGCCACGAGCTGCGCACGCCGCTGACGTCGATCTCGTCGTACACCGAACTGCTCCTGCACGACAACGACGACGAGACGACCCGGTCCCAGTTCCTGGCCGTCATCGCCCGCAACGCCGAGAACCTCCGGGCGATCATCGACGACCTGCTGGACCTCGCCGGCCTGGAGAGCGGCTACGTCTCCCTCGTCGAACGGCCCCTCGACTTCGCCGCCGTGGTCGACGCCTCCGCGCTTGCGGGCACCCGCGCCGCTGAGGAGAAGGACATCGACTTCCGGGTCACGCTGCCGGACGGGCCGGCTCCCGTCGCCGGCGACCAGCCACGTCTGCGCAAGGTCGTCGACCACCTCGTCACCAACGCGGTGAAGTTCACCCCCGCCGGCGGCCGGGTCGAGATCGAACTGCTCCGCGACGCGGCCGGGGTCGACCTGCGCGTCACCGACACCGGCGTCGGCATCCCCGAGGAGGAACGCTCCCGGCTGTTCGAACGCTTCTTCCGCGGCTCCAACATCCGCAGCCTCGGCCTGCCCGGCACCGGCCTCGGCCTGGCCATCAGCCGCACCGTCATCGAACGCCACGGCGGCACGATCACGGTCAACGACCACGGCGAGAAACCCGGCACGACCTTCCTCGTGCGGCTGCCGTCCCTGTAGACCTCGTGCGGTTGCCGTCCGTGTAGACCCTCGTGCGGTTGCCGTCCGTGGGGACCGAGGCACAATGGTTGCTGATGCAACTACGACGATTGACCCTGCTGTTCGTGGCGAGCGCCCTGGTGCTCGCCGGCTGTGGCGACGCCGCCCCGTCCTGGAAGGACCCCGGGGGTGGCTCCAGCGCCGCCACGGACACCGTCAAGGTGACCACGCCCGCGGACGGTGCCGCTGACGTGTCGACGGCCACGTCCATCACCTTCGCGGCATCGTCCGACGCCTCCGTTTCGCTCCAGGACGCGTCCGGTGCCCCCGTCGAGGGCGCCGTGGTGCCGCCGTCGTCGTCTGCCTCGCCCGCTCCTGGTGGCGTCGAGTGGATGCCCGCCAAGCAGCTGAAGTACGCCACCGAGTACACGGCGACGGTCACGTCGGGCAAGGCCAAGTCCACCGTGAAGTTCACCACCATGGCGAAGCCGTCCAGCCTCATCCGCACCAGCAGCCAGATCGGCGACGGCCAGGTCGTCGGCGTCGGCATGATGATGATCCTGTCCTTCGGCACCGAGATCCCGAAGGACAAGCGCGCCGGCATCGAGAAGCGCCTCTTCATGACCTCCGACCCGCCGCAGGTGGGCAGCTGGAACTGGTACACCTCCAAGGAGATCCACTACCGCCCCAAGGAGTACTGGCAGGCCGGCACCAAGCTCTCCCTGCGCGCCGCGGTCGGCGGAGTCTCCTTCGGCGGGAAGTCATACGGTGAGAAGGACATCACCGTCGACGCCACCGTGGGCAAGAGGCTCATCATGGAGGTCGACAACGCCACCAAGCAGATGACCGTCACCGAGGACGGCGCCGTCCTGAAGACGATGCCCGTCTCCCTGGGCAAGCCCAGCAACCCCTCCGACAGCGGCAACTTCATCGTCATGGTGAAGAACGAGTGGGAGTGGTTCGACTCCTCCACCTACGGCGTCCCGGTCGACTCCCCCGACGGCTACCGCACCAAGGTCGAGTACCCGCAGCGGATCACCTGGAGCGGCCAGTACATCCACGCCGCCCCCTGGTCGGTCAAGGACCAGGGCAAACGCAACGTCTCCCACGGCTGCGTCAACATCTCCCTGGACCTGGCGAAGTGGCTCTACGGCGTGACCCACATCGGCGACCCCGTCATCGTGAAGGGCACCGAGGAGCGCGTGAAGTACGGCGACGGCTGGACCGACTGGGAGCTGTCCTGGGAGGAATACCAGAAGGGCAGCGCCCTCTGACGCGGCTGGCCGTTTTGGCTGGCCGGGTGGGGACCTGGTAACCTGATTCATCGCGCACGGTGACGCGTCCATGTTGCTTGCGCCTCAACGTTTCCAACCCGAGCTAACAAGACGAGGTCTGTCGCGTGGCGAACATCAAGTCCCAGATCAAGCGCAACCGGCAGAACGAGAAGCGCCGCCTGCGCAACAAGTCGGTCAAGTCTTCGCTGAAGACGGCGATCCGCAAGTTCCACGAGGCGACCGCCGCGGGCGACAACGAGGCGGCCGCGACGCTGCTCCGTGCCGCCACGCGCAAGCTGGACCAGGCTGCCAGCAAGGGCGTCATCCACAAGAACCAGGCCGCCAACCGCAAGTCGGCGATCACCAAGAAGCTGGGCTCGCTGGCCGCCTGAGCGGTCCACCAGCACTGCACTCCGCGGAAAGCGCCGCCCTGAAGGGCGGCGCTTTCGCTGTGCTTCCAGGTTTGCCGACACCTGACCCGCTTCGCCCGCCCGGGCCAGATGACGCCCCACGCACGGCTCCGGCCACCCTCCGCCATCGCCCTCGGCGACGGTTTCCGGGCGGCCGTTCGGGCGGTCGGACGCCTGTTCTGGGCGCCTGTTCCGGACGGCGGTGTAGGCGGCGGTTCCGGGTGGCTGTTCCGGTCGATGCTGCGGGCGGCCTGCGGTCACCGAAGGACCCCGAACCGCCTCCAGATCGCGTGGCGGCCTGCTCCGCCTGCTTGTGCCCGTCAGCCGTCAGGTCGATGAGATGGTCGGGCACCCCGCGCACCACAATGCCGGGGTCGGGGTCGGGGTCGGGGTCGGGGTCGCCGGCGAAGCAGCCGCTGCCGTTCTTCGCACGGTTCCGGGCCAGCTCGTCGCGCCGTAAACGTGCTGGGATCGTCCGATCCGGCGTTCACCCATGTCCGGA
This sequence comes from Dactylosporangium cerinum, assembly GCF_042653625.1. NCBI lineage: Bacteria > Bacillati > Actinomycetota > Actinomycetes > Micromonosporales > Micromonosporaceae > Dactylosporangium > Dactylosporangium cerinum. The sequence continues at coordinate 45,432 of NZ_JBHSIU010000021.1, read as the reverse complement.
CAGTCCTCTTTGTGTGCTTGCCCCGCTCCCGGAGTGGATCTTCCTGGTGATCGAAGTCGCCCACCGGCCACCACACAACCAGGACGTGCCTTCGAGCAACGACAAGACCGCGTTCACGCAGGAACAGATCCGGCAAAGACGGCGAAACGGAGCCGCAGCGGCATCCCGACCGGCGGCGCGGCCCCAAGATTTCGATCCGCGCCCCAGGTGTCGACGTCTTGACGACAGTCCGGAACGTCACCCACGGCATCGGACCCTGACCCCGGAGACGATCCGGCCGTGACCAGACCGGTGACGTTGTCCAGCGACTGCGGCCGGGTCGAAACCGGTGACGACGTCCCCCAAGAGCCCCTCGCCACGCCCGCCAGATTGTTGATCGAAGGACAGGTCCGGTCGCGCGGGTGACCGGATCCGCCCTTCGATCAAGCAGCGGCGCGAGGCATGCGCCCGGGATCGGCGCTGCGGAATCAGACGCTTGCCGGAACCTCGGCGGCCGGCACCGAGGTCGTCACGCCGCTCCCGTCAGGCGAACCGGCCCTGGTTGAACCCGCCAGTCCGCTGCCGGGTCAGGTCCTCGTCGGTGCGCCACGGCCGCTCGGCGTGCCGGCCCGACTGGAACTGCCCCGACGAGAAGTGCCCGGTGTCGTCGGCCCTGCGCCGCCCACCCGGCTGGCGCTGCGCGTGCCGGCCGCCGCTGGCGTCCCGGTTGCCCGCGCGACCGTTGTCGACCGGCCGGGTCGGCTCGTTGGAGTCGGGTTCGTCGGCGGCGTCGTACCCGCTCCATGCCGCCTGCCCGGCAGCCCAGCCGGTCTGGCCGCCCCGATTCGGCGTCGCGCCCCACTGCGCCTGGTCCGCCCAACCGGTCTCGTCGTCCCAGTCCGCCCACGGGTCGACCGGCTCGCCGTGCGGCGCCTGCCCGTGCCCCGTGCCGTACCCGGCCTGCTCATCACCGGCGTACCCACGCTGAACGCCTTGCCCCTCGCCGGCGTAGCCACGCTGGCCGACCTGTCCCTCGCCGACGTAGCCGCGCTGGACGCCCCGCTCATCGCCGGGGTAGCCACGCTGGCCGGTCTGCCCCTCGCCGACGTAGCCGCGCTGGACGCCCCGCTCATCGCCGGCGGAGCCACGCTGGCCGGCCGGCCCGTCCGAAGCGGGGTAGCCGCCCGGCTGGCCGGTGGACGTCGCGTCGGCCCGACCGCTCCCGCGACCGGTCCATGCGGCGCGGTCACCCCAGACGGTCTCGTCGCCCCAGTTGGCCTGGCCGTCGCCGGTGCTGCCCGGACCGGCCCAAGCGGCCTCGTTGCCCCAGCCGGCTGCGGTGTCCTCGCCCCACGCCTGCCGGCCCTCACCGGCCGACCCGTGCTCGACCCGCGCCGGATGACCGCTCCACGATCCGTCGTTCTGGCGGATGCCCCGCCCACGACCGTCGGTGGCCTCCTCGGGGTTGCGACCGTGCCCGTCCGGCACGTTGTCACCCCTGCCGGCACCCGGCGCGTACCCGGCACCCGGCTCCTGTCCGGCGCCCTGCTCCCAGCCCGCCGGCATGGCACGATCCCAGCTCTGCCCGTCGTTCTCCTGGCGCCAGGCCTGACCATCGCCGCCACCCTGAGCCCCCTGACCGGCGAAGCCATCCTGCCGGCCCGGAACGTCCTGATCCCAGCGCTGAGCCGCCCGACCGTCCTGACCCCAACCGTGCACGGGCTGACCGTCCTGGTCCCAACCGTGCACCGGCTGACCATCTTCGTCCCAGCCGTGCACCGGCTGACCATGTTCGTCCCAGCCGTGCACCGGCGGACCGTCCTGGTTCCACCCCTGCACGGGTCGGGCGTCACGGTCCCAGCCGCCTGCGGCCTGGCCGTCGCGGTCCCACGCCTGCGTGGCCTGGTCCAGGTCGCGGCGCTGGCCGGCCTGCGTCGACTGATCGCGGTCCTCGCTGATCTCGCCGGAGTGATCCCAGTGCTGCCCCGCCTGCGCGGACCGGCTCGACTCGTCCCAGCCCGAACGGGTCGGCCAGGTGCCGCCGCCGGCCGCCTGGTCCCAGCCCTCGTGCTCGCCGGTCCGGCCGTGCCGGCCGTCGGTGCCGGTCCCGTGGTCGCGGAAGTGGGTCCCGCGGGTGGTGTCCGTGTCACCGTATCCAGGGTGGACGCCGGTGTCCCCGTCGTAGCCGTCCGACCGGTGGGCGTCGCCGCCGTCGTGGAACGCCGGCTGCGTGCCGACCTCGCCCGCACGGAACGCCGGGTGCACCCCGGTGTCCCCGTCACGGAACACAGGCTGCTGACCTGAGTCACCATCACGGAACGCCCGACCCGAGCCCGTGTCGCCGTCACGGAACGCCCGGCCAGAGCCCGTGTCACCCTCACGGAAGGCGCGGCCGGGAGCGGTCTCGGCGTCGGGGAACGCCGCGTGCGCGCCGGTGTCGCCGTCGCGGACGGCGCGGCCGGAGCCGGTGTCGCCCTCGCGGACGGCGCGGCGGCTCACGGAGTCCGCGGTGGGCTGGGCGGGTGGGACGTCGCCGGCTGGCGAGATCCCGTAATCGTTGCTCGGGGGTGCCTCCGCCGGACGGGTGCCACGGGGGCCGCCGTCGCGGGCCGGGACCGAGATCCGGATGACGCCGACCTTCTTGCGCTGCGCGGGCGGCTCGCTGGCCGCCTGCCGCGTCGCCGTGCGCGTGGCCCCCGCCCCGGTGCCACTGCCGGCGCCCTGCCGCACCCCGACGCCGCCACCGGCGCCGCCCGCAGCAGCCGAGTCACCAGAGCCGCCGGACGAGCCCGCGCCCCCGGACGAACGACCATCACCCGACGAGCCGGCGCCGCCGAAGGAGCCGTCGCCGCTGGACGAGCCTGAGGGCCCGCCGGACCCGGCGGCGCCCGCGAAGCCCGACCTGGCGACGCTGCCCACGCCCGCGCGGCCCGAGCCGGCGACCGAGATCCCGGTCCCGGCCGAGTCGCGGCCACCGGCGGCACGGGCCGCGGCGCCGGTCCCGGTGGAGGTGCCCGAGCCTCGGGCCATCTCCGCCCGGTCCAGTGCGGTCGTGGTCCGCCGGGTGGCGGAGGCCGGGTCGTTGTCATGGTCGGGGGAATCCACCCGGGTGGATGACGCCCGTTCGGATGAACCACGGACGGCGGAACGCGCATGGGCGCGGACCCGCTTCGAACCGCCGATGGCCATGTCGTTGACCTTGACCATGACCGCGACGACCGCTGGGAGGACGGGAACCGCCCACCAGCTGACCAACTCGGCGAGTGCAAGCAGCACGCCGGCCGCGATCATGCACTCAAACAGCATGAAACTGACGAATCCGCCGATGTGCAGGTGGCGAAGCCGCAGCGCACGCACATACAGCGGCGCCTGTGGGGCGAACCCGTTGCTCGTCGTCATCGTCCTATTCCTCCAGCGCGCGCCGCGACCACTGCGAACACAGCCCGCTCGAGCGCATAGCCGCGGTCGTCCGAGCCACCCTTGACGGCGGCATTGCACTCTGCCGCCACTCGCATGGCATCAACGAGCGCCTCGGCCGTCCAGCCACGGGCTTGGCGCTGCGCGCGTTCGACCTTCCACGGAGGCATTCCCAAATTTCCGGCGAGTTGATATGCGCTGCCCTTGCCCGCGGCGGCCACCCGGGCAACGGTCCGGACGCCGTCGGCGATGGCGTCGGCGATCGGCACGGGGTCCACTCCGACGTGCATCGCCCACCGCAGGGCCTCCAGCGCGGCGGCCGTGTCGCCGACCATGACGGCGTCGGCGACGGTGAACCCGGAGACCTCGGCCCGGCCGCGGTAATACTGCGCGACGGTGCCCACGTCGATCCGGCCGCCCGTGTCGGCGACGAGCTGCGAGCAGGCGGCGACCAGCTCACGCAGGTCGTTGCCGACCGCGCCGAGCAGGGCCTCGGCGGCGTCCTCGCCGATCTTGCCGCCCTGGCGGCGGATCTCGTTGCGCACGAAGTCGACCCGCTCGCGGTGCTTGCTGATCTTCGCGGCGGGCACGACGTCGGCGCCGGCGGCCTTGAGCCCGTCGGCGAGGGCCTTGCCCTTGGCGCCGCCGGCGTGGGTGACGACGAGCACGACGTCGTCCTCGGGGTCGGCGGCATAGGCGAGCAGCGCGGCGCTGATGTCCTTCTTCGCGTCCTGGCCGCTGTCGACGACCAGCACCCGCCGGCCGCCGAACAGCGAAGGGCTCAGCAGCTCCGCGAGCTCACCGGCGAGCAGCTCACCACCGGGGCGGCGGTGCACCTCGGTGTCGGGGTCGTCGGCGCGGGCGGCGGCGATGGTGTCGGTGACGGCGCGGGAGACGAGCAGCTCCTCGTCACCGATCACCAGACGGAGGCGGGGCAGACCAGAACCAGACACACGAGCCATCGTGTCACGACCCTCTGACAAAACTCTGCCAGGAACTCATCGTGCGGCCACCACCGCGAGGCGCCCGGCGGTGTCCCGGACGACGGCGACGTCGCCCTGCTCGTCGGTGCGCACGACCCGTGCGCCGCCGCGGGCGAGGCGGGCCAGCACGACCGGGCTGGGATGACCGTAGTCGTTGCCAGCACCGACGCTGACCAGGGCGATCCTCGGCGCGACCGCGTCCAGGAACGCCGGATCCTGGTAGGCGGAGCCGTGGTGGGCGACCTTGAGCACGTCGGCGCGCAGGGGCGCGGTGAGCAGGCTCTCCTGCTCCTCGGTCTCGGCGTCGCCGGTGAGCAGTAGCCGGACCCCGGCGACGGTGACCGCGACGACCAGCGAGTTGTTGTTGACGTCGGACCGGGTGCCGGTCACCGCCCTGGCCGGGCCGAGGACGGTCAACCCGACCGCGCCGACGGTCAGCGCCGTCCCGGCCGGCGCGTCGAGGGTGGCGATCCCCCGGTCGAGGACGGCCCTGCGGCCGCCGGCCGGCTCGGCGAACGGCGGTGCGAGCAGCCGGTCGACGCGCCGACGGCGCAGGACGCCGTCGAGGCCACCGATGTGATCGACGTGGAAGTGGCTGATGATCAGCAGCGGCACCCGCCGCACGCCGAGGTCCCGCAGGCAGCGGTCGACGGGGTCGGCCTGCGGCCCGGTGTCGACGACCACGGCGTCGTGCCCGCCGGCGGCCACGACGAGCGCGTCGCCCTGCCCGACGTCGCAGGCCACCACGATCCACCCAGGTGGCGGCCAGCCGCCGGTGAACAGCCGGACGGGGACGGCGCCGAGCACGCCGGCGACGGCGCCGACGAGGACGAACCGGCGCACGACCGGCCGCCGGAACGCGACGACCAGCACCGCGAGGAGCCCGCCGAGGAGCAGCCCGCCGAACGTGCCGCCCGGCCACGGCAGGACGCCGTCGGGGACGGCGGCGCCGTGGTGGGCGATCGTGACCAGCCATCGGGCCGGCCACGCCGCCACCCAGGCGGTGAACTCGGCGACGCCGGGCAGCAGCGGCGACAGCACCGCGGCGAGGATGCCCAGGACGGTGGCGGGGGCGACGGCCGGGCCGGCGAGCAGGTTGGCGGGCACGGTGGTGAGGCTGACGCCACCGGAGATGGCGGCGATCACCGGCGCGCAGGCGGCCTGCGCCGCGGCGGGCACGCAGACGGCCTCCGCCGCGAACGCCGGCCAGCCCCGCGCCTGCAGCGCCTCGGACCAGCGCGGCGCCAACAGGACCAGGCCGCCGGTGGCGAGCACGGAGAGCGCGAACCCGGCGTCGACCGCCAGCTCAGGGTCGGTGACGACGAGGACGAGCACCCCGGTGGCGAGCGAGGGCAGCACGGCCCGGGGGCGGCCGAGGGCGAGCGCGACGAGGGCGAGCCCACCCATGGCGGCGGCCCGCAGCACGCTCGGCGAAGGGCGGACCAGGATCACGAACCCGATGAGCGCCAGCACGCAGATGAGCGCGGCGACCTTCGGCGTGGCCCGGCACCAGCGGGCGAGCACCAGGACCAGCCCGATCACGATCGCCAGGTTCGCGCCGGAAACGGCGGTGAGGTGCGTGAGGCCGGTGGCGCGGAAGTCGTCGGCGAGCTGCTGGTCGAGCCGGCTGGTGTCGCCGACGACGAGGCCCGGCAGCAGCCCGCCCGCCTCGGCGGGCAGCGGCCGGCAGGCGCGCTGGAGGCCGGCCCGCAGCGTCCCGGCCGCCCGCTGCACCAGCGGCGCCGCGCTCACCCGGGCGGGTGCGTCGGTGACGGAGACGATCGCGGCGCGCAGGTCGCCGCCGTCGGGCGGGGACAGCCGGCCGGTCGTCTCGACCCGCTGCCCGGGCAGCAGGCCCAGCCATCCGCGGTCACTCGCGAGGATCAGCACCCGTGCGCCCAGCTCGACCCGGGTGCCGTCGGGTGTGTGCAGCCAGGTCAGCCGGGCCGGCACGATGATCGTCGGGGACCGCCCGGCCGTCGGGCGGCCCAGCCGCGGGTCGTCGGCGATCTGCAGGCCGAGGCGCACCGTCTTGTGCGCGGCGGCCAGACCGGCGAGGGGTTCGCTGTCCCGCTCACCGACCCGGGCGGCCGTCGCGACCGCGCCGCAGGCGACGCCGATCAGCGCCGCGACGACCACCCACCGGGTCGGTCGCAGGGCCCGCAGGGGAAGCCGGGCCCAGCCCGCGGCGAGGACGAGCGCGCCGAGGCCGACCGCCCAGCCGGCCCCGGCGGGGCAGAACAGGCACGCCAGCGCGGTCAGCCAGCAGCCGGTCGCGGCCCCGGCCAGGCGCAGGTCGGTGCTCACACCGTCACCTTGTCCTTGAGCTGCTGAAACTTGGCGTCACCGATGCCTTCGACCTGGCGCAGGTCGGTGACGGCGCGGAAGCCGCCGTGCCGGTCGCGGTATTCGACGATGCGCTGCGCGAGGACCTCGCCGATGCCCGGCAGCGTCTGGAGCTCCGTGACCGTGGCGGTGTTGAGGTTGACCGGTCCGCCGCCGACGCCACCGCCGGGGACGGCCGGTGCGCCACCCGGCGGCGCCGAGACACCGACCGAGATCATCTCGCCGTCGACGACCTTGCGGGCCAGGTTGAGGCCGGTCAGGTCGGCGCCGGGCAGCGCACCGCCGGCCGCCGTGATCGCGTCGGCGACCCGGGCGCCGGCCGGCAGCTCGACCAGGCCCGGCCGGTGGACCTTGCCGTTGACCGAGACGACGAGCCTGGCGGCGGCGCTGCTCGGCGCCGCGGCAGAGACGGCGGCGGCGGAGACCGCGGTGGTGGGCGGCGCCGAGCTGACCTGCGGCCTGGCCCGCCACGCGAGGAACGCCGCGACGCAGACCACGAGCGCGGCGACGACCGCCAGGACCCTGACACCCCGCCGCCCGGGATCGACCGCCGCCAGCCACGGCCGCTCACGACCCTCATGAGAGGAATCGGCGCCACCAGTGGAATCGGAACGAAACGACTCGTCCCACGGATACGAGTCAGGGGAAGGGGGCAGGCCGACCACCCTGGCCAGCCGCCCCGCCGGCTCGGTCTCACTGTCTGCAGCGCTGCGCCTCATGCCGGGTCACGCTAGGACCGGGCTGGAGGCACCCACCCACCCACAGACGCCAACCTGTGGACAACGGGGCGCTTGTGGAAAACCCCTACGTCCGGTGCACCACCACGGCCACCATCCCCGGCCCGACGTGGGCGCCGACGACCGCGCCGACCTCCGTCTGATACGCCCCCCGCAGCCGCTCCCCGAGCCGCTCCTTCAACGTCGTGAGCAGCGCGTCCGCGCGCTCCGGCGCCGCCAGGTGGTGCACGGCGACGTCCACCACCGACGAGCCCGCCGCCTCGTCGGCCATGTCGACCAGACGGGCAAGGGCCCGGCTCGCGGTGCGGACCTTCTCCCGCACGACGACACCCTGGTCGGTGGTGTGCAGGATCGGCTTCACCGACAGGGCGGTGCCGAGCAGCGCCGCGGCCGCGCCGATCCGCCCGCCGCGGCGCAGGAACTCGAGGGTGTCGACGTAGAAGAGCGTCGAGGTCCGGTCGACGGCGTCCAGCGCCGCCTGCCGCACCTGCGGGAGCGCGGCACCGGAGGCGGCGGCGGCCGCGCCGGCGAGCGCGGGAAAACCGAGCCCCATGCCGGTGGACTGGGTGTCGACGACGGAGACGGCACCGTCGAACTCCGCGGCGGCGAGGGTGGCCGCGTCGTACGTGCCGGACAGCTTCGCCGACAGGTGCACCGACAGGACGGCGGACGCGCCCGCGGCGAGCAGCCGCCGGTACACCTCGGTGAAGGCCTCAGGGGACGGCCTGGAGGTGGTGACGGCGACGCGGCGGGCGTTGAGGGCCTCCGCGACGGTGGCGGAGTCGACGTCGATGGTCTCGAGGCCGGGGACCCCGTTGACGACGACGGCGAGCGGCACGACGGTGAGCCGCCGGACCGGGTCGTTGGCCAGGTCGGCCGGCAGGCAGGCGGTCGAGTCGGTGACTACGGCGACGGCGGGGTGTGGGCCGGTCATGACGGCACCGTAGCCGATCAGCCGCTCCGGACCGATACCACCTGGAACGGGGTGCCCTGCTGACAGGTGCTCATCAGGCCGGGCTGCGGGGTGCCGACGACGGTGACCCGCTTGCCGACCTGCAGTGCGGCCCGGTCACCGCCGATGAGCAGATACAGCGTGCCGGGGGTCTGCAGCAGCAGGCAGCCGGCCTCGACCCCTTCGACGATCTCGCCGGAGATGCTCGTGCCGGAGATGCCCGGGCCGCTCGGCGCCGCCGCCGGCCGGGAAGGAGCGAGCGTCGCCTGCAACGACGGCGACGACGACGGCGCGACCGAAGGAGCGCCCGCCGACTCGTCGGAGGCCGCCGCACAGCCGCCGAGCGCCGAGGCGACGACGGCCAGGACCAGGAAGGAGCGAAGTGCCATGACCTTTTCGACGGTACCGCCAAACGCCCGGTTCCCGATGCTCATGGCAGGTTGTGCCCGGCCAGCTGCCAGCCGCGGGTCTCATCGAACCGCAGGTCGGTGGAGTGGCAGTTGAGCAGCGCGCCGAGGGTCGAGGCGAGCGACTGCGGCCAGCCGAGCAGTGCGCAGGTGGCGTGCCGGGCGGCGGCGCCGTGGGTCGCGACGACGATCGTCGCGCCGGGCGGTGCCGTGGACACGATCTCCTCCAGCGCGTCGGTCATGCGCTTGCTCAGCGCGTCGACCGCCTCGACGTCGGCGTCGTCGACCGGCTCGCCGTGCCGCCAGCGCTCGAACGCCTCGGGCCAGGTGGCGAGGATCTCGGGGTGCGTCAGACCCTCCCACTCGCCGAAGCTGCGCTCCCGCAGCCGCGGGTCATAGGTGACCGGGACGTCGACCAGCGCGGCGAGCGCGGCCATCGTGGCGCTGGCGCGGCGCAGGTCACTGGCGACGAGGACGTCCGGCTCCAGGGCGGCCAGCCGCGGCGCCGCGGCGGCGGCCTGCGCCAGCCCGGTCTCCGACAGCGGCGTGTCGATCTGTCCCTGCACCCGCCCACCGGCATTCCAGGCCGTCTGCCCGTGCCGCCAGAGCAACAGGCGCGTCACGCCGCCGCCTCCGCGAAGACGCGGCGCCGACCCGCGCCCGGCCCTCCGCTGCGCTCCGGACCCGTCACGCGGGCGCGGGCAGGTCGCGGTCGACGAACTCGATGACCGGGCAGTCCTTCCAGAGCCGGTCGAGCGAGTAGAACTCGCGCTCCTCGGTGTGGAAGACGTGCACGACGATGTCGACGTAGTCCAGGAGGACCCAGCGTCCACCCCGCTCGCCCTCGCGGCGCACCGGCTTGGCCTTCTCGGGCAGCTGCGACAGCCGCTCCTCGATGGCGTCGACAATCGACAGGACCTGCCGCTCGTTGGGCGCCGAGGAGACCAGGAACGCGTCGGTGATGACCAGTTGGTCGGCGACGTCCAGGATGACGATGTCTTCAGCCTTCTTGTCGGCGGCCGCCTGCGCAGCGGTGAGCGCCAGCTCGATGGCACGCTCAGTCGCGGGCACCGGGCTCCCTTCGTCGGTCTGCCCCGGCCTGCTGTGCCGGGCTGGTTCTAGCCTCTCACGCCCGTACGACAGTCTGCCTCTCAGATGTTGTCGACTTTTCGGTACAAACCCCGCTTAGCGATGTATTGCACCACTCCGTCGGGGACGAGGTACCAGACCGGCTTGCCGTCCTCGACCCGCCGCCGGCAGTCGGTGGAGGAGATCGCCATGGCCGGCACCTGCACCAGGCTGACGGAGTCCTCGGGCAGGTGGGAGGCGTCGAGCTCGAATCCCGGCCGGGTGACGCCGACGAAATGCGCGAGGTCGAAGAGGTCCTGGGCGTCCTTCCAGGACAGGATCTTGTTGAGCGCGTCGGCGCCGGTGATGAAGAACAGCTCCGCCGACGCCCCGTACATGTCGCGCAGGTCACGCAGCGTGTCGACCGTGTAGGTCGGGCCGTCGCGGTCGACGTCGACGCGGCTGACCATGAACCGTGGGTTCGACGCGGTCGCGATGACCGTCATCAGGTAGCGGTCCTCCGGTGAGCTGACCGCCGACCCGGTCTTCTGCCACGGGTCGCCGGTGGGCACGAACACCACCTGGTCGAGCCCGAACCGGTCGGCCACCTCGCTCGCGGCGACCAGGTGACCGTGGTGGATCGGGTCGAACGTCCCGCCCATGATGCCGACGCGCATCCTGGCATCGTAATGATCAGAACGTCCCTCGGACGGGTGCCTCCGCTGCCACCCCCTGAGGCCCTACGTGTAGCCTCAGGGTTCATGACGTTTGCGCACCCAAAGGGTGCCTTTGACAGCTCCCGCGCCGTATGGCGATCAGCGCCCGGTGAGAGCCACGGCAGCCGGGTCGAGGTGGCGTTCGTCGACGACCTGATCGGGCTGCGCAACGGCGCCGACCCGCACAGTCCGGTGCTCGTCTTCACCCAGGACGAGTGGGACGCCTTCGTCGCCGGCGCCAAGGACGGCGAATTCGACGTGTGAGCGGGGTGTGGCCGCCACCCGAGGGCGGCGACCACACCGCAAGCCCGACAACTCACGGATACAGCAACGACCGGATCGGCGGCATCCGCTCGAGCCGGGGTGCCAATGCGCGCAACCGCAGCGCGAGCGTGACCGCCTCCAGGGCGGCGGCGCCACCGCCGGCCGGCGGCACGGGTGAACGGTGCCGGTCGAGCCACGCCGACACGTCCGGCCAGTGGTAGACCGGCCGCCGTGGATGGTCCCTGACCGGCGCGGGAAGCCCGGCCCATCCGCGCACGACCTCCACCGGCCGCCCGATCCGCGCCGCGATCACCTCAAGGGTGACCAGGGGGTCGTCGTCGACGGCCCGGTCGATGCCGACGCCCGCCGCGTCCAGGTCACGCACCCCGGACACCACCGCGTCGACCAGCGTCGGCGCGACCCGGTCGAACGCCACCCAGGCCACCCCCTCGGCGGGCACCAGCTCCACGCTCAGATCGTCGGCCCGGTCGAACAACAGGTCGGCCCGCTCGTCGTCCAGCGGACCGGCGACGATCAGGCGGAATTGGCGCAGCATCGTCACCGCCCGCAGCCCACGTGCCGCTGCACGAACGCGTCGATCCGCCGCGCGACCAGCTGCGCCGCCGGCCCGGGCGGCACCTCGCCCGGCACGCCCAGCCAGCCCCGGCAGCCCGGGCAGCTCAGGCGTAGCCAGTGCCGGTCCCCCTCCACGTCGACGCCGGCCCCCACCATCTCGTCCATGCCATGCCCTCCCCGATCGGATCTCCAGGTCCAGCCAACACCTGGATCCGCCGTTTGGGAGGGGCCAGAGAGGGGGCCACTCACCGACCCGACATTGAGGACATTACGACCCTGAAGAGCGCCTAAGAACCCTGCTAAGGTGAATACGTGCTGCAACGACTGCTGAGCTGGCGCGCCCTCTAGGGGCGGCCACTTCCTACACGCAGACACATCCCCTTTCAGGCCGCCCGCTCCGGGCGGCCTTTTTGCGGAACCCGGGCGGGCAAAAAGCACGGAGGAATCCGAAATGTCCCGTCGCATCTCCGGTTTCAAGCCCACCGGCCCGCTCCAGCTCGGCAACTATGTCGGCGCGATCAGACCCGTCGTCCGCGGCCAGTTCGAGCAGCCCACCGTCGCGTTCATCGCCGACCTGCACGCCCTGACCGTGCAGCACGACCCGGCCCTCGTCCAGGCGCGCTCCCGCGAGGTGGCCGGCCTCCTGCTGGCCGCCGGCGTCGACCCCGGGACGACCGTGCTGTACCGGCAGTCGGACGTCGCCGCCCACCTGGAACTGCACTACCTGCTCGAATGCGTGGCGAGCTACGGCGAGGCGCACCGCATGATCCAGTTCAAGGAGAAGGGCGGCGGTGGTGGTTCGCGGCTGTCCCTGCTGACCTATCCGGTGCTGATGGCCGCCGACATCCTGCTGCACGACATCGAGGAGGTGCCGGTGGGCCATGACCAGCGCCAGCACGTCGAGCTGACCCGCGACCTCGCGGAGCGGTTCAACGAGCGCTACGGCCCGACGTTCACCGTGCCCCGCGCGGTCCACCCGGCCGTCGCCGCGCGGATCGCGGACCTGGCCGAGCCGACCCGCAAGATGGGCAAGACCAACGCGTCGACCGCCGGTGTGCTGTTCCTGCTCGACCCGCCGGACGTCCTGCGGCGCAAGGTGATGCGGGCGGTGACCGACGCCGGCACGGACGTGGTGCACGACCCCGACCGACGCCCTGGGGTGGCGAACCTCCTCGACATCCTGGGCGCGCTGACGGACCGGGACCCGCGCACCGTCGCCGGCGAGTTCACCCGATACGGGCAGCTCAAGCAGGCGGTAGCGGACGCCGTGATCGACACGCTCGAGCCGATCCGGCGCCGCTATCAGGCACTGACCGACGAGGACATCGAGTCGGTGCTGGCAGCCGGCGCCGAGCGGGCCGCCCAGCACGCGGACCAGACCGTGCGCCGGGCCAGGGCAGCACTGGGCCTGGGCGCCCAGAAGAGCACCCACAGGAGCGCCCAAGAGAGCGGCCAGCAAAGCGGCGGCCTCACAGGTGAACGGCGCGCTCCCGCAGGTAGCCCAGCGACGCCGGCGACGGCCGGTCGACCGCACTGAAGCGGGCCGGCCGGAAGTCGATCTCCTCGATCAGCAGGTCGGCCTCGACCATCAGGGCCCACGGCACGTAGAAGACCCGCTCCCCTGGCAGCGACACCCCGACGAAGTCGACGACCGGCAGCAGCGCCGGCGAGCCGACGGCCCAGATGGCGGCGGTGAACGTGGAGCCGTCCGGCCGGGCGGTCAGGGTGCAGTCCACGAGCCGGGGATCGGCGAGGGTCCGCCGCTGGTGCTCGGCCACGTCGGTGGCGAGCCGGCGGCGGGCCTTGGCCGCGGCGTGGAACGCTGGGTGACCCGGCTCCGGGTCGAAGGGCACGACGTGCCCGTCGTCGTCGGTGGTGTACGCCATCGGCGACAACGGCCTGGGGGTGCGCGCGTACTCGTCGGCGGCCAGGTCGAACAGCTGCTCCACCAGGCGCGGCTCGTCGGCGCAGACCAGCAGCATGAGGGTGCTCGGCAGGAACGCGACGGCCCGCCCGCCGACCTGCTCGTCGAGCTCGGCGAGCCAGCCCTCCAGCAGCACCCACGAGACCAGGTGCTCGCCGGAGTAGTCGGGCACGTGCAGCACCGACGGGCCGAAGAGCGCGGCGCTGGCCGGCAGCTCGGCGCGGGCGAGGGTGTGGTCGTGCGCGGCCGTGAAGATCTCCTCGACGCTGACGCCCCAGCGGCCCGGGCTGTCCAGGTCGACCGGGACGTCCTCGACCAGCACCACCTCGTCGAGGTGCGGCAGCGCCGGGCGGCGCAGAGTGCGGGTGCCGCGGGCGGCGTGCCGCAGCGCGAGGCGGAGCTTGGGCAGCGCCTCGGCGAACGTCTCCGGCTGGGCCGGCGGCGCCAGGCTGCTGGCGACGAAGTCGCGCACGAACCGCTTGCGGTCGCCGGGCCGGCGTTGGTACTGGCTGAATGCCTTGGCCAGGAACAGCCAGCTGTACGCGTCCTGGCCGCACTCACACACGATCGCGAACTGGGTCGGCCGGAACTCGGCGTCCCGGACCCCGAGTCTGCGCAACTCTGTCAGCACCTGGTCGGCGAAACGCTCACGAGGAGAACGTGCCGGTCGGGTCAGCCGTTCGAGGATGCCCACCGACCGAACATTAGCCTCACGCGAGCTCGGACGCGATGGCCTCCGTGGCAATAACGAGTTTTTCGTAGCACAGGCTGAGCGGACTGTGTACGTACGGCCCATAGGGTGGTATCGGTCGGTAACCGGCCGATTCGTACAAACGGATCGCTTCCGGCTGTCGGGAACCCGTCTCCAGCCGGATCAGCGGGTAGTGCGAACCGACCGCGAGGTCTTCGAGGGCGGCGAGGACCCGCCTGGCGATGCCGGTGCCGCGGTGCGCGGGGCGCACATACATCCGCTTGAGCTCCACGGTCTGGTCGTCGATCGGCTGGATCGCGCCGCAGCCGGCGCCGACCCCGTCGACCGTGGCGATCACGAAGCGGGCCGCCGGGTTGATCGGGAAGCGGCGCGCGTCGGGTCCGCTGTAGCGATGGGCCATCTCGTCGGCGGCGGCGGCGAGCAGCTCCACCACGGTGGGGTCGCCGGCGGCGCGGCGCGTCACCCGCACCTCGCGGTCGGCGTCGTCGAACCGCTTCTCGAAGCAGCGGCTGCCCTCGTATCGCACGTACGGCCCGAACCGCGGGATCGGCCGGTAGCCCGAGGCGAGGAACAGGGCGATGGCGTCGGATGAGGTCACGTCGGTCTCCAGCCGCAGCACGCGGTGCCCCCGCGAGGCGGCGAAGTCCTCCAGCGCGGCGAGCATCCGCCGGGCCAGACCCCGGCCGCGGTACGCCGGGCGTACATAGAGCCGGGTGACCTCGGCGGCGTCCATGTCGATGGCCAGCAGGGCACCGCAGGCGACCGCGTCACCACCCATGACCGCGACGAGATACCTCGCCGCCGGGTCGACCGCGTAGACATGGCCGTCGCGGCCACCGTCCCGCGCCCGCAGTTCGACCTGCTGATCGACCACAAGCGCGATCACTTCCGAGTCGTCCGATGGACGTTGCTCGATCAACATGGATCGACGGTACGCAACCCGGATTTCCCGGATGTTTCACCTGACCAGCGAATTTCGTTGCGCGCCGGGTTAAAAGTCCTCCGCGTCGTCGTCGTCCGCGGGTGAAAGTTCCAGCGTCTCGTACGGCTGGCGGCGGGCCCCGCGCATGGCCTTGCGCTCCGAGGCCCGGACGCGCTTGTTGGGCTCCTCGATGCGGTGGTCAGTGCCCCGGTTACCGGGCACGTAGTCGTCCGCGGTGTAGGTGTTGGGCTGCCAATCGAATTCACGGGCGCCAATACGAACCGGCGATCCGGACACCGCGCCGGCCTTCTTGAGCGCTTCCTCGACGCCGAGCCGGGCGAGCCGGTCGGCAAGATAGCCGACGGCCTCGTCGTTGTCGAAGTTGGTCTGCCGCACCCACCGCTCGGGCGCGCCGCCACTGACCACGAAGACGCCTTCGGCGTCCTGCTCGATCCTGAAGCCGCTGTCGTCGACGGCGACCGGGCGGATGACGATGCGGGTGCGCTCCGGCGGCGGCGCCAGCTTGCGCTGCTGCAGCACCAGCTCGGACATGGCGAAGATCAGCTCGCGCAGCCCCTCGTGGGTGGCCGCGCTCACCGCGTAGACCGCATAGCCGCGCTCCTCCAGCTCGGCACGCATGATGTCGGCGAGGTCACGGCCGTCGGGCACGTCGATCTTGTTGAGCGCGACGATGCGCGGCCGGTCCTCGAGGCCGCCGTACGCGGACAGCTCGGCCTCGATCGCGTCGATGTCGGACACGGGGTCGCGCTCGGTCTCCAGCGCGGCGGTGTCGACCACGTGGACCAGCACCGCGGTGCGCTCGATGTGGCGCAGGAACTGCATGCCCAGGCCCTTGCCGGTGGCCGCGCCCGGGATGAGTCCGGGCACGTCGGCGACGGTGAAGGTGTTGTCGCCGGCCTGCACGACGCCGAGGTTGGGCACCAGGGTGGTGAACGGGTAGTCGGCGATCTTCGGCCGGGCCGCCGAGATGACCGAGATCAGCGACGACTTGCCGGCCGACGGGAAGCCGACCAGGCCCACGTCGGCGACGCTCTTGAGCTCCAGGACGACGTCGATCTCTTCGCCGGGCTCGCCGAGCTCCGCGAAGCCGGGCGCCTTGCGGCGGGTGTTGGCGAGGGCCGCGTTGCCGCGCCCGCCCCGGCCGCCGCGGGCCAGTTCGAACTCCGTGCCCTCGCCGATCAGGTCGGCGATGACCTCCCCGTCCATGCTGTGCACCACGGTGCCGTCCGGCACCCGCAGGGTCAGCGTGCTGCCGTTGGCGCCGTCGCGGTCGTTGCCCGCGCCGCCGGCGCCGTTGCCACCCTTCTGGTGCGGGTGGAAGTGGAAGTCCAGCAGCGTGTGCACGCCCGGGTCGACGACGAGCTTGACGCTGCCGCCGTGGCCGCCGTCACCGCCGTCGGGCCCGCCGAACGGCTTGAACTTCTCACGGTGGATGGACACGCAGCCATGGCCACCGTCGCCGGCCCTCACGTGCAGCACGGCCCGGTCAACGAACGTGGTCACGACCCGATCCCCTCACTACGAACACGAACCCACAAACACACGAACGGCGGGCAGGGAGCGTATATGCCCCCGGCCCGCCGTCCGGAAAGAAACTTCAGCCTGCGGCTGGGGTGATGCTGACCGTCTTGCGGCCACGCTTGGTGCCGAAGAGCACGTGGCCCGCGGCGAGCGCGAACAGCGTGTCGTCGCCACCGCGACCCACCAGGTCACCCGGGTGGAACTTGGTGCCGCGCTGCCGGATGATGATCTCGCCGGCGTTGACCAGCTGGCCGCCGAACCGCTTCACGCCGAGCCGCTGGGCAGCGGAGTCGCGCCCGTTCCGCGAGCTGGACGCACCTTTTTTATGTGCCATCGCGCTGCCCCTACTTCCCGGTGGAGATGCCGGTGACCTTCACCTGGGTCAGCGGCTGGCGATGACCCTGGCGCTTGTGGTAGCCGGTCTTGTTCTTGAACTTGTGGATCCGGATCTTCGGACCCTTGGTGTGCGCGACAACCTCAGCGGTCACCGCGGCACTGGCAAGCTTCGCCGCGTCGGTGATGAGATCTTCGCCGTCGACAAGCAGCAGAGCGACAAGCGACAGGGAGTCGCCAGGCTGGCCCGCGAGCTTCTCGACCTCGATCACATCGCCCTCGGCGACCTTGTACTGCTTGCCGCCGGTCTTGACGATCGCGTACATCGGACGCGGACTCCTGTCGTAGCTACTGGCGGTTGGTCATCTGCGTCGCTGCTGTGAAGAGCACACAAAGACCCGACGCACGAAGGTGCGCCTTTAAGAGGGTACGCCATCGGTGGCGCACCCCCCAAATCAGGGGCGGGTCCGCCTGCGCAGACCACCCCGGCGGGTCCGGCGGCGGGCGCCGTTGCCGGCCGACTCGTCCTCGTCCTCATCGACGTTGTCGGGGTCGTCCTCGGAGGCGATCGGGGTGAACTCCGACTCCTCCTCGACGTCCTCCACGGTGTGCGGCACGTCCACGGTGTCGGTCTCGACCTCGGAGGTGGTCTCCTCCTCGACGACTGCCGCGCCACCCCGGCGGCCCCGCCGCCGGCTGCTGCGCGCGGGCTGCACGTCGGACTCGTCCACGCCGCTGGTGACGGTCGCCGCGGCCTTCGCGGGCGCGCTGTGCCCGTTGCTGCCGGCGTTGCTGCCGCCCCCGCCGCCACCGCGCTTCTCCGGGATCGGCTCGGTGTGGATGATCAGGCCGCGGCCCTTGCACACCTCACAGGTCTCGCTGAACGCCTCCAGAAGGCCCTGACCGACCCGCTTGCGGGTCATCTGGACCAGGCCCAGCGAGGTGATCTCGGTGACCTGGTGCTTGGTCCGGTCCCGGCCCAGGCATTCGGTCAGCCGGCGCAGCACCAGGTCACGGTTGGACTCCAGGACCATGTCGATGAAGTCGATGACGATGATGCCGCCCAGGTCACGCAGCCGCAGCTGGTGGACGATCTCCTCGGCCGCCTCGAGGTTGTTGCGGGTGACCGTCTCCTCGAGGTTGCCGCCGGCACCGGTGTACTTGCCGGTGTTGACGTCGATGACGGTCATCGCCTCGGTGCGGTCGATGACGAGGCTGCCGCCGGAGGGCAGGAACACCCGCCGGTCGAGGGCCTTGATCAGCTGCTCGTCGATGCGCAGGTCGGCGAAGACGTCGTTGACGCCGGTGTAGCGGCGCACCCGGTCGACCAGGTCCGGCGACACGTGCGACAGGTAGGGCTCGACCGACTCGTAGGCGTCGTTGCCCTGGATGACCAGCTCGTGGAAGTCCTCGTTGAACAGGTCCCGGACGACCCGCACGACCAGCTCGGGCTCCTCGTAGAGCAGGGCCGGCGCGCTGCTGCTGCCGGACTTCTCCTGGATCGCCTCCCACTGCGCCTGCAGCCGCTTCACGTCGCGGGCCAGGTCGTCCTCGCTGGCGCCCTCGGCCGCGGTGCGCACGATGACCCCGGCGCCGTCGGGCACCAGGTTCTTCAGCACGTCGCGGAGGCGCTTGCGCTCGATGTCGGAGAGCTTGCGGCTGATGCCGGACGCGTTGCCGTGCGGCACGTAGACGAGGTGCCGGCCGGACAGCGCGATGTGGCTGGTCAGCCGGGCGCCCTTGGTGCCGATCGGGTCCTTGGTCACCTGCACCAGCACCGAGTCGCCCGACTTGAGGGCCTGCTCGATGGAGCGGGTGCGGCCCTCCAGGCCGGTCGCGTCCCAGTTGACCTCGCCGGCATAGAGCACCGCGTTGCGGCCCCGGCCGATGTCGACGAACGCCGCCTCCATGCTGGGCAGCACGTTCTGCACCCGGCCGAGGTAGACGTTGCCCACCATCGAGCTGGACGAGGCCCGGGTGACGTAGTGCTCGACGAGCACCTTGTCCTCCAGGACCGCGATCTGGGTGCGGTCGTTCTTCTGGCGGATCACCATCGTGCGGTCGACCGCCTCGCGGCGGGCCAGGAACTCCGACTCCGACAGGATCGGCGGGCGGGTGCGGCGCTGCTCGCGACCGTCCCGGCGGCGCTGGCGCTTGGCCTCCAGGCGGGTCGAGCCGGAGATGCCCTGGACCTCGTCGCGGTCGCGCTCACGGGCGGCCGGGCGGGGCTCACGGATCTTCACGACCACGTGCGGGTCGTCGGCGGGCTCGGTGTCGGCCGAGCCCTTGCGCCGGCGGCGGCGCCGGCGGCGGGTCAGGCCCTCGCCGTCCTCGTCGCCGTCGTCGCCGGCCTCGGCGTCCTCGTCGGCCGCGGCCTCCTCGCCCTCGGCCTCGGACTCGCCGTCACCCTCGCCGTCGATGTCGTCGACGTCCTCGCCAAGCGTGCCCCGGCCACGGCCCCGGCCTCGGCGGCCGCGCCGCCGGCGGCGGCGGGTGCCGGGCTCGAACTCGTCGTCGTCCTCGTCCTCCTCGGCCTCGGCGTCGACCTCATCGGTCTCCACCGGCGCCTCGGCGTGCGCCGAGACGGCGGGGGCCTCCTCGGCGGAGCGCCGGCCCCGGCGCCGGCGGCTGCGGCCGACGGGCTCCTCGGCGACGTCCTCACCCAGGTCGTCGTAGTCATCCGCGGCGTCGACGGCCGGCGCGGGTGCGGCGAACGGGTCGATGCCCGACGCGGCACCGGAGACCACGGTCGCCGGGCGGACCGGCTCGATCTCCTCGCTCGGCGGCATGAACAGGACCTGGATCGGCGCGGCCCGGCGACCCCGGCGGGCCGGGGGCTCCTCGACGACCTCGACGACCTCTTCGACGGCCTCGACCTCTTCGTCGACGACGGCGTCGGGCTCAGGTTCGGGTTCGGGTTCGGCGGCTGCGACCGGCAGCGGCTCGGGCTCCTCCACCGGCGCGGCCTTCACGGCCCGGCGGCGGGTCCTGGTGGCCTTGACCGGCGCGACAGCGGGCTCCTCGGTGTCCAGTGGCAGCGCCTGCTGCCCGGACTCTCCCAATTCGCCCGTTTCGTCGCTTGCTGTCGCCTTCACCGCCCTGCGGCGGGTCCGGCGAACGGGTGCCGGCTCGGCATCCGCCTCGGCCGCGGCGGGCGCCGCGTCGTCCGCGGCCGCCGGCTCCGGCTCTACCGGCGCGGCGGTCGCCTTGGTGGCCCGGCGCCGCGTACGGCGGACGGGAGTGGTCTCTTCGGTGGTTGCGGCGTCTGCCACCGGCTCATCGCCGGTAGCCTCGCCGCTTGCCGACTCGTTGTCGAACATGCGGACGTTCTCCAGTTCTGGCGCTCCCGGGCGCGTACAAACGCAGCCACACGGGGGCACCTATATGTTGTGCCGGCGGAGGTATCCGCTCGCACGGACGATCCGCCGAAAGTCTGCCAACCTCGCCGACTACACCAGTGACGAAGCCCCGACGACAGCCGCCGGCCGATCCGCAGCGAGCGGATCGACGAACTCCCCCTGCGCGGTCAGCACTCCCTGAGCCAGTCGGGTCGCACGAGGCGGGACCGGAGGCTCCAGGTCGGCTACTACACGCAGACCGGACAGCACATCATCGGGTCGAACGGTCGGGGTTCCCTGCCGCACGACAAGGTCGAGTATCGCACACGGTGCCTCGGTGACCCCGGAAGGTACGTCACCGGGGCCCGAAGAGGCCTCCAGCAGCTCCAGCCTGACGACGGCGGCACGGGTGTCGAAGACCCGCTTGCCCTGCTTGGTGAGCCGCTCCACCAGCACCTCGCCGGCGTCCAGGAAGGCCCGGACGGCCGCCTCCGCCGATTCCGGGGTGATGCCGGGCAGCTCGATGTGCCAGGCCGACGCGTCGATCCGGTCGGCCAGGCTGCCGCCGCCGTTGAGCGGCGACTGGACGGCCTCGATCACGTCGAGGCCGGGTGACAGCGCCGCGTCGAGGGCGGCCCGCAGGTCGTCCGGGTCCACGACGGCCCGCAGGCCGATCTCCAGGTACTCCGCCTCGCTGGCGACACCGGTCGGCGCCGCCGAGGCGTAGGAGACCTTGGGGTGCGGGGTGAAGCCCTGCGAGTAGGCGATCGGCACGTTGGCGCGCAGCAGCGCCCGCTCGAACGCCCGGGCGAAGTCGCGGTGCGAGGTGAAGCGCATCGGGCCCCGCTTGGCATACCGCAGCCGGATCCGCTGCACGACGGGGTCCTGCCCACCCTCGGGCTGTCGCTTAGCCATGGCCGGGCACCCGCAGTCCTGTGCCGACCGGGGTCAGCGGGAGCAGCTTCTTGCCCGTCGGCCCGATCTGGATCTCGGTGTCCTGGCTCGGGCACACGCCGCAGTCGAAGCACGGCGTCCACCGGCAGTCGTCCTGCTCGAACCCGGTGACCGAGTCCTGCCAGTCCTGCCAGAGCCAGTCCTTGTCCAGGCCGGAGTCGAGGTGGTCCCACGGCAGGACCTCGTTCTGGTCGCGCTCGCGGACGGTGAACCAGTCCAGGTCCACGCCGTAGCCCGGCAGCACCGCCGCGGCGGCGTCGACCCAGCGCTGGTAGGAGAAGTGCTCGGACCAGCCGTCGAAGCGGCCGCCCTGCTCCCAGACCCGCCGGATGACCGCGCCGACCCGCCGGTCACCCCGGCTGAGCAGGCCCTCGATCAGCGAGGGCTGGCCGTCGTGATAGCGGTAGCCGATCGCCTTGCCGAGGTTACGGTCGCTGTTGATCGCGTTCTTCAGCGCCCGGAGGCGGTGGTCGATGACCTCCGGGGTCTCCATCTTCGCCCACTGGAACGGCGTGTGCGGCTTCGGGACGAACCCGCCGATCGACACCGTGCAGCGGATGTCGCGCGAGCCGGTGGCCTCGCGGCCGGCCCGGATGACCTCGTGCGCCAGCTTGGCGATCTGCAGCACGTCATCGTCGGTCTCGGTCGGCAGCCCGCACATGAAGTACAGCTTCACCGCCCGCCAGCCGTTGCTGTACGCCGTGACGACC
Organism: Dactylosporangium cerinum; assembly: GCF_042653625.1. Taxonomy (NCBI): domain Bacteria; kingdom Bacillati; phylum Actinomycetota; class Actinomycetes; order Micromonosporales; family Micromonosporaceae; genus Dactylosporangium; species Dactylosporangium cerinum. The sequence goes on along the minus strand of NZ_JBHSIU010000021.1, from coordinate 23,552 downwards.
GTGCGGATCAGGTCCTCCTCGGTGACCATCTTGTTGATCACCTTGCGGATCCGCTCCGAGCCGCCCTCCGGCGCGAACGTCAGGCCCGTGCGCCGCCCGTTGCGGGACAGCTCCTGGGCGAGCGTCACGTTGAACGCGTCGACCCGGGTCGACGGCAGCGACAGGGAGACGTTGGTCCCCTCGTACTGCTGGGCGAGCCCGGAGCACATGTCCCCGATCTCGGAGTGGTCCGCGGAGGACAGCGAGAGCAGGCCGACCTCGTGGAAGCCGGAGAACTCGAGCCCTTCCTTGACCATCTGCCCGACCGTGGTGATCGAGCGCTCCCGCACCGGGCGGGTGATCATCCCGGCCTGGCAGAAGCGGCAGCCGCGCGTGCAGCCACGGAAGATCTCCACGGCGTAGCGCTCGTGCACCGTCTCGGCGAGGGGCACCAGCGGGCGCTTCGGATACGGCCACGCGTCCAGGTCCATCGTGGTGCGCTTGTGCACCCGGAACGGCACGTCCGCACGGTTCGGCACGACCCGCTGGATGCGCCCGTCGGGCAGATAGTCGACGTCGTAGAAGCGCGGCACGTAGACCGACTCGGTCCGCGCCAGGCGCAGCAGCAGCTCGTCGCGGCCGCCGGGTGAACCCTCGGCCTTCCACTCGCGCACGATCGCGGTGATCTCGAGCACCGCCTCCTCGCCGTCGCCGAGGACGGCGGCGTCGATGAAGTCGGCGATCGGCTCGGGGTTGAACGCGGCGTGCCCGCCGGCCACGACGATCGGGTGCCGGTCGTCCCGGTCGCGGGACTCCAGCGGGATGCCGGCCAGGTCGAGCATCGTGAGCATGTTGGTGTAGCCGAGCTCGGTGGCGAAGGAGATGCCGAACAGGTCGAAGGCGCTCACCGGGCGGTGCGCCTCCACGGTGAACTGCGACACACCCTCGGCGCGCATCAGCGCCTCCAGGTCGGGCCACACCGCGTAGGTGCGCTCGGCGAGCACGTCGGGCTGCTCGTTGAGCACCTCGTAGAGGATCTGGACGCCCTGGTTGGGCAGCCCGACCTCGTAGGCGTCGGGGTAGGACAGGGCCCACCGCACGGTGACGGAGTCCCAGTCCTTGACGACCGCACCGAGCTCACCGCCCACGTATTGGATCGGCTTGCTGATCCGGGGCAGCAGACGCTCGAGTTGCGGGAAGACGCTTGTGACGCTCACGAGCTACCAGGGTACGCGCTCGCCCGTCACGGCTCCCGGTGGCGCCGCCGCGGCTCCCGCCCGGCGGGCTGGTGCGGCGCCGGAGTCGTCGGTCGCGGCGGTGGGATGCGCTTCGTGACGGGCTTGTCCTTGCTGACGGTGAACCGCTCGCCGTGGTGGTGCAGCACCATTTCCGAGGAGTCCAGCGTGTACGTCGCCTCCTGGTGGTTCACGTCCACCCGCAGGATGCTGCCGTGGCAGGTGATCGCGAACGACAGCCGGTCCAGCCGGTCCGGCAGCCGCGGCATGAACGCCAGCCGCCCACCGTGGTCACGCATGCCGCCCAGGCCCGCGACCAGCGCCAGCCAGGTCCCGGCGAGGGAGGCCATGTGCAACCCGTCACTGGCATTGTGCTGAAGGTTGTACAGGTCGACGAACGCCGCCTCGCCGAGGTAGTCGTACGCCAGCTCGGTGTGCCCGACCTCGGCCGCCATGACCGCCTGCGTGCACGCCGACAGCGAGGAGTCACGGACCGTGCGCTCTTCGTAGTAGGCGAAGTTACGGGCCTTCTCCTCCGCGGTGAAGGCGTCCCCCCGCCAGTGCATGGCGAGGACCAGGTCGGCCTGCTTCACGACCTGCTTGCGGTACAGGTCGAAGTACGGGTAGTGCAGCAGCAGGGGGTACTGCTCCTCCGGTGTCCGGGCGAAATCCCAGTCCTGGTGCCGGGTGAAGCCGGCGGACTGCTCGTGCACCCGCAGTTCGGCGTTGTAGGGCAGGTCGACCCGGGCGGCCGCGTCCCGCCACGACGCGATCTCCTCGTCGTCGACGCCGAGCTCGTGCGCCGCGTCCGGGTGCCGTTCGGCGGCGCCCGCCGCGGCGAGCAGGTTCTGCTGGGCCATGAGGTTCGTGTAGATGTTGTCGTCGGCGATCGCGCTGTACTCGTCCGGCCCGGTCACGCCGTCGATGTGGAAGACGCCGTGCCGGTCGTGGTGGCCCAGGGACCGCCACAGCCGGGCCGTCTCGACCAGCAGCTCCAGGCCGAACTCCAGCTCGAACGCGGTGTCGCCGGTGGCCCGCACGTACCGTTCGACGGCCGCGGCGATGTCGGCGTTGACGTGGAACCCGGCGGTGCCGGCCGGCCAGTACGCGGAGCACTCCTGCCCGCGGATCGTCCGCCACGGGAACGCCGCCCCGGCGAGGTTCAGCTGCGCGGCGCGGTCCCGGGCCAGCTGCAGCGTGTCGTGGCGCCACCGCAGCCCGTCGCGGGCCGCCTGCGGGTGGGTGTAGGTCAGCACCGGCAGCACGAAACTCTCGGTGTCCCAGAAGACGTGCCCGTCGTAGCCGCGGCCGGTCAGGCCCTTCGCCGCGATCGGCCGGGCCTCGGCCCGCGCGCCGGCCTGCATCAGGTGGAACAGCGCGAAGCGCACCGCCTGCTGGATCTCCGCGTCGCCGTCGACCTCGACGTCCGCCTGCGCCCAGAAGCCGTCGAGGAAGCGCCGCTGCGCGGCGATGAGCCCGTCCCAGCCGCCCAGCCGGGCCCCGGCGATCGCGCCGTGCACCTGGTCCCGGATCGCCTGGCGGGAGCGCTGGCTCGACCAGCCGTAGGCGAGATACTTGACGATCCGCAGCCGCTGGCCGGGCTGCAGTTCACAGGCGAACGTGGTCCTGGCCCAGTCCTCCGTCGCCTCGGTGTGCGAGCGCACCGGCACCGGCGCCTCGACCTCGTGGTCCATCTCCGCGCCGAGCCGCAGCCAGCTGGCCTGCGTGCGGTGCAGCAGCTGGGCGTTGAGCCCGTGGCCCGAGTGCTCCTCGGGTTGGAGGGCGTGGCCGAGCACGGCGGCGACCCGGGGGTCCTTGCTCGGATCCGGCGTGTCCTCGTTGGCGACCAGCTCCGACTGCACGATCACCCGGGCCGGGCCTTCGACCGGCTCGACCTCGTAGAGGAACGCCGCGATCGACCGCTGCTCGAGCGACACCAGACGGGTCGTGCGGACCTTGATCCGCTGCTCCGCCGGCGAGACCCACTCGACGTCCCGGGTGAGGGTGCCGGCCCGCAGGTCCAGGACGCGCTCGTGACTGATCAGGTTGCCGTACCGCACGTCGAACGGCTCGTCGTCGACCAGCAGGCGGAACACCTTGCCGTTGGTGACGTTGAGGATCGACTGGCCCTCCTCCGGGAAGCCGTAGCCGGCCTCCGCGTAGGGCAGCGGGCGCTCCTCGTAGAACGAGTTGAGGTAGGTGCCCGGCAGGCCGTACGGTTCGCCCTCGTCGAGGTTGCCGCGCAGCCCCAGGTGCCCGTTGGACAGGGCGAACAGCGACTCCGTCTGCCCCAGGTCGTCGAGGTCGAGCCGGGTCTCGCGGATCACCCACGGCTCGACCGGAAACATCGCCATTCAGTTGCTTCCCTCCGGTCGCATGTTCATGTCACGCCCTTCCGGCAGCTCCCGGTTGCTCCCTTCCACCGGCAGTTCCCGGGCCTCCAGCAGTGCGTCGAGATCGGTCACGACCACGTCGGCGCCGGCGTCGCGGAGATCCTGGGCGTGCTCGCCGCCGATCCGGTCGACCCCGACGACGAAGCCGAATCCACCGGCCTTCCCGGCCGCGACCCCGGCCAGGGCGTCCTCGAACACCGCCGCCTGCTCCGGCGCGACGCCGAGCTCCTGCGCCGCCGCCAGAAACGTGTCGGGGGCCGGCTTGCCGCGCAGCCCGCGGTCCCGGATGGTGCCGCCGTCGACGCGCGCCTCGAGGTAGCGGTCGATCCCGGTCGACGTGATGACCTGCAGGGTGTTGGCGCTGGAGCTGACCACCGCCCGGCGCAGCCCGGCCGCGGTCGCCGCCTTCAGGTAGCGCACGCTGCCCTCGTACGGCTCCAGCCCTTCCTTGATGAGGGTCAGCAGCAGCTGGTTCTTGCGGTTGCCGAGGCCGTTGACGGTCTGCGCGTCCGGCGGATCGTCCGGGGTCCCCTCCGGCAGGGTGATGCCGCGGGAGGCGAGGAAGTCACGGACCCCCGCCTCGCGCGGCTTGCCGTCGACGTAGTCGTTGTAGTCGGCGACCGGGTCGAACGGCCGCTGCCCCTCGCGCCGTTCGAGGAAGTCGTCGAACGTCGCGGTCCAGGCCTTGTTGTGGATGACGGCGGTCGGGGTGAGCACCCCGTCGAGGTCGAACAGGCAGGCGGTCACACGTTCCGGTAGCCCGAGCACACCGCAACGGTATCCGCGCCGGGTATCCATCAAACCTGCCGCCGGTGAACGGCGGTTCGTGCACGGGGTGGCTAGCCTTCGGGGTGTGACACTTCCGGATGAATCGCCGACCGAACGACAGCCCGCCACGCCGACGTGGGTGGGTTCGGCGTCGGTGCCGCCGGGCGGGTCACGCCGGCGCCGGCAATGGGAGGACACCCTCGACCTGCCCGCGGCGCCCCGGACGGTCCCGCTGCCGCCGCCACCGCCGGAGATCCGCTACGTGCCGGTCCCCCAGTACGGCCCGCCGCCGCACGGATACCGCCCACCGCCGCCCGGCTACGCCCCGCCGCCACCGCAGTACCGGCGGCGCAAGCGGCGCTGGCCATGGGTGTTGCTGCTGCTGTTCACCCTGTGTGCCGGCTGCTGCGGCGGCTCCTACGCGTGGGCCCGCCCCTACTGGGTGCAGTACCCGGCGTCGGTCCAGGTGGAGGCGACCGTTCCAGGGCTCACCCGCACCAACGACACCAACGCCAAGAAGGCGGCCACCGACGTCCAGAAGGCGCTGACCTCGGACCATCTCGACGAGTCGGGCTTCACGGTGACCTACACCGACGCCTCCAACAAGCAGCTGCGGGTCCTCGTCGCCGGCGCGACCAGGTTCATCACCGACCCGGCCCGGGACCTGGAGGCGAGCATCCGCAAACTCCCCGCCGCGATGCAGGTCGGCGACGTGCGCGACATCGACCCCGGCCCGTTCGGCGGCGAGCAGCGCTGCGCCGCGGCCCGCTATGACAACCGCTCGGCCACCGTCTGCGGCTGGGCCGACCACGGCGTCATCGCCCTGGCCGTCTTCCCCGGCAGGTCCCTGGAGCAGGCCGGCACCCTGACCCACAACATCCGCGGCTCCATCGTCCGCCGCGACTGAACTGCGGTCAGTCCTTTCCGGGCTCGCTGCCGTTGGTGGCGGCGAGCTGGTCGGGGCGTTTCGGCGCGTACCGGGTGACGTACTCCTGCCCGGTGAGCTGCTGGATCGCGTTCATCAGCTTGAGCGTCAGCTCGCGCAGGCCGCGGCTGTCGATCTCGCCGCCCTGCCACTGGCTCAGGTCCAGGGGCTCACCGACGCGGACCTCGACGGTCGGGCCCAGCCGGGGCACGGAGGCGCCGATCGGCTGGATCTTCTCGGTGTTGAGGATGCCGATCGGGATGATCGGGGCGGGCGCGTCGAGGGCGAGCTTCGCCACACCGGGACGGCCCCGGTAGAGCCGGCCGTCGGGTGAGCGGGTGCCCTCGGGGAAGATGCCCAGGACGTGGCCGTCGCGCAGGACCGGCAGCGCGGCGTCGAGCGCCATCAGGCTGGCCCGGCCACCGGAGCGGTCGACGGGGATCTGGTTCAGCCCGTACATGACGTTGCGCATGACCGCGCCCTTGACGCCGGGGCCGACGAAGTATTCGTCCTTGGCGAGGAAGTAGACGTTGCGCGGCATGAGCGCACCCATCAGCACCGAGTCGATGACGGACTGGTGGTTGCTGGCGAGAATCGCCGGGCCGCTGGTCGGCACGTTGTCCAGTCCGCTGACCTTGGGCCGCCAGAGCAGGCGGGACAGGGGCGAGATCGCGAACTTGCCGACCGCATACAGCGCGGACAAATGCCCTCCACCAGGCTCAACAGACGATGCCGCCCACTGTAGACGGCAAGGGTCGTCCGGTCAGCCGGAGAGCTCACACCGTGGGCAACACCACCCGCTGCCCCTACCGATCGTTCAGGAGGCAACGAGCACGAGGGCGGTCGCGGCCAGCCCCAGGCCGGCCAGTTGCACGGGGCGCAGCCGCTCCCGGTCGACGAACATCGCCAGCAGCACCGTGGTCACCGGGTACAGCGAGGCGACCGGCGCGATGATGCTCAGATCGCCGCGCTGGACCGCGAGGATGTAGAGCGCGTTGGCGGTCATGTCGAGCATCCCGGCGCCGAGCAGCCAGCGCAGCGGCGCCCCGGACGGTCGCGGCGCGCCCCGGCGGCGCAGCAGCAGCGGCGCGCCGAGCCCGACGGCGGCCAGCTGCGCGCCGAGGATCGGCCACATGCCGGCGTCCCCGCCGGCGGCATCGGCCGCGTCACCGGCGGCCGACAGGCAGATGAAGAACAGGCCGAACGCGATGCCCGCGGCGAGGGCGAGGCCGATGAGCCCACCGGAGACCCTGACGCTGTCGTCGCTGGGCGCGAGGCTCACCAGGCCGATGGCCGCGATCGCGCAGCCGGCGCCGGTCAGCGCGAGCACGCCCGGGCGCTCGCCCTGCAGCAGGCCGGCGGCGAGCGGCAGCAGCGCGGTGGTGACGGCGCTGACGGGGGCCACGATCGTCATCGCTCCGCCGGCCATCGCCTTGTAGAAGACCATCATGCCGAGGACCCCGAACACCCCGGCCGCGGCGCCCCACCCGACCACGCCGGGATACGGCGAGGCGGGCATGAGCACGAGATACACCAGCAGCAGCGGGATGCTGGCGGCCTTGGAGAGCACCACGACGGTGACCGCGTCGACCCGCTGGCTCGCCTTGCCCCCGGCGAAGTCGCCCACGCCCCAGACCAGCCCGGACAGCGCGGCGAGCAGCAGCCCGATCATGCCAGCCGCTCGATCGTCACGGTGTCGGCGTCGAGCAGCTCGGCGAGCATCGTGGCGGCCGGGGTCAGGTCGGTGTCCAGGCCTTCGAGCAGGAACACCGCCGACGTCGTCGCGGCGGTGATGGCGGTGCGGCGGCCCTGGCGCCAGTTCCAGCGGCGGCAGGTCACGCCCAGGTCGTCGCGCCAGATCACCTCGCCCGGCTCCGGGGTCTCCACGACCGGGGCGCCCTCCTTCACCGTGTCGAAGGGCTCGTCGCCGACGGCCCGGACCAGGCGCTCGGTGCCGGTGAGCAGCAAGCGGTCCTCACCGCCGATCGGCACGGCGAAGCGGATGCTCACGGCGTTGTACGCGTCAACGAGCCGGTCGACCACGGGCACGTCGCCGCGGGCGGCCCGCTTGCGCAGCGCCTCCGCGGAGCACGGGGTGCGCTGCGGCTTCGCCCCGAACGCCCGGTACACGTCGCGCCACGCCTCCAGGGGGAGGCCGAGCTCGCCGGCGTCGCGGATCGCCTGGTGCAGCACGGCGCCATCGCTCGGACCGTTGCGCAACCCGTCGGCGAGGACGGCCAGGACGGTAGCCTCATGGCCCACGGACCGGCACAGGTCGAGCACTTCATCGGCGATGGCGAACATGCCCCATGTCGTATCACGATATTGACTGTGAAGGAAAATATTTTGACCGACGATGTGGCCCAGGTCGCCCAGGCGGCGATCGCCAGGCACGTGAAGGCGCTGCGGCAGGGCCGGCGGTGGTCCCTCGACGAGTTGGCCAGCCGGTCCGGGGTCAGCAAGGGCATGCTCGTGCAGATCGAGGGCGCGAAGACCAACCCGAGCGTCGGGACGCTCTGCCGGATCGCGGAGTCGTTCGGGGTGAACATCGGCCGGCTCCTGGAGTCCGCGCCGGAGCCGGTCGTGAAGATCGTCGGCGCCGACGAGCCGCCGGTGCTGTGGCGCGGCGGCGCGGGCGGGACCGGCCGGCTGCTGCGCGGCGTCAACGACCCGGCGTTCGTCGAGGTCTGGCAGTGGCGCATGCCACCCGGCGAGTCCCACGATTCCGCTGATCATGCCGGCGGTACGCGGGAGCTCATCCACCTGCAGCAGGGATCGATCGTGGTAACGGTGGACGGCGCCGAGCACGCGGTCCACGCCGGCGAGACGATCGACTTCCGGGCTGACCGCCCCCACACCTACCGCAATGCGGCGGACGTGGAGGCGGTCCTCACGATGGTGGTCGTGATGCCCCAGGGCGAACGCGACCGGCGCGCCTGAACTTCTAGGACCTGTTTCATAAGGGATGGCCGGGCTGCGGCAGGCCTCGCTCCGACCCCCGTTATGAAACAGGTCCTAGATCTTCGTCACGATCACCCGGACCGGCACGCCGTCGCCGACCTCACCGGCGAAGCCCTGGCCGCTGGCCTCGCTCGCCGGGACCGTCGCCAGCCGGTCCGCGAGGGTCTCGCCGGCGATGAACTCCCGGTGCGGCTCGACGGCGCCGAGCACCTCGGCGGGCGCCTGCACACTCAGGTCGATCCGGTCCGACACGTTCAGGTCCGCCTCGCGGCGGGCCTGCTGCACGACCCGGACCAGGTCGCGGGCCAGCCCCTCCGCCGCCAGCTCGGGGGTGACCGTGCTGTCCAGCACCACCACGCCCTCGCCGCCCGGCAGCGGCGCCGACTGGGTCGGGTCCGCCGCGACCAGCTTCAGGTCGTACTCGCCGTCCTGCAGCGCCACCCCGCCGGCCACCACCTCGCCGTCGGAGGAACGCCAGTCGCCGGCCTTGACCGCCTTGATCACCCGCTGCACGTCCTTGCCGAGGCGGGGGCCGAGGGCGCGCGGGACCAGCGTCAGCACCGGCGTGCAGTGCGCGGCGACGTCGCCGGTGAACACCACCTCCTTGACGTTGACCTCGTCGGCGACGAGCGCGGCGAACGGACGCAGCGCCTCCGCCCGCGGGGTCGCCACCGTCAGCGTCGACAGCGGCAGCCGGACGCGCAGGCCGCGGGCCTTGCGCAGCGACAGCGCCGCCGAGCACACGTCCCGGACCGCGTCCATGTCCGCGACCAGGGCGTGGTCGGACGGGAACTGCGCCGCCGACGGCCAGTCCGTGAGGTGCACCGACCGCTCGCCGGTCAGGCCGCGGTAGATCTCCTCCGCGGTCAGCGGCAACAGCGGCGCGACGACCTGCGTGAGCGTCGACAGCACGGTGAACAGCGTGTCGAACGCGTCACGGTCGCCGGACCAGAACCGGTCGCGGGAGCGCCGCACGTACCAGTTGGTCAGCGCGTCGAGGAAGGACCGGACGGTCGCGCAGGCGCCGGACAGGTCGTAGGCGTCCAGCTGCTGCTGCACCCCCGCGACCAGCTCGCCGGTCTTCGCGAGGACATACCGGTCGAGCAGGTGCGCGCTGTCGACCCGGTGCCGGGCGGTGTACCCGTCCGCGTTGGCGTAGAGCGAGAAGAAGTACCACACGTTCCACAGGGGCAGCAGCACCTGCCGGACCGCGTCGCGGATGCCGACCTCGGTGACCGGCATGTCACCGCCGCGCAGCACCGGGGAGGACACCAGGAACCAGCGCATCGCGTCGGAGCCGTACTCGTCGAACACCCGGTACACGTCGGGATAGTTGCGCAGGCTCTTGGACATCTTGCGGCCGTCCTCGCCGAGCAGGATGCCGTGGCTGACGCAGTTGGTGAACGCCGGCCGGTCGAACAACGCCGTGGCCAGGACGTGCATGGTGTAGAACCAGCCGCGGGTCTGGCCGATGTACTCGACGATGAAGTCGCCCGGGTAGTGGTGCTCGAACCAGTCCCGGTTCTCGAACGGGTAGTGCACCTGGGCGAACGGCATCGATCCCGACTCGAACCAGCAGTCCAGGACCTCCGGGACGCGGCGCATCACCGACTCCCCGCTCGGGTCGTCCGGGTTGGGCCGGGTCAGGCTGTCGATCTCCGGGCGGTGCAGGTCGCCGGGGCGCACCCCGAAGTCGCGCTCGAGTTCGTCGAGCGAGCCGTACACGTCGACGCGCGGATACTGCGGGTCGTCGGACTTCCACACCGGGATCGGCGAGCCCCAGAACCGGTTCCGGCTGATCGACCAGTCGCGGGCGTTGGCCAGCCACTTGCCGAACGAACCGTCCTTGATGTGCTCCGGCGTCCAGGTGATCTGCTGGTTGAGCTGCACCATCCGGTCGCGGAACGTGGACACCGCCACGAACCACGAGGACACCGCCTTGTAGACCAGCGGCGTGTCGCAGCGCCAACAGTGCGGGTAGGAGTGCGTGTAGGAGTCGTGGCGCACGACGACGCCCGCGGCCTTCAGGTCGCGGATGACCGGCTTGTTGGCCTCGAAGACCTGCAGCCCCTGATACGTGGGGACGACCGAGGTGAACCGGGTGTGCTCGTCGACGGTGACGACGGTGGGGATGCCGACGGAGGCGCAGGCGGTCTGGTCGTCCTCGCCGAAGGCGGGCGCCATGTGCACGACACCGGTGCCGTCCTCGGTGGTGACGAAGTCCGCCCCGATGACCTGGAACGCGTTCGGCGTCTCGGCCAGGAAGTCGAACAGCGGCGTGTACCGGCGACCGACGAGCTCGGCGCCGGTGATCGTTGTCTGGAACGTCGCCCCCGCCAGTTCCTTCTCGTAGGCGGGGACGCGTGACGAGGCCAGGATGAACCGCTGGCCGTCCGCTTCGAACACCGAGTATTCGATGTCCGGCCCGACCGCCAGGGCCAGGTTCGACGGCAGCGTCCACGGCGTGGTCGTCCACGCCAGGATCTTCTCCCCGGTCTCCAGCTGGAACGCCACGGTCAGCGCCGGGTCCTGCCGGTCCCGGTAGACGTCGTCGTCCATCCGCAGCTCGGTGTTGGACAGCGGCGTCTCGCAGCGCCAGCAGTACGCGAGGACCCGGAACCCCTCGTAGACGAGGCCCTTCTCGTGCAGCGTCTTGAAGGCCCACATGACGCTTTCCATGTAGTCCAGGTCGAGCGTCTTGTAGTCGTTGTCGAAGTCGACCCAGCGCGCCTGGCGGGTGACGTAGCGCTCCCACTCGTTGGTGTAGCGCAGCACCGACTCCCTGGTCGCCGCGTTGAACTTGTCGACGCCCAGCTGCAGGATCTCGGCCTTGGTCGTGATGCCGAGCTGCTTCTCCGCCTCCACCTCGGCGGGCAGGCCGTGACAGTCCCACCCGAACCGCCGCTCGACCCGGAAGCCGCGCATCGTCTTGTACCGGGGCACGACGTCCTTCACGTACCCGGTCAGCAGGTGGCCGTAGTGCGGCAGGCCGTTGGCGAACGGCGGGCCGTCGTAGAACACGAACTCGCCCGTGCCGTCGGCGCCGGCGTCGCGCTGGTCGACGGAGGCCTCGAAGGTCTTGTCGGTGGCCCAGTGGTCCAGGACACCCCGCTCGACCTCGGGCAGGTTCGGGCTGGCCGGCACGCCCTGCGCGGCGTTGTGCATCGGGTAGGCCATCGGTGGTCGCGCTCCTCGCGTGTGTCAGTTTCCTCGACTCCACGCGGGGACGAACCCTCGCAGGTCCGCGGTACCACCCCGCTTGCCACCTCTCGGTGGCCGCTCGTTGGCCGGCTGTCACGGGCCGGTGCCCGTCCGGTTCTACTCAGACCGCTGGTCTTTTCTTCCGGAGGCTCGCCGGTGATGGCCGGGTCGACGCCTGTGCGTCCAGGATACCGCTCCCGTCACCCAGGTTTCCGCGGCTGCCATAAAGAATAGTAAAGAAACCTTGACATTAATTCCGCGCTGGAGTTCTGTGACACCAAACGTCGACGCCCATCGACGTCACCCCCATCTGGAGCCACGATGCGACCACGCAAGATCGCCTTGCTCGCGAGCACCGGAGCGGCCGCGCTGACCCTCGCCGGGGTCGTCATCGCGCTGCCCGCCTCGGCCGCGGAGCTGCTCACCAACCCCGGCTTCGAGACCGGCAACGCCAACAGCTGGAGCTGCGAGCCGTCCGCCGCCGTCACGTCCGGCGCGGCCCGGTCCGGCAACTGGAAGCTCACCGGTACGCCCGGCGGCGCCACCGCCCGGTGCCAGCAGACGGTGTCGGTCCAGCCGAACACGAAGTACACGTTCTCCGGCTACGTCAACGGCTCCTACGTCTTCATCGGCGCCACCGGCGGCGTCGACGCCAGCACCTGGACCCCCGGCACCAGCGGCTACCAGCAGCTGTCGGTCACGTTCACCACCGGCGCGGCGCAGACCTCCGCGGTCGTCTACGTCCACGGCTGGTACGGCCAGCCCGCGTACACCGCGGACGACTTCTCGCTGAGCGGGCCCGGTGGTACCCCACCGACCACGCTCGAACCGACCACGCCTTCGGCATCCCCGTCGCGCTCGACGTCGCCGTCCGCGTCCCCCTCCGCCTCCCCGTCGAAGTCGCCGTCGACCTCACCGTCGCCGTCCACGTCGACGCCGCCGAGCCCGCTGCCGAAGCACTTCCTGACCGGCTACTGGCAGGACTTCGTCAACAGCGCGGCGAAGCTGAAGCTGCGGGACACGCCCAGCGAGTACGACCTGATCGACGTCGCGTTCGCCGAGACCGGCTCGCAGCCGGGCCAGCTCACGTTCGCGGTCGACCCGCAGCTCGCCTCGGCGCTGGGCGGCTACACCGACGCGGAGTTCAAGTCCGACATCGCCACCCTGCACGCCCGCGGCAAGAAGGTCATCCTGTCCGTCGGCGGCGAGGCCGGCCGGGTCAGCGTCGGCGACTCGACCGCCGCCACGAACTTCGCCAACAGCGCCTGGTCGCTGATGCAGCAGTACGGCTTCGACGGCATCGACATCGACCTGGAGAACGGCCTCAACCCGACCTACATGGCGCAGGCGCTGCGCTCACTGCGGGCCAAGGCCGGCGCGAACCTCATCATCACGATGGCGCCGCAGACGATCGACATGCAGTCCACCGGCGGCAGCTACTTCGCCCTGGCACTGTCCATCAAGGACATCCTGACCGTCGTCTACACCCAGTTCTACAACTCGGGCAGCATGCTCGGCTGCGACCAGATGGCCGCGTACTCGCAGGGCACCGTCAACTTCATGACCGCCCTGGCCTGCATCCAGCTGGAGAACGGGCTGCGGCCCGACCAGGTCGCCCTCGGCCTGCCCGCCGGTCCCGGCGCGGCCGGCGGCGGCGTGGTCGCCCCGGCCCTGGTCAACCAGGCGCTGTCCTGCCTGGCGACCGGCACCAGCTGCGGCACGTTCAAGCCGCCGCACACCTACCCCGGCATCCGCGGGGCGATGACCTGGTCGATCAACTGGGACGTCACCAACGGCAACAACTTCGCCAAGACCGTCAAGCCGCACCTGGCGACCCTGCCGTAGGTACTGGTTCTCCCGACCCAGGGGTGGGGCGGGTAAGGCCCCGCGGCCGGTATCGGCACCGGCCGCGGGTCCGTCCAAATTCAGCTTTCTTCCCCAACACAGTGAGGGGGACGGGTGTCCCAGCACCCGTCCCCCTCGCCCATGCAGGTCTCACCCCGGCGGGGTGATTTCTATTCCGCGAGCTCCGGGAACCACAGCGCAATCTCACGCTTCGCACTGTCCACGGAGTCGGACGCGTGCACGAGATTCTCCCGGTTGGACAGCGAGAAATCGCCGCGAATGCTGCCGGGCGCGGCCTTGCGGCCGTCGGTCGAGCCGATCAGGGTGCGGATGACGGCGATCGCCTCGTCGCCCGAAACGACCAGCGCGACCAGGTTGCCGCTGGTCATGAAGTCGCGCAGCGGCGGGTAGAAGTCCCGCTCGACGTGCTCGGCGTAGTGCTGGTCGGCGAGGGCCCGGTCCATGGTGCGCAGCCGCATCGCGTCGATGGCGAGGCCCTTGCGCTCCAACCGGCCGATGATCTCGCCGACGAGTCCACGACGCACGGCATCAGGCTTGATCAAAACGAGCGAACGCTCGGCCACGACGTGCCTCCAAGATGGGTTCGGTACCGCCTCCGAGCCTACCGAGCGTCACCGTCGCCGACCCGCCAGGGTGCCGAAGACTTCCGTTCCGGCGATGATCAGGCATAGCCTGATGTCAGTCGTCTGGGGAGGTCGACTTGCCGTCCAGCAATCGTGCACAGGACACCGGCAGCAGAAAACTCGTGATCGCCCTGCTCATCGTGGTCGGCGGTTTTCTGGCATTCTGCGGACTGGGTATGACCAACGCCTTGGTGGTCGCGTTGGGCATCATCGTGGCCGCGGCCGGTCCGGTGCTGATCCTTGTCCTGAACTCGCGCAACAAGGTGCGGCAATACGTCTATGGCACAGCGAGAGTCGCCGATATCTCGCCCCGCCCGACGACCGACGGCCGGACCGCCCGCGGGCGGCTCAAGCTCGTCGTCAAGGCGACCGGCATCAACGGCGTCACGGTCTCCACCGTCGATCCGGCGATCCCGCTCGACAAGTGGCCGGACGCCGGCGCCACCCTGCCCGTCCAGGTCCTCAAGGGCAACCCGCGCAAGCTCGCCGTCGTCTGGGACAAGGTCCAGTCGCACCAGGACGCCCAGGCGTCGGAGCGCCGGCCCGGCGGTGGCAACGCGCCCCGCTACTCCCTGGACGGCGACGAGCTCGACATCACCGACTCCCCGACCGACGACTACGAGCGCCGGCGCGCCCGCAACCGCGCCGGCGGCCCGCCGTTCGAGCGGCCGGGCGACGACCTGCCGCCCGACGACCGGCCGACGCTCACCGACCTGCCTCCGATCGCGGCGCCGGTCATCGAGCCGGTCCGGCTGTCCGGCCGCGCCGACCGGACCGGGCAGACGAGGCCCGCCCAGCGACCGACCTCCCCCGGTCCGACGCCGGGCCTCGGCGCTTCCGGCACCGGTGCGACGGCGGCCGCCGTCGCGTTCGCCGAGCCGGGTGACCCGCCGGCGGCCACGGGCGGGCTCGAGGAGCCGGCCGAGGCCGCCGCGCAGGACCCGGCCCGGTCTCTGCACACCGGCGTCGCCACCGAGGACACGCCGCCGATGGTGGTCCGGCTCCCGTCCAACCCGGTGCGTGGCGGCGCCCGCCGCCGCCCGAGCCCTCGGCCCCGCCCCGGCACCCACGACCGCGGCCCCGGCCGCGGCGCGCAGCCGGCCGCCCCGGCGCCGGAGGAGACCCCGGCGGTCGTGGCGGAGGAGGCGCCGGCGACGTACACGATCCCGGAGGCCGGTTCGGCGCTCACCCCGCCGCCGGACCTGCCGGAGTCGGACCTCGCCGCCGCGGAGCCGGTCACCGGGCCGCCCGCCGCCGTGACGATGACCAAGCCCGCTGCCACCTCGGCCGACCCCGACGACGACGCGGTGGTCGAGGTGCGGCCCGAGACGGAGACGGCGGTCGAGGGCGGCGCGGAGGTGCCCGGCGACCGCCCTTCCGGCACCGCCGCGCTCGCGTCCGGGATCACCTGGTGGCCCGACCGCGAGACGGAGCAGCTGCCGACCAGGATCCCGCGGATCGAGCCGATCCCGGTCGTCGACGCCGAGCTGCCGGCGCCCGCCGAGGAGCCCCCGGCACCGGCGGTGGTCCCGCCGACCCCGCTACGGTCCGCCAACGAGGCGTCCGCCGCCGTTGCCGAGCCGGACACCGATGCGGCCGCCGAGCCGGCGGTGGTGGACGCCGGCAGCAACGGCTCGGGCACCACCCGGCCGTGGGGCGCGGTGGACGCCGGCGGCCGGCCGGAGCGCACGACGTCGGCGTGGTCGGGCAACGGCCACTCCCGCGACGCGGCGCCGCTCGGCGCCGGCATGTTCGGCGCTCCCCCGGTCTGGCCGAAGCACGCGACCACCGATGACGACGACGAGCCGGTCGCCCCTGACCCGTACGCCACGGAGCACTACGTCAGCGACTCCCCCGAGGACCAGCTGGAGGAGCAGCCGCCGTCGGAGGGCGCGGTGGGCCAGTTCCTGGCCACCCAGCAGCGCCCGCCGACGACCCCGCTGGACGGGGTCAACGGTGTGAGCATCACGCTGATCGTGTCGGACCTGGATCGTTCCCGGCGGTTCTACCGCGACACGCTCGGCCTCACCGAGCTCGACAGCGGCCCGGCCGCGGCGGTCCTCGCGACCGGCGACGCCAGGGTCGTGCTGCGCCGGGTCGCGGACATGCCGCCGGTCGACCGCCGCGTCGTCCACCTCAACCTCGAGGTCCCCGACGTCTACGAGGCCTACGAGCGGCTCCGCGAGCAGGGCGTCGACTTCGTCCACCGGCCGCGGGTCGTCCCGCAGGGCGAGCAGCTGGAGCTGTGCTCGGCGACGTTCCGCGACCCCGACGGCCACGCGATCGCGCTGACCAAGTGGGAGCTGCGCCGCTAGGCATACCGGCGCAGCGTGTCCTCGGCGGTGCGGCGCATCAGGTCGCGCAGCGCCGCCGGGGCCACGACCTCGACGTCCGGGCCGAAGCGGCCCAGGTCGACGCGGGCGTGTTCGAACGACTCGATCGGCATGACGATCCGGACCCAGCCGTCGGCGTCGGGCGGGCCGGCGGTGTCCCGCAGCGCCCGTTCGGCGACCGGGCCGAGCATCCACCACATGCTCGCCGCGCGAGGCCCGACGAGGACGGTGGCGTCGCCGCCGCGGTACAGGGTGCGCTGGAGCCGCTCGGACCACTCGGTCCAGTACCCGCGCAGGTCGAAGTCGGCGGGGCGGTCGAATCGCCCGTCGAGGACGGCGGCGGTGTCGATGCGCGAGATCCGGTAGGCGTTGACGCGTTCCCGCCCGCGGGCGACGACGTACCAGGCGGTGCCCTTCAGGACCAGCCCGAACGCCTCCAGGGTCCGCTCGACCTGGGTGCCGTCCCACTTGCGGTACGTCACCCGCAGCGGCCGCTGGTCCCAGACGGCACCGGCGACCGTGTCGAGGTGCGGCGGCGCCTCCGGGTCACGGAACCAGCCGGGGGCGTCGACGTGCACGCGCTCCTGGATCCGGGCCGCCATCGTGCGCTGCTCGAGCGGCATCGCGGCGAGGAGCTTGAGCTGCGCCGCGTCGAGGGTGGGCCCGAGACCGAGGTGCCCGGCGGTGGCGCCGCTACCGGCGAGGAACAGGGCGGCGGCCTCGTCGGTGGTGAGCCCGGTCAGGGTGGTCCGGTAGCCGTCGACGAGCTGGTAGCCACCGGTGGGCCCGCGGTCGGCGTACACCGGGACACCTGACGCCGACAGCGCCTCGATGTCGCGGTACACCGTGCGCACCGACACTTCGAGCTCGCCGGCGATCTGCTGCGCGGTGAGCCGGCCCCGGGTCTGCAGCAGCAGGAGCGTGGACAGCAGCCGGCTCGCCCGCATGGCTCAGGGTTTGTTCGCGTAGACGGCCCGCCGGACGTACAGCACGTATCCCCAGGTGAGGCCGAAGACGATGCCGAGGGCCAGCAGCGACCAGTGCAGGACGCCCCCGGCGAGCAGGCCGACCGGCACGACCAGCCCCGCGAACCAGGCCCAGTCGTGCTTCAGCAGCCCGCACAGGACGAAGCTGTACCCGGCGAGCCCGGCGCAGAGCCAGATCGCCGCCGTCGACTGGCCGAGCTTCGCCAGGGGCAGCAGCGCCAGCAGCAGGACCAGCCCGAACACGACGAGCGCGGACGCGCCGACGCCGCGGACCGCGCCCCCCGGGTTCTTCAGTCCGGCGGTGCTCACGGCGTCACCTCCGCTGCGCTCCGGCGCCGCCGTGAGCCAACCCTGCGCTCATGATGAACGGCTCCTCCGCTGCGCTCCGGACCGCTCATTGCGTCACCTCCGCTGCGCTCCGGCGCCGCCGTGAGCCAACCCTGCGCTCATGATGAACGGCTCCTCCGCTGCGCTCCGGACCGCTCATTGCGTCACCTCCGCTGCGCTCCGGCGCCGCCGCGAGCCAACCCTGCGCTCATGATGAACGGCTCCTCCGCTGCGCTCCGGACCGCTCATCGCTTCAGCAGCCCGCGGGCGTCGGCGACGGTGACGACCGAGCCGGTGATGAGGATGCCGATGGTGCCGGGGACGGCGTTGTCGGACTCGGCGAGGGCGACGGCGGTGTCGATCGCGTCGAGGAAGTCCGGCACGACGTGGACCCGTTCGGGGCCGTACAGCTCCTCGGCGATGGCGCCGAGCTGCGTGGCCGACATGGCCCGCGGCGAGCTGTTGCGGGTGCAGACGATGCTCTCGGTGATCGGCTCGAGCAGCTCCAGCATCCCCTCGACGTCCTTGTCGGCGAGGGCCGCGACGACGGCGACGAGGCCGTTGAACGCGAACTCCTCGTTGAGCGCGCGGACGGTCGCCTGCATGCCGGCCGCGTTGTGGGCGGCGTCGACGAGGATCGGCGGGGAGTTGCGGACCCGTTCGAGGCGTCCGGGTGAGGTCGCGCCGCCGAACCCGTCGCGGACGGACTCCGCGTTCAGGGCGCGTTCGTTGCCGGCGCCGAGGAACGTCTCGACGGCGGCGAGCGCGATCGCCGCGTTCTGCGCCTGGTGCTCGCCGTGCAGCGGCAGGAAGATGCCCTCGTAGGTGCCGGAGAGCCCGCGCAGGGTCAGGACCTGCCCGCCGACGGCGAGGTCGCGCTGCACGACGCCGAACTCCCGGCCTTCGCGGGCGACGGTCGCGCCGACCTCGGCGCAGCGCTCCAGGATCGGGCGCATCGCCTCCTCCGGCTGCGCGGCGCAGATCAGCGTGGATCCCTTGTGGACGATCCCGGCCTTGGCCAGGGCGATGTCCTCGATGGTGTCGCCGAGCCACTCGGTGTGGTCGAGACCGATCGGGGTGATCACGGTCGTCTGCGCCTGCAGCACGTTGGTCGAGTCGTCGGCACCGCCCAGGCCGACCTCGATCACGGCGACGTCGACGGGCGCGTCGGCGAACGCGGCGAACGCCATCGCGGTCGTCATGTCGAAGTACGTCAGCGGCGCGTCGCTGCGCGCGTCGAGGTACTCGGCGAGCGGCTGGACCTCGTCGTAGATCTCGACGAACCGGTCCTCGCTGATCGGCTCGTCCTCGATGCTGATCCGCTCACGGATGGTCTGCAGGTGCGGGCTGGTGTACCGCCCGGTCCGCAGCCCGTGGGCGCGCAGCAGCGAGTCGATCATCCGGGCCGTCGAGGTCTTGCCGTTGGTGCCGGTGATGTGGATCGCCGGGTACGCCCGCTGCGGGCTGCCCATGAGGTCGAGCAGCCCTTCGATCCGCCCCAGGTCGAACACCATCCGGGTGAAGCCGCGCCCGTTGAGCTCCTGCTCGACCTCGGTGAAACGGCCGGGCCCGCTCACAGCGCGTCCAGCTGCCCGGTGATGCGGGCCAGGTCGGCCTCGGCCGCGGCGAGCCGCTGCCGGATCTTCTCCACGACCGGCTCGGGTGCCTTGTCGGTGAACGCCGGGTTGTCGAGCTTCGCCCGGCACTGCGCGGCTTCCTTCTCCGCGGCGGCCTTGTCCTTGCCGAGCCGGGCCCGCTCGGCGGCGACGTCGATCGTGCCGCGGGTGTCGAGCTCGACGGTGACGCCGACGCCCACGCTGAGCTTCGCCGTCGCGGCGAACTCCGCGCCCGGCGCCTCCAGGCGCGCCAGGGACCGGATGAGACCCTCGTGGGCGGACAGCCCGGCGGCGTCGAGGCCCTCCAGGCGGGCGACCACCTTCTGGGCCGGCTTGACGCCCTGGTCGGCGCGGAACCGGCGGACCTCGGTGACGACCCGCTGCAGGTCGGCGACCTCACGCTCGGCCGCGTCGTTGACCAACGCCTGGTCAGCGACCGGCCAGGACGCCCGCACCAGGGTCGGCGCGCCGGTCAGCGTCGTCCACAGCTCCTCGGTCACGAACGGCGTGATCGGGTGCAGCAGCCGCAGCAGCTGGTCCAGCACGTGGCCGAGCACGCGCTGCCGCGCCGGGGTCATGGCCCCCTTCGACAGCTCCAGGTACCAGTCACACACGTCGTCCCACGCGAAGTGGTACAGCGTGTCGCAGACCTTCGCCAGCTCGTACGCCTCGAACTGCTCGTCGACCTCGGCGATGACGTGCTGCAACCGCGACAGGATCCACCGGTCGACGGTCGACAGGTCACCGGTCGGCAGCTCGCCCTCGACGGTCGCACCGTTGGACAGGCCGAACCTGGTCGCATTCCACAGCTTGTTGCAGAAGTTGCGGGCGCCCTGCACCCACTCCTCGCTGACGGGGACGTCCGCGCCGGGGTTGGCGCCGCGGGCGAGGGTGAAGCGGGTCGCGTCGGCGCCGAACCGCTCGATCCAGTCCAGCGGGTCCACGACGTTGCCGAACGACTTCGACATCTTCTTGCCGTGCTGGTCGCGGACCATGCCGTGGAGCATGACGACGTCGAACGGCTGCCGGCCGTCCATCGCATACAGGCCGAACATCATCATCCGGGCGACCCAGAAGAACAGGATGTCGTAGCCGGTGACGAGAACGCTCGTCGGGTAGAACTTCGCCAGGTCGGGGGTCTCGTCGGGCCAGCCGAGCGTGGAGAACGGCCACAGCGCCGAGGAGAACCAGGTGTCCAGGACGTCCTGGTCCTGGGTCCAGCCGTCGCCGGCCGGGGGCTGCTCGTCGGGGCCGACGCAGACGACCTCGCCCTGTGGCCCGTACCAGACCGGGATCCGATGCCCCCACCACAGCTGCCGGGAGATGCACCAGTCGTGCATGTTGTCGACCCAGCCGAAGTAGCGCTTGGTCAGCTCGGGCGGCTCGACCCGGACCCGGCCGTCCCGCACGGCGTCGCCGGCGGCCCGGGCGAGGGGCTCGGTCCGCACGAACCACTGCAGCGACAGCCGCGGCTCGACGGTGGTGCCGCAGCGCTGGCAGTGCCCGACGGCGTGCACATACGGCCGCTTCTCGGCCACGATGCGCCCCTCGGCGCGCAGCGCGGCGACGACGGCCGGGCGCGCCTCGAACCGGTCCAGCCCGACGAACGGCCCGTGCACGGTGATGACGCCGTGCTCGTCCATGATCGTGAGGCTGGGCAGGTCGTGCCGCTGGCCGATCTCGAAGTCGTTGGGGTCGTGCGCCGGGGTCACCTTGACCGCGCCGGTGCCGAACGCCGGGTCGACGTGCGCGTCGGCGACGATCGGGATGCGCCGCCCGGTGAGCGGCAGCTCCACCTCGGTGCCGACCAGGTGCTTGTAGCGCTCGTCGTCCGGGTGCACCGCCACCGCGGTGTCACCGAGCATCGTCTCGGCCCGGGTGGTGGCGACCACGATCGCGTCGGCGCCGTCACCGTAGCGGATGGAGACGAGCTCCCCGTCGTCGTCGGAGTGCTCGACCTCGATGTCGGACAGCGCGGTCAGGCACCGCGGGCACCAGTTGATGATGCGTTCGGCCCGGTAGATGAGGCCGTCGTCGAAGAGCCGCTTGAAGATGGTGAGGACGGCGCGGGACAGGCCCTCGTCCATGGTGAACCGCTCGCGGCTCCAGTCCACGGAGTCACCGAGCCGGGTCATCTGCCCGAGAATCTTGCCGCCGGACTCGGCCTTCCACTGCCAGACCTTCTCCACGAACGCCTCGCGGCCCAGGTCGTGCCGGGACTGCCCGGACGCGGCGAGCTGCCGCTCCACGACGTTCTGGGTGGCGATGCCGGCGTGGTCCATGCCGGGCAGCCACAGCGCCTCGAAGCCCTCCATCCGCTTGCGGCGGATGAGGGCGTCCTGGACCGTGTGGTCGAGGGCGTGGCCGATGTGCAGCGATCCCGTCACGTTCGGCGGAGGCAGCACGATGGCGAACGCGGGCTTGTCACTGGCCGCGTCCGCCGTGAACAGCCCGTCGGCGACCCATTGCTCATACCGCCGCTGTTCTACCTCGCCAGGCGCATACTGGGCCGAGAGCACCGAGGCAGTGGGGGCGGTCGGCTCGGCCGTCGTGTCACCGGGGCCGGGCGTCCGTTGAGTCTCCGTCACATAGCGAGTCTAGAACTTCGCATGCGGGGTCTACGCTCGCCAGTGCCCCCTCACTCAGGAGACTGATCGACGGTGACTTACCCGCCTCGCCCGTCCGACGACGAGCCCCGTTCGCAGCCGTTCCAGCCGCAGTCGTATGACCTGGCGCCGGAGTTCGGCACGCAACAGACTCCGAGCGACGGGTCCTACCAGCAGCAGCCCGGGCCATACGGCCCTCCGCAGTCCTACCAACAGCAGCCACCGCCGCCGTATCAGCAGCCGGCCTACCAGGACCCGTACCAGGCGTCGGCGCCACCGTTCCAACAGCAGCCCTATCAGCAGCCTGGTTACCAGCAGCCGTTCACCCCGCCGCCACCACCGCCGCGCCGGGGCAAGGGCCTGAAGATCACCCTCGCCATCCTGGGCGTCCTGTTCCTGGTCTGCGCGGTCGGCTGCGGCGCGTTCCTGTATCCGGTCATCTCCGCGAACGGCACCACGGTCACCGCGCCACCCACGCTGCCCGGCGGTCTCAACAAGGAGACCTCCGACGAGATGCAGAAGATCGTCGACCAGATGGAGACCGACCTGCGCAACGACGTCGGCGACGTCGACCAGGTCGCGGCGGGCATCTACAGCGACGGCGACCCGCAGAAGCTGGTCGTGCTCGTCGCCGCGACCTCGACGGTGTTCTTCCCCGACAGCGAGATCGAGGACGCGTTCAAGGGCTTCAACTCCACCTCCGGCAGCGGCGTCGGCGGCCAGACCAGCTACCCGGCCGGCGACCTGGGCGGCACGGTGAAATGTGGCAGCGGCACCGAGGACGACCTGCCGATGACCCTCTGCGCCTGGGCGGACCACGGCAGCGTCGGCATCGCCATCTTCATCGGCCGCGAGCTCAAAGAGGCAGCGGACCTCTTCCTGCAGATCCGACCCGCCGTCGAAAGCCGCTGATTCGTCGTTTTCGCAGGTGTACGAGTGGGGCCGGGCCGCCGTGGTCCGGCCCCACTTCGCGTGGCGGGCCTTGCTACGCTGCGCCGATGGTCGATCTTCCGGGTATGTCCGACGACGGCTTCGACGATGACCCCGCTCCTGACGACAGGCCCGGCTCCGCCATCAACGTGAAGAAGGTCGCCATCGTCTGCGGCGCCCTCGCCGGCGTTGCCCTGCTCGGGTCCGCGGTCGTCTACGGCCCGACGGTCGTCCGGGTCACGTCGCAGCGGGGCACCACGGTCTCCACGCCGGCCCAGGTCGGCGCGTTCACGATGGACTCCTCGGACGACGCGAAGAACACCGCCGAATACGTCCGCGACGCCATCGCCGCCGAGGTGAACCTCGACAAGAGCGTCGGCGCCATCTACAAGGACCAGGCGCAGACCGTCATCCTCGTCGCCGGCACCGCCCGCGTCTGGAAGCCGGAGAAGTCGCTGACCGCCGCGTTCAAGGTGGTCGCCGACGACAGCGGCGCGGTCCGCGACCTCCGCGACGTCGATGCGGGCGACCTCGGCGGGATCATGCGCTGCGGCGTGACCGTCGACAAGGAGGGCGAGATCGCGGTGTGCGGCTGGGCCGACAACGGCTCGGTGGCGGTCGCCCTGTTCCCCGGCCGGCCGGTCAACGACGCCGCAAACGCCATGCTCCAACTGCGCGACGCAGTCGAGCACCGCTGATCCGCTTTGTTCCGGGCCTTTCGAGGCCCTCTTTTTTTGCAGTCGAAACGACGATAGGCCCTCACCGAAGTGAGGGCCTATCGCGAAAATTTGTCCGGCGGCGTC